>JAFVAN010000009.1 GCA_017480485.1 Ruminococcus sp. | reverse complement strand
CGCCGCCGCTCACGCGACCTGCGCACCCGCGTCCGGGACGCGACCTGCGTGCCCGCGCCCGGGACGCGACCTGCGTGCCCGCGCCCGGGACGCGACTTGCGTGCCCACGCCCGTGACGTGAGGGAGCCCCCGCGGCCTGCACCGTTGTAAACGAGCTTGCAAGTGCTCACGCGAATTCGGCCGCCCGCCGTTAGGGCCTTGACAGGGTGGGGGTGAGGGGTGTATAATTTTAACAGAAAAAGGAGGGGTACCTATGTACGAGATCAAACGGACCGTCTATTATAGCCATATCGGCGCCGACAGACAGATGCGGCGCAGCGCCATGGTGGACTTTATGCAGGACTGCTGCACCCTCAGCCGCGCCCACGACAGCGTCATCGGGCCGCTGATGAAGCAGGGCAGGCTGCTCTTTGTGGCCTACCGCCAGCTGGATATCTGCCGCCTTCCCGAGTATCTGGAGGAGCTGACCGTGCGCACCTACCTCTTCGAGAGCCGAAGGGTCTACGGCCGCCGCTGCACCGAGCTTGTGGGACAGAAAGGCGAGATCTGCGCCCGCTCCTACCTCGTCAGCACCCTCGTGAACGGCGACACCCTCAAGCCCGCCCTCATGACCCCAGAGGAGGACCGCGCCATCGAGCTGCTGCCCGCCCCCGAGGGCTACGAGCTCACTGACCGCCGCATCAGCATCCCCGAGGGAGAGCCCAAGGCCTTCGAGCCCTTCACCACCCTCCGCTGCCAGACCGACACCAATACCCACATCAACAACGCCCGCTATTTCGATATCGTTGACGAGCTGCTGCCCCCGGGAACGGCGGTAAAGCGCGTCCGCTGCGAGTACAGGTCCTCGGTGATGCCAGGGGATAAGCTCATCCCCCAGCTGTGGGAGAGGGACGGCGTCTATACAGCCCGCCTGCTCACCGAGGAGGGCGCTCCCGCCGCCATATTGGAGATAAGCTGATGCTGCGGGTAAATATCATCGCCGTCGGTAAGCTAAAGGAAAGCTATTGGCGGGGGGCCGAGGCCGAGTATATCAAGCGGCTGGGTGCCTCCTGCAAGGCGCAGGTGGTGGAGCTGGCCGAGAGCCGCCTGCCCTCGGAGCCCTCCCAAAAGGAGATAGAAAGGGCCTTGGCCGCCGAGGCCGCACTGATGCAGCCCTACATCGAGACCCGAGGGGCCTATAACATCGCCCTGTGCATCGAGGGGCGGGAGCTTAGCAGCGAGCAGCTTTCGGGGGCCATCTCCGACTGCGCCGTCCACGGATATTCTACGGTCAATCTCTTTATCGGCTCCAGCTTCGGCCTGGACGAGGGCGTTAAGCGGGCCTGCGCCCTGCGGGTGTCCATGTCCCGCCTGACCTTCCCCCACCAGCTGGCCCGAGTGATGCTCCTTGAACAACTTTACCGCGCCTTCCAGATCGCGGAGCATACAAGATATCACAAGTGAGGATAACGGCTCCCGCGAAAATGGGACCTTCCCCGCAAGGGGAAGGTCCCATTTTTCGCACTTTGCGGTGCTTCGCAGCAGTGCCGCTTCTTGCCATATTATCCTTGGGCGCCCTCTCTTTTCAGCCTGAACTCCACAGACCGCTTGAGGTAGCCCAGATACTCCTCGTCGCGGCACATGGCCTTGCCAATGTCATCCGAGAGCTTTGCAACGGGCCTGCCGTTGACATATTGCAGCTTGATGACGATATTCAGGGAGGGGACTTCCGTGTCGTTGGAGCAGAAGGTGCCGATGCCGAAGGACACCTTGGTCTTGCCGCAGAAGTGGTCGTAGAGCTTCTGGGCCCTGTCGAAGTCGAGGCTGTCGCTGAAAAGCAGCAGCTTGGTTTTTGGGTCAACGCCGTATTTCTTATAGTGAGCGATCATTTTCTCGCCCCACTCATAGGGGTCGCCGCTGTCGTGGCGGACGCCCGTATAGTTATTGACGTTGGAGCGGTTGAAGTCCAGCAGGAAGAGGTCGGTGGTGATGGTGTCCGTCAGGGCGGTGCCGTTGTCGCCGTCGTACTCGTTATACCAGTCCTTCATGGCGTAGTGGTTGGTATAGGCCAGAGGAATGGAGTCGATGCCCTGGTACATCTGCACGAACTCGTGGGCGTAGGTGCCGATGGGGGTCAGGTCGTACTTCATAGCAAGGTAGACGTTAGAGGTGCCGACGCACTTATCGGTCTCGGTCGCAAGGCGGCGGACCACCACGTCCTCCCACTCTCGGGAGAGGCGCCTGCGGCAGCCGAACTCTGCGAATTTGAAGGTATAGGTGCCATCGTTCAGGGCCTTGATCTTGGCGTCGAGGCGCTCCTCTGCGGAGCGGCGGAGGGTGTCGTAGTCATAGCTCATCCTGAAATAGACCTCGTTGACGATCTCAAGCAGATATATCTCGAACTGCATAGCGGAAAAGAGGGGGCCGTCCACCTCGATAAAGAGCTCGCCGCTGTCCTCGCGCCTCACGGTGACGTAGTCTCTGATAGGTCTCCAGAGCCGCAGGAACTCGACGTAGTCGTTCTTGATAAAGCGGATGGAGCGGAGGTAGTCAAGCTCCTCCTTAGTAAATTTCAGGGTGCAGAGGTGGTCGATCTGCTCCTCGATCTCCCTTACCATTTCGGGGGTGAAGACGATGCCCTCATTGCGGCACTTAAAGTAGTACTGTCCGCAGAGGTCGGTATGTTTGTGGAAGATGACCTGATCCATATTGAATTTATAGAGGTCCGTATCCAACAGCGATACGACGATAGGTTCGAGTTTCATTTTTTACATCCTTTCCGTAGTTGATAATTGATAGTTGATAGTTGATAGTTGATAATTAGGCGCAGAGGCCTGTCGTTCCCCTCGCGGAGCGCTTTAAAAAACGCGCGGTCAAGCCTCGCGTCAGAGGCTTGTCGCGGACCCGCGAAACAGGCGCAGACTTAGTGCCTCTCACACGGCGCAGCACAAGTGAAAGCGGGAGCAGAAATTTCGTGTTTCGCTCCACCCCGCTGGGAGGTGGTTCAGCGCAGCCGAGACGGAGAGGTTCCAACTTGCCGCAGTCATTCTGACTTTTTCACTCCATCGGCTCAGCAGGGTTTCAGAGTATATCTATCTGGCAGCTCCTCATGGTCTCGATGGCGGCGGCGTGCTTCTCGGGCGTTACCCCGGCACAGCACCTCTCATCCACCGCTATCGGCACCTCGGGGAAGCTTGCCTTCAGCAGCAGCGCGTTGCTCACCACACAAATGTCCGTGCAGAGCCCTATCAGCTCTATCCCGAACTCTTCGCCCCCCGCTGCCTCCTTTATGAGCCTCGGCAGGTCCACCGACCCGAAGGTGTACTTCTCAACAGGCTTGAACCCCCTCTCGCACAGCGCCTTGGCGATCTCTTCGTTCAGCTGCCAGCCCTCGCTGCCCTTGATGCAGTGGGGCACGGGCAGCTTCTTGCCCTCTGCCGTTTCCATGTAGTTCTCAAAGTGCGTGTCAAAGGTGGCGAAGATCTCGCCCTCAAAGCCCCTGATCTTCTCCGCCGCCGCGGGAACTATGGCGCAGGCCTCGGCGCTGCCAAGGGCGCCGTCCACAAAGTCCTTCTGCATATCGACTACTACAAGATATTTTTTCATGATATCATCTCCTATATTGTTTTTTATTTTTCAGTCGGCCTCGGGGGCATTATTAAACCCCGCAGCCGGGCTTTTTTCTCTTTTGATGGCCCTCGCCGCCTGCGGCGGCTCGGGGGTGCGGAAATGTATCTCACCCCTTCGGGGGGTGCGAACATTTCCGCCGATTTTTAACAGCCGTGCATTTCTTTTGAATGCCCTCTCAGGGGTCGAACGCCCTCAGCAGATCGTCCCGCCGCCGATCACATAGTCTCCGTCGTAGAGCACCACGGCCTGACCCATAGAGATGGCCCGCTGGGGCTCGTCGAAGATGACCCTGATGCCGTCCCCCTCGGGGTAGACCGTGCAGGGCAGGTCCTTCTGGTGGTAGCGTGTCTGGGCGGTGCAGTGCAGCGGCCCCGACAGGGTGTCGAAGGGGATAAGATTCACGTCTCGGGCCGTCAGGGAGGAAAAGCGCATCTGCTCTGCGGTGGCCATCACGAGGGTGTTGCGTTCGGTGTCCTTGCCGTAGACGAACAGGGGCTCGCTGTAGCTCACTCGGACACCCTTCCGCTGGCCGATGGTGTAGTTTATCAGCCCTCTGTGCTCCCCGATCACGGTGCCGTCCATTAGGGTGATGTCCCCGTGGGGCTGCTCGCCCGCCTGAGCGGTGATAAAGTCCGCATAATGGCCGTTGGGGATAAAGCAGATATCCTGTGACTCGGGCTTCCGGGCGTTGGGGAGGCCGCTCTCGTCGGCTATGCGGCGGGTCTCGGCCTTAGTCATCTCCCCGACGGGGAAGAGGGTGTGGGCCAGCTGGTCCTGGGTCATTGAGTAGAGGACGTAGCTCTGGTCCTTTTCGCGGTCGGGGGACCTTTTGAGGAGCCAGCGCCCCTCTGGGCTTTGCTCGATGACGGCGTAATGGCCTGTGGCTATCATATCGAAGCCCATGAGCCGCGCCCTTTCGAGAAAGCTGCCGAATTTGAGGTGCTTGTTGCACTCGATGCAGGGGTTCGGGGTACCGCCCGAGAGGTAGGTGTCCACGAAGTTGTCCATGACCCGCCTGCGGAACTCCTCAGAGAAATTGAACACATGGAAATCTATCCCGAGGCGGAGGGCAGCGAGACGGGCGTCCTCCACGTCCGAGAGGGAGCAGCAGGTACGGCTGCGGACAGATATATCGTCGTTTGAATACAGGTGCATAGTAGCACCCGCGACCTCATAGCCCCGAGCGAGCAGCACCTTGACTGCCGCCGAGCTATCGACACCGCCGCTCATAGCGGCAAGGACCTTTGTCATGAATATCCCTCCTTTTTTAATTCGCGTGATCACTCGCAAGCTCGTTTACAACTGTGTGATGTACTGGGGCTCCCTCGCGATACGGTGGCATTCAGAGAAATTGAGTAAGAGGAGCAGGGCCCCACAACGCAGCCCCAAGCCCTCCGCCTGAACAGTCAAGCCATAAACAGCTCAAACAACAGAACCCTAAGACTACCGACCGGCTCGCCGCCGAAACCCAAACAAAATGAAAAACAGCAAGCGCCCCTTGAACTTGAAATTACAACAAAATGACCGACAGGGAGATAAGGAAAGGGGTGCGCGAGGGGGAGACCTTAGGAGGGGAACTTCGATATTGTTCGGCTCCTCAATATGAACTGTTCCTCTCCTATGGTCTCCCCCTCGCAACGACTGCGCCACATGGGCGGGCCGAACAAAGTGAGGGGGAATGTGCGTGCCAGCGTAACCCCTCCACCACCGCCTGTCGGCGGCGGTCCCCCTCCCCTTTCAGGGGAGGCAAGTTGTTCGCCCAAGGCCAGTTGAGGGGCAGCGGCCACATATGCCTCCCCTGAACAGCGGCAGCGAAGCAACCGCGGGAGGTGGCTCGGCGAAGCCGAGACGGAGGGGTTTCATCGGAGAGCCCCAGCTTTGCCGCTCGCCGCACGGAAAAATCGCTTCGCTCTTTCCTGATGGAGAAAGAGGACGGCTTTTGCGGCGCAGCATAGCGCCCCCACCTAAGATAGAGCGAGACGCGAAATCGTGGCCTCATTTTCATTGGTGCTGCGCCGCGGTTTATCGGTAGATTTGTGCGTGTTTCGCCGGTCGGCGACCAGGGCGTTGCCCTGGACCTACCAAGGGCTAAGGCCGCCCTTGGAACCGGCCAATATACGGACGGTGTGCTCTGGGTCAGGCCTCTCTTCTCCTGTACAGCCTCGCGGGCCTGTGCCCCTCTCCCCTGACGTATTCCTCCGTCTCTTCCACATATCCGCTGACCATCCGCCTGAAATTCGCGGGCAGCACAGAAACGTTCATTATCGTCTCCTGCACCTTCTGCAGCGCCGTCAGCGTGAACCTCTCCGGCAGGAAATCAAAGATCGTCTCAAAGTCCTTCGCTTCGGTCCTCAGCGCCGTCAGCGCCTGCGCAATGATCGCCGCGTGGTCAAAGGCCAGCCCGCCGCTGTCTTCGATGCGGAAGGCCGTCCGCCCGAAGCGGGTCTTTTCCTCCGCAAGCACCGCCTCCAGCTTGGTGTCCCCATATTCCAGCGACAGCCGAAAGCTCCCGCCCTCGCCGCGGTCAAAGCTCACCGCGAACCACTGGGCCTCAGAGGCGTCGTCGCTGCCTACCTGCCTCACCGACTCCTCGCTGATGATAGAGACGTAGGCGTTGGAGATTATCCACCCCCTCGGGTCTCGGTCAGGCTCGCTGAACACCCCCACGGGCATCAGCGAGGCGGGCAGTACGCAGGTCTCCTCCTGTATCTCCCGCAGGGCGCACTGCTCAACGGTCTCGCCCTTCTGCAAAAACCCCCCGGGCAGCGCCCAGCAGTCCTTGAAGGGGTGGCCGCCCCGCTTGATAAGCAGCAGAAGCAGCTTGTTCTCCGGGTTGCGGCGGTAGTTTTCCTTGTTCTGAGGGCTTATCATGAAGGCCGCCACGTCCGCCGTCACCGAGGGCCGCTCGTAGTCGCTCAGACTGTACCCCGCCAGAAATTCCTTCTCTGTCTGCATCCCTATCGCTCCTTCTTGTTATTTCTATATTGATAATATCACAAAAACAATAAGATGTCAAGGGGTTTGGGAAAATTTTTTGGAGGAAGAGCTGTTTCAATATATCAGGGGAGAGTTCCCTGCTGTTTAGTCTAAAAAGAGGTCTCCTACGTGGAGAGTATTTTTTTATTCTCGCTTAGAGCACAGGATAATCAAAAAAGAAAATTGATTATCCTGAGTTTCCTACATCGACACTTGCTTTTTGCATGATGATGGTGTATAATATGATTAAGAAATCCATGGCAGATCAACGATCAAGGAGTGAGAACACAATGCCGGAGTTAAGCCGATTTGGAGGTATGGTTATCTATATGCTTTTCAAAGATGTAGGTCAGCACCATAAACCTTATGTTCATGTTTATTACGGAGAATATGAAGCTGCTGTTGGTATCGATGGCGAACTTACTCGCTGGGTCGCTTCCAAGAAAGCAGCTGAAAATAATAACAGGGTGGCTTGCTTTTCATGAGGAGGAAGCGTACAAGGCTTGGAATCTTGCGGTCCAGGGAGAGCACTTTGAAAAGATACCGCCTATGATGTGAGAGGTGAGGCAAATGTATTATATTATAAATGATATATGCTACGCAGGAAGGCTTGAGGAAAATATCAAGGTGGCTGCGGTCAAGGCGCTTCGCGGAGGGATGCTTCTGGTAACATTCTCTACGGGCGAAAAGCGGCTTTTTGATACCACCAAGCTCAAGGGCCCGGGCTTTGCTCCTCTTGCGGACGAAAAGATAGCCTCGGAGCCGACGCTGTTCCACGGTGTTATTACATGGATGAACGGCGAGATAGATATCGCGCCCGAGACCGTTTATCTTGAAAGCACCGCATACTCGGAGGAGGCTATCTGAAAAGAATCGAAAGCATAAAGCGCTCTGAATATCAGGGCGCTTTTTTCGCCCCCCCTTGAAACCTTTCGCCCCTCCCGGGCGTTTACGTTATGAGCACAGAGAAAGGAGGCAGGAGCCCATGAAAAAAAGCACGACGCAGAGCCGCGCGGAAGGGCTCTCCGATGAGGAGATCGGTGAATTTTACAGGGCCCACTGCCTTTCGGTCTATCGGGTCTGCATGGCCTTCCTTGGAAACCCGGCCGACGCCGAGGATGTGATGCAGGAGACCTTTCTTAAATGGCTGGGCTTCGGCCCAGCAGAAAACGAGGCCCACGAGCTCGGGCGCCTCGTGCTTACGGCGGAAAATCTCTGCCGCGACCTTCTCAGGCGACGGCGGCGGTTCGGGAGAGAGGACATCTCGGACCATATGGACCTTGCAGCTGAGGACCTGTCCCGGCGGGACCGGGAGCTGCTGGACGCCGTTTACCGCCTGCCCGAAAAGTACAAGACCGCTGTGTTCCTATTCTACTACGAGGATATGACCGTTGAGCAGATAAGCCGCGCCACTGGCACCCGTCTTGCCACCGTCAAGACCCGGCTGCACCGCGCCCGCCTGCTGCTCCGTCAGGAACTGGGAGATGAGGATATATGAAAACGGAAATGAAAAAAGCTTTTGAACAGATATCGCCCTCGCGGGAGGGCGAGGAGCGGGGACTTGAGCGGCTGCTTAATGCGGCCCGCGCCCCCGAGATATCCCGCAAGGCAGCACGCCCCAGACGCATGATAGCTGCTGCGGCAGCGGCAGTGCTGACGGTCTCCACTGCGGCGGGGGCTGCCGCCATCGAGAGGCACCGCCGGACCAGCGTCGGGGACTACTATGGCGAAAGCGCTCAGGAAAGGATCGCCGCCGACACCGACTTTACGCCCCTTGTCACCGAGAACGGGAATTTCAGGATAACTGTCGATCAGGTGCTCAGTGACGGGCGGACGGCTGTGGTGCTGGTGACTGCCCAGTGGCTCGGGGCCCCGGAGCTGGCTCTGACCAGAATACAGGAAGCTGCGCCCCCCGAGCAGGGCGGTCCCTACGAGAACGTATACTTCGGCCTGCAGCCCGTGTTCACAGGCGAGAATGGCGAGCGCCTGGAGCAGGGCGACTACGGCAACGAAAGCAGCGGCCTTAAGGACGGCGTTTACACCGCCCGCTACCAGATCTTCGACATAGGCTCTCTAAAAACGGTCAGCATGACCTTTGAGGACAACAGCCCCCTTGACAGGCTGCAGAAGGCCGTGAAGGAGCAGGGCCTCTCCGATGACGGCACAGACCCGCGGATGGAGGAGCTGCAGGAGCAGTGCAGCAGGGAGATGGAGGAGTCCACCCTTGCAGAGGGCCTGAGCCTGACCCTGAACGTTGAGAAGAACTTTGAGCCCGTCCGCTTTGTCAGCGAGGACGGCGGAGAGCTGGGGGTCACGCCCTTCTGTTTGTACGAGTACAGCATGAGCCGAGCGGAGAAGGAGTTCTCGGACAGCGGCAAGCCGATATTATACAGCTTTACTCTGAAAAACAGCGAGACCGGAGAGGAGCGCTACGTTGACACCACCTACAGCCTTGATCTGGAGGACTGCTCACAGCAGTTCCTGAGGGAATACATCGACGACCTTGACAGCTACGACACCCTTGAGGCGGAGTACTTCGGCACCGTCTACCGCCGCACAGATTGATATACCTTATATAAAGATATAAAGGCGGTCGCGCCGTCGCTGAATAGCAAGACCTGTACCAAAGGGATATACCCCGCAAGGGGCGGTGTATCCCTTTGGTTTTTGGCTGTTTGTGCGAAATAGCTAAAACTGTGCCCGAGATTTGATAAAAATTCTATAAGAAAAAATTGGCTCAAATGCTTGCATATGGGCGGGGGATAGTGTATAATAATACTTGCATGACTGCAATAAAAGGGCGCATTGCGCCCGATGATATGCGATGAAGCGAAAGGTTGCCGGCGGTGTGCCGGGGAATTTTCGTGGAGTATGTCCGATTTTAAACCGGGCGACTGTAATACCGATCACAGTATGTGCTTATGCTTCTTGCGAAGGGCGGCTTGCCGCTTTTGCATGGGTGCGTCGGCTGCGCTGTTTTCGAGTCTTATGTCCTCCGAATACCGAAAGGGTTCGGATTTTTTTATGGACATGAGGATGGGAACACACGGCAGAGTGTGAATTGGAAAACCGACGTTTGCAGGTCTTTCAAGGACGGGAGCCACCGATCCCGATGCCGCTTTTCTGCGGCAGACACAAGGTATTGCATATGGGCGAGAGCCCAGCCCCCACATTTTGATATTGCACTAAGGAGGCGATCATATGGCAGTCAATGAAAAGATCAGGATCAAGATCAAGGGTTACGAGCACGCGGTAGTTGATGCTGCGGCTAAGAAGATCGTTGAGGCTGTGAAGCGCTCCGGCGCACAGGTAAGCGGACCTATCCCGCTGCCCACAGACAAGGAGATCGTAACGATCCTGAGAGCAGTTCACAAGTACAAGGACAGCAGAGAGCAGTTCGAGCTGAGAACTCACAAGAGACTCATCGACGTTATCCGTCCCACCAAGGAGACGACAGCAGCTCTCGAGGGCCTTGACCTTCCTGCAGGCGTTAACATTGTAATGGAGATCAAGTGATCTTCAAAAAGAGATCGCGTGCGATCTCGCATCAGTGTTTGCAGGTCATGTCGGGAAACCGACCAATAACCAAATAGGAGGAATAAAAATGCAAAAGGGAATCATCGGCAAGAAGATCGGTATGACACAGATCTTTGATGAGACAGGTAAGGTAATACCTGTAACAGTCGTTGAAGCCGGCCCCTGTGTTGTCGTTCAGAAGAAGACGCTGGAGAACGACGGCTACGAGGCAGTACAGCTTGGCTTCGGCGAGATCCGCGCAAAGAGAGTGAACAAGCCTCTCGCGGGTCACTTCAAGAAGGCAGACGTTGCCCAGAAGAGAACTCTCAAGGAGTTCAGATTCGAGGATATCTCGGGCCTTAACGTTGGCGACATCGTAAAGGCTGACACCTTCGCTGAGGGCGACATCGTTGATGTTTGCGGCACCAGCAAGGGTAAGGGCTACGCCGGCACCATCAAGCGCCACAACGGCGCAAGGCTCAAGGAAACTCACGGTACAGGCCCTGTTCACAGGCACGCAGGCTCCTACGGCGCTTGCTCCAGCCCCTCCAGGATCTACAAGGGCAAGGGAATGCCCGGACACCTCGGCGCTGAGAGAGTTACCGTACAGAACCTCAAGATCGTAAAGATCGATACCGAGAATAACCTCATCGCTATCAAGGGTGCTATCCCCGGTCCCAAGAACGGTACCGTGACCATCATTGACAGCGTTAAGAAAGCTTAATGGAAGGAGGAGTCAGAATGTCACAGATCACAGTATTTGATATGGCAGGCAACAAGGTCGCTGACACTGAGCTCAACGACGCTGTTTTCGGCGTTGCTCCCAACAAGGCTCTGATGCACGCTATGGTAGTTTGCTACCTGGCTAACCAGAGACAGGGCACACAGTCCACCCTCACCAGAACAGAAGTGAGCGGCGGCGGAAGAAAGCCCTGGAGACAGAAGGGCACAGGCCATGCAAGACAAGGCTCCATCAGAGCTCCGCAGTGGGTACACGGCGGCGTAGCTCTCGGCCCCAAGCCCAGAGATTACGGCTATACGCTCAACAAGAAGGAGAGAAGGCTGGCTATGAAGTCCGCTCTTTCCACAAAGGTGCTGGATTCCGAGCTGGTAGTTGTTGATTCTATCGCTACCGAGGAGTTCAAGACCAAGAATATAGTTGCGATGCTCAAGGCACTGGGCGTTGACGGCAAGGCTCTCATCGTTACTGCCGAGACCGATAAGAAGGTAGTAAAGAGCGCAGCCAATATCCCCGGCGTAAAGACCGCAACAGTAAACACTCTGAATGTTTACGACATCCTCAACTATGACAAGTTCATCGTTGCCAAGGATGCTGTAGCAAAGATCGAGGAGGTTTATGCGTAATGAAGACAGCTCAGGATATAATCTTAAAGCCCGTCATCACCGAGGACTCCATGGAGAGGCTCGCAGACGGCAAGTATACTTTTGAGGTCGCTACCGACGCTAACAAGGTAGAGATAGCTAAGGCTGTTGAGAAGCTCTTCGATGTCCAGGTCGCTAAGGTTAACACCATGAGCGTTAAGGGCAAGCAGAAGAGAATGGGCAGATACCTCGGCTACAGACCCGACCGCAAGAAGGCTATCGTTACCCTTAAGGGCGACAAGACCATCGAGTTCTTCGACGGTATGTATTGATGCTGACTTTCAGCCGATATACTGGTTGAAAAGAGCGTCTTGAACAGTAAGAAGCCTCAGGGCTTCCGAATGAAGTGCGGGCGATGCCTGCACTCTCCGCCCTGGCCGATGACCCGAGGACGGGCGGAAAGGCTTTGCGAGGCGGCGAGGGCCGCTTGGATAGACCGCTTGGACGGAACATCAGTCAGACCGCAGAGCGTAAGTATGGAGAGGTGCTTGGAGCATAAGGCTCTTTGACCCCTTCGCAAAACTATTTTAAGGAGTGAATCAATAATGGCAATAAAGAGCTACAAGCCTACGACCCCCGGCAGAAGAGGTATGACAGTTACCGACTACTCGGGGCTCTCTAAGGTCGCTCCCTGCAAGTCGCTGCTCGAGCCTATGGACAAGAAGTCCGGCAGAAACAGCTACGGCAGGATCACCGTTCGCCACAGAGGCGGCGGCGTAAGAAGAAAGTACCGCGTAATTGATTTCAAGAGAAACAAGCTCGGTATGAACGCAACCGTTCAGACACTGGAGTACGATCCTAACAGATCCGCTTTCATCGCCCTCGTTGAGTATGAGGACGGCGAGAAGAGATACATCATCGCTCCCAACGGCCTCAAGGTCGGCGATGTTGTAAGAGCTGGCGCCGACGCCGACATCAAGCCCGGCAACGCCCTTCCTCTCGAGAACATCCCTGTTGGTACCTTCATCCACAACATCGAGCTCTATCCCGGAAAGGGCGCTCAGCTCGTAAGATCTGCCGGCAACATGGCTCAGCTGATGGGTAAGGAAGAAAAGTATGCCCTCATCAGACTCCCCTCCGGCGAAATGAGAAAGGTGCCCATCATCTGCATGGCTACCATCGGCCAGGTTGGAAATATCGACCACGAGAACGTTAATATCGGTAAGGCAGGAAGAAAGCGCCACATGGGCTGGAGACCTACCGTCCGCGGTTCGGTAATGAACCCCTGCGACCACCCTCACGGCGGTGGTGAAGGTAAATCGCCTGTCGGCCGTCCCGGTCCTGTTACCCCTTGGGGCAAGCCCACACTCGGCTACAAGACCCGCGCTAAGCATAACAGATCTGATAAGTTCATTGTTAAGCGCAGAAACGGCAAGTAAGGCGAAAGGAGGCAGATGAATAATGAGCAGAAGCATCAAGAAGGGCCCCTTCGTCGAAGAGTCCCTTATGAAGAAAGTTACCGCTATGAATGAGGCAGGAGAGAAGAAGGTCGTTAAGACCTGGAGCAGAGCCTCCACCATCTTCCCTCAGTTCGTTGGCCACACCTTCGCAGTACATGACGGCCGCAAGCACGTTCCTGTATATGTGACAGAGGATATGGTAGGCCACAAGCTGGGCGAGTTCGCTCCCACAAGGACCTTCAAGGGCCATGCGGGCTCCAAGACCTCTAACAACGGCAAGAAGTAAGCGGAAGGAGGAGTAGAGATGGAAGCAAAGGCAATTCTTAGAAACGCTCGTATCTCCCCCCGCAAGGTACAGATCGTTCTTGATCTGATCAGAGGCAAGGATTACGAGGTCGCTATGGCGACGGTAAAGCACACACCCAAGGCTGCTTGTGAATATCTTGAGAAGCTTCTCAAGTCCGCTGCCGCAAACGCAGAGAACAATCACAACATGGATAAGGATAACCTCTATGTTGCAGAGTGCTACGTTTGCCCCGGCCGGACTATGAAGAGGATCATGCCGAGAGCACAGGGCAGAGCCTACAGGATACTCAAGAGAACTTCACACGTTACCGTGGTTCTCAAAGAGAAAGAATAAGCTGAAAGAGGAGGTTTATTATGGGCCAGAAAGTTAATCCACACGGACTGAGAGTCGGTGTGATCAAGGATTGGGATTCGCGCTGGTTTGCAGATAAGAGCACTTTCGGCGACACTCTCGTTGAGGACTACAACATCCGCGAGTACGTTATGAAGACTCTTAACAGACGCTCGAAGAACGACAGCGACAAGTGCGTTTATGCAGGCGTTCCCAAGATCGAGATCGAAAGATACAGTGACAGCGACGGTGGACAGAGAGTCAAGATCCACATCCACTGCGCTAAGCCCGGCCTTGTTATCGGCCAGAAGGGCGCCGCTATCGAGAAGATCCGCGCCGACATCGAAAAGAAGATCGGCAAGAAGGTCGCTATCAACATCGTTGAGGTAAAGCAGCCCGATATCAACGCTCAGCTCATCGCTGAGAAGATCGCCCACGATCTGGAGGACAGAGTTTCCTTCAGAAGAGCTATGAAGCAGGCCATCGGCAGAGCTATGAAGCTTGGCGCAATGGGCATCAAGGTAAGAGCCGCAGGCAGACTTGCAGGCGCTGAGATCGCAAGAAGCGAGACCTACCACGAGGGTACTATCCCGCTTCAGACCATCAGAGCCGATATCGACTACGGCACAGCAGAGGCACACACCACCTACGGCCGCCTTGGCATCAAGGTCTGGGTATACCGCGGTGAGGTGCTCAAGGGTCAGGTAGCCGCTTCCGACAGGAAGGACACCGGCGACAGAAACGACAGAAAGCGCAGGCCCCGTCAGAACGACAGGTCGAGAGACAACCGCAGAGACTTCAATAAGGCTCGCGCTATGAAAAGAGAAGGAGGTAACGTATAATGCTGCTTCCAAAGAGAGTTAAGTACAGAAGAGTACAGAGAGGCCGCCTTAAGGGCAAGGCCACCAGAGGCAACAAGGTCACCTACGGTGATTTCGGCCTCCAGGCACTCCAGCCTGCATGGATCACCTCGAACCAGATCGAGGCCGCCCGTATCGCTATGACAAGATACATCAAGCGTGGCGGTCAGGTTTGGATCAAGATATTCCCCGACAAGCCTGTAACAGAGAAGCCCGCCGAGACTCGAATGGGTTCCGGTAAAGGATCTCCCGAGTATTGGGTAGCCGTTGTTAAGCCCGGCCGCGTAATGTTCGAGATCGCAGGCGTTCCCGAGGAGACCGCAAGAGAGGCTATGCGTCTTGCAATGCATAAGCTTCCTATCAAGTGCAAGTTTGTCAAAAAAGAAACTGTTGAAACGGGTGGTGAGCAATAATGAAAGCAAATGAGATCAAGGATATGTCAGCAGCAGAGCTCAACGAGAAGCTCGCAGAGCTGAAGCAGGAGCTTTTTAACCTTCGCTTCCAGCACGCCGTAAATCAGTTGGAGAACCCGATGCGAATGAAGGCTGTTAAGAAGGATATTGCTCGTGTAAAGACATTCCTTCGTAAGCAAGAGTCCGTTCAGTAATTCGGAAGGGAGGATCTACTGTGAGCGAAAGAAATCTTAGAAAGACCAGAGTTGGTAAGGTAGTTTCCGATAAGATGGATAAGACCATCGTCGTTGCCATCGAGGATAACGTTTCTCACCCTCTGTATAAGAAGATCATCAAGAGAACAGTTAAGCTGAAGGCCCACGACGAAGAGAACGTGTGCAAGATCGGCGACAAGGTAGAGGTTATGGAGACCCGTCCTCTCTCCAAGGATAAGAGATGGCGCCTTGTAAAGGTACTCGAGCAGGCTAAGTAAGCTGCAAGAGACCACCAAGCTTTTTCCAAAAAAATTCATGACAAGGTACACGGCAGAGACGCTCTGCCGCAGCCTTGGATATCTAAATGTTCTGAAAGGAGGAACGCACTGTGATACAGATGCAGACTTACCTGAAGGTAGCAGATAACTCCGGAGCTAAGGAGCTTATGTGCATCAGGGTGCTCGGCGGTACACGCAGAAAGTATGCAAACATCGGTGACGTCGTTGTTGCTTCCGTTAAGAAGGTAACACCGGGCGGCGTTGTTAAGAAGGGCGATGTTGTAAAGGCAGTAATCGTTCGTTCAGCAAAGGGTCTCAGAAGAGCAGACGGAACATATATCCGCTTCGATGAGAACGCTGCTGTTATAATCAAGGAAGACAAGAACCCGAGAGGGACCCGTATTTTTGGGCCCGTTGCCAAGGAGCTCCGCGAGAAGGACTATCTCAAGATCCTCTCCCTCGCTCCCGAGGTACTTTGATCAGGAGGTGTCGTTAGAATGAACAAGATACACGTTAAAACAGGCGACACTGTTGTCATCATCTCGGGCAAGGACAAGGGCAAGAAGGGCAAGGTGCTCCAGGTAGCTCCCAAGGAGAGAAAGGTCATCGTTGAGGGCCTGAACATGGTCACCAAGCACGTTAAGCCCAGAAACGCTCAGCAGCAGGGCGGCATCGTTCAGGCTGAGGCCGCTATGTACGCGGATAAGGTTCAGGCAGTTTGCCCTAAGTGCGGCAAGCCCACAAGGATCGCTCATAAGGTCCTTGAGGACGGCACAAAGGTCAGAGTCTGCAAGAACGCAGGCTGCGGCGAAGAATTTTGATTGAGGAGGAGAACTTACGATGGCTGCAAGACTTAAAGAATATTATGTTAGCACCGTAGCTCCTGCTATGATGAAAAAGTTCGGCTACGCTAACGTTATGCAGATCCCGAAGCTCGACAAGGTCGTAATAAATGTCGGCTGCGGCGCTGATAAGGATAATAAGAAGGTTATCGACGCTATCATGGCAGACCTGGCAGCGATCACAGGCCAGAGACCTGTGACCTGTAAGGCCAAGAAGTCCGTTGCGAACTTCAAGCTCCGCGACGGCCAGATCATCGGCGTAAAGGTGACCCTCAGAGCCGAGAAAATGTATGAGTTCGTTGACAGACTGTTCAACGTTGCATTTCCTCGTGTAAGAGATTTCAGAGGCATCAACGGCAACTCCTTCGACGGCAGAGGCAACTACTCCACCGGCATCAAGGAGCAGCTGATCTTCCCTGAGATCGAGTATGACAAGATCGATAAGGTTCGCGGTATGGATATCAACTTTATCACTACTGCTAACACCGACGAAGAAGCAAAAGAGCTGCTCACACTCATGGGCGCTCCGTTCGCAAAGTAAGAAAGAGGAGGAAAAATAAATGGCTAAAAAGGCTATGATAAATAAGCAGCAGGCAAAGCCTAAGTATTCCACTCGCGCTTACAACAGATGCAAGATCTGCGGAAGACCCCATGCATATCTGAGAAAGTTCGGCGTTTGCCGTATCTGCTTCAGAGAGCTGGCTCATGACGGTCAGATCCCCGGCGTTAAAAAGGCAAGTTGGTAAAGGAGGTCAAAAGGCATGCAAATCACAGATACTATCGCGGACCTGCTTACCAGGATCCGTAACGCAAGCACAGCTAAGCACGCAACAGTTGACGTTCCTGCATCGAATATGAAGAAGGCCATCACCCAGATCCTCGTTGACGAGGGCTATGTGAAGGACTTCAAGGTCATAGAGGACGGTAAACAGGGTATAATCAGGATCACTCTCAAGTACGATGAGAACAGAAATCCCGTTATCTCGGGGCTGAGAAGAGTTTCCAAGCCCGGTCTTAGGATCTACTCCAGCTGCGAGGATATGCCTAAGGTAATGAAGGGACTCGGCACCGCGATCGTTTCTACGTCTAAGGGCGTAGTTACCGACAAGAAGGCAAGAGAGCTGGGCGTCGGCGGTGAAGTTCTCGCATTTGTTTGGTAAGGAGGACTAATATATGTCAAGAATCGGTTTGAAGCCTATTAGTGTTCCTGCCGGAGTAACGGTAACTGTTGCAGACGGAAATGTTGTAACAGTCAAGGGACCTAAGGGCGAATTGACTAAGGAATTCAATAAGGATATGATAATCAAGGTCGAGGGCGCAGTTATAACTGTTGCTCGCCCCAGTGAGGATAAGCTCCACAAGAGCCTCCACGGCCTTACAAGAACTCTCATCCATAACATGGTAGAGGGCGTAACAAACGGCTTCTCGAAGACACTCGAGATCGTCGGCGTTGGTTACAGAGCTCAGAAGCAGGGCAATAACCTTGTTATGAACCTCGGCTATTCGCATCAGGTGATAATCCCTGAGTCGAACGGGATCAAGATAGACGTTCCCCAGCCGAACCAGATCGTCGTATCGGGTATCGACAAGCAGGCAGTAGGTCAGTTCGCCTGCGAGATCCGCGAAAAGCGTCCGCCTGAGCCTTATAAGGGCAAGGGTATCCGCTATACCGGTGAGTATATCATCCGCAAGGAAGGTAAGGCCGGTAAGGGCGCCAAGAAGTAATTAAAAGGAGAGAATAACTATGGTGAAGAAGCTTGACAGAGCGAAGGCAAGAATCAAAAGACACCAGAGAGTCCGCAACAAGGTAAGCGGTACCCCCGAGTGCCCCCGCCTGAATGTATTCCGCTCCTCAAAGCATATATATGCACAGATCATTGACGACGTAAACGGCGTTACACTTTGCGCAGCATCCTCTATGTCCAAGGGCTTCGAGGGCAACGGCGGCAACAAGGAAGGCGCCCGCAAGGTCGGCGAGATGATCGCTAAGGCAGCCCAGGATAAGGGTATCGAGAATGTCGTGTTCGACAGAGGCGGATATCTCTATCACGGCCGCGTTCAAGAATTGGCAGACGGAGCCCGCGAAGGCGGACTGAAGTTCTAAAGGAGGGTATACTTTTGGCTATTATAGATGCTTCCAATATGGAGCTTACCGAAAAGGTAGTCGCTATCAACAGAGTATCCAAGACTGTTAAGGGCGGCCGTATCATGAAGTTTTCGGCCCTGATAGTTGTCGGCGACGGCAACGGCACCGTAGGCTTCGGCATCGGTAAATCAAGCGAAGTTCCCGACGCGATCCGCAAGGGCATAGAGGACGCTAAGAAGAACCTTGTAAAGGTTTCTCTCAAGGGCACCTCCATCCCCCACGAGATCGTCGGCAAGTTCGGCGCGGGTGAGGTGCTTCTCAAGCCCGCCGCAGAAGGTACAGGAATCATCGCCGGCGGCACTGTGAGAGCAGTTGTAGAAGCCGCAGGCATCAAGGATATCAGAGCGAAGTCGCTTCGTTCCAATAATCCCTGCAACGTGGTAAGAGCCACAGTAAATGGTCTTGCATCAGTTAAATCTCTTGATGAGGTTGCTGCAAAGAGAGGAAAGACCGCAGCGGAAATTTTAGGCTAAGGAGGAGAAGGCAATGGCAAACTTGAAGATCGAACTGGTCAAGAGCCTTAATAATAAGGTGCAGAAGCAAGTCCTGACCGCCAATTCTCTTGGACTGAAGAAGATCGGTGATGTGACCGAGCAGCCCGATAACGCTCAGACACAGGGCAAGATCAGGGTCATTTCACACCTTATCAAGGTGACCGAAGCGTAAAGCAAGGAGGTGCTAACAAATGAAACTGCATGAATTATCACCTGCCGAGGGCAGCAAGTCCGCTTCCAAGAGAATTGGAAGAGGCCACGGCTCCGGCTGGGGAAAGACAGCAGGCAAGGGCCATAAGGGCCAGAAGGCTCGTTCGGGCGGCGGCGTAAGGCCGGGCTTTGAGGGCGGCCAGACCACTCTGGCACGAAGGATCCCTAAGCGCGGATTCAATAACATTTTTGCTACTAAGTATTCCGTTGTAAATGTTTCCGATCTGGAAAGATTTGTTGACGGCACAGTCGTAGATACCGAGCTGCTCAAGGCAAGCGGCCTTGTAAAGAAGGAGCTCGACGGCGTTAAAGTTCTCGGAAACGGAGAGCTTACAAAGAGCCTTACTGTTAAGGCAGCAGCATTTTCCGCTTCTGCAAAGGAAAAGATCGAAAAGGCAGGCGGAAAGGCTGAGGTGATGTAATAATGATAGAGACGTTCCGTAATGCCTGGAAGGTCCCGGAGCTGAGAAGGAAGCTTCTGTTTACATTATTCATCATCATCATCTACAGAGTAGGCGGCGCGGTGCCCGTTCCTTACCTGAACTCCGATGCTATCGCGTCATGGTTCAGCTCGAATAACGCAAGCGGTAACTTCTTTAGCTACCTCAACGTTCTCTCGGGCGGTAACTTCGGAAAGGCTACCATCCTCGCCCTCTCGGTAGGCCCCTATATCAACGCACAGATCATCATCCAGCTTCTTACCTACGCCCTTCCTCCCCTCGAGAGACTCTCGAAGGAAGGCCCCGAGGGCAGAAAGAAGCTGAACAAGATCACTAAGTGGCTCGCTCTGGCGATCTCTATTTTCCAGGGCTGGGCTTACTACAGGACACTCGGCAGCGCTTCGGTAGACGCTCTCGTTTACTACGACGGCTGGGAGAAATGGTTCTCTGAGGTAGTAATCCTCATCTGCTTCGTCGCAGGCTCGATGCTCACCATCTGGCTCGGCGACCAGATAAGCGAGAAGGGTATCGGCAACGGCATCTCTATGCTGCTGTTCGCGGGTATCATCGCAAGAGGCCCCTCCGCCGTGTGGAACCTGATCCTGATGATGAAAACAGGCGAGGCCAAGTATATGATCCTCGTTCCTATCATCCTCGTGATCTTCATTCTCATGATCGCCTTCATAATCTTTATGAACGAGAGTGAGAGACGTATACCCATTCAGTATGCGAAAAGAGTTGTCGGCAGAAAGCAGTACGGCGGACAGAACACCTTCATCCCCATCAAGGTGTGCATGAGCGGCGTTCTTCCTATCATCTTTGCGATGGCCTTCATGTCCCTGCCCTCGACACTCGAAATGTTCATTAAGCCGAGAGAGGACGGCACAGGCTTCTATAACAAGCTGCTGGAGTGGTTCAGCTATACCCACCCCTTCTACGCCTGCCTGTACTTCCTGCTCATAATCGGATTTAATTACTTCTATGTTTCAATGCAGTATAACCCCGTAGAGATCGCGAACAACCTGCGCCAGTCCAACGGCGGCGTCCCCGGTATCAGACCCGGCAAGCCCACCAGCGACTACTTCAGCAGGATCCTTTCCAAGATCACCCTCGTGGGCGCTATCTTCCTCGGAATAATCGCTATCTTCCCGATAATCTTCGGCAAGATCTCGGGCGTTAATATCGCAATGGGCGGCACTTCGATACTTATCGTTGTAAGCGTTGCGCTGGAGACGGTAAGGACCATGGAATCTCAGATGATGATGCGTCATCACAGAGGCTTCCTCGAATAAGAAAAGGAGTTAAGCTATGAATCTGATACTTTTAGGCGCTCCCGGTGCCGGCAAGGGCACCCAGGCAGAAGTTATCTGCAATGAACTTAATATCCCGACTATCTCTACAGGCAATATGCTCCGCGCCGCCGTTAAGGCAGGCACCGAGTACGGACTGAAGGCAAAGGCCGCAATGGACGCGGGCGACCTTGTTTCCGATGACATCGTTATCGGCATCCTCAAGGACAGGATCAAGGAGCCAGATGCACAGAACGGCTTTATACTCGACGGCTTCCCGAGAACGGTTCCTCAGGCCGAGGCTCTGGACGCCATGGGCGTTCAGATCGACAAGGTCGTTGAGATCTTCGTTCCCGACGAGACCATCAAGCAGAGGCTCAGCGGCAGAAGAGTTTGCCTCGACTGCGGCGCTACCTACCACGTTGACTTTAAGCCCAGCAAGGTAGAGGGCGTGTGCGATGCCTGCGGCCATGAGCTCGTTATCCGCAAGGACGACCAGCCCGAGACCGTTCTTTCAAGACTCAAGACCTATCACGAGCAGACCGCTCCCCTCAAGGATTACTACGAGGCTCAGGGCAAGCTCGTTACAGTAGAGGGCCAGGAGAATGTGGAGGATACCTCCAAGCTGACTCTCGCCGCTGTTAAGGGCTGATACAGCAAAAGGCTGATAGAAAGAAGCTAAGCATGATCAGTATCAAATCCAATAAAGAGATCGAAAAGCTGAGAAAAGCAGGAGAGATCACCGCGGGCGCTATACAGGCCGCGGGTGAGGCTCTTCGCCCGGGAATGACCACCAAGGAGCTTGATAAGGTAGTGGAAAGATATTTCCTCTCCCACGGCGCAAAGCCGGGCTTCAAGGGCTATGATGGCTTCCCTGCCGCTGCCTGCATCTCTGTGAATGACGAGGTCATCCACGGGATACCCGGATCAAGAAAGATCCAGGAGGGCGATATAGTGTCCGTTGATACGGGCGCCTATATCGACGGCTATTACGGCGACGCCTGCAAGACCTTTGCCTGCGGAAAGATAGCACCCGAGGTCCAGGCTCTGCTGGACTCCACCGAGGAGAGCCTTATGCTGGCCATCAGCATGGTGAAGCCCGGCGTAAGAGTTGGCGACATCGGCGCAGCTATCCAGAAGTATAACGAGGACAGAGGCTTTTCGGTGGTAAGGGAGTTCGTTGGGCACGGTCTCGGAAGAGATATGCACGAGGACCCCGAGATACCGAACTTCGGCAAGGCCGGAAGAGGTATCAAATTTCAGGCGGGCATGGTGGTGTGCATCGAGCCGATGATAAACATGGGCACCGCAGCCATTAGGATAATGCCCGACGGCTGGACTGTTAAAACACAGGACGGCAAATGGTCGGCTCACTTTGAGCACGCAATAGCCGTAACTCAGACAGGCTGTGTGATACTCAGCAAGCTGTGATGAGTATGGGCTTGGCGGATATAAAGGTCGGCTCTGTGGTAAGAGCTTCGGCAGGCCGTGAAAAAGACCGCAACTTCGTTGCTGTGGCGGTAGACGGCGGCTTTGTGTTCATCGCGGACGGCAAGGAGCGAAAGCTCGAGCGCCCGAAGAAAAAGAACCCAAAGCACATTTCACCTGTCGGAGAAACCATAATTACCGAGGGGCTGACAAACAAGAAGCTTAGAAGGCTTTTGTGGGAGCTCGCGACCCGGAGCGAACACAAGGCGGCCACCGTAAATTTCGACGGGGCGGAAGGGAATGGTGAATAGATTTGTCAAAGGAAGATGTTATCGAGCTTGAAGGAACAGTAGTCGAGGCTCTGCCCGGCGCAAAGTTCAACGTAGAGCTTCCTAACGGTCATATGATACTTGCTCATGTTTCGGGCAAGCTGCGTATGAACTACATTCGTATCGTGCCCGGCGATAAGGTAACGGTGGAAATGTCACCTTATGACCTGAACAAGGGTAGAATCACCTGGAGAGCGAAGTAAAAGACGCTTTCCGACTCATAAGCGGCGGAGAGATCCGCCTGGGAACTTAAAGGAGGTATTTCAATGAAAGTAAGACCTTCAGTTAAGCCGATCTGCGAAAAGTGCAAGGTTATCAAGAGAAAGGGCAAGATAATGGTTATCTGCCAGAACCCCAAGCACAAGCAGCGTCAGGGTTAATAGACCAAATATGGAGGTGCAGCTATAATGGCTCGTATTGCTGGTATCGACCTGCCAAAGGATAAAAGAGTTGAGATAGGTCTCACCTATATCTATGGCATCGGTCAGAAAACTTCTGCTAAGATCCTCGCCGCCACAGGCGTAGATCCTGACATCAGAGTCAAGGACCTTTCTGAGGATGATGTAGCAAAACTGAGAGAATATATTGATCATAATCTCACCGTTGAGGGCGACCTGAGAAGAAATGTTGCTCTTAACATCAAGAGACTTGTTGAGATAGGCTGTTACAGAGGCGTTCGTCACAGAAGAGGCCTGCCCGTAAGAGGACAGAGGACCAAGACCAACGCAAGAACTCGCAAGGGCCCTGTAAAGACTATCGCAAACAAGAAGAAGTAAGGAGGGTGTGAAGTATGGCTCAGCCTAAGAAGAGAACGACTATCCGTCGTCGCCGTGAGAGAAAGAATATTGAGCAGGGACAGGTCCATATCCAGTCTACCTTCAATAATACTATCGTTACTATCACCGATATGCAGGGCAACGCTATCTCCTGGGCCTCCGCCGGCGGGCTCGGCTTCAGAGGCTCCAAGAAGAGCACTCCGTTTGCCGCCCAGACTGCCGCAGAGACCGCTGCAAGAGCAGCCAAGGAGCATGGCCTGAAGACTGTTGAGGTTTTCGTTAAGGGCCCCGGCGCAGGAAGAGAAGCCGCTATCCGTGCTCTCCAGAGCGAGGACCTCGAGGTAAGACTTATCAAGGACGTTACCCCGATCCCCCACAACGGATGCCGTCCTCCCAAGAGAAGACGTGTATAATTTTCAGACGATTTGAGTTTTTAAGTTTACTCAAAGTCGGGTAAGCAAAAGGCTAAGACCCGATACCTATTTAGAAAACGGAGGTTTAATTTACTATGGCAGTAAGCAGAGAACCAATCTTAAAGAGATGCCGCGCACTCGGTATCAGCCCCGCAGTTATGGGCGTGAACGCTAACCTTTCCGCCGAGAACAAGGGCAAGATCGCCGATGACGCAAAGAAGAAGAACATCGACAGAAGGAAGCTCGCTATCGACAGCAAGGTCGATTACAGAGATCCTAACGCCGGAAAGAGAAGAAAGGTGTCCGAGTATGGCCTTCAGCTGAAGGAAAAGCAGAAGCTGAAGTTCATCTATGGCGTGCTCGAGAAGCAGTTCTATCACTACTTCGAGATCGCTCAGAAGATGGACGGTCAGGCCGGTACTAACCTTATCACCCTCCTCGAGAGCAGACTTGACAACGTTGTTTTCAGAATGGGTCTTGCTTCTACAAGAAGAGAGGCTCGTCAGCTCGTCGTTCACGGCCACTATGACGTAAACGGCAAGAGAGTTGATATCCCTTCCTACAGAGTTAAGGAGGGCGACGTTATCTCCCTGCGCGAGAACAGCAAGAAGAGCGAAAAGTTCAAGCAGATAGCCGAGACCACAGAAGGCAGGCTCACTCCCACCTGGCTCGAGGTAAACAGCGCCGCTCAGAGCGCCAAGGTCGTTCGTATGCCCGCTAAGGAGGACCTCGATTACGAGATCGAAGAGCACCTCATCGTCGAGCTGTATTCTAAGTAATCTGTTCGGGATAATGGTAAGCAGCGCGGTAATTGTTATTGCGCTGGAAAGATCAGAGTTTGAAAACAGGAGGGTTATAAATGCTTGAGAAAATAGAAAAGCCTGAAATTGAAACAGTCGAGCTCAAAAGCAACGGTACCTACGGCAAGTTCGTTCTTGAACCGCTGGAGCGCGGCTACGGCACCACTTTGGGCAACTCGCTCAGAAGAGTGCTGCTCTCCTCTTTGCCTGGTGTCGCTGTAACATCTGTAAAGATCGACGGCGTTCACCACGAGCTGTCTACTATCCCGGGCGTTAAGGAGGATGTTACTGAGATCATCCTTAATCTAAAGGGACTGACTGCAAAGCTTTACAGCGACGGCCCTAAGACCGTATATATCGAGGCGGAAGGCGAGTGCGTCGTTACCGCGGGAGATATAAAGGCCGATTCTGAGGTGGGCATCCTTGTTCCCGATATGCACATCGCTACCCTCGGCCCCGGAGCAAAGCTCTTTATGGAGATTGTTCTGGACCGCGGCCGCGGCTATGTTTCCGCAGAAAAGAACAAGGCCCTTATGCAGAAGCAGGGCAACGTTCCTATAGGCGTTATCGCAGTTGACAGCATTTACACACCGGTATTGAAGGTGAACTACACCGTGGATAACACCCGTGTAGGCCAGATCACCGATTACGACAAGCTCACCATCGAGGTATGGACCGACGGTACCTGCTCGGCTAAGGAAGCTGTGTCGCTGGCAGCCAAACTCCTCAACGAGCATCTTAGTCTCTTCATTGACCTCTCTGAGGAAACCAACAATGTTGAGATGATGGCCGAAAAGGACGACAAGGGCAAGGAAAAGATCCTGGAGATGACCATTGAGGAACTTGACTTATCGGTGCGTTCGTTCAACTGCCTGAAGCGCGCAGGCATCAACACCGTAAACGACTTGATCGGCAAGTCGGCTGAGGAAATGATGAAGGTCAGGAACCTTGGTAAGAAATCATTTGACGAGGTTAAGGAAAAGCTGCAATCGCTGGGATATGACCTCAGTTCCGAAGAAGATAATTAATTAAGGAGTGAATATCTATGCCAGGCACAAGAAAGCTGGGAAGAGCTACCGACCACAGAAAGGCAATGCTTCGCGGTATGGTAACGTTTCTTCTCGAAAACGGTAAGATAGAGACCACTGTTACAAGAGCCAAAGAGGTCAGCGCAATGACTGACAAGATGATCACCCTCGGCAAGGCGGGCGATCTCCACTCTAAGCGTCAGGTGCTTTCCTATGTTACTAAGGAAAGCGTTGCAAAGAAGCTTTTCGACGACATCGCTCCTTCCTACGAGGGAAGAAACGGCGGCTACACCAAGATCATCAAGATCGGACCCCGCCGCGGAGATGCTGCCGAGATGGCTATAATCCAGCTGGTTTGATATCTTTATAAACAAGCAAAGAGCAGTGCGCGAGCGCTGCTCTTTTTTTCGGCCGTTTTCAGGCTCAATGTCATCAAGCTTAGATCATAAATAATTATGTGAAAAATGGATGCTCTTCCCCCGTGGGGGAAGAAGTATCCATTTTTTGCAATAGTATATCTGCCGCGAAGCGGCAGAGGAATAATCCGCCCGCCGACGCATATATTATGAACGGACACTTACTGAAAAACAAGAATTGAGGTGCTGAAATGAAAAAAATAAAATGGACCGACCTGCTGCTCTTTGTCGTGGGGACGGAGCTGGTGGGGTTCCTCTCGTCGCTGGTGTCGGGCTCGGACTTCAAGGAGCACTACGCTTCGATGACAAAGCCGCCGCTGGCGCCGCCCGCGCCTGTATTCCCCATTGTCTGGGCCATACTCTTTGCCCTGATGGGCGTCTCTGCCTATCTGGTGTGGTCCGCCGAGCACAGGCTGCGCCGCCGCGCCCTGACCCTCTATTTCGGCCAGCTGTTTGTCAACTTCCTCTGGACGCCCGTGTTCTTCGGGATAGAGTCCTTTATCGGCGCCGTGATAGTGATACTTGTGCTGCTGGTGCTGGTGGCAGCGATGATAGCCGTCTTTTACCATGTGCGCCCCTCGGCAGCGTACCTCAATATCCCGTACCTGCTCTGGACGTTATATGCGACCTATTTGACCATTGGCTTTGCGGTGCTTAATATGTGACGGGGAGGCGGCGCTGCTTCGCAGCGCCGCTAAGTGCGGAAAATGGTATTTCCCCCCGAAAGGGGGGGAAATACCATTTTCCGCCGGAAGCCCCTTGCACAGGAAAAAAAGAGCCCTCTGCTTTCGCAGGGGGCTCTTTGAAATTCACTTTACAACCTCCGCCCACATCAACTGATAAATCCGGAGCAACACAAAGGCTGCCTCCTTATCTATTGAAAATGCGACGGCGTTCGGTGGTACACCGTGTGTACTTACTTCTCGTCGTTGTAGAGCTTAGCGTACCTGAGCAGGTAGTCGTACCTGTCGGCGGCGTTCTTGATAGCCTTGTTGAAGAGCTTCTCGGCTCTCTCGGGGTTCTGCTTAACAAGCGAGTTGTAACGAACCTCGCCCATGAGGAAGTCCTTGTAGTCCTTGGTAGGAGCCTTGGAATCCAGAGTGAAGGGGTTCTTGCCCTCTGCCTTGAGAGCGGGGTTGTATCTGTACAGATGCCAGTAGCCGCACTCTACAGCCTTCTTCTCCTCGGTCTGAGCGATCTTCATGCCGCCCTTGATGCCGTGGTTGATGCAGGGAGCGTAAGCGATTATCAGGGAAGGACCGTGATAAGCCTCGGCCTCGCTGATAGCCTTGATGCACTGGTTCATGTCAGCACCCATGGAGATGTGAGCAACATAAACGTAGCCGTAGCTCATTGCGATACCTGCCAGATCCTTCTTCTTAACTTCCTTACCTGCTGCTGCGAACTGAGCGATAGCGCCTGTAGGAGTAGACTTGGAGGACTGTCCGCCTGTGTTGGAGTAAACCTCGGTGTCGAATACGAAGATGTTAACGTCCTCGCCGGAAGCGATAACGTGGTCAAGGCCGGAGAAGCCGATGTCGTAAGCCCAGCCGTCGCCGCCGAAGATCCACATGGACTTCTTGCGGAGGAAGTCTGCATCCTTCAGGATCTCGTCAGCAGCCTTGGTCTTTGCCTTCTTCAGAGCAGCGACCAGAGCGTCGGTAGCGGGGCCGTTCTCGGCACCGTTGTCAACTGTGGAGAGATAGCCCTCGATAGCGGTCTTGAGAGCAGCGCTCTTGGTGGTCTTCTCAAGCTCCAGGACCTTGCCGATGGTCCTCTGTCTCAGGGTGTTCTGAGCAAGGAACATACCGTAGCCGTACTCGGCGTTGTCCTCGAAGAGGGAGTTGCCCCAAGCAGGACCCTTGCCCAGCTTGTTGGTGGTGTAAGGAGTCGAGGGAGCAGAGCCGCCCCAGATGGACGAGCAGCCTGTAGCGTTTGCGATATACATTCTGTCGCCGAAGAGCTGTGTAACGAGCTTGGCGTAAGGAGTCTCGCCGCAGCCTGCGCAGGCGCCCGAGAACTCGAGCAGAGGCTGCTTGAACTGAGAGCCCTTAACGGTGGTGGACTTGAACTTGGCAGCGACCTCAGGCTTCTCGTCAAGAGTCAGGCCGTAGTTGAATACCTCCTGCTCAGCAAGCTGGCTCTCGAGAGGCAGCATGGACAGAGCCTTTTCGCCCTTCTTGCCGGGGCATACGTTTACGCAGGAGCCGCAGCCTGTGCAGTCCAGCGCGGACATGGTCATTACAAAGTTGTATCCGGGCATACCTGTCATGGGGATAGCCTTCTCCTGAGCCAGCTTGGGAGCCTTCTTCAGCTCTGCATCGGTCATAACTACAGGACGGATAACAGCGTGCGGGCAAACATAGGAGCAGAAGTTGCACTGGATGCAGTTCTGGCTGTTCCAAGCGGGAACGTCAACAGCGATGCCTCTCTTCTCGAAGGCTGCAGAGCCCTGAGGGAAGGTACCGTCTGCCATGTGAGAGAATGCGGATACGGGAAGCGTATCGCCCTTCTGCTCGTTGCAGGGGATCTGGATGGAGTTAACGAAATCCTGGAGGGTCTTGTTTGCGCACTTAGCCTTGGGCATACCCATAGCGGTGTCCTTGGCCTTCTTCCACGAAGCGGGAACCTTGACCTCAACTACCTGCTGGTAGCCTGCGTCGATGGCGTCGTGGTTCATCTTGACTACTGCGTCGCCCTTTCTGGAGTAGGAGGCGGTAGCGGCGTCCTTCATGTACTTAACAGCGTCCTCTATAGGCAGGATGCCGGAGAGCTTGAAGAATGCAGACTGGAGCACGGTGTTGATCCTTGTTCCAAGGCCTACTTCCTTACCGATCTTAACGCCGTTGATGGTGTAGAACTTGATGTTGTTCTCGGCAATGTATCTCTTTACCTGGCCGGGAAGGTGCTTCTCAAGCTCCTTGGCATCCCACTGGCAGTTGAGCAGGAAGGTGCCGCCGGGCTTGATGTCGGAAACCATATCGTACTTGTTGATATAGCTCTCGTTATGGCAGGCAACGAAATCGGCCTGGTTGATAAGGTAGGTGGACTTGATAGGAGTCTTACCGAAGCGCAGGTGAGAAACCGTTACGCCGCCGGACTTCTTCGAGTCATAGGCAAAGTATGCCTGAGCATAGAGATCGGTGTGGTCGCCGATGATCTTGATGGAGTTCTTGTTAGCACCAACGGTACCGTCAGCGCCGAGACCCCAGAACTTGCAGGCGGTAGTGCCGGCAGGAGCGGAGTCCAGCTTGCCCTCTGTAGCCAGAGAGAGGTTGGTAACGTCGTCCTCGATGCCGAGGGTGAAGCGGGGCTTGAAGGTATCCTTCCAGCTTGCGTTCCAGAAAACAGCCTTGATCTGAGCAGGAGTGGTGTCCTTGGAGCCGAGGCCGTAGCGGCCGCCTGCAACAGGCAGGTCGTGGAACTTGGAGCCCTTGAGCGCTGCAACAACGTCAAGATAGAGAGGCTCGCCAAGAGAGCCGGGCTCCTTGGTCCTGTCAAGAACAGAGATCTGCTGGCAGCTGTCGGGGATAGCAGCGATGAGCTTGTCCGCAACGAAGGGTCTGTAAAGTCTTACCTTTACGAGGCCGAGCTTTGTGCCCTCATTAGCGTTCAGGTAGTCGATGGTCTCCTCGATGGTATCACAGACAGAACCCATAGCAACGATAACGTGAGTTGCATCGGGAGCGCCGTAGTAGTTGAAGAGCTGATAGTTGGTGCCGATCTTAGCATTGATCTTGTCCATATATTCCTCTACGATGCCGGGGATGGCGTCATAGTAGGGGTTGCAGGCCTCGCGAGCCTGGAAGAAGATATCGCCGTTCTGGGCAGTACCGTGGAGAACGGGGTGCTCGGGGTTGAGGGCTCTCTTTCTGAAGGCCTCAACAGCGTCGGTGTCGAGCATCTCGGCAACGTCAGCCTTGTCCCATACCTCGATCTTCTGGATCTCGTGAGAGGTGCGGAAGCCGTCAAAGAAATGCAGGAAAGGAACTCTTCCCTTGATGGTAGAAAGATGAGCAACAGTACCGAGATCCATGACCTCCTGAACGTTGGACGAGCAGAGCATAGCAAAGCCGGTCTGGCGGCAGGCATAGATATCGGAGTGGTCGCCGAAGATATTCAGCGCGTGAGAAGCGACGCATCTTGCGGAAACGTGGATAACGCAGGGAAGCAGCTCGCCTGCGATCTTATACATATTCGGGATCATCAGCAGAAGACCCTGAGAAGCGGTATAAGTTGTTGTGAGAGCGCCTGCGGAGAGAGAGCCGTGAACAGCGCCTGCTGCGCCGGCCTCGGACTGCATCTCGGTAACCTTTACGGGGGTGCCGAAGATATTGGTCTGCCCCTTAGCAGCCCACTCATCGGTGTGCTCCGCCATTACCGAAGACGGAGTGATCGGATAGATAGCAGCGACTTCTGTAAAGGGATAGGATGCCCATGCAGCAGCGTTGTTACCATCCATGGTTTTCATTTTTCTTGCCATGTTTAGTACCATTCCTTTCTTGTAATTTGAACCTAATGGCTGAGTCCTGCTTTTCAAACCATACAAAAAACAGGAACAAAAAAGCGTCGTGCGAATGACCGCGCGGCAAAAGCGATGCCGCCAAAAACCATACATTGACAGCCTCCACTTTATCTATTCTATTATACCACTTATTTTATCTTTTGTAAATAGTATTTTTGCAAATAGCTGACCATAAATTTTTGTATGATTTGCTATGGTGTCGGCACGAACGGTGCATTGTCGGCGGCCGACAGCACCCGTCGGGGTGGGAGTTTCGCCGACTGCGGTCGGCGACCAGGGCGCTGCCCGATTTTCGTCCGAGTTTATGCGAGGACAAAATATACCTGCCAAGGGGCTAAGGCCGCCCCTTGGATTCCGGCCAATATGCGGGCAAAGTGCTGGGTATTTCACTTTGGTTGCTCGAAGGCCTTCTGAGGGCGTTTCCCTCTTCTGAGCCCCCTCTGAGGGCCACCGTTCCGCGAGGGTGCCCCCGCACATCACACAGTTGCGAGGCGGCTCCGCCGCCGCTCACGCGAATTGCGCGCCCGCGCCCGGGACGCGAATTGCGTGGTGCACGCCGCGCACAAAATTTTTTTGGCTTAGGTCTTGACAAATGAGGGGAAATGTTGTATAATATATTTTGTCGCTGAACAATGCAGCGTGGGAGCTTAGCTCAGCTGGGAGAGCATCTGCCTTACAAGCAGAGGGTCATAGGTTCGAGCCCTATAGTTCCCACCATTGCGGCCGGGTAGTTCAGCTGGTTAGAACGCCAGCCTGTCACGCTGGAGGTCGTGGGTTCGAGCCCCATTCCGGTCGCCATATCGCGGATTTAGCTCATCTGGTAGAGCGCCACCTTGCCAAGGTGGAGGTAGCGAGTTCGAGCCTCGTAATCCGCTCCAAAATGGCGTCATAGCCAAGTGGTAAGGCGTAGGTCTGCAACACCTTGATCCCCGGTTCAAATCCGGGTGGCGCCTCCAAAAAGCACGCGCAGGCGTGCTTTTTTTGTGCCGAAGCAGCGCCTTATATCCTTTTGGGGCCTTTGGCCCTTTTTTGTTTAAGGCGCAGAGCCGCTTTGATGATGGAGGGGGAAGCATGAAAAAGATAGTTCTTTCTGTGGTAATGAAGGAGAGCGTGATATCGCGCCTTATCGCCGTCAGGCTGCGGCGCAGGTTCTTTGTCCATTTCTGCGACGTGGACGAGCCCCAGTGGAAGAAGAGTCTTGCTGTCGTTCGCCCTGACGCTGCGGTGGTGGATCTTTCGGTGCTCTCTCCCGCAGACCGCCGCGAGGTCAGCAGGCTTCTGCACAACAGGCTCAAGGCCGTGGTCATCGAGGTCTCGGGCCTTTCCAAGCGCAGGTGCAGGCCCTATGACAAGCGGGCCTTCTTTTTTGAGGGGCCGACCTCCCTTGCCCGCCTGCCCGAGGAGCTGGCAGCCGTTGTCCTGGACGGCATCGAGCTCACCGAGATGTTCAGAGGAAAGAGAAAGTCCCCTGTGTACAAGCTGCTCTCACTGCTGCATAACGGCGAGGCAGACGTGGATGCTGACGATATCATATACCGCTTCACCTCTCGGGGCGTGCCGGAGAAATGGATAGTCGACCGCCTCTACGGTCGGCGGGACCCATTGGCGCTGCCCGAGGATAATGAGGATGACTTTGGTCCTGTGCAAAGTGCACAACCTGCTTCAACATTTTTGAAGGAACGTGAAGAAAGCGCCAAAATTAACGGCCCGATCCTGTGAAACTCTTGACTTCGGCGGGGGGCTGCGATATAATATAAGCAAGGTTAGCGAATGCTAACCTTTATGCAGACCCTGCGGTTAGCTTATGCTAATCATTATTTTTTGGCAGAGGGTTAGCATATGCTAATTACCCGCCGCCACGAATGAAGGCGGCAAAGCGCGGCATAATACAAACAAGATCAATATAGTCTGAGAGGAACATAAAATGAAAAGCATCGTTATTGTCGGCGGCAACGACCGAATGATAAGACAGTACAAGGACATATGCGAGGGCGTCGGCCTCAGCGCGAAGGTTTTTACCCAGATGCGGGACGGCCTGAAAGACAAGATCGGCAGCCCCGATCTGATGGTGCTGTTCACGGGGACCACCTCTCACAAGATGGTGCGCACGGCCCTGAGCGCCGCCGAGAGCTCGGACACTGTTGTAGTAAGGTCTCATTCGAGCTCGGCCTCGGCCCTTCGCAGCATACTGCAAAACCACGCCATCAGCGCCTAGTGCGAAAAGGTAAAAAACTATGTCGGAAGAAACGATAATAAGGCTGTGCTCGCCGACGCTGGCGGGCATAAAGACAGCGAATATGTTCAGCTGCGAATGCGGCTCCCGAGAGGAGCTCTGCCGCGAGGTGCGGCGGCTCAACGCAAGGCTTGGCAAGAAGGGCCTGCGGGTGCTGCCCCTGAGCTGCAAGAACGGGCGGGCGCTTATCTACATCTACCGCCCCAAGCTGCTGCGGCGGGATCTGGGCGGCAGGCAGAGTGCCGAGATGCTTAAAAGCGAGGGCTACACCTGCGGCAACGCCGACGTGTGTGTGGCAGAGCTGGTGAAACGGTTCCGCTGCTGTAAGGATTTCCCCCACGAGATAGGCCTGTTTCTGGGCTACCCGCCCGAGGACGTGTACGGCTTTATCCACCACCACTCGGAGGGCTGCAAATGCGTAGGCTGCTGGAAGGTCTACGGCGACGAAGAGGCGGCCCGTGCCACCTTTGCAAGATACGAGCGCTGCACGGAGCAATATATGCGCCAGTTCAAAAGCGGCAAAAGCGTAGAGAGTCTGGCCGTGGACATCTAGAGGTTAGACAAGCCACGCCAACCAAACCAAACCGATCCATTCCTTTCATAATATTTCTTTCTTAAACCATAGCGACACCCCCCGAAGGCCGAACTCGGGGGGTGTTAGCTTTTTTTATTCTCGGCAAAAAACGGTATCCCACCCCGAAGGGGGTGGGATACCGTTTTTTGCATCTTGCGGCGCTGCGAAGCAGCGCCGCGTTTACAGTGCTCGGGGGATATTGATGCGCCTTTTTAGCCGTTGCTCTGAGCAGCCTGACTGCTCAGCACGAAATCCACCTTTCCGCTGTTGACGTCGGCGGCCTCGATCTTTACCGTCACCTTATCGCCCAGCTTGAAGCGCTGGCCTGTGATGACGTTTTTGAGCTGCATCAGGCCGTCGTAGACATACTGCCCCTCGCCAAGGCTGCGGACGGAAACAAGACCCTCGCAGGTGTCGGGCAGCATGACGAAGAACCCGAAGTCCGTCACAGAGGTGATGATGCCGTCTGCCAGCTCGCCGATGTGCTGCTTTAGGTACTCGGCCTTGTAGCAGTCCTCGCAGCTGCGCTCCACCTGCATGGCGGTGATCTCCGTCTGGGTGGCTTGGTCTGCGGTGGCGTAGGCAAATTTGTTGAAGCTTCGGCGGCAGTCAGCCACGGTCTCGCCCTCCAGCAGGGCGCTCATTATCCTGTGTATCGCCAGGTCGGGGTAGCGCCTGATGGGCGAGGTGAAGTGGGCGTAGTCCTCCAGCACCAGCCCGTAGTGGCCTATGGGCTCGGTGGAATATTTGGCCTTGGACATGGACCTGAGGACCATGTTGTTTATGACAGGCGCAAGCTCCGTGCCCCTTGTGCGCTCGATGATATCCGAGAGCTGCCGCGGCTTGGGGATGCCTGTTTCCTCGAAGGGTATGGCCAGCCTTTTAAGGGCGTCCGCAAGGACCTCGGTCTTCTCGGCGGTGGGGGGCTCGTGGACGCGGAAAACGAAGGGCAGCCCCTTCTCGGTCCCGAAGCGGGCGGCGCACTCGTTGGCGGTCAGCATGAAGTCCTCTATCATCTCCTGACTGCGGCCCGAGATGTACTGCTTCGCCCCCACGCAGATGTCCTCGTCGTTTATTATCAGGGCGCTCTCCACGGTCTCCAGCTGGGGGGCGCCTCGGCGCAGGCGCTTTTCCTTCAGCTTGTCCGCAAGCTCCTGCATCAGGGGAAAGCAGGGGATGACCTCGGAATATTTTTTCAAAAGCTCCGGGTCGGTGCTGCCCTCCAGCAGGGCGTTGATCTCGCTGTACACTCCCTTCACACGGGAGCGGATGACGGTCTTGGCAAATTTGAAATCCACGATATCGGCGTTATTATCAAGCCTTGCAAGGCAGGAGAAGGCCAGCCTGTCCTCCCGGGGGTTCAAAGAGCAGATGCCGTTTGAGAGCTCCTTCGGCAGCATGGGGATGACGCGGTTGGCGTAATAAACGCTGGTGCCGCGGCGGAAGGCCTCGTCGTCCAAGGCAGAGCGGGGGCGGACGTAGTGGGAAACATCTGCGATATGCACGCCCAGCTCGTAGCCCTCGGCGGTGCGCTCGATGGAGATTGCATCGTCGATGTCCTTGGTGTCGGCGCCGTCGATGGTGAAAATTATCTTGTCCCTGAGGTCAAGGCGCTTCTTTATGGCGCGGCCAACGCTGCGCTGGTCCGAGACCTCGCGGGCCTCGTAGATGACCTCCGGCGGAAAGTTCGGGGTGATGCCGTTGAGCTCCAGCACCGACAGGGCGCAGACCGAGGCCTTTAAGGAGCTGCCGAAGCTGGCGGTCAGCTCGCAGCGATGCTCGCTGTGGCGGCGGCCCCTCTCGGTTATAACGGCCATCACCTTGTCGTGCTCCCGCGGGCAGATGCCAAGGGGGTCGTCGAACTCCATAGCGTACTTGGACAGCTGGTCGGGGACCAGCTTGAGCCTGCCGAACTCGCTGACGATCTCGCCCGTGAAGCGGGAGAAATGCTCCTCCACCACGGACATTACCTCGCCCTCCAGCGAGGCGCCGCTGCCGCGGAAGGTGCGCACAAGCACCACGTCCCCGGGCATGGCGCCCATCAGCAGCTTGCCGGAGACAAAGTATTCCTCGTTGGTCTCCACGTTCTTTACAAAGCCGTAGGTGCGGTTAAGGCGGGAGACCACGCACCGCTCCAGGGTGTTCTTGTCAGCCAGCCGCAGGCCCAGCTTGTCCTCTATGACCTCTCCCGAGCGCTTCATTTTTTCAAGCTCGTCCACGAATTTGACGAAGTCGAAGCCCTTGATGTCCTTCATGGCCTTGTGAAGCTGCTTGAAGGGCACAGGCTTTTTCCCCGCCCGCTTCAGCTGCCGCAGTATGGCCTCGGCTTCCGGCGAGCGCTTCTGCTTTTTATTCTTGCCCTTCTTTTCGGGCGTTTTGTTTTTCTTTAGCTTAATGTTTTTCTTTTTCATGTATAATTAGTTATCTCCTTTTATTTAGTCTCCTCACAACGGTAACTCTAAGAGGGAGTGTTCTGACCTTTCCCTGTCTTGTTTTTCCTTTTTCCTATCCTTTCGGCTATCTTTGTGATGAGGAACGCCAACAAAGCTGCTCCCTGCAGCAGGAGCATTAAAAGGTACACGAGAAAGGCGTCCGATCCGCTTCTCCCGGTCTCATCCTTGTCTAAGATCGTTATGCCTTCCCCCCGATAATACTTCACGTCCGAGACAGTGATCATTTCTTTTCCGTGCAGGTCATCCTTATCCTTGCAGGCGATGACGAGAGGGTCGTCTTCGCTTATCTGAGAGGGGAGCTCACCGTTGTCGCGGGGCACTGCATAAATACGCTTTCCACCCAGCTTGTCTATCCGCACAAGATAGTAGCCGCTCTCTTCCCTGATATATTCGCAGTTAAAAAACAAGCCGTCTGTGTAGATATACTGGTCATCATACTCTTTGATGTAGCCTGATATCTTATGCCTGGCGACACTGTATGAGCCGCAGCAAAGGATGAAAACGGCAAGTATCAGGATGCCGATCACTGCCATTATGATCCTTTCCCTGCCCTTTTGCAGCGCTGTGTTGACCACAAGGAGCACCACCGGAAGAGAAATAAAGAAGGTATTCTCCAGGACCTCGCCCAGCGACTCATCCGTGAATACAGAAAACTGGATAAGGCATACCAACACTATAGCAGCAAGGAGCCACAGAACTATATAAAGCAGGATGCGCTCTAAGGAATGGCGGGGCTTTTTTGCTGTCTTTTCCGGCTCCATTTTCTCACTCCTTCTCCAGTGCCGTGTACTCGCCGTCGGGCTCAAAGCCCAGCTTTTCTGCAATATGCAGGCTGGTCTCGTTGGCGGCGTCCCAGTGGGGGGTCTTGCCCCGTTCAAGGCATTCCAGCAGGAACCTTGCCCCGCAGATGACCGCCAGACCCTGACCGCGATAGTCGGGCCTTGTGGCTATTTGCAGTTCAAAGCCGCCGCTGTAATAGCCGAAGGTGGAGGCCGCCGCAGCCAAGTCCCGGCCAATGTAAGCGCAGAAGGCAAAGCCGTGCTCCCTGAGATCCTCCTCGTCCCTGAAATTGGCGACGAAGGCGTTCTCCCAGCTGCAAGCTGCCAGCTCGGCGTATTCCTCGCTGCCCGCAGGCCGCAGACTTCCCCGCTTGAAGCGGGCTATCTGTCCGGCCAGCCCTCGGAGCAGGCCTTCATCAAAGCCGCCCTTCGGCACCCGTGTGTGAAAGCGGGTGACCTCGGTGAGACTGAGCCCGCAGGCCGAAAGGCCCTCCTTCCATGCGGCAACGTCCTCGGGGATGAGGACCACGTCGTGGCTCATGGCACCTATGCGGGCAGCCAGCTCCTCCACGCCCTGCGCCCTGCCCGATAGAAAAACGAAATCTCCCGAAAAAACGGCAGCCCAGACGGGGGCATCAATGCTGTCGGCAAAGCCGATGCCGATGTTGCCCTCAAAATAGCTGTATATCATCGAATCCCGGCACCAAGAAAACATTTCCCTGAAAGCCGCTCTGCTGTTGTCTATGGAAATCATAGTATAGCCTCCTTTCAGATGTTAGAGGTGAGAGGTCAGAGGTTAGAAAACAAGCATGCTCCCCATCAGCACATCCTGTAAGCCCTGTCAAAAGCCCAAACCCTAATCAATTATAATTCGCGAGGGAGCCCCCTCCGCCCGCACCCTGTAAGCGAGCTTGCAAGCGCTCACGCGACCTGCCCCGTCGGGGCACCGACCGAGCTTGCAAGCGCTCACGCGACTTGCCCCGTCGGGGCACCGACCGAGCTTGCAAGCGCTCACGCGACTTGCCCCGTCGGGGCACCGACCGCGACCTAAAAAAGAAGCCCTGCTGGGGGGCAGGGCTTTGGGCTGGTCACTTCTTAAAGTTTGCGAAGATGTTGACCGCAAGGGTTACGAGGAAAAGAACGATAGCCGCGTTCCTTGTAAACTTTGAAAGCTTAGCGTCTCGGGTGCGTCCGGTGTTCTTCTCGTAGAACGACTCGTTAGAGCCGCCGCCTATTGCAGAGGTAAGTCCCTGCTCCTTGCTTTCCTGCGCCATAACGACCATGATTATTATGATACCGGCGATTATGAGCAGGACGCCTGCTACGATCTCGGGTGTACTCATTTTGCTTTCCTCCATTGGTAGTTGATATTGATACAAAATATATTATAGCACAAAGAATAGGGAAATGTCAAGTGTTTTAAAAAACTTTTTGTGCTAACGGCGCACGGCCGAAGTCGCGTGAGCACTCGCAAGCTCGGGCGGTGCCCCGCCGGGGCAGGTCGCGTGAGCACTCGCAAGCTCGTTTACAACGATGTGATGTGAGATGGCTCCCTCGCGAACCAGCAGCCAGCGGGAAAGCATCCGCACAAAGTCCACCGAACGGCTGCACCGCCGCCTCATCCGCAAGGACGCCCACCTCCCCTCCGAGGAGGCGCTGAGACTTCACGTGTGCGCCCGACCGAAACCTTGGCGGGGGAAATAAAAGAAAAAAAGCTTGAAAATATCTTTTAACTGTGGTATAATATAATATCAATGTATTTTAATGTGTTATAATGCGTAGATATAAAGGACTGTAATGTAATGTCAGAGACCGCACCTAAAAAGAGCAGCTATAAAAAGCTGTTTTCAAATACCGTGATCTTTGCCGTCGGTTCCTTCAGCTCAAAAATACTGGTCATCCTGCTGGTAAAGGTCTATACCACCTACCTCTCTCGGGCCGAGCTGGGCGTGAACGACGTCATCACCCAGATCGCAAACTGGCTGCAGCCTGTCGTCACCATGACGATAAGCGAGGCCGTTATACGCTTCGGCCTCGATAAGTCCTTTTCAAAAAAGAACGTCTTTACCATCGGCAATATCATCTGCGCCGCAGGCTTCGCCATTTTGGGCGTCATAATGCCGATAGTCGCCCTCTCGGGGATAGCGGACAGGTACCTGAACGGCTATTCGCTGCTGCTGTATGTATATATAATCACCTCCAGCCTGAAGCTGCTCTATTCCACCTTCGTTCGGGCGCTGGAAAAAGTTAAGCTCTTTGCCTTCAACGGCATCCTGACCACCTTCCTCACCCTCTTTGGCACCGTGCTCTTTATAATGGTCTTCAAAATGGGCAATACGGGCTACCTGCTGTCTATCATCGTCTCGGACTTTTTGTCGGTCATCTTCCTGACCTTCGCCGCAAAGCTGTGGAGGTATCTGGATTTCAGAAGCATCGACCGCGAGATGATGCAGACCATGCTGCGGTATTCCGTGCCGCTGATACCCGCCCAGCTGCTGTGGCTCATCACCAACAGCTCCGATTCCTTCATGACCACCCACTACCTCGGCCCCGGACCCAACGGCGTGCTCTCGGCCTCCTATAAGATACCGAACCTGGTGGCCACCGTCTACTTTATGTTCGGCCAGGCATGGAATATGTCCGCCATCTTAGAGGACGACTCCGATGACCGCGAGGAGTTCTATTCAAACGTCTTTAACCTCAATCAGTGCCTGCTGTATATCATCGCGGCGGGCTGCCTGATGATAGTTGACCCCCTCACCCGCATCTGGCTGGGTCCCGAGTTCAGAGAGTCCGCAAGGTATTCGCCTATACTCATCTATTCCTCGGTGTTCTCCTGCTTCGTCACGTTTCTGGGGTCTATATACCTCACCTCCAAGCGCACCACCCGCTCGCTGGTGACCAGCCTGTTTTCGGGCATCATCAACGTGGGTCTCAATATTATACTCATACCCACCATCGGCCTCTACGGACCGCCGCTTTCGACAGTGGCAAGCTATCTGGTGGTGTTCATCATCCGAGCCTACGACTCTCGCAAGATCGTTCCCTTTGAGCTGAATATCCCGAAGCTCTTGGTCAATAACGTGCTGCTGGTGATAATGACCATTATAAACGTGCTGCACTTCACCCGCGGGCTGGGCAGGATAACGCTGCTGCTGCCTGTGCTGTTCCTCGTCATCTTCCTCATCAACTATAAGCCGCTGTGGGCGGCGGTGTCGAGGCTGCTGCCGAAGAGGATAACGGAGCTGATAGAGCGCATCGGAGTAGGGCGGCTGATAGGCGCCGCAGCAGCAGTGGCCGTTGTCGTTGCGCTGAGCGTGCTGACAAGGGGCTGGCTGTTCTACCTTATCTGTGCGGCGGTGCTTTCCGTTTCCGTAATGCTTGACAAGCCTAAGATAGGCTTGTGCGCAGTGGGCGGGCTGTTCCTTGGGGTGTGGATGTCTGCCACAGTGGGAGCCGCAGCCTTCACGGCGGCTGCCGCGCTGGGAATAATGTTTGCCCGTTGGAGGAGCAGGAAGGTGCTGCTTGCCATAGTGCTGATGGCAGATATCTGCGTAGGCTCGCTGTTTGGGCCGGCAGCATTTGTGCTGGTCACCAGCGCCGAGGTCATAGCAGGCGGAGTAATATTCAGAAGAAAGCTTATGAAGCTGATCGGACAGCTTATGTATGGAGAAAGAAATAAGCAGTAAAATTGATAATTAAAACAAGGCGGGCCGAGCCGACAAAGTGAAAAAGTCAGAACAACTGCGGTACGTTGGCCGGTTCCAAGGGCGGCCTTAGCCCTTGGCGGATTCCAAAGGCAGAGCCTTTGGTCGCGGACCCCGCGAAACACGCACCAAACTACCGTTAAACCGCGGCGCAGCACAATCAATAAGGGCGCACCTATTTAGCATTTAACCTCCATCCCTAAGTGGGGCATGATGATGCGCCGCAAAAGCCGTCCTCTTTCTCCATCAGGAAAGAGCGAAGCGATTTTCCCGTCCGGCGAGCGGCAAAGCTTGTGCCTCTCCGATGAAACCCCTCCGTCTCGGCTGGCGCCGAGCCACCTCCCGCGGTTGCTTCGCTGCCGCTGTTCAGGGGAGGCATATGTGGCCTCTGCCCCGTGCAGAACAATTCCCTTCGTACCCCTGTCCCCCAAATAACCGAACCCAATAAAAAATCAACATAAGCCAAGAAAGGAAGATCATTATGGCAGAACTGAAATTTGAGATCACAAAGAGCCTCGGCGTGCTCTCGGAGAATGCAAGAGGCTGGACAAAGGAGCTCAATATGGTGTCTTGGAGCGACCATGAGCCCAAGTATGACATCCGCGAGTGGAACCCCGACCATACCCGCATGGGCAAGGGCGTCACCCTCTCCGAGGAGGAGGTCAATAACCTTCGCGCCCTCCTTAACGGCGAGGAGCTGGAGGACGACATCGACGAGTCAATGATACTTTGAATCATTAGAGGTTAGAGGTGAGAGGTTAGATATGGTGCGCCTTCGGCGTTATTATATTTTGTCCGCGCAGCGGACACCTTTTCTAACCTCTAAGCTTTAGCTTTGGAAAGGAGCGATTGATATGCCTTTTATCAACATCAAGACCAACGTGCCCATTGCCCCCGAGGCCGAGACCACCATCAAGACCGCCCTCGGTAAGGCCATCACCGCCGTCCCCGGCAAGAGCGAGGGCTGGCTAATGGTGGGCCTCGAGCAGCAGACCCTCTATTTCCGCGGCACCGACGAGCCCGCAGCCATCGCTCAGGTGTCTCTCTATGGCAGCGCGGGGCATCAGGCCCTCGATAAGCTGGCGGGAAGCATAACCGATATCATCTCCGCCCAGCTGGGCGTCTCCCCCGACAGGATTTATGTCAGCTGCTTTGCCACCCCCGACTGGGGCTGGAACGGCTCGCTGTTTTGACGGACTGTAAAGAGAAAAAATGTACCGCACCCCATTCGGAGTGCGGTACATTTTTATTATTCGATCATTCGAGCTGCTCGGCCGCGAGCACCGCAGAGGTGTCTCCGAGCCAAGCGCTCTTGCTCTTTTTGCCAATGTCAATGTCGCCCTTGAGGTAAAGGATGTCAAAGACGATCACGCCGATTATCAGTGCTATCAGTACGATGGCCAGCAGGATCCCGAGAGGGCCGCCGCCCTTGGGAGCGCTGCTTGCGGGCGCGGCTGCGGTAGGCACTTCGGGAGCCGCAGGGGCCTCGGGTGCTGCCGCAGGAATGGGGGCAGCCGTGGCCGCAGGCGCTTCACGGATGGGCTCGGGAGCCGCCTGAACGGGCGTGGGCTGGGGTGCAGCCTGCTGAACAGGAGCTGCCTGAACGGGCGTGGGCTGGGGTACAGCCTGCTGAGCAGGAGCTGCCTGAACGGGTGCGGGCTGGGGTGCAGCCTGCTGAACAGGAGCTGCCTGAACGGGTGCGGGCTGGGGTGCAGCCTGCTGAACAGGAGCTGCCTGAACGGGCGTGGGCTGGGGCGCAGCCTGCTGAACGGGAGCCGCCTGAACGGGTGCGGGCTGGGGTGCAGCCTGCTGAACAGGAGCCGACTGAACAGGTGCGGGCTGAGGCGCGGGCCTGGGTGGTGTATCGTCAAAGTCATCGAAGGAGGCGGGGGCGAAGGCTTTCTTTGGGGCGGCCTTCTCGGGAGGCGGAGCGCTTACCGCAGGGGCTGCTGCAACAGCCGTTCCGCAGCTGAAGCAGAATTTAGCGCCGTCCTGAAGCTCCGCGCCGCATTTGGTACAGATGATCGACATAGCTATTCATTCCTCTCTTATCCGAAAATACTTTCTATAACGTCGCCGCAGATCTGCCAGCCGACGCCGTTGTTTATAACGATGAGAGTGCGCCTTGCGGTCTTGCCGTCAGAGGTGAACTCGATATCCAGCTCGTAGGCCTTTGTGACCTCGATGCGGCGCTTGTAGGCGGCGGTGTGATCTGCCTTGATCTTTGCTATCCCGTCGGCATCCAGCTCGCGGTATTCCTCGACGCTGTATTGCAGCAGGTGGGTGTCCTCGCCGTCAAAGGTGATGTTTGCGGCAACGTCCTTGTCGTAGGTCTCCGAGGCCCGGTACTTGTCCCTGGCGGCGTCGGTGAAGCACATAAGATAGCCCTCTGTGTCGGTGAGGCGCACAGACTGGGTCATGGCTTCTATTGCCGAGAGATAATTCGCCGAGGGCGGCCTGTCCCTGTCGCCGCAGGAGCACAGCAGCACAGCCGCCAGCAGTATGTTCACTATCAGGATCAGCCTTCTCATTTCCTCACCCCTATGAACCTGTCTTCACTAGAATCCAGGTCCTGAAATCCAAAAGCGGACGGACCTTACAAAGTCCGTCCGCTCTGTGCTTTGTGTTATTGATGTGGATCAGCGAGCTTTAATCGTCGTCATCATCAAGGCTGGGCAGCCAGCCGCTAACGATCCAGTCGCCGTTTACCTTGAGTACATAGTAGGTCGTGGTCTCGGAATCATCGCCCTCGTCGCCCTTGATCGTTACCTTGCACTTTACCTCGTAGCCCTTGGTGACCTTTACCTCGTCGGAATCGAGATCATAGCGCTTCTTATAATATTTCTGAGCACTCTTGAGCTTGCTGTCCTTTACCTTCTTGACCTTCTTGATCTTGTAGGAATACTTAGGATTATCGCCGATATCGTCATCGTCCTCAGCAGCTTCCTTTATATCCTCAAGGTAAGCGTCGTACTCTTCCTCGAGGCTGTCGTATTCATCATCAAGATCGTCCTCTGCCTTTTCCTTCATGAAGTCTGCCATTGTAACGGAAATGTACTTCTTGCCGTTGCAGTCCTCCATAGCGTCGAAATACTTGTTCAGGGCCTTCTTGTAGGGCTTGCCGAACAGCAGAGCGCAGAGGATGATAATAACGATGAGCAGAACGCCGCCGCATACGGAAAGACCGATGATGGTGTTCTTGTTGGGGTTCTTGGTGATGTTCTTGATGTTGTCGATGGTCATCGAGTCGATGATCTCCTTGGGGTTAACGTTCTCCTTAACGGAATTGAAGGCGTTCTTTACGCCGGCTGCTGCGTTAGCCGCAGGAGTAGCTCCGGCGCCGACTGCTGCAGGGGCCGCAGAGGGCTGCTGAGGTGTTCCGCAGTTGGTGCAGAAGGTAGCGCTGTCATCCAGTGTTGCGCCGCAGGTAGTGCAGAATTTTGCCATATTCTTTTCCTCCTAAATACATTTCCATATCCCGACTTTCCGACGGGAAATATAAGCTTACTGCTATTATAGTACCGCAAAATTTTGATTTTGTCAATAGATATAAGCAATTTTTATTTATTTTATTCAAAAACAGAGGGGCAGGGACGGGGAAATAAAGCTTTTTTTCACCACGAAGCAAAAGCCCGCCGCATCTTGCCTTTAACCTTTAAGCTGGGTGGCCACAAGGCTCTCGCCGCAGTAGATCTCACGGAGCTTGGGCTTTTCGATCTTGCCCGTGGGGTTGCGGGGAACGTCCGCAAAGATTATCCTCTGGGGGCGCTTGTATCTGGGCAGCTTGAAGCAGAATTCGTTGATCTCATCCTCGGTGCAGGTCTCGCCGTCCTTCACGGCGATGATAGCTGCGGCGATCTCGCCCAGACGCTTGTGGGGCAGGCCGATGACTGCCACGTCCTTTATCTTCGGGTGGGCGCGGAGGAAGTCCTCGATCTGAACAGGATAGAGGTTCTCGCCGCCGCTGATGATAACGTCCTTCTTGCGGTCAACAAGGAAGATGAAGCCGTCCTCGTCCTGCATGGCCATATCGCCCGTAAAGAGCCAGCCGTTTTTCAGGGTCTCGGCGGTGGCCTTCTCGTCCCGATAGTAGCAGGTCATGACGCCGGGGCCCTTAACGCAGAGCTCGCCGACCTCGCCCTGCTGTACGGGCTGGCCGTTCTCGTCGGCGATCATTACCTCCCAGCCATAGCCGGGGACGCCGATGGCGCCCACCTTATGGATGTTCTCGACACCAAGGTGAACGCAGCCGGGGCCGATGGACTCGCTGAGGCCGTAGTTGGTATCGTACTGGTGGTGGGGGAAGATCTTCCTCCAGCGGTTGATGAGGGAGGGGGGCACGGGCTGTGCGCCGATGTGCATGAGCCTCCACTGGGAGAGCTCGTACTGAGAGAGGTCGATGTCGCCGCGGTCGATGGCGTCAAGGATATCCTGGGCCCAAGGCACCAGCAGCCAAACGATGGTGCAGTGCTCGCGGGAGACGGTCTCGATTATGGACTTAGGCTTTATGCCCTTGAGCAGGACTGCACGGCTGCCCGAATAGAGGCTGCCGAACCAGTGCATCTTAGCGCCTGTATGATAGAGGGGCGGGATGCAGAGGAAGACGTCCTTGCGGGTCTGGGAGTGGTGGTTCTGCTCCACCTTTGCAGAGTGCATGAGGCTCTCGTGGTTGTGGAGTATGGCCTTGGGGAAGCCCGTGGTGCCGGAGGAGAAATAGATAGCGGCGTTGTCGCTGTCGGTGAGCTTGACATCGGGGGCTGTGCTGGAGAAATTGCAGACCTGACTGTCATAGTGCTCGGCGAAGGAGGGGCAGCCCTCTCCCACATAAAAGAGCACGCGGCTGCGGCCGATGTCGTCGGCGATCTCCTCTATCCTTCCGATGAACTCGGGGCCAAACATAAGGACATCCACCTCGGCAAGATCGAGGCAGTACTTGATCTCATCCGAGGCATAGCGGAAGTTAAGGGGAACGGCAAGGGCGCCTGTTTTGAGTATGCCGAAGTAGATAGGCAGCCACTCGAGGCAGTTCATAAGCAGGATGCCGACCTTATTTTCCTTTCCGATGCCGCGGTCCATGAGCATATTGGCGAAGCGGTTGGCCTTCTCGTCGAAGACCTTCCAGCTTATCTCGCGGCGGTAGTGGGCCAGAGGGTTGGTCTCGATGAGCTCATATTCCTTCCAGGTCTTTTTTCTGGGCTCTGTGATCTCGGGGTTGACCTCCACGAGGGCGATCTCGTCGCCATAGAGCTCGGCGTTGCGTGCAAGCAGCTCGGTGATAGGCATATGTTTCAGTTCCTTTCAAATTTATTAGGTTAAAGCATAAAAACATAAAAGCTTTAAATTGACATAAATCTATTATAGCACAGGACGAAGGAATTGTAAAGTGGTTTTTGATTTTTTACACTGAAATCAATTTTCTTTTTTGTTTATGCAAATTTGCGGGTGCCGAGATGGAGGGGTTTCTTTTGGTCTCCCCCTGTCTTCTGCTTCTCTCTTTTTCTTTGCGGGTTGCGCCGCGTCTGCGCTCGTTGCGAGGGAGGAACCACAGGGACGGAGGGGTTTCTTCGGTCTTCCCCAAGCCCTCTGCTTCTCTCCTTTTCTTTGCGGGTTGCGCCGCGTCTGCGCTTGTTGCGAGGGAGGAACCACAGGGACGGAGGGGTTTCTTTTGGTCTCCCCCCTGCCTTCTGCTTCTCTTTTTTTCTTTGTGTTGTTCACCGCATCTGCGCTCGTTGCGAGGGAGGAACCACAGGGACGGAGGGGCCCCTAAAACGCTTGCGCGCAAAAGGGGGCGGGTCCCCTCCTTCCCTGAGGTTCCTCCCTCGCGCT
>JAFVAN010000008.1 GCA_017480485.1 Ruminococcus sp. | reverse complement strand
TGAAATAACTTCGCTTATATCCTTTTTGCAAATACAGATCTTCAGCATTTCGCTGTTGTCGAGCCATACAAGATTCTCATCGCACAGCTCATAGAGAAATCTCAGTGAGTATAGCCTGTACTTTGCCTTTTTCTCGATCTGTACCATATTGTGCCTGATGCTAAACAGCAGGCGGTCTATCTCCTCGGTATTGTTGAAATAGAATGTCTGCATATCGCCGTCCGCTTCATGCTGTTGTTTTCGGATATCTGCTCTGAGATGACGGAAAAGAGTTGTCAGTTTCTCAATGGTTTCTTCACCAAGGCTCTTATCGTTCAGCTTTTTCATTGCCTCTCTGATATCGCCCGTTATCTGCCCCTTGCTCATTGAAGTGGTATATGCATCACGGAATTTCGGCTCAATGTTGTGTGCCTCATCAATGACAAAGGTGCTGGCGTTCTCATTGAATATCCCACTGCCCCTTTCTTCATTTATGAGGTGCGCCACCAGCATATTCTGATTGCAGATAACGAAACAGCTTTCTGTGCGGAGCTTCTTGCGCATCTCGTAATACTTGCACCTGAGCTTTGACTGACAGCTGCTGCACTTATCGCCGTAGCTATTTATGCACACCCTGTTCCAGATGCTGCCGGGGATATCCAGCTTCATCTCCTTTCGGTTCTCGATACCGTCATATACCTTCTCCTGAATGGCGGTGAGCATTGTATCGCCCTTATTGCGGCGGAGCATTCTTTCAAGCCTTCTGTGGCAGACAAAGTTTTTCATACCCGTTGCCACGATGACCTCTGCCTTCACACCGATCATTTTCAGAACGGTATGTATGTCACGCTCGAGCTGCTCCTGAAGCGCTATGGTGGAGGTGGCGATTATGACCTGCCTGCGCTCTCTGTAGAAGTTCAGCACCAGAGGTGCAAGATAGGCAAATGACTTGCCGATGCCGACGCCCGCTTCTACCGCAAGAGGATATTTGCCGAGTATTGCGTCGGTGACCTCCTGCGACATCTCTATCTGACCGTCTCTGCGTTCGAGACCGCTATCCTCGGCTCTGTCAAAGAAAGCCTGTACAGTTTTATTCATGGGTATCTCTTTAAGTGTGATCTTCATAATTGACCTCCTGCTATATGTCGAGGCTTGTTCCAAGTGCCTCATCTATTTTCTTCATTTCCTTTTCGCCAAGGCTGCCGAGATATTTTATAAGCCTTGACTTTGATATGGTCGTTACCTGCTCGCATAATGCCGTGCTGATGCTTTTAAGCTCGCTATGGCTTATATGAACGTGGGTCGGCATTGACCTTTTCTTCTTTGTTGTCAGCGGCACGATTATGGTCGTGGGGGAATAGCGGTTACCTACATCGTTCTGCACGATGACTACCGGGCGGCAGCCTGCCTGCTCAGAGCCTTTGGCTTCCCGCATTTCCGCCATGAACATATCGCCCCTCATCGGTGTGAGATCCACAGGCATCACCTACACTTCCCAGGCGGCAACTATACGCTCGCCGATATTTACCACAGTCTGCTTTATGGCTTCTGTTCTCGTTTCCGCCTTGACAGTCACCCTGCGGATACTGCCGAATCTTATGTTTGCTATCTCGATCGTGTAATAGTGTTTCATATTAAAACCTCCTTCGTTTTATGTAATATACGGCGCAGGCTGTAAACTCTGCGCCGCCTTCGTTTTGCCTTATATGCCAATGTGACTCATTGGAGACAAGCATACGCCTGCCTCTGCGCATTGGCGTGACCCCTTGAGGTCACCTTACTCCGACTCCGCCGAAGCGTTCTCCCTCTCGGCGGATCACTCCGCTTCCTTGAGGACGTCCATTATTCTCGAACTGCTTTCACAGCTCCCATGAACGAAGGGAACGCATCGGCAGGTCGGCGTCCTCACCGACCACACAGGTCATGCCTCTCTGACTTTCAAGGTCAGAGCCGTTTGTTACGGGCGGACACGCACAGCAGCTTTCATAGCCTGCGAGGGCGGCTCATCCCTCGCCGTTCTCTCACATTTATCGCTCGCCGTCTGAAACAGACGGGTCGTGGCGCTGCGGACTTTTGGCTGGCACGGCTCACCACCCCGCCGCCGCTGTGCTGTACACCGATGCGTTGATATTCAATTGTCAAAATGCTCGGAATTATTTCTTCCACTTGTATAGGGTAAGAAGTCGCCGTTTTGCAAACGATTTTTCAGAGCGTTTTATACAGTTTGGTGAATTTCGCCAAAAACCGAACCTTTTTATTGTGGATATTTTGTCTTGATGTGTTGAGTCTGGCAGCGCATTCATCTTCTGTCAGATCCTCGAAGAATATCATTATCAGGAGTTCGACCTCATGGGCTTTCATCTGCTCAAAACACTTTCTGACCTTATCTCTAAGCTCGGTAAGTATGGCATAGTCGGCAGTAGGGTCGCCCTCGATAATGAACTCCCTGAAATTCTCAAAAGCGCCCTCATCACCGCCAACAAGCTGTGAGAACTGTATCTCGTGGTCGAAGAACGAATTATCGTTGTTCTTGATGCCCCATTCTGTTCTCATATACTCCTGATAGATTTCCTGCGAGACTTCAATTTCAACCATTTTGCCCGTGAAAGTATCGTAAACCTTAACTGTTTTCTTGTTCATTATTTGACCTCCGTTTTGAATTTTCATTTGTGAAAAGACAAAACGAAGATTATGGGTATTTAGCTGTTAAGCACAGCCAGCTTGCTTGCAAAAACATAGCGTCCTCCTTAATCGAGGACACAAAAAAACAAGGCTGCGTGCAGCTTGCACACAGCCTCTTATCACCGAAAAAAATGGCGCACTAAAGAAAGGGTACAAGCAACAGCGATCTTCGGTAGTTCCGAAAACCTCTATTTTGTATCCTCAGCCTTAATGCATATCGGCTTTGAATTACTTTTATATTTTGATTATATCTGATTTTTTCTCTTGAAAAAATTTTCAGACAGTTGTTTTTGTGAAATAAAAAAGGGACTGAAATATATCGCAATGTAGACCTTGCTGTGACCGAGCAGAGCAACACCTTACATTTTCATGTAGGTTCACTCCGACCTAAGTCTGCAGTTTGATCGACATTCAGCGATATACTTCAGCCCCACTTGGCTCTTCGTACAGCCCGCTTGCTGCACGGTTTTTTTACGATAAATATCTATCCTATATTCTATTGTTATCAACCGGTTGCGAGCCGCACATCAGCCCTGCGCCGGGTAGTATCCTTATTAATTCCTTTGAGCCGGCCGCCCCGCTTGTGGACTTAGACTCATCGTCCTTACTTCGGACAGTTTTCATTCTTGATTCCCGTATTTCCAGGTGTCCCTTTTTACACCTGAGTTCGACATCATAATTCTTTTCCAAGATCTCGCAGATCAGATCAAGCTGTTCTGCGGATATATAGCAAGTACCAAATGCATCTGTCTGATGCTCATTCATAGCTCTGTCGAGCGTTTCTTCGAGGTCAGGGTAATAGCCCCCATAGTCCTCATAAAGCTCCGGCGGTATGTCAGTACATCTGCCTGTTGTCACCACCAGCTTTCGCATAGCCCTTAATATCGGCTCGCATTTCACCTCTGCCCACGGCATTATGATCCGCAGGTCGTCAGCTGCAAATGCGTAAAAATCAAATCCGCAGGAGCAGCTCACTCTGTCATCAAATATTGCACCGTCAGAATGGTGCCTTTTACCGCATCTCGGGCAAAGCAGTGTATATCTTTTTGTCTTTGCCGCTGAACCGTTCGTCATTTTCAGTACCTCCGTTTACTCATAATTTTTACACTTACAGGTCTTTCATGACCTTGATCGCCACGCCCCTGATCTCGAACTGTCTGCCGAACATTCTGTCCTCCTCATACCATGATTCGTTCTCAGCCCATAGATATGCGCCTTTTTTATCTTTGCGGTATCTCTTTAGCGTGTTGCCCTCTCCGGGGATATATGCCACAACGATATCGTTCAGATGAGGAGAATTATCCTCTCGGAAGATAACGTAATCGCCGTCATCAACACCTGCATCGACCATAGACTGACCGCTGACGGGCATCATGTAGAACTTGCCCGTCAGCCCGTGCAGAAATGCAGAGGGCAGGGGAAAGTATTCGTCTACATAGACATCATCCACCATATCCGGGCTGCCTGCGGGAACAGATGCACTCAGCGAACCGACAATGTTCATATCCGTATTGAACTTGTCGATCATATCAGTATGTATCTCGCCGTTCTCATATTTCAGCATTTCAAGCTCGGACATCTCCTTCAGATAGCGAAAGGCTGTGACATTGCTCATTCCAAAGCTGTCACCGATCTCACGGGTGCTGGGTGCTTTGCCCATATTTTCAAGCGCATACTGGTTTACAAAATCGAGTATTTTCAGCATGAGATTTTTGTCCTTATGTCTCATTTATACCAACTCCGTTCTATCGGTAACGCTACGTTTCTGATATATATATTATATCAAGCCCAAAATTAAATGTCAATAGCCGTTTTGCCAAGTGCGCACTTTCGCACCAGTAAAACGGCTATTTTTCAAAAATTGTAGAACTGCACAAAAACGCGCGGTCTCTTTTGTTAGCTTTTTATACCTTCAAGCCACCCTATATATTCGTCTTTTAATGCAACAGACTCGGCTATTATCATATTCCCCTTGAAGGTCGTCAGCCAACTCCAAAATGTCGGTGATATCTGCACTTCAACAGTTGCCAGATAATCATTGCCCTTCTTTTTGATTTTAGTTTTCTCTCCGAACTTATCATATACCGTGCCTATGAGCTTTTTGTCAAACTGTAATGTGACCTTTTCGACCCGACCGCCGTACATTCTGAATACCTGTTCTGTATACTTGGGCGATGTCTTTCTTTTAGCTTTAGCTTGCCTGCATATCTTTTCTTCGAGCTCCTGAACGTTATCCATGCGGTCGACCCTATAATTGCGTATATCATTATCCGCAGTAGTGTCATAGGTCATCAGGTAGTAATTGTCATTATTGAATACAAGCGCCACAGGCTCGGCAGTATATATCTCGCCCTCTCTGCGGTATATCTTGTGCAGCTTTTCATCAAGATCGAAGTATTGGAATGATACCCTGTGTCCGCTGCGAATGGCATTTTCAAGCGCATTTACGTTTATGTATATTTGCTCATTTGTATGCTTTCTTGTGTTGAAATGAACAATATTTCCAGTCAGAACCTCAGCTTGGTGGCTTCCTCCAAGTGCTGCGATTTTTTGGATAAGCTCGTTCGACTTACGTTCTGTAATAAAACTCGCCGCCTGAACTGCATCTATGAGTATCTTTAGCTCCGGTAGGCTGAAACTGCGGTCTTCAATGTAGTAAGCATTCTGTCTGCCGACCTTGACCTGCATTACTTCATACCCCTGTGAATTGAGGATATCTATATCCCTTACAATGGTATGTCGGTCTGATTTGAAGCCGAGGTCATTGAGTTTGGCTAACAGGTCATTTGTTGCTAAAGGGTGATCGAGATCGGTATCCTGCTGCAGTATTTCAAGCAGTTTAACGACCCGCAGCTTTTTGTGGGTTATTTCAGCCATATATACCTCCCGCTGTTATTTCTTCTTATCCTGAAACTCAAACTTTACTGTCCTATCAGTATTGTCAATATACAGCACCGCCGAAAATGGCTTGCCCGCCTTTGACCTAAAGCCCTTTATTAGCCCCGTCCTGCCCTTGGTGAGCAGAGCTGTCACCTGGGCAACTGTCAGCCGCTTTTTACATATTTCGGCAGGCGCAGAAAAGCCGCAGGCCTCGTTTTGGCATTTGTAGCTGTAGCGGGTCTTGTCTAGGGCAGCATGACAGAATGGGCATTGCAGTGCTTTCTCAGCCTCTGAGGTAAAGTCGAAAGTAATGTCACCGGTGCTTTTATCAAGCACAAGGTATGCGTTAAATTTCTTGCCAGATTTAGCCTTGAAGCCCTTGATCAAATTGCTTCGGCCTTTTTGCAGCAGCTTCACAATATCTTCCTCCGCTAGCCTCACGCCGCAGATGTAGGTGCTCATTTTGAAATGGCAAGCGGTCTCGTCCTTGCTGTAGCCGCTGCATTTGCAAACGGTCGCAAGCCTTTCAAGAGGCTTGCCGCAGCTCGGGCAGAAAAGCTCCGCCTGCGCCGCCTTGCCGAAATGCTGCTCGGGAGCGCCTGCAATGGCCGAATACCAGCTTTGGGTCGTCCCGATTATATCGCTGACAAACCGTGCGGGATTCTCTTTTCCGAGGGCGATGTTATTTAGGCGCATCTCCCAATCGCCCGTCAGGTCGGCAGATTTAATATCCTCCACCGGCAGCGTATCAATGAGAAATTCGCCCTTTTCGGTAGGCACAATGCTCTTGCCGCTTCGGTCAAGGTAGCCCCTGTCAAATAGGCCCTTTAGTATAGGCGCTCGGGTCGCGTCTGTGCCGAGGCCCTTCTTCTGCATTTTCATCAGAGTGCGGATCTCTTCGTCCTCGATATTCTGACCCGCAAGCTCCATAGCAGCCAGCAGGTCGGCCTCGGTGTATCGCTTGGGCGGCTCGGTCTCGCCCTCCTTCAGCGAATAGCTGCCCGCAAGCACATCGCCCTCGTGAAGTGCGGGTAAGGGCTGCTTTTGCAGCTTTCTATTATCCACCGCATACCAGCCCGGGTCAACCAGCACAGTGCCCGTCGCCTTGAATTCGACACTGTTAACGTCTATCAGCGCTGTGGTATCATCAAGCATAGCTTTGGGGTAAATTATGCGTATCAGAGATTTGGCAAGCAGGTCATAGAGCGCCCTTTCGTCGGCGGTAAGGCCGTTCAGATCATTGGGAACATTCACAGTCGGAACGATAGCGGGGTGCGAGCCCACCTTGCTGTCATCAAAATGGCGGCGGGTGAATTTCGCCCACTGGTTCTTCGGAATAGCCAGCCCGCTGTACTCCGGCATTTGCAGCAGCTTGCCGATAGTTTGAGCCGCCTCAGGCATCATGGCCGCCGTCAGGTGCTCGGAGGAGGTTCTCGGGTAGGTCATGAGCTTTTTCTCGTAAAGGCTTTGCATGACCTTGGCTGTCCCGTCAGCAGTCCAGCCGAAGCGCTTATTTGCGGCAATTTGAAGCTGTGTGGCATTATACAGCAGCGGTGCCACCTGAGTGCGACGCTTGGTCTCGACGCTTTTGACTACACCGTTATTGCTTCCGCACTGTGCAAGCATTTGCTGGGCCTTGTTCTGGTCATCAAATCTGCCACCCGAATACTCGGCTTCAAAATGCTCGTTATTGGCTGTTGCAAAATCAGCCACAAGCCGCCAGAATGGGGCCTTCACAAAATTGCGGATAGCCTTCTCGCGCTCCACCACAAGGGCAAGGGTTGGTGTCTGCACTCTGCCGACGGACAGCAGCTCCTCAAAGCCGCCGTATTTCTTGGTAGCGGCAACGGTCAGATTGTTGCCTATGAGCCAGTCGGCAATGTCTCTTGCACGTCCTGCCGCCTGCAAATTGTTGGGCGTTACGGGTGTACGGGCAGAGATTTGCGCGTCGGGCGCTATTAGGTTATCGAAGGCCTTTTTTATCTTCGCGTCGGTCAGGTCCTCTATCCAAACGCGCATCACCGGCGCTTTGCAGGCGCAGGCTTGATAGACATATGAAAAAATTAGCTCGCCCTCTCGGTCGGGGTCGGTGGCGTTGATGACCCAATCGGCCTTTTGCAGAAATGACCGAACAAGTCTTGCGCAGGCCACGGTTTCAGATTTCGCCTCCAGCTTGAATTTCTGCGGTATGCATGGGAACACGGATAAGTCCCACTTGGTATATTTCGGGTCATAGGCCTTGGCGGGTGCCAGCTGCATAAGATGCCCTACACCGTGGCAGAGCACTGCGTCCTCGCCCTTGTATTTGAACTGATAATATCCGACTGTTGGCTCGCCCTTAAGCGGTATGCGCTGACCGGCGCGGAGTACGGCGGCAATGGTCTTGGCGAGGCTGCCTTTTTCGGCGTAGATCACAAGCATGGTTGTTTCTCCTTCGTGAGTTGCTGTATATATGATAACATTTTTTGAAATGACAGTCAAGAAGTGTAGACGACATATATTATATCATTGACTGTTTTCGCCTGATATGGTATAATCTATAGAGAAAAACATTACGACAAGGAGACCACATATGCCAACACCAACCAAGACAAAAATACAACTATGGATACCGTCAGCAACAGAGATATTTCAGTCTATAATGCCTCCGATCTCTGTGGCCTATCCGCCTGTATACATAGCTGACGGACGGAACTGGAGAAAGCTGCGGGGAGAGTTGTTAGTACAGACCGGCTGTCCTATTGAAAATTTTCCGGAGGATTCCGTTATGGAATATATCCACGGAGCCAAGGGCGGAGCGATCATGATACGGCATAATCTTCTGCCCGATGACAACGATGAGCATTTCTGCTGGTGCCTATGGCATGAGTTGGGGCATTTCTATGCTATCAATTCCGAAAAGACAGATCTTCACCGTTACAGCACACCGGGGCTTGTTGATGACAGCAGGATCGTGGAAATGACTGACAGCGGTCCCGTTCTGGGCTTCAGCGATGAGAGAAAGAGGCAGGAGGGCTATTGGTTCTGGCAGGAGTTTATCGCAGAGGCGATATCTAAATATGTGAGCTTTAAGCACCGTTCCACTACACGGGAATACCACCCCGAGCTGATAGAGTGGCACCCTCAGTATTGGAACGGCATTGTTCAAAATCTTGAGTATTTGCTTGAAAGCACGTTTCTCTATTATGATAACACAATCGACGAATATGCCCTTGCTCACTACTTTGCTGATCTGCTTATGGACGATTATTACCGTCTGTATGTCACAGCAGCCGCAGAAGGCAAGCTGCTGAGATATGATGAGCATTTGAGAATTACCAAGACAGAACCCGGTGAGATAGAACCCACCGGCATTTCCGATTTAGATGAGAGGTATCAGAAGCCGATGTGGAGAATGAAGAATCTGCTTGAAGAACATCTCGGCAAGCCACGGTTCTGGGAAATAGATGAGACTCTCTTGACACAATTCGGCGAGTGCATCGGAGAGATGATGCTAGCTAAGATCATGTTATTATCGGATTACAGAGAAGAAGAATAACAGTCCTTTATCAATGACCAGTCAAATGCTATCGTACTTTCAGAGCATATTCTCCGGCTTACTTTTCCTACCTGTCCATCCGAGATATCTTGCCCAGTTCAGCGTATTTTCTCTTTCAGAATTTGATCTATCGTTTATCTCTGTCAGGAAATCAATAAATCCGCCAATACCGCCAACATCATCAAAGACGTTTAGGCCGTCCGAGGCTGTGCATACCGGTTTATTATACATATCTACCTCGGCAAGCGTCTTTCTGAGTCCCTCATCCACATACTCCCCTCTGCTGTCCTTATATTTATTCTTTTCAAGACCGTCCTCTTTGGTAAACACATCAGGTTTTACCCACCCGTCTTTTGTCTGAAAGTTCATATAGTCTATCCTGTCATAGACCCCCTCGCAGGTGATCTTGACGCACCAATTATCGCCATAATCGTAATGGTAGTATAATTCGTTGACATTTGGAAATAACTTCGGTCTTATGGTGAAAAGCTCGTGTAATTCAGATCTCAGATATTTTATGATGTGAACATATCTGTCAATTGCTTCATCAGACGTCATGCCAAATTCTCGTTTGATCTCAGCCGGCTCATCATTAACTGTTTTGATCAGATCGCAATATCCCAGCCTCCAAGCCATAAGCTTACTGACAGTCTCATCAAGTTCATTCGGCCGTTTTTGGCTTTTTGATAAGAATTCAGAGATATCTTTTTGAGTATCATTTGCCAAGCCAAACATTCCAGATCTCCACTCGGAAACAGGCAGCAGTCCTTCTGACTTGCTTGTTATAAGCTCGTTTATACTAAGGTTTTCAAGGAGATAATTGGTATCCTGCTCATAGACAGTATCTCTGAGAGGGCTTTCGGCATTCATATTGATATGCTCATTCAGTTCTCTGAGCTTTCTGAGGTTTTCAAGGTAAGTATGACATACGGATAAAAAGTGGTTGTCGGTATACTTGTGTTTCAGCCATGTCTTGAAGCTTTTGTTCTGCATATAATCATCATCGGCGAAGCTGTCATCGACATCTTCATCGTGGAGATAGAACAATGTTCCCACAAGCTCCGACCACCGATTTGTTTTATCTTCGGTCAGTTCACCGAACACCTCGTCCGGAAGGCTGAAATTATGGAGATGTGAATTCTGCCAGCCAAACAGCTTTTGTATCATATAGTGCATAGAATGAAGAGTCATAACGCCGGGTATAAGCACTGTCCTGCTTATACTCCTTTCAGCTTTAGCAAGCTTCAGCGCTGTGCTGTCAAGCTCCGGCTTATTTGAATACGGGTCCACAAGTTCCAGACGGAGCCTAAGGACACGGCTCTTATTGCCTTCGAATTCAACTTGTGTATCAAAAGGCTCCATATCATCATCCATATAAGGGATGTTTTCTAAATCTCTTGTGTTCATAGTCTGTGACTTACCTCTTTTCATTCTCTGTGCAGCCAGCTTCATACGGTTTCTGTATTCGCTGCTCCATTTGGCATCGTTTGTAGATGAATTGCCGTACACGCCTCTGCTGTAGGGGATATATGCCTGGACGTTTTTTAAAGTCATGTGCAGCTTTTTGGCGATCTCTTCTGTTGTTAGACCCTGAGCGTATAGCTCTCCGATCTCAAGGCTGCTTCTGCTGCACCAAAGTCCTTCGGTTATGAGTATCCTCTGCACCTTGACCTTGGAAAGCCCTGTTTCTGAAACGGTATCATTTATCGAACCTGTTTCTTCATATACAGTTATGACTTTATTGTAGATGTCTTGCTCGCTCATGTGTTTGGCTCCTATGTGATAAATTTCAGCTGATGCCTATATTATATCAGATCGCTAATCTGTTGTCAACCTAAACTTTCGACACACACAAAAGTGCATTTTGGAATTTTACTCCTGATGCACTTTTTGATATTCTAATCAAACCTATATGAATTGACCCTTAACTCTCTCAACAGCGCCAGACGCTTTTCATCAACAAGCCCTTTCTTATATCTCTGCTGCTGATTGCTGATCCAGCTTATGATCTTAACACCTTTATACACAAGATCCTTAGAAATAGTTTCTCCCGGGTGAGCCTCTGAATACTCCCGAATAGTCGTATAGCTTTTCAGCCATTTTTCAAATCTGCTTTCATCGCGTCTCTTTCCGTCAGATCTGAAAGGATACCCCATTTTATCGAGTCTTGCCTTTCGTTCCGGCGATAAAGTACCCTTGCGGTAGAACTTTTTTTGGTCTTCGAGCCAGCTATGCAGATCAAAGCCTGACACTCCGATATATCCGGTTGGAATAGAGGTCGTTTTATGCTCTTTAAAGTATTTTTCAACCTCATCTGCTCTTTCCGACCATATATCCTCTTTTTCAAGTGTTATCCCTAATTCCTCAAAGTGCTTGATATGCTTTTTAGCTAATTTGCCTGCACGGTAT
>JAFVAN010000007.1 GCA_017480485.1 Ruminococcus sp. | reverse complement strand
GCGCTGCGGCGCCGCCACCCCGGGCCATCCCCGCCTGCCCGAGCAATACGAGATGGCCTCTGAGCTGACGGCATATATTACGACACTGGACAATGTCTGGTGACCCGGTCGGTGCTAACGGCGCACGGCCGAAGTCGCGTGCCGCTGGCAGAGCCAGCTTACAACAGTGTGATACTCGGGGGCTCCCTCGCGTCCCGGGCACGGGCGCGCAATTCGCGTGAGCACTCGCAAGCTCGTTTACAACTCTGTGGTGCGAGGGGGCTCCCTCGCGAAACAGCAGCCTAGATAGATACCGCCCGCACAAAGCCCACCGAACGGCTGCACCGCCGCCTCATACACAAGGGCTCCCACCTCCCCTCCGGGGAGGCGCTGAGACTCCACGTATGCGCACGAGTGAGGCCTTGGTGGGGGAATTAAAAAAGCTGCACCGCCGCCTCATACACAAGGGCTCCCACCTCCCCTCCGGGGAGGCGCTGAGACTCCACGTGTGCGCACGAGTGAGGCCTTGGTGGGGGAATTAAAAAAAAGCTTGACATTTTATTAAGAATGTGCAATAATATTAGAATAGGATAAAAGCGGCTTGGAGGGATAGGAACATGGGTACAAGAGTCGGTATGGTGTCGCTGGGATGCTCGAAAAATCAGGTGGATGCCGAGAGGATGCTCTTTATGCTGCGGCAGGAGGGCTTTGATATAGTTGCCGACGCAGCACTGGCGGATGTGGTGATAATCAACACCTGCGGCTTCATTGAAACAGCCAAGCAGGAGGCCATAGATACTATCCTCGAGTTCTGCACCCTGAAGCAGGAGGGCCGCATAAAGGCCGTCATCTGCACAGGCTGTCTGGCCGAAAGATACCGCGACGAGGTGCTGGCAGAGATACCGGAGCTGGACGCCGTGGTGGGCATCGGAAGAAATTCCGAGATAGTCGAGATAATCAGAGATATCTATTCGGGCGGGGACCATATAAAGGCCTTCGGCGAGAAGGAGGCCCTGTCCATCGAGGGTGGAAGAGTGCTGTCAACTCAGCCCTTCACCGCATATATTAAGGTGGCCGAGGGCTGCGACAACCGCTGCTCCTTCTGCGCCATCCCCGATATCCGCGGACATTTCCGCAGCCGCCCAATGGAGAATATAATCGAGGAGGCCCGTGGCCTTGCAGAACGGGGCGTCAAGGAGCTTATCGTCATCGCTCAGGACACCACCCGCTACGGCAAGGACCTCTACGGAGAATACAAGCTGGCGGAGCTTTTGAGAGAGCTCTGTAAAATTGAGGGCTTCAAGTGGATAAGGACCCTCTACGCCTACCCCGACAAGATAACCGACGAGCTTCTCTGTGCAATCGCGGAGGAGGAAAAGCTGGTAAAATATCTGGATATCCCCCTGCAGCACTGCAACAAGGAGATACTCAGAAAAATGAGACGCGCGGGTGACCGCGAGAGCTATACCGCCCTTGTTAACAGGATAAGGGAAAAAGTCCCCGGCATAGTGCTGAGGACAACGCTGATAACAGGCTTCCCCGGAGAGACCGAGGAGCAGTTCGAGGAGCTGTGCGAGTTCGTCAAGGAGATAAAGTTTGAGCGCCTTGGCTGCTTTGCCTACTCCGCCGAGGAGGGCACCCCCGCCGCCGAGTTCGACGGCCAGCTCTCGGTCAAGGTGAAGGAAAAGAGAAGCGAGATAATAATGGAGGAGCAGATGTTCATCTCCGACCGCTTCAACGAGAGCCGCCTTGGCCAGACCATAGAGGTAGTCACCGAGGGCTTCGACAGGTACGCCGAGTGCTGGTTCGGCCGCAGCGCCGCCGACGCCCCGGAGATAGACGGAAAGGTCTTCTTCACCAGCGACCGCAAGCTCCGAGAGGGCGAGTTCGTCCAAGTGGAGCTGGAGGACGTTATGGACTACGACCTGCTGGGTACGAGAGTTTAAGGCAGCACCGCACGGTGATCGTGAGGTCTTGCCATAATAATCTTTTTTCCGAAAGGACTAAGCAAAGCTATGAATCTTCCAAATAAGCTTACTGTCTTGAGGGTATTGCTGATACCGTTTTTTCTGCTGTTCGTGCTGGTGTATGAGATACCGCACCACATGATCTGGGCCTTGGTGGTCTTTGCGCTGGCGTCCATAACCGACGCCCTGGACGGGCATCTTGCCCGCGCCAACAACCAGATAACCACCTTTGGAAAGTTTCTGGACCCGCTGGCGGATAAGCTGCTGGTAATGACAGCCCTCATATCCTTTACCTTCGAGAGGCTCATCGACCCCATCGCGGTGGTCATCATCCTTGCGAGGGAGTTTATGGTAACGGGCCTGAGGCTCGTTGTGGCAGGCGAGGGCGTAGTGGTCCCCGCAGGCATCTGGGGCAAGCTGAAGACCGCCTTCACCATGGTGGCCCTTATCGCCGTTATGGCCCTGCAGATCTTCTTCCCTAAGTTTGACGCAAAGGGCAGCCCCGACCTCAACTGGCACTCTCCCGTGTTCCTGATAAACGAGACCCTTATCTGGATAGCCGTGGTGCTCACGGTGATCTCGGGCATCGTCTACCTCAAGGCCTACTGGAAGTATATAGATTCGAGCAAATAAGAACGAAAAAACAACCGCGAAGCGGACAAAAAATCGCGCCGCAGGCGCACCGCGTCTTGCTTCTTGTTTCTAAAAGCGAAGCGTTCTAGCTTCTAGAGAGGTGGTGTCTTCTATGGGCATGAGCCTTCAGATCAGGGAAAATCTGTCGGAGCTGCTGTTTTCGGAGCTTTACGATACTGACGACACCGACCTGCTGGTGGAGCGCAGCAAGGCCTTTAAGGAGCGCCCCAAGCCCAGCGGCGAGCCCCGGGAAAACCCTGTTTTCAAGAGGATAATGCGCTCTATGGGAGTGCGGCTCGACCACACTGCCCTCAGGGACTATTACTATTCCAGCCCCCCGGGCAAGGGCAATGTGCTCATCTTCCCTTACAAGGACACCGAGTATTTTGCGGTGCTGGACCTGCACCGCGACCGCTTGGAGGAGACCGACGCCGTGGTGCTGGCGGTCTACTGCGACTCGCGGAAATATGTTATATTGAAGGAGCTTTTCCTGCTGCTGCAAAAGTATTCCAAAATGGAGGTAAAGCTCCCCGTTACCGAGGCCCCGCTGATAAAGGCGGTGCTGGAGGCGGGCAATAGCGAGGTCTTCTACAACGGCGACCGCCTGCCCGAGGCCTCCAAGGAGGACTACGACCTGCTGATACTGCCGAAGGAGCCGAAAAAGCCCCTGACAGCGCGGGAGGAGCAGAACGACAAAACCGAATAAACAAAATGTACAGCGGCAAAAGTAGCCGCGCAGGCCATGAACAGAGAGGGGTCGGCTGGTGAGAGACCCACCTGGCAGCGAGGTGAAGTGCGGCCGCTGCTGTGCCGTTTTTATTATGCAGTCGGCACAGCTGGCACGGCGGGGGAAAGTATCCGTAAAAGTATCCCGCTGCGTAGGTCTGCGTTAAAGACAAAGAGCCGACGGGGCCAGCCCCGCGGAAAGACGGAGTGGGACCGTAGCGAGAGCTGCCTCCGATAGTGAAAGCACTATCAGGGGGCTTTTTGTTTTCCCGCACAGCCTTCACAGTTCACCGAATGAAACGAAATCGGAGGAATAAGCTTGTCATTCATTGAAAACCTTAAACATGATATACAGTCCGTAAAGGACAGAGACCCCGCGGCCCACAGCACGCTGGAGATAATACTTACCTACTCGGGAGTGCACGCGGTAATGATGTACAGGGTGGCCCACTGGTTCTACGTTAAGGGCCACACGGTCATTGCCAGAGTGATCTCTCAGGCAGCGAGGGGCATGACGGGCATCGAGATACACCCCGGGGCAAAGATAGGCAAGGGCCTGCTCATCGACCACGGCAGCGGAGTTGTTGTTGGCGAGACAGCGGAGATCGGGGACTACTGCCTGCTGTATCAGGGCTGCACACTGGGCGGCACGGGCAAGGATCAGGGCAAGCGCCACCCTACCCTTGGAAACAACGTTATGGTAGGCTGCGGCGCAAAGATACTGGGGCCCTTCAAGGTAGGAGACGGTGCGAAGATCGCAGCCAACGCGGTAGTGCTCAAGGAGGTGCCGCCTAACTGCACGGCAGTGGGCGTGCCTGCAAGGATAGTGCGGCGCAACGGCCAAAGGACCGGCTGCGACGACCTGGACCAGATACACATCCCCGACCCTGTTGCGCAGGAGATAGCGAGAAACAGGGAAAAGATAGAGGAGCTGGAAAAGAGGATAAGGGAATTAGAGGCAGGTGCCTCGGCCGCGCGATGACGCGTCCGCTCAATAATCGTGCATTGTGCATTGAAAATCGTGCATTGAAATAATAAAAAAGGATGGTCAATATGAAGCTCTATAACTCACTCACTCACAAGATCGAGGAATTTGTTCCCAACGAGCCGGGTAAGGTCAAAATGTATACCTGCGGGCCTACCGTCTATCACTTCGCGCATATCGGCAACCTCCGAAGCTACATCATGGAGGACGTGCTGGAAAAATATATGCGCTATGTGGGCTATGACGTTAAGCGCGTTATGAATATCACCGACGTGGGCCACCTGACCTCTGACGGCGATACAGGCGACGACAAGATGCTCAAGGGCGCTAAGCGCGAGCACAAGACAGTAATGGAGATCGCCGAGTATTACACCGACGCCTTCTTCGAGGACTGCAAAAAGCTGAATATCAAGATACCCGAGGTCATCGAGCCCGCCACCCACTGCGTTGACGAGTTCATCAGGACTATTCAGGCACTTCAGGAAAAGGGCTACGCCTACGAGGCAGGCGGCAATATCTATTTTGACACCTCCAAGCTGGATAAGTATTACGTCTTCAACGACTTCCGGGAGGAGGACCTTGCCGTGGGCGTCCGCGAGGGCGTGGAGGAGGACACCAACAAGCGCAACAAGGCCGATTTCGTCCTCTGGTTCACAAAGAGCAAGTTCGACGACCAGGAGCTCAAGTGGGAATCCCCCTGGGGCATCGGCTACCCGGGCTGGCACATCGAGTGCTCCTGCATCTCCATGAAGCATCTGGGCGAGCGGCTGGACATCCACTGCGGCGGCGTTGACAACCAGTTCCCCCACCACACCAACGAGATCGCCCAGTCCGAAGCCTTTCTGGGACACAAGTGGTGCAACTACTGGTTCCACGTTCACCACCTGAACACCGACGACGGCAAGATGAGCAAGTCCAAGGGCGAGTTCCTTACCGTTTCGCTCTTGCAGGAGAAGGGCTATCTGCCCGTGGTCTACAGGTTCTTCTGCCTCCAGTCCCACTACCGCAAGTCTCTGGTGTTCAGCTATGACAACCTGGACAACGCCAAGACCGCCTACGACAAGCTGATCGCAAGGATAGCTCAGCTGATACAGCAGAAGGGCGAGGCCAAGGTGGACGCCGAGGCCTTTAACAGGCTCAAGGCCGCCTTCACCGCCGCCATGGACGAGGATATAAACACCTCCAACGGCGTCACCGCCCTTTACGATGTCTTCAAGGCGGACACCGACGCCGCCACAAAGCTGGCAGTCATCGAGGACCTTGACAGGGTGCTCTCCCTTGACCTTATCGCCAACGCAAACAAGCTCATCGAGGAGCAGAACGCCGCGGCCTCTGACATCCCCGAGGAGGTGCTGGCACTTGTGGCACAGCGCAAGGAGGCCCGCGCCGCCAAGAACTTTGCCCTTGCCGACGAGCTGAGAGATAAGATCACCGCCCTTGGCTACACCATCCGCGAGACCAGACAGGGCACCGAGATAACAAGAAACTGACGGGAGCATAAAAATGAAAGAACCAAATTACGCCAATGGCAGCCCCTTCCGCCGCAACAAGATGCGCATATATTTCCAGTTCTCCATGATCGGGCTGGTGTGTGTGGTGGTGATCGTTGTCATCACGGCGCTGGTGGGCCGAAAGAAGGCCATCGACTACTCGGACGCCGACTTTGTGCAGGTCAAGGAGCCCGCCGACAGCGCCCCCGTAGTGGTCTTCGAGACCACGGAGGGCAGCTTCAAGGCTGTGCTCTTTGAGGACGAGGCCCCCGAATACTGCAAATATTTCGAGGACCTTGTGAAGGACGGCTACTTTGACGACACCTACATCTGCACCATCATCCGCACCAACGACCTTATAGGCGGCTTCATCGGCGGCAGCAAGACCGAGGACGGAGCCTCTGCCGACAACACCAACAACGACAAGGTGGATCTTGAGATCTCCCCCAATATGCTGCCCCTGAACGGCACCCTCTGCTCCCTTGTGCAGCAGGGCGGCACCTTCCGAAAGGCAAAGGCGGGCAGCCTCTTTACCGTGCTTGGAGACGTGATCGACGTTGAGGAGCTTCGCTCTCTGGACGCCAAGGACGTCAACGGCTTCAAGCGGGTCAGCGAGATGTTCGAGGATTACGGCGGTGTGCCCTCCTGCCTACAGACCTACACCCTTTTTGGACAGGTCTACGACGGCTGGGACACCCTTGAAAAAATAATGTCCGTGGAGGTCATCTATCAGGACGACGAGGACAGCGTGAACCAGAAGCCCAAGGAGGAGATAAAGATCACAAAGGCCTATCTCTCCACCTACGGCGAAAACAAGGAAAACGGCTACACCGTCCCGAAGAAGGAGCCCGCTGCGGAGTCCGAGACGGACGAGAGCAAGTAAGGCCGCTGCAAAGCAGCGCGGCAAGATACGCAAAAGGGTATTCCCCTGCCCACGGCGGGGGAATACCCTTTTGCGAAGACTAATATTAACATTTACATTTCGTTCATAACTTTTGGGCCGCTTTTGGTACTACCTTAGTGAAAGCGGACCGCTGACAGTCAGACAAGCAAAAAAGGGGGGTGCGGAGCATGGGAAACCGAGAGTTCGAAGAGCTGTATAACAGCACCAAGGATGCGGCACTCAGGTACATTACCGCGAAGTGCCACAGTCTCAGCGACATCGACGATATTTTCCAGAACGTCTATCTGGCGGTGCTGGAGGCCCTTGACAGGGGCGCCGCACCTATTCAGGAGCCGGAGGCCTTTGTTATAGGCACCGCAAGGCGCCAGCTGAGCAAGTATTACTCCCTTGGGGCGAAGCTCAAGATGCTGGTGTCCATCGAGCACGAGCCCTCCTACAGCGGTGAGATCACCGAGGAGAGCGACCTTGAGGACATCGTTGCGGACCGAGAGCTGATACGCGAGATAAGCGGGATGCTCCGCGAAAAGCCTCTGACCACCCAGAAGGTGATCTTCCTGCATTACAGCCGCGGCCTCAGCATCAAGGAGACCGCCGAGGCTCTGGGCATGAAGGAGAGCACCGTGAAGCGGCACATCTACTCCACTCTGGAGGAGCTGCGCCGAAGATACAGCGCAAACGGAAGGAGCGAAATGCTATGAACGAAAGAGAGTTAATTAAAACAGCAGCGGACGAGGCCTTTGCGGTGAAGGCCGCAGACCTGAGCGCCGCGGATATAGTTTCGGGCAGCGTAAGCACCCGTGCGGAGGTAAAGGGAAGATTCAGATATGCGGCTGTGGCCCTGCTGGCGGCAGCGGCGGTGGCCGTGGGAACGGCGGCAGTCCTTAGCCGTGGCGGCTCGCCCAAGAAGGATCCCGCTCCGGCGCCTGCTGCTCAGGCAGAGGAGACTTCTCAGGCGGAGCTCCCGAGGGCGGACGCCAGCACAGCCGAGGCCGCAAACACCGACAGCAGCGAGCCCGAGCCCCCCTCCACTGTCCCCGACCCCATCACCGAGAAGGATGCTTGGGCCATAGCCCTTGCGGATGCGGGCCTGACTGAGCAGGACGTCAAGATGATAAGGACAGAAAAGGGCACCGAGAACGGTCATGCGGTCTATGAGCTGGAGATCACCGCTCAGGACGATTCGGAGTACGAGTACGACATAGATATGTACTCGGGAGAGATCGTAGGCCGCGACTACGAGGCCCCCAAGCCCGCCCCTGCCGATGACAGCAGCATCGCCGAGACAGCACCCGCAGACGACAAGCCCGCCGCCCCCGCCGTCAAGGACGATGATGACGATGATGACGATAATGTCGCTGCCCCTGCGGAGTGGCTCATAGATCAAGAGGCCGCCAAGGAGGCAGTCAGGAAGCACGCCGACCTCCCGAACGCCAAGGCCATACTCATCGAGCGTGACCGTGACGACTACGGGCGCCCTTTATACGAGCTGAAATTCGTGGAGGCCGGCATCGAATACGAATACGAGGTAGACGGCGTCACGGGCGCTATCCTCGAGGCAGAGTCAGAGCCCGCCGAGGAAAGCTACGACTCCCCTGCCCCTCAGCGCGATGAGGATGAAGAGGACGAGGACGAAGCTGACGAAGACGAAAACGAAGAAGACGAAGATGAAGACGAGGAAGACTGAATAAAACAAAACGGCTGCATCCTACCGCAGTCAACTGACGAAAAGGGCTGTCTCCAGAAGGAGGCAGCCCTTTTTTGCGGTCAATATCAATTTTTATCCTGCTCGTCTCCGGGCTTTGGGGTTTGCTGCTGTGCGGGAGCGGGCTCGTCGGTGTTCTTTTTCTTCTTCATCAGTATCACAACAACTACGATGACCGCGATAACAACGATTATCGCTATCCAGATAAAGATGCACAGGCCGAGGGGCTGGGGGCAGAAGCCGCAGAGTGAGCACTTGTCGTCCTTCTCCTCGGTCTTCTCTTTGGCGGTTGTAGTAGTAGTCTCGGCGGGGGCGGCGGCGGTAGTGGTGGTGGTCTCCTCGGGAACGCTGTCGGGGGTGACCTCCATATCCACCGAGCCGAAGACCAGCACCTCGGAATAATCCGAATAAATATCCTCCTGCTCTGTCTGCGAGCAGCCGTATCTTGCTCTGAACTCGATCGGCGTATCCTTTTCAACGCCGCCTGCGTTCTCGGCAAGCGCCTGAAGGTCTATCTTCATCTCGCCTGACTTGATCGTCCAGTCGCCCTGCAAGCCTACCCAATCCTCTGTTCCCTGCACTCTTGCCTCAGTCTCGAGCCATAATGCGCCTGCGGTACCGCTGGCCTGAGCAACCTGTGCCGCAAGGGTATCGTCAACGTCAAGCTTGACCGAGATCACGGGGAAGCCGTTGAATTCCTCGTCAGTGTATTTCAGGTCGGAGATAACAGGTGCTGCGATCTCTCCCGGCTTAATGGGCTCGGTTTTCACCGCATCCTTGCCTACAGCGGCAACTTCCGACCACTCGGAGGGTACGAAAACTCTTTCATTCGTTTCTCTGTCATATACACAGAAAACTCCGTAGCGGACACGGGTGTATATCGTGTGCTTGGTCAGGTCGATCTTTGCAGCGGCCTCGCCGTCTTCGTTTTCGACTACCTCATACTGATCCTCTTTCAGAACGTCCTTCCAGCCGTCGTAGTCGTCTCCGTCCTCATGTCTGCCGTTCCATGTGCGGTCCTCGGGGTCGTTGATATTGCCCATATAGCGGAATATCCATTCGGACATAGCTGTTTCGCTGCTGTATTGGCAGGAGATGTACGCCCAGTCTCCGAGATGCTGGCGGTACTCCTCGTCATAGCCCTCGGATTCCCAGTACTTGTTGCAATGCCAGTCGTCCTGACTGTCGATAGACCAGTCGATCTGCGTAACTATCCACATATCGGCATAGCCCATTTTAGCAAGCTCCTGCCACACTTCGTCCAAGGTTTCGGGATCGTTGATCCTCGACGACCACTCGCTCATTGACGAATTCTGCGAATAGTGTATCTCGCAGGTATTCAGGCTGTCGTTGCCGTCAAGATACTCAATGGTAACATTCTCGGGTGCCGACAGCTCAAAGGGGAGCTTGACCTCCGCATCCGCCGCCGCGGGGATAGGGAAAGCTAAAGTGCTGAATGCTGTTACCGCTGCCGCGGCAAGGGAAAACAGTTTTTTCATAGACTTATACCTCCGTCCTTCAGCGCAAAGAAAGTTCACGCTTGCGTTAACTTATATTAACATATTTAGACTTAGTTGTCAATAGGTCGCTGACGGCGCTCACTTCGCAGCGCCGCATGAGGCAAAAAACGGTATCCCACCCCTGCGGAGAGGGGTAGGGATAAACAAGTTTTTTAATCATCAATTAAAACAGACAATACAGCGGATATAATAAGCCGTGGTACTGACCTTACAGTATCACGGCTTATTACGTTATATCAAAATCATATATTAGAAATCAAACAGAACAGATATTAGCTATGCAAAGAGAGATTACAGTATTTGCTCAAGCATTATAGGCATTATAAATACTGTCGACTTACTTTTATCACATAATGTATTAAACAATATTTCCATCCGATATCTTAATAACCCGTTCGCACTGCTCTGCTATTTTCATATCGTGCGTAACAATAATAACAGTTTTACCTTCTTTGTTCAATCTTTTAAATATATCCATTATTTTATTGCCATTTTCTGGATCTAATGATCCAGTTGGCTCATCAGCTAGTATTACATTGCATTTTTTAATCATTACTCTGGCAAGTGACACTCTTTGCTGCTCACCGCCTGAGAGCTTATATATTTTTTCATTGAGCTTGTCTTTTAATCCTACCGATTCAAGAGCATCCTCAATGGTTATTCCGCTTTTTGCATTTTTCTTTATTATTTCTAAGTTTTCTTTCACGGTTTTGTTTTCTGTCAGGGCAAAATTCTGAAATACAAATCCCACCTCTGTTCTGAAATAGTTTACAAGGTTTTTCTTCTGTGTAATATCTAGATCATCAACTGTTATTTTACCACTGTCTATTCTTTCAAGTCCTCCGAGAATATTAAGGAGAGTACTCTTGCCGCTGCCGCTTTTACCTATTATAGCAACAAGCTCGCCACGCTTTATCTCAAAGCTCAGATCATCAAATATAACGTTATTACCAAAGCTTTTTTTGACGTTTTCAAGCTTTATTATCATAGTACGCCCTCCTTTAATACTCTAAGAATATTAGTGCTTTCAAGTTTGATGATATTTACAACAAATAATACTGCTTCCTGTATAAGCATTGCTGCAAATACTATCAAAGCAGGATATATTGAAAGCTCAGCTCTATGTATAACATAAAAGCCTATTACAAAACAAACTGCATCTAATATCAGGTCAGTAACAATAACATTCATATATCTCTGCCACAATCTGTATCCAGTTATTTTTTTAGTATTAACTCTTTTCTCTCAAGTTTGAATTCAAGGCCAATAACGAATATAAATATCAGCACCTGAGTTATAATAGAAATAATTGCAATACCGACCGTGTATAAGAGTGTGGTTTTTCTAAACTTCCATATTTTCATAAAGCAATCATAACAATTTGTACGACCAAATGCTTCAAAATCGTATTCTGCTGTTATTTTTGCCTTTAGATCATTATCTATTTTCATCATATAACATGACCTTTTATCGGCCATATTCATATCAATGTATGGTATTTTCCATTCGTTTTCGGGTTGTGTGCAGAAAACAACAGGAATATTATCAACTGCTGAAAAGTTACCATAATCATCTTCTACAGCTATAATCTCGTAGTCTGTATCAACATATAGAATATCATAGTCATTTTCTGTCAGTTCGTGTTCTGTTGTCAGAAAAAGGTTTTCTAATACCTCTTTCTCCGCCAATGGAAAAAGCCCGTAAATATGGCAAAAACGCCGTATTTACGGGCTTTTCTTATACATTTTAACTGCAATTTCGGCAGTTCAAAATGCAGATTTGAAGCCCGAAAATCACACGAAATCACACGAAAAATCACACGGGGAACGGTGAAATGAATAGGCTTTTTCATAAAGATGGTCTTTGTATAAAAACATTTGTTTGGCAATTAGAACTTTTTAATATACGTTGTCCTGTATAATTCATTTGTATTTACATAATCTGTCAGAGGCGTACTTCATTAGTTTAACCCGAAGCTTTATCATAAAGCTTGTATTTCAGGGTGCTGTCCTCGTCGTAGTAAGTCGTGAGCAGGGCAAGCTCTTTGAGTAAAACAACCGCATTCGGTTTATGTAACGAAAAGTGGAGTCTTTCCGTTTGGATATGCTGTAAATATGGGGAACCAATGGAGCTGTTTTATTTCCCCGGTACAATTCAGCAAGGCAAACGGAATGGATTTTGAAGAAGTAAAGCGCTGGTATGACGGGTATTCATTTGATAAAGCAAAGTCGATATATAATCCCTATTCTGTAATGATGGCTATGGAAAGCGGCGAGGTCGGGTCTTACTGGAAGCAGACCTCTGC
>JAFVAN010000006.1 GCA_017480485.1 Ruminococcus sp. | reverse complement strand
GGCAGGTCGCGTGAGCACTCGCAAGCTCGTTTACAACGGTGTAAACCGCGAGGGCTCCCTCGCGATGCGCACTAAAACTCACAAATTATAGGAAGGCTATGAAAGACGCGGGCGCAAAAAGCCGCCTTTAACTCCATCTTCTCCGCGCGTAAAGGGGCGACAGGGAGGAGATAAGGAGAAGGGGAGCGCGAGGGGGAGGAAGCGACGTCGTTACGGCGCAGCATTACGCCCCCAGCGGGGTGGAGCGGAACACAAGATAACTGTTCCCGCATTCACCAGTGCTGCGCCGTGTGTAAGGCACTAAGTCTGCGCCTGTTTCGCGGGTCCTCGACAAGCCTCTGACGCGAGGCTTGACCGCGCGTTTTTTAATGCGCTCCGCGGGTGGTTTTATGGCTTCTGCTCCGCTTTCCAGCCTCTAGCTTCTTATTTCTATCTTCTAGCCGCTAAAAACCCTGAAGCTCCCGGAACTCCTCCTCGCTGAGGTCGCCGCCGCCGGGGACGATGCCCGTGCTTTCGGTTGCCGAGCAGACCCCCGAGGTCAGGTCCTCTCTGCGGTCGGGAGCATCGGGGCGGTAGCTCTCGGCGCATTTCTCCAACAGCTCTCTTGTGCGCTTATCCTTCTTTTTCATAGCGTCTCCTTTCGTGGGTGGGCGGCTTTACAGCCGTGTTTTGGCTTATAATATAATAATAGTATCTGCCGCACTTCTGAAAAAATACCGCCCCGCCGCCCCAAAAATGAAAAACGCCTAAAAACGGCGAAAATATTTGAAAATCAACGAAATCTATATGCTAAATTCAAAAAATATGCCAAAATAGCGTAAAAGTTCATTAGATTTAACTTGCGGTTCAAATGAACCTATGATATAATCATAGTGTCGGCAGGAGATATAAATACAGAACTCCTGCGGAGGGTGAAGAGCAAAAGAGAGGAGACAGACACTCATAGAAGCAAGCTGATTTGACACAGAAGCAAGAAAACGAAAAACTCTTGCCTCTTGCCTCTGAACATCTTGCCTCTGGACGAGGAGGTATGTGAAATGATGCTCGACAAGCTTCCGGGGACCGCGCTCGACTTCGACGAAAGAGGCGCGGACAACGCATTTTCGGTCATCAAGCCGATACTGGACGCCACGGGAGGGCTGACGCTCTCGCAGCTGGCAACGCTTACGGGACTGGAGGGCTCGACCATCCAGAACTGGATAAAGCGAGGCTGGGTAATGCCCACCACGGGCAAGAAATACGGTGAACGGCAGGTAGTGCGGGTAATGCTTATAAACATTCTCCGCGGAACGATCAGGCTGGAGGACATTGCCAGACTGATGGAGTACATCAACGGCCGCGTTGACGACCTGAACGACGACATCATGCACGACACCGAGCTCTACAACCTGATGTGCCAGCTGCTGACGGAGATGTCCCGAGGCAACCTGCACAGCCGCGAGGAGATCGAAGAGGAGATCGAGCGGAGGCTCGACCGCGGCTTTCAGGGCGAGAACCGAAAGAGGCTCTGCAAGGTACTGCTTATAATGATACTTGGCTACCGGGCCTCGTATTACCGCAGGATGGCAGAGCAGGAATATTCCGACCTTGAATATGAGGAGGGCTGAAAGATGAGCAAAAAGGACAAGAGATTTGTAAAGGTGTACTCTCAGGGCAGCTTGGAGCCCACCGAGATATGGGTGGACAGAGAGACCGGCGTGAACTATCTTTATCACGCGGCAGGCTATTCGGGCGGTCTAACGGTCCTTGTTGACCGCGAGGGCAGGCCCGTCATCACCCCCGTTCCGGACATAGAATAAACAAGCAAGCCCGCTAAGGCGGCAAGGAGAACAAAATGACAAACAACAATGTAGTAGACATCAAGACAAGAAGCAAGGGCGGCAGGATCGCTGCCGCAGTCATCATCGGCATCATAGCGCTGATAGTGGTGCTCTCGTCGGTGGCAACGGTGCCTGCGGGTTCCACGGGCGTTGTTACCACCTTCGGTAAGGTCTCCGAGAGCACCTACGGCGAGGGCTTCCACTTCAAGATCCCCTTCGCCCAGAAGGTAGAGATAGTTTCCAACCAGATCCAGGTATACGAGACCGACGCCAGCGCCGTGTCCAAGGACCTTCAGACCGTTAATTCCAAGATCGCCGTAAACTTCCGCGTTATGAACGAGGCCTCGGCCTCCATCTACAAGAACATCGGCCCCGATTACCAGCAGGTCATCCTGATGCCGACGGTGCAGGAGTCAATGAAGTCCATCAGCGCCAAGTACAACGCCGAGGAGCTCATCACAAAGAGAAATCAGGTAGGCGAGGAGATCAAGGAGCAGCTGGAAAGCAAGGTATCCGAGTACGGTATACAGATCGAGAAGTTCAACATCGTGAACTTTGACTTCTCCGCAGAGTTCAACAACGCTATCGAGCAGAAGCAGGTAGCCGAGCAGAACCTGCTCAAGACCCAGACCGAGCAGCAGGAGCAGATAGTTATCGCCAACGCCGAGGCGGAGAAGAAAAAGATAGCCGCCAGCGCCGATGCCGAGGCTATCAAGACCCGCGCCGACGCTCAGGCAGAGGCTAACAAGACCATCGCCGAGTCCATCAGCGACGACCTTATCAGATATCAGACCATCGAGAAGTGGGACGGCTCTGTTCCCAAGGTTGCAGGCTCCGCCGACCCCCTGATCGCCCTTGACATCGACAAGGCCGAATAAGGCAGACAACAGTTCATAATAAATTCCTTCAATATATCTCCATAAAGGCACCCCGCGTTCGCACAGCGCGGGGTGTTTTTGCTGCGCTGCTTCGCAGCGCAGCAGGATGCGCGAAATGTAACCCCACCCCCTACGGGGTGGGGTTACATTTCGCGCCGATAATTTTTCGCTCTGCATAACCGAAAAGTCCACGGGAATAATGATAGGAGGAATAATTTACGTCCTGCCTCTTGCACAGAAGGAGTTTTTGATGTATAATAGTAACAATACCAAAGGACAGTGGGCGCTGGCGGTCATCCCTGCGCTCTGCTGCGTGATGGCAGTGGTGCTGGCGGCGTCGCTGGAATACACCAACGCCCTGACCACCGTTACCTCGGGCAGCACCGATGGCCTGGCCCTGAGGACGGGGCTCTTTGCCCTGGCGGGCGGGGCGGCGGCCCTTGCTGCCTCCCGAACGGACACTGCCCTGCTCCAGCGCTTCTGCCTGCCAATAGGCGCCCTTGGACTTATATTAACGGCCCTGACCTTCACGCCTCTGGGCTACTCTCCCGAGGGCTCCGACGACCGCGCCTGGCTCGGGGCGGGAATGCTTTCCTTCCAGCCCTCGGAGGTGTTGAAGCTCTGCTTCATCGTCACCTTCTCCGCCCACCTTTGCCGCGCCAAAAACATAAGCCGCCCGGGAAGTCTGGGACTGCTTATGCTGCACGGGGCGGTGCCTGCGGCCCTTGTCTGGGCTCAGGGCGACCAAGGGACGGCGGTGGTCTTTATAATCATCGCGGCGGTGATGCTGGTTGCGGGAGGACTTCCCTTCCCCTATCTGGCGGCGGCCCTGATAGCCCTGCCCGCCGGGGGAGGCCTGCTGTCCGGGCTTCTAAAGGAGCACCAGCGCCAGCGGATAGCTGTGCTTTTTGACCCCGGCCTTGATCCCCTTGGGGCGGGCTTTCAGCAGCTGCAAAGCAGGCGGGCCATAGCCGGCGGCGGGCTCCTTGGCAAAGGGCTCTTCACCGACGGCCGCGGCTTCGTCTACGTCTCCCAGTCCCAGAACGACTTCATCCTCGCCTATGCGGGGCAGGCCGCGGGGCTTTTGATGTGCGGGATAATGACGGCGCTGCTGTTCGGGCTGTGCCTTGCGGTCTTCTCGGTAAAAGCCGAGACCCCCTTCGGAAGAAGTCTCTGCACCGGGGTCGGGGCGCTGTTTTTTGCCCACACCCTGATAAACACGGCCATGGCTCTGGGCTTCATGCCTGTTATAGGTGTGCCTCTGCCCTTTTTCTCGGCAGGAGGCACCGCCATGATCACCATGCTCATGGCGCTGGGCTTCGTGAGTGCTGCGCAGCGCCCCGAAAAACAGAAAGGACAACAATGAAGGACTACTATTTATTGCTCCCTATCCTGTTCATCTTCCATGACATGGAGGAGATAATAGGCTTCGGGCGCTTTTTCAGGAACAACGGGCAGCTCTTCGAGCGCTTCCCGAGAATGACCGCCGCCTACAAGGGCTTCACGACCGAAGGCTTTGCCCTTGCTGTCTACGAGGAGTTCATACCGTTCTTCGGCATCAGCCTTGCGGCTTTTTTCTTCCCCTGCAAGGTGCTGGACGCCCTGTGGTTCGGGCTGATGCTCTCGCTGACCGCACACTTCCTGATACATATCTGCCAGAGCATTTATATAAGGAAGTATATCCCCTCGCTGATAACAAGCCTTATCTGCCTGCCGCCGAGCGCAGTGATACTGATAAAGGCCGCAGGCTGCATGAGCTTTGACCTTGCGACCTTTATCCTGATACCGGCAGCGATCATCGGAATGGCAGCGAACCTGAGATTCGCCCACAGCCTTATGCACAGATACGGCGAAAGGCTGAGCAAATAAAAGAATAAAGTCAAAAAACATAACGTTCCACTCGGAACAAGGTACCCCAACGCCTGCACCGCCGCCTCATTCACAAGTGCTCGGTTGAAAGCCGGTGGGGGAATTAAAAAAAGGAGTATATGATATGAACGATCACAAGCTTGAAGAGATCTACACCAAGGACGCACTCGAGATGCAGAAGCAGCGCTATGCAAGAGCAGCTGCGGAGTTCAAGGCACTTTACGGCACCGACGCCACGGATTGTTTTTCCGCCCCCGGAAGGACCGAGGTGGGCGGCAACCATACCGATCACCAGTACGGCAGGGTGCTGGCCGCGGGCGTCTCTCTGGACGTCATCGCAATGGTCGTTCCGAGCGATGACAGCGTGATCGAAGTCAAGAGCGAGGGCTTCCCCCTTGACCGCGTCGATATCTCCGACCTTGAAGTCAAGGAGGAGGAGAAGAACACCTCTGCCTCGCTGATAAGGGGCGTGTGCGCGGGCTTTGCAAAAAACGGCCACCGCATCGGCGGCTTCCGCGCCTATACTACCTCCAATGTCCTCAAGGGCTCGGGGCTCTCGTCCTCGGCGGCCTTCGAGGTGCTCATCGGAAATGTACTTAACGGCCTCTACAACGGCGGAGAGGTCTCGGACGTGGAGATCGCCAAGCTCTCCCAGTTCGCCGAGAACGTGTACTTCGGCAAGCCCTCGGGCCTGATGGACCAGATGGCCTCGTCGGTGGGCGGCTTTATCACCATCGACTTCAAGGACCCCGAGGAGCCCGTTATCGAGGCCATCAGCGCCGACTTCGCCCAGAGCGGCCTCAGCCTCTGCATCGTTGACACCAAAGGCAACCACGCCGACCTGACCCCCGAGTATGCCGCCGTACCCGCCGAGATGCGCAGCGTAGCGGAGTTCTTTGGCAGAAGCGTCCTGCGGGAGGTGCCGAAGGAGGATATCCTTGCAAGCCTTGCAGAGCTGCGGGAAAAGCTTGGAGACCGCGCCGTACTTCGGGCTCTGCATTTTGAGGACGACAACCGGCGGGTCGTAAAGCAGGCCGACGCCCTGCGCAAGGGCGATATCGACGAGTTCCTCACCCTCGTGAAGGAGTCGGGCAGGTCGTCTTATATGTACTTACAGAACGTTTTTGCCTCCTCTGCACCCAGAGAGCAGGGGCTCTCCACGGCTCTTTACCTCGCGGCGGAGCTGCTGGGAGACGAGGGCGCCTACCGCGTACACGGCGGCGGCTTCGCGGGCACCATACAGGCCTTTGTGCCCGAGCATAAGCTCCAAAGCTTCAAGGCCGCCATGGAGGCAGTCTTCGGACAGGGCTCCTGCTATGTGCTGAGCATCCGACCCTTCGGCGGCACAAGAGTAAGGCTCGGGGACTGAGATATGAATAATCCCTTCAAGCGCTTTTCCGCGCTTAAACAGGCCATCAGACAGCAGACCAAGCGGGGCGCCAAGGTCCGCTTTGCCTCCTGCGGACAGGTACTCATTGACGGGCTGCCCTTTGCCTTCTCCGTTGCCAGCGACGGTGACCAGTCGGGCAAGGGCTTCTGCATCTCCTTTTCGGGAGAGCCCGTGGAAAAGGGTGAGCTGACCTTCGACGTGCTGGAGCTGCGGCTTTTCAAAAACGGCCGCACCGTAACGCAGAAAAAGAAGCTTGCGAAGATCGTCAAAAAGGACGGCAAGCATATCTTTCAGGCGCGGTTCCCGGAGCTGGAGCTGCGGGACTGCGGCGCCGACACCAAGGGCCGAAGCCGCGAGGAGCAGTTCCTTGGGGACATCGCCTCGACCTACAGCTTCAAGGTCACGCCCCACTACACAGGGGCCGAGGACGGCGAGGTCATGCTGACCTGCTATCCCTTCGAGGAGCCGCTGAACGGCCTTGCAGTGGAATGGAAGCCCTGCACCGCCGACCGCGACTGGTTCGAGCATAATCCCGAGAAGCTGACAAAGAAGAAACGGTGAGAGCAAAGCACAGCGCAGGCGAATGCCTTTGTGCCGGAGGCGAACGGCGCGACCAACGGGAGCAAAGAGAGCGCAGGCACAAACCTCCGCATTCGCCGAGCAGGGGTATGGGGCGTTAGCCCCATT
>JAFVAN010000052.1 GCA_017480485.1 Ruminococcus sp. | reverse complement strand
AGGGAAGGAGGGGGCCCGCCCCCTTTTGCGCGCAAGCGTTTTAGGGGCCCCTCCGTCCCTGTGGTTCCTCCCTCGCAACAAGCGCAGACCCAGCGACCAACACAAAGAAAAAAAGAGAAGCAGAAGACAGGGGGAGGCCAAAAGAAACCCCTCCGCCCCTGTGGTTCCTCCCTCGCAACAAGCGCAGATGCGGCGCAACCCACAAAGAAAAAAAGAGAAGCAGAAGACAGGGGGAGGCCAAAAGAAACCCCTCCGTCCCTGTGGTTCCTCCCTCGCAACGAGCGCAGATGCGGTGAACAACACAAAGAAAAAAAGAGAAGCAGAAGACAGGGGGAGGCCAAAAGAAACCCCTCCGTCCCTGTGGTTCCTCCCTCGCAACAAGCGCAGATGCGGCGACCACCACAAAGAAAAAAAGAGAAGCAGAAGCCCCAACAGCACAACAAAACGCCCCCACCCAAGCCGGACGGGGGCAAAAAATCTATCAAGCTTCACACGCAGGGGAAATCAGTCCTCCAGCGCCTTGCGCTTCTTCTCGTTCTTCTCAGCCACCGAAAGCCGCGCAAAGTAGCTCCAGCAAAGACCGGCGCAAATGTAGAAGAAGGGGCTGCTGGTCAGGGCGCTGATGTTGAAGAAGGCCTGCACCATGTAGGCTGTCACCGCCGCCATGGCCGCAGCTGCCGCCCAGTTGACCTCCCGCCTTACAAACAGCGCAAGAGCGCGGAAGCCCTTCACTACCGTTATCAGCAGGAAGACCACATAGAGCCCAAGGGTTATCCAGCCGCGCTGTACCGCAATGTCGATGTACTCGTTGTAGCTGCGGTCGATGACGGCGCCCAGCTCCTGCATCTTGCCAAGATTGTCGGGGCCTGTGCCAAGCAGAGGGTCGTCCTCAGAGAAATACAGACCGTCGTCCCACATATAGGGGTAAACCCACATACTGTCGTCCTCGCGGCGGAAGACCATCAGCATACGCTCGCTGTCCTGCCTGATTACGTACTCGTCCTCCAGCTTCACAGCGCCCGCAAGGTGCATTATCACGCCCGTGCCGACCACCGCCACAAGGCCGATGCAGCCGAGCAGGAGCACTCTCCTTGCAGGAGCGAGGGCCTCGGAGCCCTCCTCTGCCTTGGCACCCTTGTTCTTGGCGGCATATACGATGGCGATAACGAACACCACCACAGCCGCAGTCCCAAGGCCTATGAGAGCGGTGGTGGTCCTTGTGAGGATACCCGCAACGGTCATAACGACGGTGCTGCAGCCGCTGAGGCACTTGTAGAGGGGCTTCTCCGCAAAGATGAAGGCCGCCAGTGCCACCGCAAGGCTCACCGTCAACAGGGCCGCAAGAGCGTGGGGCGTCATTGCAAGGCCGTTGGCCGCAGGGATGTCTACCTCCTCGGAGGTCGCCATGTTGAAAAACGAGGGCTTCGAGAGAGTGTTGAACCAGTTGGGTATCTTGCCCCTCAGGGCAGGCACGGTCTGGAGGATGCCGATAACGGCGTTGACAGCGCCTATGCCTATTATGGTGCCGCAAAGCCTTGTGCGCCAGTTATCCGCAACCACGGTGAAGGCCGCCGCAAAGAAGCCGTAATAGCCGATGAGGGTTATAAAGCCCTCGGCCCTGTCCTGATAGCCCGTGAAGGCGTAGAGCAGCTCGTCGGCGGTCAGGGACGAGATCAGGCTCATGATCATGACGCCGCCAAGCCACAGCAGAGCCTTGTTGTCTGCCAGCTTGTACTGGTTCTTCATCTTGCCGATCATGAAAACGCAGAGGCCAAGAAGGCCGATGCCGAACATTGCCACCGAGGCCCAGTAGATGACCTTCTCGCTGACGTAGTGCTTCAGCACTATCTCGGTGCCGATGACAGGCTCTGTGTAGTCGATGACGTTTTTGGTGAGGTAATAGGGTATTGCCACGGCCTCAATGATTATCATTGCGATGATGCAGTAGAGGGCGCAGAGCTTTTTTGTGCCCGCATCCGTAAGGTTCATGATGAAGTCCGTCTTTTCGGAGGAACCGAACAGGTGCTTTCTTTGGGTCTTTCTATCCGCCATAGTAATTTCTCCTTACTGGGGTGTTTTTTCCCGCACAGAGGGACATTTGATCAAGGCTTTTAGCAGAAAAAAAGCGGAGCGCAATCAACGCTCCGCCTTTCATCAATGCTACATTGATCATTTTGCGTATTCGACTACCCTGCTCTCGCGGATCAGGTTTACCTTGATCTGGCCGGGGTAATCCATTTCATCTTCAATTCTCTTTGCTATCTCTCTTGCAACGAGCACCATCTTTTCGTCGTTTATCTTCTCGGGCTGGATCATTATCCTTACCTCGCGGCCCGCCTGGATAGCGAACGATTTTTCAACGCCGTCGTAAGAGGTGCATATTTCCTCAAGCTTTTGCAGGCGCTTGATGTAGTTCTCATAGTTCTCGCTTCTTGCTCCCGGTCTTGCGGCAGAGATAGCGTCTGCTGCCTGTACCAGTGCTGCAACGACTGTCCTTGTCTCAACGTCGCCGTGGTGTGCCTCGATGGCGTGGAGCACCTCGGCGTTCTCCTTGTACTTCTTACATACATCTACGCCGATCTGGACGTGAGAGCCCTCGATCTCATAGCTGAGCGCCTTGCCGATATCGTGGAGCAGTCCCGCTCTTCTTGCAAGCGCTGCGTCTACGCCCAGCTCAGAGGCCATCATCCCTGCAAGATGGGCGACCTCGATAGAGTGGTTAAGGACGTTCTGGCGGTAGCTTGTTCTGTAGTGCAGGCGGCCCAGCAGCTTCACCAGCTCGTGGTTAAGCCCGTGGACATTGCACTCGAGAACGGCTCTCTGGCCCTCCTGCTTGATCTTGTACTCGACCTCGGCTCTGGCCTTGTCCACCATCTCCTCGATGCGGGTGGGATGGATGCGGCCGTCCTGGATGAGCTTTTCAAGAGCGATGCGGGCGATCTCCCTTCTCACCTGATCGAAGCACGAGAGCGTGATAGCCTCGGGCGTGTCGTCGATGATGAGGTCAACGCCTGTAAGGGTCTCGATGGTGCGGATGTTGCGTCCCTCGCGGCCGATGATCCTGCCCTTCATGTCGTCATTAGGCAGCGGCACAACGGAAACGGCGGTCTCGGAGACCTGATCTGCAGCACAGCGCGCGATCGCCAGCGAGATATACTGTCTTGCTTTAGCCTCGCACTCGTCCTTGATCTGCGCCTCATAGGCGTTGATCTTGACGGCCTTCTCGTGAACGAGCTCTCCCTCGAGGTTCGAGAGCAGATACTCCTTCGCCTGTTCCTTGGTGAATTCGGAGATCTTTTCCAGCATATCCAGCTGAGAGTTCTTTATCCTCTCCGCCTCGGCGACCTTTTCGTCTGCCGATTTCAGCTTTGCCTGAAGGGCCTCCTCCTTCTTTTCAAGGTTGTCCAGCTTCTTGTCGATAGATTCTTCCTTCTGGTTGATCCTGCGCTCCTGTCTTGAGACTTCGATGCGTCTGTCCTTGAGCTCCTTTTCCGTTTCCTGGCGGGACTTGTGGATCTCGTCCTTCGCCTCAACGAGGGCTTCCTTCTTCAAGGTCTCTGCATTCTTTTTTGCGTCCTCAATAATGCGCTCGGCTTCCTTCTCTGCAGAGCCAATGGCGGCCTCGGCAGTTTTCTGCCTGTCAGCCTGACCCTTCTTGTAGAATATGAAACCGCTCACGAAAGCACCAACGACAAGAGTTGCTACAGCGATGGCTATAGCGATTCCTATACCTATCATGTATAGCTTTCCTCCTTCTCGTTTGTCTGTCGGTCCGACCGAGGCAAAAAGCACACAGCCGCGCCGACATAATATGAAATTGTAAAGATACAGTTAGCAAAAATAATTCTATAATAAGGCACCTTCAGCGCTGCCGAAGCTTACAAGTCCAAAATTTGGCCCCGTTGTGCCAATATAAAAAACATTTATGCATAGTAATATTGTATAACAATTCTGCACAAATGTCAAGCATAAATTTGTATAATTTATAAAATAGTAAAAAAATCTTTTTTGCTGTTTTATCACTATGTCATTTTTTAACATATATCAAAGGTCAAAGGCCCCCGACGCACCCCCGAAGCCCCGCCCGCGAGGGAGCTCCCGAACTTCACACAGTAGTAAACGAGCTTGCGAGTGCTCCCGCGACTTGCCCAGGCGGGGCACCGCCCGCGACTTGCCCAGGCGGGGCACCGCCCTATTGACAATTTCTAAAAGCGGTGGTAAACTTTATATAGCTGCTGTTGACGACAGCATATCAGGCGGTAAAAAGTATCTCCCCCGCAGGGAGAAAATTACTGTTTCCGCATTCCCCGAACCGCCCACGGCGGCAAGGGCAGCAATTATCGGAGGTTGACCATGAGGAAGGCTTTGGGCGTCATCTGCTTCGTGCTCTCGCTGGCAGCAGAGGGCGGAGCGGGATATGTGACATATCTGACATACAAGCAGCGCATCTCCTACGAGTACGGGATGCTGGGCTTCATACCCGTGTTCATCGTGTCCTATTGGTTCGGCACGTTTTTCACGCAGCTGCTGTCCCCCAAGGAGGGCGGCCTGCTGATAGACAGGCGGGCCTACAAGGCCCTGAGCTGGGTCCAGACCCTCGGCTCCGTGGCGCTCATCGGCTTCTGGGCCTATCTGATATACTCCCGGTCACTGTACCTGCAATTCTGAGGCTTCGGCCTCTTTTTTTGTGCCTGCTCCCGCCTTGTGCTGCCCCCTTCTGCGCTTCGGGGGCTTCGTGGCGTCTGCGTAGCTTTCTGGGGGGAAACCTTTCTGAAGAAAGGTTATCCCCCCAGACCACCCTTCCAAAGACTTTTAGCGAATTTTTGGCGAGGGCGTCTGCGACCCCGGAAAATAGCAGAGACCTTAAAGTCTGATGCACCCAAGGCAAACTCAGGCGCCCTCGCCAAAAATCATTAAAAGTTTTAGTGAGGGGGTTTGGGGGATGACCCTTTTTCAAAAGGGTCTCCCCCAAAAGGCCATGTAAACAGCACAATGTCCCCGAGGCGCAGAAGGGGGGCAGCACAGGGTGGGAGAGACACAAAAAAACTGCGCCCCGAAGGACGCAGTTTTAGGTTTTCTTATTAGCCCTTTACAGCACCGAGAGCGATACCGCGGATGATGTACTTGGACAGAGCCAGGTAAACAACTACAACAGGCAGGATAGCGAGAACCATAAAGAGGTTCATAAGTCCTGCGTTGGCGGCCATCGGGTTGGTGTCTATGTTTGCTCTCATCATCTGCAATACAAGAGGAATGGTCTTCTTGTCGCGAGAATCGAGGATCAACTGAGGCATGAAGAGGTTGTTCCACGCGGATACGAAGCAGAAGATACCCTGTACAGCGAAGGCGGGCTTGAGGATAGGCAGAACGATCGAGTTGAAGGTCCTGAACTCTCCGCAGCCGTCGATACGGGCTGCCTCAACAATTTCCAGCGGCAGGGACGAGGCCATATACTGGATCATGAAGAAGTATACGCCCGGGGCCGCAACAGCGGGAACGATGAGAGGGATGTAGCTGTCGAGCAGGCCGTTGTTTCCGAAAACGGTCATGTTCTTGAGCATTCTGTAGAAACCGATCGCAGCAGACTGTGTAGGAACCATCATAACGATGAGTATGAAGGTATGAGCAGCCTTCTTGATGCGGAAGTCGTAAACGTGGATAGCGTATGCGGTAAGAGCAGAGAAGTAAACCGAAAGGATAGTTACGCAAACGGAGATGAACACGCTGTTGAGGAACGAGCGGATAACACTTCCGTAGGTATTCTCGGTGTCCTTATCGAACAGAGTTTTCAGGTTGGTGCCAAGGTAGCCCTCGGGAACGAACTTGATGCCGCTCTGAACCTTACCACGGGTCGCGTTGATTATCAGCAGATAGAACGGAAGAAGAGAAACTATAACAAGCAGTACCAGGACGGTGTATGCTATGATCCTTCTTATAAGCAGCTTTGTACGGTCATCAGTCTGACCGGCAATGCCTTCAATTCTTGGCATAAGACATAACCTCCTTTATTACTTCTTTTTCTTTTTCTTCTTACCGTATCTGGTCTTGACGGTGTCATCCTCCATGACCTTGAGGGTGATGAAACCGAGAATAGCCGAAACGATAAATACGAGTACAGAAAGAGCGGAAACCTTGCCGACAGACGAGTTCTTACCGAGCTGGATCTGAGCTACGAGAGTCATCAGTACGCTCTTCGCACCGCCCGACTTACCACCGATGATGTAAGGTACATCGTACATCTGCAGACCGCCTATCATAGAGGTTACTACAACGTAAGCAAAGATAGGCTTGATGAGCGGGATGGTGATGTTCCAGAAGGTCTGGGTCGGGTTAGCGCCGTCGATCTGAGCCGACTCATACAGAGAGGTGTCGATACCCATGATCGAAGCCATGAGGAGGATGGTAGTATTACCGTACCACATCATGAAATTGATGATACCTACTACCGTGCGTGCGCCGCCTGCCTTTTCAAGCATATAAGGATGTCCAAGCAGGATATCCAGAGAGCCGTCTCTTGTAAAGAGGCTGTAGAACAGCAGCGAGAATGCCGACGCCATGATAACGTTTGGCAGATAGATAACTGTTTTAAAGAAGCCCTGCGCCTTGAGCTTGAGTCTGATATCGGTGAACCAAACAGCAAGCAGCAGAGACATTAAGATCTGAGGGATAAAACCGATGATCCAAAGGACCATGGTGTTCTTCAGAGAAGAAACAAAAATACCATTATCTGTGATGACCGACTTGAAGTTATCAAGACCACAGAAGCCGTTGTCAATTATGTTGTCGCCTGCGGGGGCGTCGCCACGAATGCTCTGAACTACGCCCTGGCTGACAGTATAATCAATGAAGCTGTAATAGAAGGTCTGTATCAAGGGGATCAGTGAGAAGATGATATAAACTACGAAAAACGGGATCAGGAATATGTAACCCCACTTAGCATAGCTGATACTCTTTTTTTTCATATGAATATTCACCTACATCTTAAAATATTCGTTGCAAAAATAACAATAAGGGGGCAGGAAATGCCCCCACCCCCTATCGTTATTGAATTGATTGACTACAGATCAACTATTAGTCCATAGTAAGATCGCCATACTGAGTGGTGATCAGGGACTTAAAGTTAGCAAGAGCCTCGTCATAGGTGGAGTTGCCGAGGAAGTAGTCCTTCATAGCGCCCTGGAACTGCTCGTTGCAGCCCTGGTCGTAAGCGGACAGCTTGTTAGTCAGATCGATCTTATCAGCAGCCTCGGTGAGGAGGGACAGATGATCCTGACCGCCAAGGAAGTCGTTCTTGTAACCGCCATCGATGAGCTCCTTGATAGCAGCCTTGTTGTTGGTGTAATCCTGCTCCTTATCAGTGATCTTCTTCATGGTAGCAGTATCGCAGGTCAGCTTCAGCATGATATCGCGGGTGATAGCGATATTGTCGGAGCCGTAGCAGCCGCAGATCCATGTGCCGCCCCAGAAGTAAGCCTGAGGACCGGGGCAAGCTCTCCACTCGCCGTAACCGCCGTTACCAACAGCAGCCTCGCCGCCCTTATCAAGAGCAGTATCAACGGTGTTAGGCAGCAGGGTGAAAGGAATGCCCCATGTGGAGAAGAAGTAACCGAAGGTCTTACCGTCGATCTTCTGGCCGGCCTTCCAAGCATCGTCCCAAAGGGAGGTCTTGTTGTTCCAGCCGTTGTCGGTCCACTTCTTGGTCTGTTCAACCCAAGCAGAGATCTGAGGATCGATAGTGATCTTGCCATCGGTAACCCAAGGAGCAGAAACGTTGTTGGAGAAGCATCTGTAAGTATCGGCGAAACCGGATACCATAGCGATGTCCTTTTCCTTCATCTGAGCAGCAACTGCCTCGAAGTCGTCCCAGTTAGAAATCTTAGCCTGAACCTCAGTAGGATCATCAGTGCCGAGAACGTCTCTTGCATACTTAGCATTGTAGAGGAACAGACCGGGAGTAGCCTGCCAGGAAACACCCTTCAGAGTGCCCTTGCTGTCGGTCATAACGTCCTGGGTGTACTTGTACTGCTGAGAAAGGTCATCCTTGGTCAGACCAACCTCACCGATTACATCCAGAGGAGCGTCGGAGTTAACATACTTCAGAGCGTAGTCAGCCTCAACGAGGAACATATCGATCTTGTCGTCATCAGCTGCTTTGTTCTGAGCTGCAATAGCCTCGTCCAGCTTGGTCTGATATACGCCGCCGTCATTGGTGTTCTCGATCCAGTTAACCTCTACGCCGTCCCAGAGAGCGGTATCTCTCTGATCCCAGTAGTAGGTCTCAAATCTGGACTTGAACTCGGTGTTCCAAACATAGATGTTGTACTTCTTACCGGTGTTAACGAGCTCGTCAACCTTAGCGGGCTCTACGTCAGCGATGCTGTTGTCGCCGCCGTTTGCAGCGGGAGCCTTGGAATCAGCAGTGCTCGAGTCACTGTCGCCGCAGCCAGCCATCATAGTAGCTGCCATGAGAACTGCGCTTGTGCCAGCAAGAATCTTCTTTAACTGTGCCATAATAAATTTCCTCCTTAAATTTGCATTATATTGCTTTTTGCTGCGGTGTTTCCGCAGCTCATTAATGCCTAAAGCTGTTTGACGGAGCCGCCTTCAAGGAAGCTTCCGTTCACGGTTATGACCTCATTAAAGGTCGTTTGTGGATCCTCGATCAGAGAAATGAGTCGATTCGCCGCCGTTGCGCCTATTTTAGGCGTATCCTGCGAATAGGTGGTGAGTCTTGGAGACAACAGCTGCGAGAATGCTATGCCGTCATATCCGACGACTGAAATATCGTCCGGGACCGAGAGGCCCTTGTCCTTTATTGCATTCAGACCGCCCACAGCGGAGTAGTCATCCGGCATAAAGATACAGGTCGGTATTTCTCTGCCCTTCAGCAGCATTTTTGTGAGCTGATAGGTATTATCGGGGTTGCAGTAATCACCTGTGAGCACCCAATCGGGCCTTATCTCTATCCCGTGCGTCTTGCAGCCCTTATAAAAGCCTGCATAGCGCTTTTCGGACACAGCCGATCTTTTGCCCTGTATGTATGCTATCTTGGTGTGGCCGCGGTCCGCGACGTAACCCACAAGCTCCTCCATCCCGCTTTCGTTATTGGAAACGACCGCGGTACGGCAGTCAAATATGTGGTCGATAGTGACGACGGGAATGTCGCCGTTTATGACCTCAAAGACATCCGGTGTTGTGAAATCGGTGCATGCAATAACGATCCCATCGACACTACGGTACTTGCAGTGTTCATACGTTGACATCCTTCTGCCGCCTATGTCCTTATTACTTATGAAAGTAATATCATAGCCGCAGCGTTCAGCCTCCGTCTTGAAGCTGTTGAGCACCTTTGCGAAGAACTCGTGCGTGAGGCCTCTGCCCGCTTCGTCAAGGAACATAACGCCAAGGTTGTACGTTCTGTTCGTTTTCAGAGCGCGCGCTTGAGAGTTTGGGAAATACCCCATCTCTTTTGCTGTGCGGACAAGCCTTTCGCGAGTGGCCTCGCTGACGTCCTTATGACCATTGAGAGCCTTGCTCACTGTTGCAACCGAAACGCCGCAACGGACGGAAATATCCTTCAAAGATACCAACTGTATTTCCGCCTTTCGTCCGATTTAAACGTTTAAGTTCAGCTTAAACCTCAAATCGAAGTGAATTTCAAACGTTTCCGTTAATAAGAATATACATTATTTCTTCTAAAATTTCAAGCGTTTTTGAATTTTTTTATATTCCGTGTAATAAAATATGGGACTTTTCACAGAGTTTTCGCCTAATATTTGTGCAACTTGCCCATGATTATGTCCGCCGTGTAACCGCTGTGTAACATTTTCCCATCTTCCCTTTCGGGAAGGGCCGCCCCTGCGGGGCCATCCGGGCCTTACAGGGGCGGTATACATAATTACCATATATTTCCGACATTTTGACTTTTGGGGTGGTGCAAAATAGACAAATCCATTCACACAACCTTAATATCGGCTTGTTTCAAACGTTTTCGGCGTTTCTTCCCTTATTCGTCCTTCTTGCCAAGCTGCTCCTTGAGCTTGTTCTGCTCCTGCTCCATGAGCTTCATCAGGTCGGCCATGCCTGCGGAGGCATTCTTCTTTTCGCCGCTGAACTTGAGCTCGGCGGGGCGCTTCTTAACGACCTTCTTCTTAGGAGTCTGGAGCTTCATCTCCTCCGCGGGCTCTTCTGATGCGGGGGCCTCGGGGGCGTCGCCGTCGATAAGCTTGGAGGCCTTCTCATAATAGGAAGGATCCACTGCGGGCTTCTGGGCCTCGGGCTCCGGCTCTGGCTGCCGAACGGGAGCGGCCTCAACGGGCTCCTTGGGCTCCTTGGGCTGCTGCTTGGGGGCATACTGCTCGGGATCGGGCTCGGCCTTTACGGGCTGACGGGCGGGAGCTGTCTCCTCCTCGCCTGCGCGGGCCTGCTCGCTGCGCTTTTCCTTATCGTTCTCGCCGCCGAAGAGGAAGTCGTCCAGCTTAACGGGCTCCTCGTCCTTTTCATCCTCGTCCTCGTCGTCATCATCATCGTCGTAA
>JAFVAN010000051.1 GCA_017480485.1 Ruminococcus sp. | reverse complement strand
GTTATTCTTGATCATTCCTTGACACCCTCCAATAATTATAAAGAATAAAGAAAAAAGAATAAATAATAAAGAAGAATACAACAGCGCCCAGTCTGCCTGTATTTATTCATTATTCTTTATTCTTTCTTATTTATTATTTTAGCCCCATAGCGTTAGCTATGGGGCGCTGTTGTGACTCCAGTGCAAAAAAGATGACACGAGAAAAGCCTGATTTTACGCGGCTTGCGAGGCATATTTGATTTTTAATTGTGGTTCGTAAGTGTCGTCCTCCTTGTCAAAACAAGTAGAAAATTCAGCTTGTTTGACAAAACCTGAGGTTTATAAAGCCATGAACAAAACCGCTTCTCCGGGAATTATTGTTCTCCTTATTTTACAGGTATTCCATGCTTCGGCAGTCTCTTTGGGAACGGGCCTTCGATCTTACAAGGAATGCCCAGTTTCTCAAGTTCTTCCCGAAAGAGATCAATGTACTTGTCTGTTTTTATGACCTGCATGAATCCGACATAGATCTTATCCGCCATAGCGGTTATCTCTATTGTGAAATGTCCTTCGATCACATAAACAAACCACTCAACGTAATTTGCCAGTTCTCCCCAATCCGACAGCCCGGTGTAATTGGCAATAAAGCTTCCGTGCTGCGCATCCTTGCCGGTAGAAAGGCTGTGTTTTGCCATATACTTTCTCTTGGCCTTGAGACCGTGAACTTTGTCGATCGCTTCATACAGTTCAAACAGCTTTTTTACCTGTGCATTGCTGACAGTCGGGTCTGTCTGAAGAATTATCTGCCCTCTGGTCCTTGTTCCCAGTTTTTCCAGATCACCGTTTAAACTGTCTCTGTCATAATCTACATACACATGACTCAAAAAATCACAATGTGTATTGGGAAGTCCGACGCTCTCTCGCGGATTATGCGCCGCCTCACCTACAATAACCCTGTTTTTTTGTGGGAATACCCTGTCCAAGACCCTTGCAAACAGAACAAAGAATAAGGAAAGTACGCTGGAATCATTCACCTTCGCAACTTTTAGGAAATCCTTCTGATCGATGGTTACCACCGTATAATTCGGATCTCTTTTTATCGGGATGAAAACTCCTTTGAGATAATCCAGTCCCAGAACAGGAGCTTTTTTGATTTTTCTTTTATAGATCGGCTCCTCAGCCGTCAGCATATCCATTTCAGGTTCATCAGTCTCTCCCGGAAGAAGGTCACTGTCCGGTTTCCTGATCTCCGGCGCATAAGGCTCCACATTGTATTTAAGAATATCATATCATAATCTATCAAAATATTCAATAACTTATCCGTTTTTTTCAATTATGAATTGTGTGCTGCATAAAATCATTCCCGTCCGCTCTTTTTCTCTTTCAGCTACCCATTAAAGCAAGATATCGTTTCTTCATAAGACATCAGGCAGACTGTCGGTATTTCTGCTGCATATAAGCGGGATGACCTCACCTACCTCATTCAACTCTTAATATCTGCTTTCTTAGTGTATTTGCCTGATTGATCCAACACGCTGGCAGCCCTTTGATTCTTGGGAACTGAAAGTAAGAATGCCTTACTCCCAATAAGGTCGCTGACTATATACACTTCTATAACCATGAACGTCCGCATAAATCAAATGGATATAAAACTCCTGACAGAAAAGAAAAAGCCTATTATGCTAACGAAAGCAAAACAGACTATGGTTCGGATACGTAGTCCAAACAGAAAATCGCATCAATAATAGCTTGTTTTATCATATCAAGCTTATCGTACAAACCGTCAAAACCGCGCAGATGCGTTATATATAACAAATGACCCCACAGTCATAGTTCGTAACTGTGGGGTCATTCAGAGCTCGGAATGAACGGGGTTTACAGTTCGATGTTCAGCATCTTCTCCCAGTAAACATATCCGAAGAGCTTAGACGTCCATTTCCCGAGATATTCATACTTGGCTTTCAGATGCGGACATTTTGTCTGAATGTCCTCGATATAGGTCATATGATCGGGCGAATCAGCATAGGCATCTGTAAAAATCCCCTCTATCAGCGTGGCTCTGTCCTCCAGGGGAGTCACCTTGCTGTATTCACGGTAGAAGTAAGGATCATCGTCTCCCGGATAAATATACTCGCTGACAGTATCACCTTCGTAATAGTCCTCAAAGTCTGTTGAGTATTCAAAACCCTCGGGGTTGAGGGCAGCCCATTCAGCCTCATCTATCCTTCCGGCCTTTGCGCTGACTATAAACTCAACGGCGTGGAACATCTCGTGGTGGATGATAGTACCGGCAATATCTGTCTGCTCCGGTCTCATCACAATGACCGTCCAAAGACCGTAGCTGTAAGTCACACCGCCTGCCTCAAAGGAAGTGTCATTGTATTTATCGACGATATCCTGAGCAAGTGCCAGGCAAAGACCGCCCTTGCCGTTTATCCTGAACTTCTCAAAGAAGTCCTCCGGGTATCTTCCGAGCATCTCGTCGATAGTGTTTAATGCATCCTTGGTACTTTCGTATGAATCCTGACCGGGATCTTCACTCTCTGCCGAAACAAACTGATAAGGGTCATGTGTATCTTCGAGATCAAGCACCTCGTCGCCAATAAGCACCCTGACGCCGTATTTCTCCTCGATCTTATCGGCAAGAGTCCGGAGCCCGCTGAACTTATCGCTGCACTTGTTGTTTTTCTCGGGATAAGCGTAGGGCTCGCATTTTTCGATCTCTCCGTCATAGTTTACCTGAGCAGGGTCGATGACAACGAGCCTGATCTTTGTATCATTCTTTTCAGCATCTCCGACAGTTACGGCGCTTATGAATCTGCCCGCCGAAGTGACTGTGGGGATGTCCGTTCCGGCTGCATCGGGGATGTCAAGCGTCAGCATCCCCTCTGCACCGTCAGAAACTCTGAGGAACTTAAAGTCATAAGACCCGCTGGTCTCCGGAAAACCTGCGACCCTGCTGTAGCCGCTGTCATTATAACAATAGTAGCCTCTGCCCCCGTCTTTTTCGGAACTGGTCCATACCGGCCTGCCGGTCTCCTTTTCATAAACGGATATGTACTGATCATATGTATCATAATCCGGGATACAGCTGACAATGATATAGTCGCCTGCGCCGTAAACGGTAGCATCTGATGCGGCTTTAAGCTCGGCTATCTCTTCTCCGGTGGATGTATCTATAAGCATAAGCGTAGTCGGTCTTGAGAAACTGTCGGCTAAGTACGACACGACGGCTCTGTTCCTCGAAGGATCATAAAAGCGTGTTTCTTCTGCCGCCTGATCATCAAAGATGATCTCTCTGCTGCCGTCGGAGCCGATCTTTGCGATACCCTTTCTGAGATCGTACAGCTGCCCCGAAGGATCATAATACATAAATGACAGGTCGTCATTATACTCGACCGTTGAACGTGAGCCGTCAGCCTTGTAGAACACAAGCTCCTGCTTATCACCGGTTTCGTTGATCCAATCCTTCCAGACCTCGGCAGTCAGTGTGCCTTCGGCATCTATCCCGAGAGGAACCTCTCTGCTGTTATATACGTCTATCGTGCGCAGCAGTTTGTCATTGACTGTATCAACGATATAGTATTTATAAGTCCGCTGGCCGTCTTTGTCAGCAGTCCAGCACCGAACGGCAGCAATGTTCCCGCAGGAATGGATAGCATCAGGCCTGCCCTCAGCGCTGAGGCAGTCAAGCACCTTGTAGGCCTGCTCCATAGCCGGAGGCTCGTCGGCAGGAGCCTCGGAGCCTTTATCGGAGTCAGCTTCGGCAGGTGCAGTTCCGGACTCCATCACGGAGGCGGCAGCAGACGAAGTTTCGGCTGCGGATGATACAGTCATTGAGAGATCGTCCCCGGATGTGCTGCCCTCAGAGCCGCAGGATGTGCCTGCGGCAAGCATCATAAGTGCTGACAGTAAAACCAGATGTCCTTTTTTCATACTTTTCCCATTCTTTCTTGTTCATTTTCGCACCGTTCTGAATAACTCATAGGTGCTGAGGTCTCCGGCCGCATCGGATATTATTTTTCCATCTTATAAGGGATCGTGAGGGCAAGGTTAAGAGTTCTTGCCTTGTCAAAGGTCACATCGGCTGTGAAATTGCCTTCGGTCTTGATGTCTTCACCGACTCCCCAAAAGATCACCGAAACACCGAAAGATATCCTGGTGTCCTTGCCGATCTCAAAGTCATCATCGACATCTGCAACGATCATAAATCTCAGGACATCCTCGCCCTTCTCGTTCTGTGTCTTATAGCCGTAGGATTCAACTGCGTTGGGATTTATGGCATCGAAATACCCCATGTTATAGGAGTGACCGTTGTCGATCCACACTTCACCGAAGTGAGAGAATCCCTTTCTTTCCTCGTCAGCCCAAGGAAGCTCATAGCCGTCCTTTGCGGACACATCGACAACTATGCCGTAGGTGTGCTGTGCATAATCATCGAGCCCTTTCCAGACATCCTCTAAAAGATACTTGACCTCGATGTTGTAACCTTCAAAGCCTTCATTGACAGTACCCTTGTCATCGGGTGCGATGACTGCCGCAGGCGATGTCGTGGGATAGACCCCGTCGTCAATGACCGGAACGGTCGCTTCCGAACTGTCATTTGCTTTGCTTTCATCCGTTTTGCTGTCTTCTGTTGTGCTGCTTTCATTGTTCACCGCTGAAACTCCGGGCTGAGCGCCGGGCGATGTTTTTATCTCTGTGCTGCCGCCTTTGTTTCCTGCGGCAAAGAATACTGCTCCTCCTCCGAGCATCAGTATCGCTAACGCTGCTGCGATGATACCGCTTTTGTTTGATCTTACCATTGCTCCTGTGTTTCTTTTGTTTGTTGACATAATGATCCCCTCTCTGTCTTCTTCCCCGGAAGAAAGTGTCTGCGCACTGTTGAGGACAGAGTTCAGTATGCTTTTTTTCTTTTCATCATGGTATTTGTTTACTCCGTCTGAAAAACGCATTTTCTTCACCTTCCGTTAATTGTTTTCTTAGCTTTTTAAGCGTTCGGTAGATCTTTGACTTTACCGTGGATTCGCTCATTGAAAGCTCCCGGGCTGTTTTCTCCAGTGTTTGACCGCAATGGAAATGCAGATAAAAGATGCGGTATGCTGTGTCGTCCGACTCGGCGATCAGCTTCATGATCTGCTCATATTCAAAGCTGTCGTCATTTTCAAGTTCCCGGAGAGCCTTCTCGTCGCAGATGGTTATCTGATCGTCAATATCTTCTGTGGGTGTGAAGCTTCTGTAATAGTCTGCTGCACGTCTTTTCGCCATTGTCAGGAGAAAGTGCTTCGGCATAAGTATCTGCTCTCCATCGAGCATTTTCTTATAGAACTCGAGATAACAGTTCTGAACGATATCCTCGGCAGCCTCCCGGGGACTGACCTTTGAGATAAGATATCGGTAGATGCTGTCATAGGTCTTGTCGTAGATCTCTTCAAAGCGTTCTTTTATACTGTTGTCGCTCACGGTCTCACCTCTTTTCATCAGCCTTCATAATATAAGTCGCAGCAGGGAGAAAAAAAGTTTCAATATTTCAAAAAAATTTTTTGGGGATCATTTTTCTTCCGACCTATATTCTACACCATTATAATATATTTTTCAAGTGCCGGCACAAAAAAGAAAACTCGACGGAAATTGAACACCCTCCGATCCAGATCTCTCCTGAACCACAGTATTTTCCGGGGAGCGAAAAGCCGCTTCTCCCGGCTCCTCATTTTTGTGAGATGCTCACTGGCAGCTGCCCCGGCCGGAGAGGCTGTTGCTGTATTACATACTGCCGTATGGCAAGGGCGAGCTACTCTGTATTTCGGGATCAGGTCAAGCAGATATATTTCAAGATCTGATCGGCGGAGCAATACTGATACGAATAATATAGGCAACACCGCACAACCAGCGGCTTGCGCCTCTGCACGTCATCTGCTTGCATATTTTCCGTCATAGCACACAAATTTTCCTTGCCGGGCGTCAGCCCGCCTGCGTCAAATTTATGCACTCTGACGAAAATCTCAGCTCAACTTTATTGAGCTTGCGCGTGATCTGACGCACAGGGGTTGTGCGGTATTGCCTATATCATAGACCGATAAGCTTTGCAATACAGTGGTTGGCCTCATTGTCGCAGAACATCAGGTCTTTGTAAGCCTTGATCACATCAAGATCGTGCAGGGGATCCTGCTTGATCTGCTCAAAGCTCCAATGGCTGAGCGGGATCCATTTTTCCACCACGCAGGGACGGGCGTTGAAGTCGCTCGAATCCGGCTTGCGGATGAGGTTAGCGTACAGTTTGTAGTTGTCCATTGTTTTCGTCCTCCTTTTATATGGTATATGGTTTTCCGGGCAATAAAAAAAGCCTGAATTTCTTGGTACCTCATTTTTGTGAGATACCAACAAATTCAGGCAGATAAGTTGGTTAAAGATTTTTTGCTGTTTTGTTGATCCTTGATTCCTTTTTCTGTTATTTATCTTGATATTTGCCTAAGATGCTCCCCCTGAAAATTCGTTTTTTCCATGGTTCGAATCCATAGGGCCCCTATTTGGGGGCAAATGTCATCTTTGGAAATTTATACTGATTTTATGTCCCCAGAGACGCAAAAAAAGCCCGATTTTACGCTGTTTGCGAGCTATACTTGATATTCTACTGTGGTTCGTAAGTGTAGTCTTCCCCAACTTATAATGATTCAATGTTAGTTAATAAGGTATTACCTCCATACTATGATCCCTATGAACACCATATATTCTTTCAGGAAGATTACATCTTGTCAAATACACCTTTTTGTCCTCGTATATTCCCTCGTCAAGCTTTTCATATGTATCATCGGAGTGATGAACAGCAGATACATCAGCACCATAGTGCTCCTGCTGCCCGTTTTGGAGGATAAGAAGCCGATCTTCTCAGTGCTTCGGCGCAAGCTTTCGCTGTTGATCCTGCATATCCTGGAGAGCATGAATATGAGCGTCGCCCCGAGGCACACTCCAAGATCACAGAGTATCAGAGATATATGGAAGGGATAACTCAGTCCCGAGGACACCTGTATGAACTCCGCCGGCACAAAGACGATGACCATTTGCAGAGCCTCGATCAGTATAACGCAAAATGCTCCGAGCACGCCCTTGCTCTCCAGCAGTTCCCGGGCTTCCTCAAAGTTCCTCCCGAACTCCAGGCTGAACAGCGGCACAAGAATATCCTTGAAAAAGCAGACGAACAGGACAATAATAGCGATAAGCGCCAGCCCGATAAATATTTTTTCGAGATTTTTCCTTTTCATTATGCACCGCCTCTGTGTGTAGCTTTATATAATTATACCATTTTTGCCGTTGCTATTCAAGACATTTTTGTGGCTTTTACATTTTTTGTTACTAAACTGTTTCTACATAAAAAGCCCGAATCCCTTGCCACCTCACTATTTGTGAGATACCAACAAATCCAGGCAGATAAGTTTGTGAAAGAATTTTAGATGGTTTTGTACTCTGTCCTTCCTTTTTCTGCTATATATTTTTCTGATTGTCAGAGATGCTGTCTCTGAAAAAACGTTTTTTCATGGTTCGAATCCATCCAACCCCTATTTTGGGGCAAATGTCATCTCTGGAAATTTATACTGATTTTATGTCCCCAGAGACGCAAAAAGCCGCGCAAATGCGCGGCTTTTTGCGTTGTCATCTTTTTTTGCTGGGCAGTCATGTGAGTGTGGAGCAGAAAAGATGATACTGATTTTTGTCAGAAGAGGCAGTAAAAAAAGAATAAAGAAAAAAGAATAAATAATAAAGAAGAATACAACAGCGCCCTATTTGACGGTATTTATTCATTATTCTTTATTCTTTCTTATTTATTATTTTAGCCCCATAGCGTTAGCTATGGGGCGCTGTTGTGAGTGCAGGACAAAAAAGATGACAGTGTTAATCCATTTTGAAATGTTTTTATTGTCCGTATGTATTGAACATATATTTAAGACGTTCAGCTGAAATTCTCCATTTATCGGGTATTGTATCTGTAGTACCTTTGCCTGCGGCGCGGGGTCCCCAAGTGTGGTTTTCACGAAGTACAGTTTCTCCACGACCACCAGCAGATAATTTCAACATATCCGCAATTTCATTCGGTGAGGCGAGGTATATTCTTGGCATTTCGTTTGGATTTGTGTTTTGAAACTGAACTAAGCAGAATATGGTTTTCTTATGATGTGCTTTAAGCCATTTGTCAATAGCCTCATGATAATTGCAGCCTTTTTTATAGTTCTGAGTCAAACCCCAACCACCGTCTTGCGTACAGTTTGTAGTTGTTCATTGGTTTTTCCTCCTTTAATATGGTATATGGGTTTTCGGGCAACAAAAAAAGCCCGAATTTCTTGGTACCTCAGTTTTGTGAGATACCAACAAATTCAGGCTCGAATGTTTGTGAAAGGTTTTTTGTTGTTTTAGTACTCTGCCCTTCCTTTTTTTGCTAAATTTTTTGCTGATCGTCAGAGATGCTGTCTCTGAAAAACTGTTTTTCCATGGTTCGGATCCATCCTCCCCCTATTTTGGGGTAAATGTCATCTCTGGAAAATTCTACTGAAAATCGCCCCTCAGAGACGCAAAAAAACGCGCAAATGCGCGGTTTCAGGCACTGTCATCTTTTTTGCACAACAGTCAAGGATCTCACAGTCAAAAAAGATGACATTCAAAAACGGCTGAGGCAACGTTTAACGCACCTCGGCCGTTTTCTGTTATACGGAACGGACAGTACCCTCAGCCGCTGCAGCATCCTGCCGCAGCAAGCTTCTCATCTCAGATCAAGGCTGCGTACCTTCTCACGCAGCGGGAGTACAAAGGGCGGTGATACCGAAAGCTCGTCGATGCCCATACGCAGGAAGGTCTCGGTGAGTGAGGTGTCCGCCGCGAGCTCGCCGCATATTCCTATCCAGGCTCCGTTTGCGTGAGCGTTCTTTGCGGACATCTCAATTAGCCGCAGCACGGCCTCGTGATGGGTGTCAACAAAGGCTTCAAGCTTGGCGTTCTGTCTGTCGCAGGCAAGGGTGTACTGGGTCAGGTCGTTGGTCCCGACGCTGAAAAAGTCTACCAGCGGAGCCAGCCTGTCGCTTATCACCGCGGCGGCAGGGGTCTCGATCATTATGCCGATCTCGGTGTCCTCCTTGAAGGGGATGCCCTCGGCTTTCAGCTCTGCCCTGACCTCATCGCATATCGCCCTGCACTTCTCAACTTCGGATACGCTGGTTATCATCGGGAACATGATGCCCAGCTCGCCGTAAGCCGAGGCTCTGAAAAGTGCACGGAGCTGTGTGCGGAATATCTCTGGGCGGGTGAGGCATATCCTTATGGCACGGAAGCCCAGCGCGGGATTGTCCTCCTTGTCCAGCTTGAAATAGTCGATCTGCTTGTCGGCGCCGATATCGAGGGTGCGGATGATGACCTTCTTCCCTGCCATGCTTTCAAGCACCTTCTTGTATGCGGCAAACTGCTGTTCCTCGGTAGGATAGTCCTCGCTTTCAAGATAGAGGAACTCGCTGCGGAAAAGGCCTATACCGCCTGCGTCGTTGGCAAGCACCGCGCCGATGCTTCCCACGCCGCCGATATTGGCGAATATCTTGACCTTAGTGCCGTCGAGAGTAACGTTCTCCTTGCCCTTGAGCTCCTGCAGGAGCTGCTTCTTGCGGATGTCTTCGGCCTGCTTGGCTTCGAGAAGCTTCAGGGTCTCGTCATCGGGTGAGATAAAGACCTCTCCGGTGTGGCCGTCAACTATCATCATATCGCCGTCGTTAATTGCGGCAAGGAATTCCTCGCCTGCGCCGATAACAGCCGGGATGTTCATGTTCCGCGCAAGTATGGCAGTGTGGGAGTTGGAGGAGCCGAAAGCCGTCACGAATGCAAGTACCTTGTCCTTGTCGAGCGAAACTGTTTCGCTCGGCGCAAGGTCGTCGGCGCAGACGATCATCTTCTCGTCGGAGGCAGACGCAGCCGTACCGCTGTCAGTCAGGCAGGCGATAAGGCGGTTTGAGATATCCTTTACGTCCGCTGCACGCGCCTGCATATAGGCGTCGTCCATGGAGGCGAACATATCCGCGAAATTATCCGAGGTGACGGCGACCGCATACTCGGCGTTGACCTGCTGAGTTTCGATGATGCTCTTTATCGACTCGTTGTAGTCCTCGTCGTCGAGCATCATAATGTGTATCTCAAAGATCTCGGCATTGGCCTCACCGACTTCCTTGAGAGCCTTTTCGTGTATCGCTGTGAGCTGTTCGACAGCGAGAGCCTTCGCAGCCTCAACGCGCTCAAGCTCTGCAGCGGTGTCCTCGATCTTTTCACGGCGCACTGCTGCTGCCTGCCTCTTGAACACCGATACCTTGCCTATCGCTACGGCTCCGTAAACTCCCTTGCCCTTAAATACGGTCATATCCGTCACCCGTCCTTTCTTTTCAGAGGTGGCCTCTGTTTTATCACATCAGAGATTGGCGTTCATGAACTCCTCGATAGCTGCCGCTGCTGCATCCTCGTCCTCGCCCTCGACTGTGAACTTCACGGTGTCGCCGCACTTTACTCCGAGGCCCATGAGCTTCATCAGAGCGGTGGCGTTGATAGGCGGCTTGCCTTCCTTTTCGATAGTTACCGAGCTTGAAAAGCCCTTGATCAGCTTAACGAGGTTTCCTGCGGGTCTTGCGTGGATACCGATCTCGTCCTTGATAGTGTAAGCAAATGTTTTCATAAAGCATTCTTCCTTTCGGTTTATAATTTTATTTCCCGCATCTGATCCGCATCGGGATAAGATGCGATAGCTCCTTTTTTGGTAACGCTCACCGCGCAGAACCTGTTGGAAAAGTCGAGGCACTCCACCAGCGTTTCCATCGAAAGCGTTCCGAGGGTCGTGACACCTGCGCCGAGCTCGTGAAGCTTATACAGAAAAGCTCCGGTGAAGCCGTCGCCGGCACCGGTGGTGTCCACGGCTTTGACTTTACAGGCCGGCGAGAACGCCATGGTGTTTTCCGTAAAGGCGTAAGCACCCTTGCTGCCGAGGGTGTAGAGCATCAGCTTCACGCCCTGCTTGAACAGCCATTCTGAGCCCTCCTCGGGGGTGGAGTATCCTGTGATGAACTCCAGCTCGTCCTCCGAGAGCTTGACGATATCGCTGAGGGGTATGAACTCCCTCACGGCGGCTTTCAGCGCATCACGGCTCTCCCAGAGATTAAAGCGGAGATTCGGATCGAAGCTCACGATGCCGCCGCGCTTTTTCATTATGTCTATTGCCCTCTTATGTGCCTCCTTCATCGGGAAATCCCCTATCGACACGCTGCAGAAGTGCAGGCAGAAGACATCGTCGAAATACTGTTCTTTTACGCTCTCAGCGCTGTAGAGCATATCCGCCGAGGGCTTGCGGTAGAAGGAAAAAGTGCGGTCGCCGTTCTCGGCAAGGGACACGAACGCAAGGGCGGTGTTTGCCTTGTCTGTCAGCGAGATGCAGCCGGTATCGACGCCGACGCTTTCAAGCCGGTGCATTATCCTGTGACCGAAGGGGTCGTCGCCGAGCTGTGTCAGCAGCCTTGAGCTTCCTCCGAGCCGTGAGAATGCCGCGCAGACATTCGCGGGCGCACCGCCCACCTTCGGAGCGAAGGCTCCGACCTCATCGAATTCGCAGCCGCTGCGGTCGGGGATGAAGTCGATGAGCGCCTCACCTATCGCCGCAAGTATATTACCCATCGGAACTCACCTCTATCCCTTCAAGTGTGTATAATGTGCCGGTGATGCCCTCGGTTATGAGCTTCACCTGTGTATCGGCGGGGTACATCCTCGTGGAGAAGACGGTCTCTCCGCCGTTCAGGAATATCTCGCAGGAGGACTTGTCAGCGATGAGCCGAATATCCCTGCACTCTGCGAGCTTGGCATATCTTACCGTTCTGCCGCTGCCTGCGTTGCCGAGGAAGCGGAGCGCTGCCTCGCCGTTTCTGTAAATGAGTGTAAAAACATCCGTAAGCACGACGGAGAATTCGTTATTTGTCTCGCCCGTAAGCTCAAAGGGCAGCTCGGTGTCGAACGATCTGCCGTCTTTGACCTCACTTGCATCGCGCCGGAGCGCTTCAAGCTCCTTCACAGGGTTACGGAGCACTTTGCCGTCCCCGCGGACGGTGAGCTCACAGGGCAGCGTCAGGCAATGCTGCCAGCCGAGGGCCGTGGTCGGGTTGGTATAGGGGATATCGCCTATGCCCATCCAGCCGTAGAACAGCCGTCTGCCGTCGGGAGCCTCAAAGCTCTGGGGCGCGTAGAAATCAAAACCGTTGTCCCACTCGGCGTATACCCCCGTCTGCATATCCAGGTATCCCGAGCTGTAAACATTCTGAAAGCGGTACTTTTCATGCGGGATACCCTGCGGGGAGATGCTGAGGATTTCCTTTCCGCCGAGGCGGAAAAGGTCGGGGCATTCCCACATATAGCTTCCGTCGCTGCCGAAGACTGTTTTCTCAAACGTCCAGTGCTCAAGGTCGTCGGAGGTGTAGAAAAGTACGCAGCCCTTATTGTCGAGCGTCCTTGCGCCCAGCACCATGCGGTATCTGCCGTCTTCCTCCCAGACCTTCGGGTCGCGGACGTGGCAGGAGCAGTAGTCGGGGTAGTCAGAGTTTCGCAGGAGCACCTTCTTCGGGCTCATATTCTGCCCGTCCTCGGTGGTAACGAGGATCACGTTGGCGCCTCTGCCACTTGTGATGTAGTCGTGATCGCCCTCCTCCTTGACATTGCCGGTGTAGAAGAGATACAGCTTATCGTCCCTGACGAACCCGCAGCCGGAATAGACGCCGCTGCGGTCGTCGGGGGTATCGGGGAGCAGCACCGTGCCCGTGAACTGCCATCTGAGCAGGTCGGGGCTCTTGAAATGCCCCCAGCATTTGCGCCCGCTGCCGTCAGCGCGGTCGGGAGCATACTGGAAATAAACGTGGTATTCGCCCTTGAAAAAGCATAGACCGTTGGGATCGTTGAGCCAGCCCTTGCGCGGCTCGAGGTGCAATTTCTGCCTGAAGTCGTTGACCATATCAAAACCACCCCTTTTTACGTATCCATACCGACAGGCGGGAGAGTTTCTCCCGCCTCTGAGGTCATTATTTTGTTGTGCTTATCAGCTTGTCGAGGAACTCCACATTGCCCTCGGCAGCCTTTTCCACTTCCGAATAATCGTCTGCATTGGTAATGATGACCGGGGTAATGAGCTTGTAGCCCTTGTTCTTGATCAGATCCATATCGAAGGTTATCAGCGTCTGCCCGCGGACTACTCTGTCGCCCTCGGAAACGTGAGCCTTGTAGCCCTCGCCGTTAAGCTCGACGGTGTTAATGCCGACGTGTATCAGCAGCTCCATACCGTTATCGAGAGTCAGACCTATTGCATGGTGAGTATCGAACAGCGTGCTCACCTCGCCGTCGGCGGGAGCCACCACCTTGCCCTCTGAGGGTTCGACCGCAGCGCCCTTGCCGAGCACCTCGGCTGCGAATGTCTCGTCGGGAACGTCAGCCATAAGCACCGACTCGCCCTTGAGAGGAGAATATACGCAGCTGTCGTCATAGCTTGCAGCGGGGAGTGCCTCGACCTTTGTATCGTCATCCGAAGCGGATATCTCTCCGGCCTCGGGTACAGGGTCTTTATACAGGAACCACGAGAGTGCGAATGCTACCGCCGAAGCTACTAAGAAGGTCAGCAGATAGCCGACGGCGCTGTCTGTCGTGATAAGGAAGCCGAATATACCGGTAACACCGTTGGCCGTTGCGTAAACATTGAAGATCGAAGCGACTGCCGCACCGCAGGCGCCGCCGACCATACCGGCAATGAGCGGTTTGACGAATCTTACGTTAACACCGAAGATCGCGGGCTCTGTGATACCCATGAATGCGGAGAGCGAAGCGGGCAGAGCCATGGACTTGGTCTTCTTGTTGCGGGTCTTGACAGCTACTGCCAGAGCAGCTGCGCCCTGTGCAACGTTGGCTGCAGTAGCAATAGGCATCCAGATGTTCTTGCCGTTGTCCGCGAGCATTGAAAGCTCGATGGCGTTATACATATGATGCACACCCGCAACGACCGTGGGAGCGTAAGCCGCGCCCATAAGGAAGGAGCCGATGCCGAAGGGTATCGCGATCAGCCACTGTGCACCGTCGAGCACCCAGCTCTCGATCTGTGAGAACACGGGACCGATGACCGTCATCGTCAGGAAGCCGGTCACAAGCACCGAGACCAGCGGAGTCACGAACAGGTCAAACATCTCCGGGATCTTCTTATGCAGCCATTTCTCTATCACCGAGAGCAGCAGAACTGCGATGACAACGGGGATAACGTGGCCCTGATAGCCTGTCGCGTGGATATCCCAGAAGCCCCACGACCACAGCGTCGGAAGATCTGTTCCGTCGCCGACCGACCAGGCATTGATGAGATCCGGGTGTATCATTATCATACCGATGACCGCGCCGAGGTAGATGTTCGCGCCGAAGATCTTGGCGGCGCTGACGGCTATGAGTATCGGCAGGAACGTAAGTGCAGCATTGGAGAAAATGTTCAGCAGCGAGTAGATCTGTGTTTCCGCGAAAGACGGGAATGCTCTTGAGAGACCGCCCAGCAGTCCGCAGAGAAGACCTGTTGCTACGATAGCGGGGATGATAGGAACAAAGATATCGCCGAGGGTCTTGATAGACCTCTTGTACCAGGGAGCTTTGGCAGCGGCGGCTTTCTTGACGTCGTCCTTTGACGCTGCCTCGACTCCCGCCAGCGCGATGAATTCGGCATAGACCTTGTTTACCGTGCCTGTGCCTATGATGATCTGAAGCTGACCCGCAGCCTCGAAAACACCCTTGACACCGTCCACATTTTCAAGCACGGATTTCTTGACCTTCTCATTGTCGGCTATTACGAGCCTGAGCCTTGTTGCGCAGTGGGCGGCGCTTGCGAGATTATCCTTGCCGCCGATGGCATCGAGTATTTCCGATGCGCATTTGTTGTAATCCATACTGCCCCCTCCTTCTTTACTTCAAAACGTTTCACAACCGAAATGATATCGGTTTCATTCGACGCTTTCATTATAACACGGTCTGTCGGAAAAGTCTATTGACGGATAGCAAGAAATCGCAGCGATAATTCCGTAAGTTTCACACAGTTTCACATTTGCGGTTCGTCGATTCGCGTTCGACGATGTCGTATTCGAGTTGTAAGATGCGGTGTACATCGCCGCGCTCCTTCAATTCTGCAAGGAGCATTTTTGCGCCCCACATTCCCGCAGTCTTGTAATGCAGATGCACCGAACTCAGTGGTGTGAGCAGTACCTTGCCCATTCTCGAATCCCCTATACCACCGATCATTACGTCCTCGGGGATCCTGATGCCGTTCTCGTGGCAGTAGAGCATCACGCCGGCCGCGATGTTGTCCGTAGCGCAGAACACGCAGTCGGGCTTTACGCGCCGCGAAAACAGCAGCTTTGCCTTTTCGTAGCCCGAATCCATGTTGAACTTTGCGACCTCCATAAGCGACTTGTCAGGCGTCAGGCCGTGGTCGAGCAGAGCCTTTTCAAAGCCCGCACGCCTGTCCTGCCCGGCGGCCTTGTCTTCGGGGTTGGCGCCGAGGAAAGCGGGGTGCTTCGCACCTTTATCCAGCATCAGGCTCGTCATGGCATAGGCTGCACCCATATCGTTATGGCAGACGCAGTTGAAGCCCTTGAGCTGCTGCCCCACGATAACGACAGGTATCCTCATCTTTGCCAGCACCGAACGGTGAAGATCGGTAAACACGCTGGCAAGCAGTATGACGCCGTCAACGCGGTTCTGGCGCAGCAGCTCCAGCGAGCTGATCTCGCGGTGATAGTCGTTTGCGGTGTTGATGAGCAGCAGCTCGAAGCCTTCCTTGCCCAGCACCTCGCTTATCCCCTCGGTGACGCGGGAAATGCTCTCGCTCGACAGCTTCGGCAGGATGACTCCGACCAGCTTCGTGACCTTGGTCTTGACCGTTCTTGCCGAATAGCTCGGCACATAGCCCGTTCTTTCCAGGGCTTCCTCTATCTTCTGGCGCTTGTCATCGCTCAGGTATCCGTTGTTGAAATACCTGCTGACCGCAGAGACCGATACTCCCGCTTCCTTTGCAAATTCTGAAATATTCATCCGAACTCCTCCTTGGATATATGATATCGGTTGCATATATTATACCACCGATTTCACCCGTTTTCAATAGTGAAACTGCATAAAAACATTGCCGTGTTTTGCACACCTTGAGCTGAACGCAGCTCCGGACAATATACTCGGTGAAAGATGTTTGGAGGGGCATTACACTGTTTGGATTGACAAGATCATCAGTATGCTTCGGCAGCTCGGTTCGGAGCATATTCCCATCATTCTCCAGTTTCACAATTATCATTTTCTCACCCCCTTACATAGAAATATCCCCGTCATCAAGGTCTTGGATCTCGTTGGCGGGGATACCCATTTCTTCTTCAGTTTTCATCGACCAGTTCGGCGCTCCGTAGAAGCTGACATACAGTTTGCCGCAGTCATCGGTCTCGATCTCACGCTGCTCAAACCCCTCGCCCCAGCCGTCCGATGCCTGCCCGGAAAGCTCTGACCGCGGCGCCTCAAGCTCATAGCTGTCAAGATCCCGATGCTCTGAAATATCAGTCTGGCAGTCTCAAAGGCTCTCTCCGCCCCGCCGCTGCCGCCTTGGGAAAGTATCACCGCGCCTCGTTTCGCCCTGACCGGCAGCGCTTCCCGGCGGAAGATAAGCGCTGAACTGTACATCTGGAACCGGCTTGCAGCTTTCAGAAGCATAGCCGAAAGCTCTCCGTAATGGACGGGCGAGGCGAGCACCACATTATCGCACTCCGAAAGATATGCATAGATTGCCTGCATCTCATCGTTTATAGAGCAGGCAAGCCGCTCCCGACACCGCTGGCAATCACAGCACGGCGCAATATCTGCAATATAACAGTCCACCACCCTGACCTCACCGAGCAGACCGGCGGTCAAAGCATTTATCAGCGCAGCAGTATCGCCGTCCCGATGCGGAGAGCCGTTGAGTATAAGTGTTTTCATATTTTCACCTTATTGGTTTAGCTGTTGGTTAGTGTTCTTCTGTTATTATAACACGGTTTTTAGGTGCTGTAAAGAAAAGAATGCATTTTTTCACTGACATTTCAAAAGAACAACTTTTAACAATTATCACTCGACCATCACCCTTTCAAAAATATGATCTATAATGAATGATAATCCACAGCGAAAGGAGTATAACTGTATGAATGAAGTAACAGAATCAGCAAAGCAGGTAACGAAGAGTATCAGACAACTGGAGTGGGATAAAGAACAGCTTGAAAGGAAATGTGAAAAGCTGAATAATCTTATCTATATCCTTAGATATGCATTCCCTTCTGATCTACTTACCAATTATGAAAAGTACGGTATTGTTGATGAGATGTCAGAGAAGATCAATGTTAACACTATCTGTGAGGCACTGGAGCTTTCAAAAGGAAGCTATTATAATTATCTTTACAGGAACAAAAAGGAAAACACGGTATATGCGAAGCACCGCAAGGAAATATCTCCTCTTGTGGAACAGATCTTCAACGACACCGGGCGGATACTCGGAGCGAAAAAGATCTCGGCGATCATAAAGGAAAAAGGGTTCAGCGCTTCTCCAGAACTGGTTAGCAGCATAATGCGTGAACTTGATCTTTGCTCTCAACGTCAATCTGCTAAAAGTGAGTATAAAAAACAGCTTGCTTTAAAACGCAATATTCTGAAAAGACAATTCAATGTTAGTCGTCCAAATGAGGTTTGGGTCGGAGATGTTACATTTTTCAATGTTAAACACAAGAAATTGTATATTTGTGCGATTATGGATCTGTATGCAAGAAAAATAATAGCATACCGTATATCTACAAAAAACAGCACGCGGCTTACTAAAGAAACATTCCTTAAAGCATATGAATCTCGTCAGCCAACTGATGATCTGCTTTTCCATTCGGATAGAGGCTCAAATTATACCAGCAGAACTTATATGACTTGCTTGCAGGAACATAATGTTACTCAGTCCTTTTCTATGCCTGGAGTTCCTTATGATAATTCAGTTATGGAGACCTTTTTCAAATCCTTGAAATCCGAGCTTCTTTACAGGATAGATTTCAATTCTGAAAACCACTTTAAGGAAAAGGTCGCTGATTATATACATTTTTATAACCACGAACGTCCTCATAAGACAAACGGATATAAAACTCCTGACAGCAAAGAAAAAGCCTATTTTGCCGATAAAAGCAAAACAGGCTATGGTTCGGATCTGTAGTCCCGGCAGAAAAATGTATCAGTTTTCGCTCGTTTTAACATTTCAAGCTTATTGTACAAATCTCGTAAAGCGCGCAGATGCGTTGTATATAACAAATGACCCCACAGTCATGGTTCGTAACTGTGGGGTCATTCACATGGTGGGAGAGGATGGATTCGAACCATCGAAGCTAGAAGCAACAGATTTACAGTCTGCCCCCTTTGGCCACTCGGGAACTCTCCCATAT
>JAFVAN010000050.1 GCA_017480485.1 Ruminococcus sp. | reverse complement strand
TGCGGAACTCCTCTCAACTGTGATAGATGCGGATCAGTAATGGACCACCTATACAACTCTTTCTGGAAATGCCCCAAATGCGGGTATTCAAAAGATGACAAGGTAATATACTAATGAACGCATTTATTGCCGAGAACGATCAGGAGATCCACGAGGAGGAAAAACCTATGAACGAAAAATTTGAAAAGTACTTAAAGGACTTAGACCCCGAATTGCAGGAAAAGGCAAGAGCCTGCAAATCCCTCGAGGAGCTGACACATCTTGCGGCAGAGAATGACCTCGAGCTGCCGGAGGAGGCGCTTGAAATGGTAAGCGGCGGCTGCGGCGGCGGACATAGTCACAGTGGAAATACAGAGGTTTATGAATTATGGGACTTAAATATTCAATTCAGGGGAAATAAAATAGAATATCTCAAAGAATTCAGATGTACAGGCTGCAGTTATAAATGGTTTTCTGTGAAATTAGTAAATGATTATAATGAAATCGATATTTCAGAAGCAGAATTTGAGCAGTTCAAAAAAATGGCAGGTTTTCTTTGATCAAACAGTGATAATTCATAAATAACTTGGTTCAGAAGCCCCGACAACGGGGCTTCTTTTTTATACTCATCTGTCCACAAACTGTCCGTAAGCATTATAGCATACCGCCTGCAACAAATCCGCAACAAAAAACGTTACTTCGAAACCGTTATTTTAAACAAAGTTTCGGCGCGGGATTTGTGTATTTCTCCAAGCAGACCTCACTGCCCCTGCTCAACGCTCTTTATCTCGTCCTTGGAGGCGCTTTTCAGGGAATATGTATCAAAGGCGGGCTCATAGGGCAGGGCTATCTCGATGTTGGTTATCTTGTCAAAATGCGCCGTACCCTTTTCCATCGAGATGTCAAAGACATGGCCGCCGGATTTTCTGTCCTCCGAGACAAAGTGCAGGTGCCAGCCGGAGGCGTTTATGCCGTCCATATAGTCAGGATAATATACGCAGACCAGGGTTCCATTTATATCGTCAAAATAGAAGTCTCTCTGTGTTTCGCTGAGGGCGTCCTTCAGGGTGACGTGGTGCGCCCGGTAGCCGGATTCGCTCCTTGCGCAAACCCTTTTGAAGCTGCCGTCGATGCGGACAATGTGCATACTGTTGAGGCCGAAATCCTCTTCAATCCTCAGGTCAAGCTGTGTCTTTAGCTTGTCGATGCTGTCGATGCTGCCAAGCTCGCAGCGCTTGTCCTCGCTGAACATTGTCACAGACGAGAAGGGCACGCCGATGCTGCCGTCAGCCTCAGTGACCTCGCCCTTTTCATCGGCTCTGTAGCAGTGACCGTCAAGGACTATCATCTCACCGTTTACGTCCTCAAAGGTGCCAAGGCCGATGCTGCCATGCTGCATAAGCTCCTCCACCTTTATGACTGCCCTTGAATACCCCAGCGCCAGTGCCTGTAATGTCGAGACCTGAAACATCTTTTTTTCGTTTCTCTTGAACATTGTTACTCGCTCCTTTATCTGAAATTTACCGAGATGCTGGTTTCACAGCCGCAGCTGTACCGATTGTTCGCCATTGCTTTCTTACAAATCAAGCACCGCATAGCCCTGTGCGGTGCCTGTATCATACAAGTTATTATTTTATCAGCTTTTCGATAACTACCTCGGTGGTAGTGCTCTTGAGCCATACCTTGACATCGTCCGCAAGCTTGGCGATTATGGACTTTTCCAGCTCGTCCCATTCCTCTGCGGCAGCTTTCTTGTCGGGAAGGTTCTCGCGGTAGCTCCTGAGCGACCAGTATTGACCGCCTGCTGAATATTCAGTCCTGTGGGCGCCCATGCCATACCAGTTGTTAAGTGCAGAATACTGCTCAAGATAAACTCCGTCAGCGGAATGTTGTGCGCTTACGCGGAAGGACTCTCTGATCTTGCCAAGTATGCCCTTCGCATTCTCGTTCTTTCCGCTGGAGGCAACGGAAAGCATCTGCTCCTCCTGTGACGGGTCGGCAGATTTATTGGCAGAAAGGCAGATATTACAGCTGATGCCCTCGGCTGTTTTGTTGCTTTCAAACCAAAGGTCGCCGGCGAATTTGTCCATAATGCCGTGAACCATACTAACCAGCTCCTCGGTCAGAAGCCTTATGTGCATAGCGTTCTTGCCCTCAAAGCCATTGTATCTGATAAAGCTTTCGGCAGCCTGCATAGCCTCCTCGCGACCGGTGAGGTCGCTCTGTATCCTGATAACATCACTTTTCATGTCAATTACTCCTTTATTCTTTTTACTATTACAACTTCCGTTGTTTCGTCCGTTATCCAGACCTTTACATCATCAGCGAGCTGGGCAATAATGGATCTTTCAAGCTCATCAATTTCCTCTGCGGAGCTCTCCCTGTTTTCCGAAAGATTATCTCGGTAATTGCTGAGGGACCAGCAGTTTTCTCCGTTTTCATCTTCCACAGCTGCTTTTTTCTTAATACCCATACCGTACCAATTGTTCTCGGCATAGAAGCCCTTCATATACTCTTTATCGGCAGAATACTGCGCATTGACACGGAATGCCTCCCGTATCATCCCGAGTATTCCCTTCGCATATTCGTTTCTCCCGGTTGAAGACACCGAGATGAGCTGATCCTCCTGCTTAGGGTCGAGAACTCTGTTGCCTGACAAGCATATTTTGCATATCACTCCGTCATCGGTACGGTTGCTTTCAAGCCATAGATTTCCGAGAAAGCCTTCAAATATATTGTGTACCATGCAGATAAGCTCCTCAGTCAGCAGCCTGATATGCAGGGCAGTTTTACCGCTGAATTTGTTGTTCTTGTTAAAGCGGTCGGCAGTTTCCAATGCTTCCTCTCTGCCGTTGAGCTCACTGTTTATGTGAACGATACCCGTATTGATGCTCATGATTAATTCCTTTCGCTTTTTTACAGCAGCTTCACACCCAGCATAGTCAGGTCGTCGAACTGCGGTGCTTCGCCCACAAATTCATCGACAGCCTGCTTCATATTGTTAAGCAGAGCCTTCGGGTCGGCGTCGGGGTCGCGGTTGAGGGCTTCCAGCATTCTGTCGGTGCCGAAGAGCTCGTTATTCGCATTCGTCGCCTCGGCAACGCCGTCGGTGTAGAGAAACAGCGTGCCGCCCTTTTCAAGGGTGAACTCGTATTCCTTGTATCGTATGCCGTTCATACCGCCGATGACGAAGCCGTGCTTGTCCTTGAACAGTTCAAACCCGCCGTCAGCCTTTTTGATTATGGGATATTCGTGCCCCGCATTGGCGGCGATTATCTTTCCGGTGGATATCTCCATTACGCCGAACCATACGGTGACGAACATTTCCTCGTCGTTGTTCTTGCAGATCTGGGTGTTGGTCTGCTCTAGCACCTTTGCAGGGCTGCCGCCCATCATGGCGAAGTTATTGACCAAAATCTTCGACATCATCATAAACAGCGCCGCCGGAACGCCCTTGCCGGAAACGTCCGCCATTACCATTCCCAGATGGTCGTCGTCTATGAGGAAGAAGTCGTAGAAGTCGCCGCCCACCTCCTTGGCGGGGGTCATGGAGGCGAAGATATCAAACTCCTCCCGCTCCGGGAATGCCGGGAAGATGTTGGGAAGCATATCCGCCTGAATTCGGGTCGCCAGCTCCAGCTCGGCGCCGATGCGCTCCTTCTCGGCGGTTATCTTGGTTATCTGGTCGATGTAGTCCCTTGTGCGCTTCGAGAGGGTGGCAAATGCCTCCGCCAGCACCTCTATCTCGTCGTTTGTCTTGTAGGTGTCCTCCATCTCAAAGGC
>JAFVAN010000042.1 GCA_017480485.1 Ruminococcus sp. | reverse complement strand
GCACACAGGTTATCCACAGTGAAGAACTGCGACTGTATCTATGTGATGAAGGACGGTGCTGTCTGCGAAAGCGGTACACATCAGGAGCTTATGAACAAAAACGGACAGTATAAAAATATGTATGAAGAATACAGCCGTTCGATCAACTGGAAGGTAGGTGCGTAAAATGAAGATCACAGAAAAATTGCAGCACAAATTCGCACTTTCCCGTCAGGGAGCGATAGATATGGAAAAGGCTTGTTTCAAAATAGGTATTTTACATATCGCGAGATCTGTGTTATACTAAAGACACAGAAGAACACAGGAGGTGAAAATATGCCAAACGCAGCAGATACAAAAGCGGTCATGACCGAAAATCTGCGTGATATGGGTCTGGACGATGAAAGCATTGTGAAATGTCTGCAAATGATCGAAAGCGGACAAAAACATGCGCTTGCCCGTTTTCTGAAAAGCTACCGGCAAACGCTGCTCGACAGCGTTCACAAGTACAATGACCGTATCGACTGCCTTGACTATTTCACCTACACATTAAAGAAAAACGGAGGTATCTGAAATGAAAGACGAAATGCTGACTTTAACATCTGAATGGGATAAGACCTTCCCGAAGTCCGACAAGGTAGACCATAAGAAAATTACATTCCACAACCGCTACGGCATCACACTTGCCGCCGATATGTACACACCGAAGAATGCAGACGGCAAACTCCCTGCAATAGCTGTGTGCGGACCGTTCGGTGCGGTCAAGGAACAGTGCAGCGGTCTGTATGCTCAGACGCTTGCGGAGCGCGGATTCCTTACCATAGCTTTTGACCCCTCATTCACCGGCGAGAGCGGAGGTGTTCCTCGCTATGTGGCTTCGCCTGACATCAACACGGAGGACTTTTCGGCAGCCGTTGATTTTCTTAGCGTGCAGGATAATGTTGACCCCGAGCGTATCGGTATCATCGGTATCTGCGGCTGGGGCGGTATGGCGATAAATGCGGCGGCTATGGATACACGCATAAAAGCAACTGTGGCTTCGACAATGTACGATATGACAAGAGTAAACGCAAAGGGCTATTTTGATGAAGCTGACAATGCAGACGCTCGTTATGCCATGAAGCAAGCTTTGAATGCCCAGCGTATCAAGGATTACAAGTCAGGTGAGTATGAACTCGGCGGGGGAGTAATAGACCCTCTGCCAGAGGACGCTCCTTATTTTGTGAAAGACTACCACGCATACTACAAGACCGAGCGCGGTTACCACCCTCGCTCTCTCAACTCTAACGGCGGCTGGAATATCACATCGAGCCTGTCCTTCATCAATATGCCTATCCTGCAATACTCAAACGAGATACGCTCTGCCGTTATGGTAATGCACGGTGATAAGGCACATTCCTTCTATTTCGGTAAGGACGCTTATGAAGCGATGATAAAGGATAACCCCTATGCCGATAATAAGCAGCTGCTTGTTATTGAGGGGGCTTCGCATACCGACCTTTATGACGGCGGTGAGAATAACGCTATTCCGTTTGATAAGCTGGAAGAGTTCTATAATGAGTATCTGAAATGATCCTACACGGAGGAAACAGCGATGACAACACAAGAGTTTCTCGACTTCACGAACAGCGGTAAGCAGGTCACAGCGGAGTGCGGTGTTCATCAGGTCATGCACAAACTCAGTCAAGATGCGATCCGCATTACAATGGAGATCAATAACCGCTACCATACGCCCGATGAGATAAACGCTCTTATGTCGGAGCTGATCGGTGAGCCTGTTGAGGTCGGGCTTTCCTCCGTTTTATACCGACTGCGGTAAAAACATTCATCTCGGCAAGGGTGTGTTCATCAATGCAGGCTGCAAGTTTCAGGATCAGGGCGGTATCTGGATCGGTGACGGTGCACTGATCGGGCATAACACGGTGCTTGCAACGCTGAACCACGGACTTCTCCCCGAAGAACGCCACGATCTGATACCGAAGCCCATTCATATCGGCAAAAACGTATGGATCACTGTACGCGCAGCTTAAAAAAATGCTCGGCAGCGTGGGTGAAAAGGTATGGATAGCCAAGACCTTCAACTGCGACTACGGAAAGAAAATACACATCGGAAACAACTTCACGGGCAACTATAACCTGACTATCCTTGACATTCGTGAGGTGTATATCGGGGACAATGTGATGATAGGTCCGAACACGCTGATAACCACAGTCGGACACCCGCTATCGCCTATGGGCAGGCGCAGGCATATGGGAATTGCAAAGCCTATTCACATCGGTAACGATGTATGGATAGGCGGCAATGAGACTATTCTGCCGGGCGTGACGATAGGCAACAATGTAATTGTGGCTGCGGGAGCTGTTGTAACTAAGGACGTTCCGGATAACTGCGTTGTGGGCGGTGTGCCTGCACGGAAGATAAAGGATATTGAGAACGATACGGAGGAGTAAAATGAAAAGTTTAGCTGAAAAAGCGATCAATAATCACAAGTGCTTTTATAGCTGTTCAGCAGCGGTGCTGTGGGGCTTCTCTGTTCGTTTTGAAATCCCCTCTTGACAATCTTCCTCTGCCATGATATAATAATACCAGAAAATTTCATACGGGAATGATGTTCTCCCACGGGAAACCGAAACCGCTTTTTCAAGCTGATGACTTCTGCGTATCACACGCAATAGTTGTCGGCTTTTTTATTGGTATCAGTCCTTTATCAGGCTGGCGAGGGTCTCGAAGAGCAGCTCGGGCTCTACGGGCTTGCTGAGGTGAGCGTCCATGCCTGCCTGCAGTGAGCGCTGGACGTCCTCGTCAAAGGCGTTGGCGGTCATGGCGATGATGGGTATCGTCTTTGCATCCTCGCGGTCGAGGGCGCGAATGGCTGCGGCGGCGTCAAGGCCGTCCATCACGGGCATACGCACGTCCATCAGGATGGCGTCGTAGCAGCGGACGGGGTTGTCAAGGAACAGCCGCAGAGCCTCTTCGCCGTTGGCGGCAATGTCGGTCTCGATCTGCTTCATGGCCAGCAGGTGCTTCATTATGCGGGCGTTGATCTCAATATCCTCTGCCAGCAGTATGCGCCTGCCCTCGAGGGCTGCCATGGCTCTGCTGCTCTCGGCCTTGTTCCGCTTCTTCATGATGGCCTGAGAGAACTGCTCCAGCGCATTGGCGGAGAACAGCGGCTTTGCAAGGAAGCTGTCAACGCCTGCCTCCAAGGCCTCGTCCATAACGTCGTCCCAGTTGTAGGCCGTAAGGATTATCACCGTGGTCTCGCTGCCCACCAGGGCGCGTATCTGCCGCGTTACCTCGATGCCGTTCTGCTCGGGCATATGCAGGTCAACGAGTATGAGGTTGTAGGGGGCCTGCCTTGCCTGGCGGATGCGGATGAGCTCCAGAGCCTCCCTTCCGCTGAGCGCGGCCTCAGAGGCTACGCCCACCTCGCCAAGCACCAGCCGTGCGTGGTCGCAGGCAATGGGGTCGTCGTCGATGATGAGCACATCCATGTCCTTGGGGCTGATGCTGCCCGAGGCCGCCTTACCCGTCCTTGCAGAGTTGCCAAGGGTAACGGTAACTGTGAACACGGAGCCCTTGTGCTTTTCGGACTCCACTGTGATGGCGCCGTTCATCATCTCGACTATGTTCTTGGTTATGGCAAGGCCCAGGCCCGACCCGCCGTAGCGGCTGGTGTTGGCAATGTCCTCCTGAGTGAAGGCCTCGAAGAGCCTTGGCAGGTAGTCGGGGTCGATGCCCACGCCCGTGTCGCTGACGGTGAAGCGCAGGGTGGACTTGTCCTCGAACCTCGCCACGCTCTCGGCAGAGAGCAGGATGCGCCCGCCCGCAGGGGTGAACTTTACTGCGTTGCCGAGGATGTTTATCAGCACCTGCTTTAGCTTTGTGTCGTCTCCGATGTAGTAGTCCTCCATCCTGCCCGAGAACACGCAGTCGTATTCGATCCCTTTATCGCGGCACTGGCCGCTTATCATGGTGTTTATCTGCTCGATCATGCTGCTGAAGGAGAACTCCTCGCTGCGCAGCACCATGCGGCCGCTCTCGATGCGGCTCATGTCAAGGATGTCGTTGATGAGCCCCAGCAGGTGCCTGGCGCTGACGCCGATCTGTTCCAGGTGCTCGCGGGTGCGGTCAGATATGCCCTCCTCGCTGAGGGCGATGTTGTCAAGGCCGATGATGGCGTTCATTGGGGTGCGTATCTCGTGGCTCATGTTTGAGAGGAAGGTGGTCTTGGCGACATTTGCCTGGCGGGCCTCCTCCAGGGCGCTTTTGAGCTGCTCGTTGCGGGCGGCCTGCTCGGCCTGCATCTCCGTGAAGTCGGCTTTAAGCAGGATGTAGAATTTAAGCGACGGGTCAACGGCATAGAAGGTGAAGCGCTTGTAGAAAATATCTCCTTCGATCTGGCAGGCCACGTCAACGGTGTAGCTCTCATCTGCTGCAAGGGCGGCCTCTACAGTCTCGGGAGAGAGGGCGCGAAGCAGCTCCTTGGGGTCGTGGACCTCGGTAAAGGCTGCGGGGATGACCTGCTCGGTGATGTAATCCATATAGCGGCCGCTGCGCTGCTTCGGGAAGATGCTGCCCTTTGAAACTGCGGCGCTGTCGCCGATGACCACGCTGTAGCTGCCGTCAACGATGTAGCTTATCATGTCGTACTGGCGGGCAAGGATCTTCTGCTGCAGCAGCTCGTTTACCTTTTCGGTGTTGTATTCGGTCTCGATGCCAAAGACGGTGGACTTGCCCGTTATGGGGTCCTTTCTCATGCTGGCGGAGTATTTAACGAAGCACTTGCGCCCCGACTGCCTCTCGGAGAAGATGACCAGGGGCTCTATCTCCGTGCCCTCCTGATAGCTTTTCAGGGTGCTCTCGATGTTGAAGTGCTCGAGATAGCGCTGTCTGTCGGCGGGGTCGGGCATACTTTCAAGGCGTCGCTGCAGCAGGGTCGAAACGCTTTCGCCCACCTTGTCGCAGTCAAAGAGGTCGCAGCCGCTTATCTCCTCAACGATGCCGTCCGCCAGGTTCGAGCGTATGGCAGCCAGCCTTTCGTTGGAGAGGTTCTGGAGCTCAAGGTTCAGCTCATCATACATGGCGCGGCTGCGCTGCTCGCTCTCCTTCAGCGGTGTGATGTCGAAGTAATTGCAGTAGGCGTAGCTCTTGCCGCCGTGCTCAAAGAAGGCGTAGTGCATATCCACCCAGATGATGTTGCCCTTGGCGGTGTTTTTTCTTATCATGGCGTGGGTGCTGCCGTCGGGGGTGCGGCCGTTTTCAAGAAGATACTCGGCGGCCGCCCTGTCCTCGGGAAAGACGGTGGAAAGGGGAGCGGTGCGCTCCTTTTCAAGAAACTCCTCGGGAGAGCACTCCATCATCTCCGCAAATTCCCGCGAGCAGCTGACGGGTACGAATATCCCGTCCTCGTTTTTTACTCTTAGCACAGAATTGTTGTCCAGCGAGGCAGCGAGCTGCTTGTAGAACTCGGGGTCGCGGTCGGTAAGTACGTTTGAAACATTGTTATCGATTGGCATGGCTAAGCACTCCTTTCAGATGTCTATGTGCGCTGTATTCGGTCAAAGAGGCGGTTGCAGAGCTTTATGAGGCTGCCTACGGCGAAGGCCGCGATCATGCTGCCCTCGCGAACGCCTTCAAGCCTTCCAAGCAGGGCAAAGCAGATCACCGCCGAGACCGCGATATAGAGAATGTCAAAAAATATCTTTATGTTTTCGTAGCGGAGGCCCGAGACCTTGCTTATGGCCCGGTTCATGGCCTCGCCCGGCAGCATGGCCACTCCGCCCTTTAGCTGTATCCAGATGCCAAGGGCAAGTATGGCGCAGCCCAGCAGCATGAACAGAAACCGCATCGGGTAGGAGCTCAGGCTTATGCCCTTTATAAGGAAGCAGGACAGGTCCGTAAGATAGCCGTAGACGAAGGCCAGCACCGTCTGCACGGTGATCTCAAGATAATTGCAGCGGCCCTTCAGCACTGCCACCTGCACCGCGATCTGTATGACGCTCAGCAGGTTCAGCCAGCCGCCGAAGCTCAGCGCCCCGTTGACCAGAGAGACCGAATAGGGCACCGAGGCCACGGGAGAGGTCCCGAGCCCCGCCTTTGTGGAGAAGGCCACCCCCATAGAGGCCACAAACAGCCCCACAAGGAACAGCCCGTAGCGCCCTGCAAGCTCTTTTTTGTTGAATTTCTTTTCCATGACATTTGCCTTTGCTGTGAAATATAATTGCTGATACTGCGGTCAGAGGGCCGCGAAGTAAGCTTCTATGGTCTTTCTGTCGGCGGTGACTGAGCCCTGTATCATCTGGTCGGAGCCGCCGCCGCGGCCGCCGAGGGCTGTGTTTATCTCTCTTGCCAGCTGACGCAGGGGCAGGCGGGAAGAGGCTATTATGTAGGTGTAGCCGCCCTCGGCCTTGCAGAAGACACCCGCCGCCCTGTCGGTGAGCAGCACCGCACTGTTGGCGGCGCGGCGCATATTGTCGGCGTTCAGGTCCTCGGTAAAAACGCTGAAGCTGCCTCTGTCGGGCCTTGCAGCCTTCGGGAGGGAGGCGATAAGAGCCTCTGTCCTGCGGCGCTCAAGGTCATAGAGGCGGGCTTTAAGGGCCTGATTCTCTTCCAGCAGGCGCCGAACATGGCGGGCGGTCTCCTCGGGCTTTGCCGAGAGCAGGCGCATGATCTCGGCGTTGGACGAGAGCCGCCGCCTGAAAAGCTCCAATGCCTCCAGCCCGCAGACTATGTGCACCCTCGTGCCGCCCCTGTTGCTCTCGTGGGAGACGATCTTGACCATGCCTATCCTGCCGGTGGAGGGCAGATGGGGAGCGCAGCAGGCGCAGACGTCGATGCCCTCGATGGTAACTATCCTGATATTCTCGGTCATTTCCAGCTTGCTGCGGTAGCTGAGCTCTGCCAGTGCCGCACTGTCGGGGTAGCTGACGGTGATAGGCACGTCAGCGGCGATGGCCTCGTTTGCCAGCTGCTCGCACTCACGGAGCTGCTCCTCCGTCAGGGTGCCGTCAAGGTCCAGAGTAACGTCCGAGCTGCCAAGGCGGAAGCCCACGTTCTCCAGCCCGTGGAGCCTGTGGATAAAGCCCATCAGCAGGTGCTCTCCCGAATGCCCCTGCATACGGCGCAGGCGGGTGTCCCGGTCCACAGCCCCCTGCACGCGTGAGCCCACTTCGAGAGCCCTGTCGCAGAGGTGCAGCACCTCGCCCTCTTTTTCATATGTATCAAGGACTCCGGCGCCCCCGAGGGTGCCGATGTCTCCCGCCTGTCCGCCCCCCTCGGGGAAGAAGGTCGAGCGGTCAAGGGTGATCTCGAAGCCCTTTTTGGCCTTGGTGCAGCCTGTGACCTCTGCCTCAAATTCAAAAAGCAGCCCGTTGTCGTAAAGTCTTTCTGTCATTTCAGTCCTCCTTTGGACGGAAGAAATTGCCCAGCAGCTTCTGGGTCTTTACCTCGTTGATAAAGGCCGAAGGGTCGGTGTCCTTCACGGCCTTGATGACCCTTCGGGACTGGGCTGCCGAGACCACGGAATATACCACGTTGCGCTCGCAGTGCTCATAGGAGCCCTCGCCCTCCAATATGGTGGCGCCGTGGACGCTCACGTCATAGATCACCTGACAGACCTCCTCGGGCTTGTCGGTGACGATGAAGAGGGTGCTCTCTTGGAATTTTTTGTACAAAGCGTGCATCACCGTGGTGGTGACGTACTGGAAGATGATGGAGTACAGCGCCTTGTCCCAGCCGAACATAAAGCCCGCGATGCAGAGTATCACGGCGTTGAAGCCAAGGATAATGTTGAAGGAATCTATCCCTCTCCTTGCAGAGAGGAAGATGGAGATAAAGTCCGTGCCTCCCGAGGTGGCTCCCGCGTTCAGGCAGAGGCTGATGGCGGCCCCGTGTATCAGCCCGCCGAAAATGGCGATGAGCAGGGTGTCCTCGGTTATCATCTTTTCGGGGATGAGGTCCGTAAAGATGCTGTTCAGGACTATCATCAGGCAGGAGTAAAGCGTGAAGTTTCGCCCGATATAGCGAAACCCGATGTAGACGGGGATGGCGTTCAGGGCAAGGTTCACCACCGTGAAGGGCAGGTCCAGCCCGAAGCCCAGCTTGAAGAGCCTGAGTATCAGCAGCGAGAGACCCGAGACCCCGCCGGGGTAGAGCCCGCCTGTGGTGACGAAGGTCTTGTAATTCAGGGCCATCACAAAGGCTGCGGCGGTCATGGCAGCGGTGGTCAGCAGGGGACGGATAAGCTTGTTTTTCATTCCTGTCGCTCCTTTTTATTTGTATTGAATAATAAATAAGAAGGTCCATCTTGATTATACTATATTTTCTGCGAAATGTAAAGCATAAGAGTTATTATGCGTGGAGAATAATTTATTGCAATTTTGCCGCTTTGCGGCAAAATTGCGGGTGCCGAAAGAGGATATTCCCCCGCCGCCGGCGGGGGAATATCCTCTTTCGGCCAAATAAATACTCTGAGCAGAGCAAGACTAAAAAAATTTTCGTGATATGCTGCGCGGAGTTTTTCTCCGAGATATTTTAAAAAAAGCCTCATGTATAATCTGCGCTGCCTCGGAAATAATATGTGCAGTCCGACAGTGACTTATTGAAGTTATAAAACTGCAAAAGAAAGGAAGAGACCTATGAAAAAGCTTTTGGCATTATTGCTGGCACTCAGCGCCTCCTGCACTATGCTGGCCTCCTGCTCGGGCAGCAGCGATGACAGCTATGACTCCGAGGACCGCGCAGCCACAGAGACCACCACGACCACCCGCCGCACCACCACATCAAGGCGCAGCGACGACAGCCGCAGCCTCATGTCCTCGGCAGAGAGCCGCGCTGACGAGCTGGGCGAGGACGTTGCCGACGGCATCGACAACACCCTTAGCACCGCAGGCGACGTGGCGGACGACATCCTGAGATAAAAGCCCCGAGAGCCCCGCAGGGAAGTGCTCCTGCGGGGCTTTTTCGCGTTTCTTGTGCATCGGGGGCGAAATGTATGAAAAAATATTTCTTCCAAGTATTGACTAACGGTCAGTTTTGTGCTATAATAGCTATATCCGATAAAACTGACCGTTGGTCATTTTAATGTAAACTGTAAATTTCCGTTTTTTTCGCCCCCAGCGCTTTACATTTCGGGAAAGATGTGATATAATATATCGGTAAGTGTTCGAACGGAGAAGCGAGGAGAGGACCATGACCGACGGCTCTGACAGCACGCAGCTGATGCGCGGCGTTAAAAGGCTCTGCCTTGCCATGGCGGCGGCAGGGGTGCTGTGCTTTCTCTTTACGCTGCTCTGGGGCTTCGAGTGGAGGAACCTCTGGGGCTTTCTTGTTGGCACCGCCTACGCCTGCGGCTGTATGCGCTGGCTGGCTGGGGCCAGCCAGAGGGCAGTGAGGTCCATGAACACCGCCAAGGCCAAGCGCATAATGCGCGGCTGCTACGCCGCAAGGATGTCCATACTGGTCCTGCTGTGCGCGGCGGCAATGCTATCGGGCCTTATGAGCCCCGTGGGCATCATCGTGCCCCAGCTTTTTCCGCGGATACTGCTCTCCGGGGCCCGTTTCGCGGGCCGGGACTTTTTTACAGACAACAAAAAAACTACAGGAAAGGACAGGTAATATGGACGGTATAGGTCAGGGACCACGCGTCGCCTTCACGCTGCCGATCCTCGGCGGCATCGAGATCACCGAGACCATCGTGATAGGCTGGCTGATAATCATAGCCGTTTTCCTGATTTGTAAATATCTGACGAGCGGCCTCGAAAAGGTACCCACCAAAAAGCGGCAGATCGTGGCCGAGATGTTCGTGGGCTTCGTCAATAATATGGTAGAGACCACCATGGGCAAGAAGTGGAAGAAATACGCCCCCTATATAGCCACGATACTGGTCTACGCCGTGTTCGGCGCCCTTGTTTCGCTGCTGGGCCTGCGGTCCATGACGGCGGACTTCAACGTCACCCTCACCTGGGCGCTGATGACCTTTGTGCTGATAACCTTCTACAAGATCAAGTCCGGCGGCGTGGGCGGCTACTTAAAGAGCTACACTCAGCCCATCTTCATAATGCTGCCGCTGAATATACTCTCTGAGATCGCAACGCCCCTTTCTATGGCGTTCCGTATGTTCGGCAACGTGTCGGGAGGCGCTGTCATCACGGCGCTGCTCTACGGTGCGCTTGCCACACTGTCAAGGCTCTGCCACCTGGCATTTTCCGTCGGGGCCTTTGACATAAACGTTTTGCAGCTGTTCATCCCCGCGATGCTGTCGATATATTTCGACCTCTTCTCGGGCTGTGTACAGGCATATATCTTCGCAACTCTGACCATGGTCTACGTCTCCGGCGCCGACCCGTCGGAGGAATAAAGGCGGGAAATGCCTTCCCGCCGTAGGCGGGGAAGTGCATTTTTCCGCATCTCTCCGAGCCGCGCAGCGGCGAGGAGAAAAAATAAAAAAAGCAAGGCCGCACGGGAACGACTGATGCTCCCACGGCTTTCAATGATACAACATCGGATAAGGTCAATAAAAAAATGGAGGAATAAATCATGTTGATGACAGAAAAGGCATTCGTACTCGGCTGCTCCGCTATCGGCGCAGGACTGGCAATGATCGCGGGTATCGGCCCCGGTATCGGCGAGGGCTACGCCGTCGGCAAGACCATCGAGTCCATCGCAAGACAGCCCGAGGCTCAGGGCGACTGCACCAGAACGATGTTCATAGGCGTTGCCATGGCAGAGTCCACAGGTATCTACGCCTTCGTTGTGGCCCTGATACTCATGTTTGCCAACCCCTTCCTCGGCAAGCTGTAATACTAGAAGCTAGTTAGGAAGAGGCTAGAGGCTAGAAAAACTCTTGCTTCTTGCTTCTGAAAGCGAAGCGTTCTTGCTTCTAGAGGAAGGAGGATATGAAAGATGGCAATGGCAAAGGTCACGGAATTTCTGACGATAAGCCCCGCTACTATCATACTTACACTGTGCAATACGCTGATACTCTTTCTTGTGCTCAAGCACTTCCTCTTTGACAAGGTGAACAAGGTCATCGAGGACAGGCAGACCGAGATCTCGCAGAGCTACGAGGAGGCCGACAAGGCCCAGCAGAAGGCCGAGCGCCTTGCTGCCGAGTATGACGAGAAGATCGGACAGGCCAAGGAGGAGGGCGCCCAGATCGTCCGCAACGCTACGGTCAAGGCCCAGCAGCGCTCCGACGAGATAATCGCCGAGGCAAGGTCCCAGGCCAAGGGCATCGTGGACAACGCCAACGACGAGATCGAGCGCGAGCGCAAGATAGCTATCAACCAGATCAAGGACGAGATAGCAGAGCTGGCAGTCTCCGCCGCGGCGGCAGTAGCCGAGAAGGAGATAAGCCTTCAGGACAACGAGAGGCTCGTGGAGAGCTTCATCGACAGCGTGGGTGAAGTGTGATGGCAGAGAGCGTAAAAAACATCTATGCCGAAGCAGTGTTCGAGCTCTGTGAGGAGCGGGGGATAACCGCCGCCGCCTGCGAGGAGCTGGAGGCCGTGGGCGAGGTCTTTGACCAGAACCCCGACTTTGTAAGGCTGCTGCGCTCGCCTCTTGTGGACATGGATGAGAAAAAGCAGCTGCTTGAGAAGGTGTTCGCAGGACAGCTCTCGGACACCGTCTCGGACTTTCTCTGCGTTGCAACAGAGAAGGGCAGAGCGGACTGCGTTCCCGACATCTGCCGCGAGTTCAAGGCGCTGTATCACAAGCAGCAGAACATCCTTGAGGTCTACGTCACCACCGCAATGCCCATGAGCGAGCGGCTGGAGCAGAAGCTCAAAGACAAGCTGGCCCTGACCCTCGGAAAGACTGTGATAATGCACACAGCCGTGGACAAGGCCCTCATCGGCGGCATAGTCGTGAAGTATGACAACACCGAGCTTGATTCCAGCGTCCGCGGAAAGCTGGACAGGCTGAAAGCGCAGATAGACGGGATAATAGCATAGAATTGATAGTTGACAGCCGAGGATCTTTAGCGGCTCCATTATCAACTATCCACTATCAACTATAAAAGGAGCATAAATATGAAATTGCGTCCTGATGAAATAACAGGTATAATCAAACAGCAGATATGGGACTACCGCAGCAAGATCGAGCTGGCGGACACGGGCACCGTTGTCACTGTCGGCGACGGCATCTCCCGGGTACACGGGCTTGATAACTGTATGTCCGGCGAGCTTATCGAATTTGAGAACGGCACCATGGGCATGGCCCTCAACCTTGAGCAGGACTTCGTGGGCGCCGTGCTTCTCGGCTCCGAGGAGGGCATCAAGGAGGGAAGCTCCGTCAAGAGGACCGGAAGCATCGTTTCCGTTCCCGTTGGCGACGCCCTCATGGGCAGAGTTGTAAACGCCCTTGGACAGCCCATTGACGGCAAGGGAGCAGTCCTCACCGACAAGACAAGGCCCATCGAGAGCCCTGCCTTCGGCATCATCACAAGGCAGTCTGTAAACCGCCCCCTGCAAACGGGCATCAAGGCCATCGATTCCATGATACCCATCGGCCGAGGCCAGCGCGAGCTCATAATCGGCGACAGACAGACGGGCAAGACCGCCATCGCCATTGATACGATAATCAACCAGAAGGGCAAGGACGTTATCTGCATCTATGTGGCCATCGGCCAGAAGCGCTCGACTGTTGCTAACGTTGTTGACACTCTGGAGCGCGCGGGCGCCATGGAATATTCCATCGTGGTCTCCGCAACGGCCTCCGAGATGGCGCCGCTGCAATACATAGCCCCCTATTCGGGCGTTGCAATGGCGGAGCATTTCATGCTGCAGGGCAAGGACGTGCTGTGCGTTTACGACGACCTCTCGAAGCACGCAGTCGCCTACAGAACGATGTCGCTGCTGCTTAAAAGACCTACCGGTCGCGAGGCCTACCCCGGAGATGTTTTCTATCTCCACTCCCGCCTTCTCGAACGTGCCTGCAACCTTAACAAGGACTACGGCGGCGGCTCGATCACGGCCCTGCCTATAATCGAGACCCAGGCGGGCGACGTTTCCGCCTATATCCCAACAAACGTTATCTCTATCACCGACGGACAGATCTTCCTTGAGAGCGAGCTGTTCTTCTCGGGCGTGCGCCCCGCTGTAAACCCGGGTATATCCGTTTCCCGTGTGGGAGGCTCGGCACAGATCAAGGCTATGAAGAAGGTCTCGGGTCCGCTGAAGCTGCTCTATTCCCAGTACAGAGAATTGCAGGCCTTCTCCCAGTTCGGCTCCGACCTTGACAAGGACACCAAGGACAGACTGGCTCAGGGCGAGCGAATAGTTGAGGTCCTCAAGCAGGACAGAAACTCCCCCCTCAGGGTAGAGCATCAGGTAATAATAATCTACGCCGTTGTAAACAACTTCCTTAAAAGGATCGCCGTAGAGGACGTAAAGGAGTTCGAGCGGGTGCTCTTCGATTACGTTGATTCCGCCCACCCCGACGTCAGCACGGCTATCGCCCAGACGGGCGCCCTCTCGGAGGAGACCGAGGCGGAGCTCAAGGACACGATCAAGGAATGTGTTGACAAGTTCCTGGCGGACAAGTAAAGGCGGCAGCATATGGCAACTGCTAACATGAAGGACGTAAAGCGCCGCATCAAGAGCGTTGAGAGCACCATGCAGATCACGAAGGCGATGCAGCTGGTGGCCTCCTCAAAGCTTAGGCGCGCAAAGGAGCGGGCCTTGGCAGCCCAGCCCTTTTTCGAGACGCTTTACGATACGATGAGCGATATTTCCAACGACCCCGCATTCAAGTCGGTATATACCAAAAAGAAGCTGCTGCGCTCCACGCTGATAGTAGTCATCGCGGGAGACCGCGGGCTGGCGGGGGGCTTCAATTCAAACGTGCTCAAGCTGGCCGTGCAGCACGCCGAGGAGCTTAAAGCGGCAGGGGACAAGGTCTCTGTCATCGCCATCGGCAAGAAGGCCGTCGAGTTCTTTGAAAAGCGTGGCTACGACGTTATCTCGGCCTACCCTCAGGTGGCGGAGAACATCGACATCTACGACGCCGAGGATATCTCCGAGGAGATAATCCAGAAGTTCCGCTCGGCATATTTCGACCAGGTGGATCTGGTGTACACCACCTTCGTCTCGGCCCTGTCCCAGACGCCTGTGGCGGTGTCGGTGCTGCCCGTTAAGGACCTTGGCAACGGCAGGACCGCCAACCCCTTGACGGAATACGACCCCTCTCCCGAGGAGGTCTTTGACAGCCTTGTGCCCCAGTACCTTACGGGGCTCATCTACGCGGCGGTGGTGGATTCCTTCGCCAGCGAACAGGCCGCAAGAAGAACTGCTATGGAGTCGGCCTCGGACAATGCCGAGGAAATGATAAACGGCCTCTCGCTGCTCTACAACAGAGCGCGTCAGGCAATGATAACTCAGGAGCTCACCGAGATAAGCTCGGCAAGCCTGAATGACTCTCAGTAAAGCTCAACCTTTTACACGAAAGGCGGAAATATAAATGGAAGAGAAGAATGTCGGCAAGGTCGTGCAGATCGTAGGAGCGGTAGTCGATATCCGCTTCGATAAGGACAAGCTGCCGAATCTGCTGAACGCTATCGAAATAGACAATAACGGCACAAAGCTCACCGTTGAGGTCGCCCAGCATATAGGCGACGACGTGGTGAGGTGCATCGCCATGTCCTCCACCGACGGCCTTGTAAGAGGCACCGAGGCTGTGGATACTGGCCGCGCCATCAGCGTCCCCGTTGGCCGCGAGACCCTCTCGAGGATGTTCAACCTCCTGGGCGAGCCCGTTGACAACAAGCCCGCCCCCGAAACGAAGGAGCGCTGGCAGATACACCGCGAGCCACCCTCCTATGAGGAGCAGAAGGCCTCCAACGAGGTGCTTGAAACGGGCATCAAGGTAGTTGACCTCATAGCCCCCTACCTCAAGGGCGGAAAGATCGGCCTCTTCGGCGGCGCGGGCGTCGGCAAGACGGTGCTCATCATGGAGCTTATCAACAACATTGCCAAGCAGCACGGCGGTATCTCCGTGTTTACGGGCGTCGGCGAACGCACCCGTGAGGGCAACGACCTCTATAACGAGATGATCGAGTCGGGAGTTATCGACAAGACCGTCCTCGTCTACGGACAGATGAACGAGCCCCCCGGGGCAAGAATGAGAGTCGGCCTCTCCGGCCTTACCATGGCGGAATATTTCCGGGATGTTGAGGGTCAGGACGTGCTGCTCTTCATCGACAACATATTCAGATTTACACAGGCGGGCTCCGAGGTATCGGCCCTGCTGGGAAGAATGCCCTCGGCCGTTGGCTACCAGCCCACGCTGGCCACCGAAATGGGCGCCCTGCAGGAGCGCATAACCTCCACCAAGAAGGGCTCCATCACCTCCGTTCAGGCCGTTTATGTGCCTGCGGACGACCTGACGGACCCTGCGCCTGCAACTACCTTTGCCCATCTGGACGCCACTACCGTTCTGTCCAGAAGCATCTCATCTCTTGGTATCTATCCCGCAGTTGACCCGCTGGAGTCCAACTCCCGCATCCTGACCCCCGAGATCGTGGGACAGGAGCACTACAAGGTGGCAAGAGACGTGCAGTCCATCCTCCAGCGCTACAAGGAGCTACAGGATATAATCGCCATCATGGGCATGGACGAGCTCTCGGATGAGGACAAGCTGATAGTAAGCCGCGCCCGAAAGATACAGCGCTTCCTCTCTCAGCCCTTCTCGGTCGCCGAGCAGTTCACGGGCATGGAGGGCAAGTACGTTCCCATCAAGGAGACCGTCCGCGGCTTCCGCGAGATCATCGAGGGCAAGCATGACGACATCCCCGAGTCGGCCTTCCTCTTCGTCGGCACCATCGACGAGGCTGTGGAAAAGGCCAAGAAGCAGGAGAACGAGTAAGTAAACTCACCACTTAAAAAGGCGGTAAGCTAAATGCAGACTTTCAAGCTAAAGATCGTTACCCCCGAAAAGGTCTTCTATGAGGGCGAGGCCGTGCAGGTCATTGCCAAGACCCAGGCGGGGAATATCGGTATACTTGCGGGACACACGCCCTATGTTGCGGCGCTTGTGCCCTCGCCCCTGCGCATCAGCGAGAACGGCAGCGAGTTCAAGACTGCCGCCGTCTCTACAGGCGTTATCAAGGCCGAGCGAGACAAGGTGACCGTTGTTGCGGGCGCCGCCGAGTGGGCCGAGGACATCGACGTTGCCCGCGCCCAGCGCTCCAAGGAGCGGGCCGAGCGGGAGATCGCCGCCAAGACAGGGGACAAGGAATTCGAGCGGGCAGAGCAGCGCCTCAAACGCGCCCTCAACCGATTGTCCGTCTCCGGAAAGCTATGATGAATAACGAAGTCAGGCCGCGCAGCACTGCGCAGGTCAGGCTTCGTTTTTTTCTTGTTATAAATGCACAAAGGGCAAGAGCGTTTTTGAGTTAAATTATAATTTGTGGAAACAGTTTGTTCACAAAGTTTTTAAGTATGATTTATTTATATTTGTTATAATCAAACTGTGAGAATAGGAAAGTAAGAAGTAAAGGAAAGAAGAAAGAAAACAGGAGGATACCATGGACGTATTTTTCAGCGTGCTTAGAGCCCTGGGGGGCTTGGCACTGTTCCTCTTCGGAATGAACACCCTCAGCTCCGGCCTCGAGAAGGCCTCGGGCGGCCTGATGGAAAAGGTGCTCGAGAGGGTCTCGGGCAATATTTTTACAAGCATCATCTTTGGCGCGATAGTTACGGCGGCGGTACAGTCCTCGACGGCCACCACCGTTATCGTCATCGGCCTTGTAAACGCGGGGCTGCTGAAGCTTCGTGGCGCCGTTGGAATTATCATGGGCGCCAATATCGGTACCACCGTCACCGCTCAGATACTCCGTCTTGCACAGCTGGACGGCTCCGATAATTTCTTTATCAACCTGATCTCGCCCACGAACCTCTCGGCCGTGCTGGCCATCGCGGGCATCGCCTTCATAATGCTCTCGAAGAAGAACAAGCACAAGACCGTCGGCGACATCCTGCTGGGCGTTGCCATCCTCTTTACAGGTATAACTACCATGAGGGGCGCCATCACGCCGCTGCTTTCGGGCAGCGAGGCCGTAAGGCGGGTGTTCGAGGTGCTGCAGAACCCGCTGCTGGGTATACTGCTGGGCATCGTTGTCACCATTGCCACTCAGAGCTCCGCCGCCGCCGTCAGCATCCTGCAGGTGGTCTCCGAGGGATCGGGAGGTGCTGTGCTCTTTGCCTCGGCCTTCCCCATCATCATGGGAACCAACATCGGCACCTGCGCCACGCCGCTGATCTCCAGCCTTAAATCCTCGAAGAACGCCAAGAGAGCGGCGCTGCTGCATTTCTACTTCAACTTCATCGGAACGATCATCTTCCTCATCGTGATCTACGCCGTTCAGTTCACCGTTGGCTGGAGCTTCTGGGACAAGCCGTTCACGATGGATAATATCGCGAACTTCCACACCCTCTTCAATGTGACCGTCACCGCCATATTCATCCCCTTTGCGGGGCTGCTGGAAAAGCTGACCTGCCTCACAGTCCGCGACAAGCCCGGCGACGAGGAGGACACTTTCACAAAGGAGGACCTGCTCGACGAGCGCTTCCTTCAGAGCCCCAACGTTGCCATCGCCCGCGCCACAGAGGGCGTTGTGCAGATGGGTGTTTCGGCCCAGAAGAACTTCAACGCCGCCCGCACTCTCTTTGCGGAGTTTGACACCAAGGTTGTAGAGAAGATAAACGAGCGCGAGCAGACCATCGACAGGCTGGAGGACAGGATAGGCCAGTACCTTATCCGACTCAACGACCAAGGCCTGAACGAGAGCGACAACCGCGCCGCCACCACCCTGCTGCACCTGATCTCGGAGTTCGAGCGTATCGGCGACTATACCATCAACGTTATGGAGACCGCCACCACCCTCTACGAGAACGAGGAGAGCTTCAGCGAGCAGGCTATGAACGAGCTTGATGTGCTCTGCGACGCTATCTCAGAGATAATCAGGCTGGCAATAGAGGCCACCAAGACCCACGACGACGAGGTCCTGAGCTCTGTTGAGCCCTTGGAGGAGGTCGTTGACAGGCTGGTGGAGGAGCTCAAGAGCGTGCACATCGAGCGCTCCAAGCGCGGCGAGTGCAACATCGAGACAGGCGTAAACTTCCTTGACATCCTCACCAATGTTGAGCGTATCTCGGACCACTGCTCCAACATCGCGGTCTACCTGATCGCGGAGAAGAACGACTACGAGACCCTGAAAAAGCACGAGTATCTGGACGCCCTGCACAAGAACGGCAGCGCCGAGTACGAGGCAAAGCTGGAGGCCTACGCAACAGAGTACGCTCTGGGCTGAACCCGGAAATAAATTTCCAGAGGTTAGAAATTAGAGGTTAGAGGTCAGAAAAGGTGTCCGCGAAGCGGACAATATCAAAATAAGCGCCGAAGGCGCACCATATCTAACCTCTAACCTCTCACCTCTAACCTCTGGACATCAGATAGTTCAAGCATCAGGCAAGAAGCAGCAACCGCTCTTGCCTTTTTGCAATGTGCATTTAATATCCCGCCCTCTCATAAAATAGAGCGGTGATGAAAATGCTGGTGTTCTGCTTTCGCGGCTTTCAGGTCAGGGTGGATTGGAGCTTCCTTGCCCTTGTGGCCGCCCTGACCTCGATAGAAGGGGAGTGGGCGCAGGCCGTGGGGCTCTGCCTCTGCTGTGCCGTGCTCCACGAGCTTGGCCATGTGGCGGCTATGCTTTGGCTGGCGGTGCCGCCTGATTCCTTGACCCTCTGCGCCGCAGGGATGCTGCTACCCGCAAGACGGCTGGCCTGCGGGCGGGCAGGCGCCTGCGCGATACTTCTGGCGGGGCCTGCGGTAAATCTTTGCTGTGCGGTGCTTGCCTGGCTGGCGCCGGGGCGCTGCGCCTTCGGGGATGCAAGCCTTGCACTGGGGCTTTTCAACCTGCTGCCCTTCGAGGGCTCCGACGGCTGGCAGCTGCTCTTCGAGCTCATGGGACGGGAGCCCCCGGGCCTTGTGAAGGCTCTGGCGGCGCTGGTGCTGGCGGCACTCTGCTGCCTTGCGGTCTGGTGGGGAGCCCTGCCTCTGCCCCTTATCGCGGTGACGGCTTATATGCTGGCGGCCGCAGTGCTAAGATAAGCTGTCCGATATTTTGTACAAATGCCCTTTCGGGCGCTGAAAAAACTGACCCAAAGGAGGCCCCTGCCTTGAAGGAGATAAAAGACAAGATCGAGCGGCTGCTGCTGAAAACTCAGAAGCCCGCCCGCTATATCGGCGGCGAGCACGGCAGCGTCATCAAGGACCCCGCCAAGGTGGACGTCCGCTTTGCCTTCTGCTTTCCCGATGTCTACGACGTGGGCATGAGCCACCTTGGGATGAAGATACTCTACGGCCTGAAAAACGCCGTGCCTAACTGGTGGTGCGAGCGGGTCTTTATGCCGGAGAAGGACTTCGAGGCCGCCATGCGTCAAAACAACATCCCCCTCTACGCCCTTGAGAGCCTTGACCCCATCAGGGATTTCGATTTTATCGGCTTCACCCTGCAATACGAGCTGAGCTACACAAACGTGCTTGAAATGCTGGACCTTGCGGGGCTGCCGGTCTTTGCGAAGGATCGCAAGGCTCTTGCGCCCATCGTTGTGGGGGGCGGCCCCTGCGTCTGCAACCCCGAGCCCATGGCCCCATTTTTCGATCTGTTCATCCTTGGGGAGGGCGAGGAGGTAAACCTCGAGCTCATGCGGCTCTATGAAAAAATGAAACCCCAAGGGCCCACCAAGGAGGAGTTCCTGCGTGAGGCCGCAAAGATACCCGGCATCTATGTGCCTCAGTTCTATGATGTGGCCTATAACGAGGACGGCACAGTGCAAAGCATCACCCCCAACGTCCCCGAGGCAAAGCCTAAGATAACCAAGCGGGTGATCGCGGACTTCGACAGCGTCTACTACCCCGACAGTTTCGTGGTGCCCTTTACAAGCATCGTCCACGACAGAGCAGTGGTGGAGGTGCTGCGGGGCTGCATCCGCGGGTGCAGGTTCTGTCAGGCAGGCTTCATCTATCGCCCCTTCCGTGAAAAGCAGGTGGACACCATTGCCCGAGAGACCAAATGCCTCTGCGAGCAGACGGGCTACGAGGAGGTCTCCCTTTCATCCCTCTCCACCAGCGACCACTCAAAGATAAACGAGCTGCTTTTGAAGCTCTCGGAATACACCGACGACGAGAACATAAATCTATCCCTGCCCTCCCTGCGCATAGACACCATGAGCAAGGAGCTTATCGACCGCATCGCGGCGGTGCGCAAGAGCGGCCTGACCTTTGCCCCCGAGGCGGGCACCCAGCGCCTGCGGGACGTGATAAATAAGAACATCACCGAGGAGGAGATAACCCGCACCTGCCGTCTGGCCTTTGCCGAGGGCTACCAGACCGTGAAGCTCTACTTCATGCTGGGCCTGCCCGACGAGACCGACGACGATATCCGCGGCATCGCGGAGCTTGCACAGCGGGTGGTCAACCTCTGGTACGAGACCCCCAAGGAACTGCGGGGCAAGAGCATACAGGTCAACGTTTCCACCGCCACCTTTGTGCCAAAGCCCTTCACGCCTTTCGAGTTCGAGCCACAGGCCACCCCCGAGGAGATAAGGCGCAAGCAGGGCGTGCTGCTGGACAGCATAACCTCAAAGAAGATCCGCCTCTCCTACCACCAGCAGAAGGTCTCGGTGCTGGAGGGCATACTTGCCCGAGGCGACAGGCGGCTGGCGGACACTATCTACACCGCATGGAAAAAGGGCTGCACCCTCGACAGCTGGGACGAGCATTTTCGCTTCGATCTCTGGGAGGAGGCCTTCAAGGAGTGCGGAACGGACACGGCCTTCTACGCCAACAGGCGCCGCAGCTACGACGAGGTGGCCCCTTGGTCCCATCTGGATTACATGATCTCTCACGAGTTCCTTGTGAGGGAGAACAAGCGCGCCCACGAGGCCGTTACCACCCGCAACTGCGCCGAGGGCTGCTCGGGCTGCGGCGTAAAGAAAGAATGCGGAGGTGTCTACTGTGGCAGAGCAGCAACCTAAAAATCAGGCCCTGCGCATCGAGCGCTTCGAGTACCGCCTGACCTTCGGCAAGACAGGCCGCGCCCGCTACATCTCCCACCTTGACCTTATGCGGGCAATGCAGCGGGTCTTCAAGCGGGCTCGCATCCCCCTGTGGTACACTCAGGGCTTCAACCCCCACGCATATCTGATGTTCCCCCTGCCCCTCTCCCTTGGGATAGAGTCGCAGGTGGAGCTTTTGGACGTGGCGCTGGTGGAGGAGATGGAGGAGCAGGAGCTTGTCAGCCGCCTTAACGCCTGTATGCCCGAGGGGCTGTGGATAGTCTCGGCCGCTCGGCCTGTGATGAAGCACACCGAGATAAGCGCCGCCGAGTACGAGATAGAGCTCATCTCCGACCGCACCCCACACGAGACCGCCGAGGCCTTTAAGAGCTTCCTTGCTCAGGAGGCCATCGAGGTTGAGAAGCGCACTAAGCGAGGCACCAAGCTTGTGGACATCAAGCCCAGCATCACCCTTCTCTCCCTCACGGAGGGGGCGGGAGGCGTTACGCTGTGCCTCAGCCTGCCTGCGGGCTCGGAGTTTAATCTCAATACCTCGGTGGTGCTGGAGGCCTTTGAGGGCTTTTTTGAGGGCTCGGTGCTCTCGGCTTATACAAAACGCACAAGGATCGCTGCAAAAACGGGTGTAAATTTTATGTGAACGCTCTTGCAAAATCCTTTGTAATGTGCTATAATATTTAAGCATTTGATTTACCGTCGTGTTTCCGCGACGGGGGTTAATGCCAGAGCCCGATGTTTCGGGACGACATTAAAGCGGATAGTCCTCTGGCTTTAAGCTTCTCTTTTGCAGAAGGCGGCGCCTTTTGCATGAAGCGGGGCGGCTCCAACGGGCCGCAGCAAAGTGTATGAACATCTGAAAAACAATAGGAGGTCATTTACAATGGACGCACTGAAGCTTATTGCAAGCTCAAGCATGAAGGAGAACGCACCCGACATCCATGTCGGCGACACCGTAAAGGTACACGTTCGCATCGCTGAGGGAGACAAGTCGAGGATCCAGATCTTCGAGGGTACTGTTATCGCCAAGAAGCACGGCGGCATCAGCGAGACCTTCACCGTAAGACGCATCGCCCACGGCACGGGCATCGAGAGGGTTTTCCCCGTTCACTCGCCCGTAGTTGAGAAGGTAGAGGTCGTTCGCTCCGGTAAGGTACGCCGCGCTAAGCTCTACTACCTCAGAAAGAGAGTCGGCAAGGCCGCCAAGGTCAAGGAAGCTCTCAGATAAGAAAAGCAGAAAAAGCACCGATCAGCAATGGTCGGTGTTTTTTATGTCGCGTGAGCACTCGCAAGCTCGGGCGGTGCCCCGCCGGGGCAGGTCGCGTGAGCACTCGCAAGCTCGTTTACAACTGTGGAGGCCACAGGGGCTCCCTCGCGATACGGTGGCACGCAGAAGGGTTGAGTAAGAGGGAAATAAGCACCAGCACCAGCCAGCGTGGAAGCACCCGCACGAAGCCTTCCGAACGGCTGCACCGCCGCCTCATCTGCAAAGGCACCCACCTCCCCTCCGGGGAGGCGCTGAGACGCTGCGTGTCCGCACGACAGAAAGATGGTGGGGGAATAAAAAAACCTTGGTAGGGGAATTAAAAAAACTTGACGAGATATAAGAGAATGTGTTATAATAATAAATTGGAGAAGTGTATCTGCATATTTGTTAGATATTAATTTGGTGTGAAAATATTAGACAGGAGGAGAGCTATGATCTGCAGGAAATGCGGCGAGGAGATGCCCGACAAGGCCAAGGCCTGCTGGCGGTGCGGTTATGTTTTCACCGAAGAGGAGCGCGCAAGCTCCATGGGCGAGACCAAGACCTGTGAGCGCTGCGGCGAAAAGCTGCCTGCCATTGCAAAGGCCTGCTGGCGCTGCGGGATGGTGTTTGAGGCTGCCGCCCCCAAGGCGGAGCCGCCCAAGCCCCGCATCTGCGCTGTCTGTGGTTCAGAGCTCCCTGCGGGAGCCATCTCCTGCCCAAAATGCGAGACCCTTGCAGAGCAAGGCCCCAGGAGGGAGTTCAAGGCTACCTTCGACGCCGAAAAGCAGCGCCCCCGCATTGCTCCAAATCAGGCCCCGAGAGCTGCCGCCCCCGACCTCGGCGAATACTACGAGGAGGCCCTCATTGACGAGCCCGAGCCCCCTGCGGATTATATTGATGAGCTCCCCGAGGGCACGGCTTATGCGGGAGTGGAGACGGCGGAGGAGCCTGTTGTGAGAACAGAGCCTGCCAAAAAGCACAGGGTGCATCCCGTGCTGATAGCCCTGCTGGCGGTGGTCGTCCTTGGGGCTGCTGTCTTCGGGATAGTCAAGCTTGTGAAAAAGGCTAAACCCAAGCCGGAAACAGGCAGTATCGGAAATAACGTTACCTACAGCCTATATAAGGGCACCCTCACCATAAGCGGCAGCGGGGAGACTGCCAATTATTCAGATTCCGAAGCACCCTTTAGCAATAAAGGAGGGATCGAGAAGGTCGTTATAGATGAGGGCGTTACCAGACTCGGACAATATTTGTTTTATAATTGCAAAAGCATCAAGGAGGTACAGCTGCCCGAAAGTCTCGAGGAGATAGATGTTTGTTCCTTTGGACATTGCACAGCCCTTGAAAGCATCGAAATTCCCACGGGAGTAACGAGAATTGATAATCGTGCCTTTTATAACTGTGAAAACCTCAGCAATGTTCAGCTGGACAATAAGCTGGAGTACATTGGAGGGGCAGCTTTCTTCAACTGTAAAAAGCTTGAACACATCACCGTTCCCGCCAGCGTGACTCATATCTTTGTGGGTGCCTTTGCGGACAGCGGCTTGAAAACAGTTCATTTGAAGGACGGTCTTGAATATATTGACAAAGGCGCCTTTGAAAGATGTAAGTACCTTGAAAGCATTACGATACCTAAAGGCGTTACAAGTATTGAAGATGATGTGTTTAACAGTTGCAAAAGTCTTACAGACATAACGATTCCTGACAGTGTTACAGAAATAGCCATAAATGTTTTTGAGGGCTGTTCCAAAGTGACCATCCACTGCCACTCGGGCTCAGCAGCAGAGGCATATGCTAAAGAAAACGATATCAATTACCAGCTTATAGATTGAATATTGATAAAAGCAACCATAAGGAGAGACTATGCAGCCAACGATAAAGCACAACAAGCTTTACAAATACCACCCACCACTTCCGAAAGGGGAATAGATATGATCTGTCCGAATTGTAAATACCAGCTGGGAAAGGGCGTTACCGTTTGCCCTGCCTGCGGCTTTCAGATGGGAAAGGACGCCGCAGTGCTGCCGCCCGCCGAGGACGAGGCGCTGCCCTCGGGTAGGCCTGTGCCTGCGGGCGAGCAGGTGGAGCCTGTGATCTTTGCACAGCCTGCGGGAGAGGCGCCTGATACGGCAGAGCCTGTTCCCGAGCAGGCCTATGCTGCGCCTGTGCTCCCGAACCAGCAGCCCCGCGCAGCAGCACAGCAGGCCTCTCAGCCCGCACCTGCCCCCCAGACCGCCGAGCACCGAAAGACGGCCACCGTCGCCGTGATCTCAGTTTTGGCGACCCTTGTTATCGTAATGGGCGGCATCGTTGCCTTTATGCTGCTGCGGGGCGGGGACAACAAGGACGACAGCTCGTCCCGCCAGCGGGAGCACTTTGCGGAGGAGGAGCTTGACCTTCCCAGCGAGGCCGAAACGGAGGCCACAACTACAACGACAACGGGCACAACGACCACGACGACCGTCGAGACCTCAAAGACAAAGAAAACGACGACTAAGGAAAAGACCACGACTGCCTCCGACACGACAGCCGAACCCCCGCAGCCAGTCTCCGTCCAGACACAGCAGACGGTCACGCAGCCGATATATACGCAGCCCCCTGCGGCTACGCAGTCTGAACAGACTCCACAGCAGACGAAGGAATCGTCTGAGCAACAAACAAAAAAAGTAACGGAACAGCCCCAACCCGCCCAGCCGTCAACAACCATTGTTGAAAGCGGTAAGTGCGGTAATAATGTTTCATACACGCTTGACAGTGATGGACTGCTAACGATAAGCGGAAGCGGGAAGATGTATGATTATGAATGGGATGCTTCGCCTTTTTACAATAATAGTTCAATAAAAAAGGTTTCGATAGAAAACAGTATTACAAGCATTGGAAAGTATACATTTTTCTGGTGTACGAACATTACAAGCATAACGATACCTAACAGCGTTACAAAGATTGACGAGTGGGCATTTTCTATGTGCTTGAGTCTTTCGAGCATTACGATACCAAGCAGTGTTACAAGCATTGGCGAGAGAGCATTTGACGAATGCAGAAGCCTAACAAGCATAACTATACCGAACAGTGTTACGAGACTTGAGGAATATTTGTTTGCCGGTTGCACAGGCCTTACAAGCATAACAATACCGAACAGTGTTAAGAGCCTTGGAAGGGAAGTATTTGTTGAATGCACAAGTTTAACAAGCATAACGATACCGAACAGTGTTAAGAGTTTTGGGGAAAATATGTTTTATGGTTGTTCAGCGCTTACAAGCGTAACGCTTCCGAACGAAATAACGAGCATGGGCGGGGGAGCCTTTGTCGAATGCACAAGTCTTAAAACCGTAACGATACCTGACAGTGTTACAAGCATTGAAGTTGTCGAATTTTTAAATTGCAAAAGCCTTACAAGCATAAAGATACCGAACAGTGTAACAAGCATTCAGTATGAGGCGTTTCAAGGTTGCACAAGCCTTAAAACCATTACTATTCCCGATAGTGTTGAACTCATTGGCGAAGAGGCTTTTTTAGACTGTAAAAACCTTACAAGCGTAACGATACCTAAAAGTGTTACAGAGATCGAAAAAGATGCGTTTAAAAACTGCCCCAATCTTACCATCAAGTGCTATTCAGGCTCAACAGCCGAGAAATACGCCAAAGACAACGACATCGATTATGTGATACTTAACAGTTGAATTTTGCGATAGACGGCGGAAAATGCTCTCCCCGCCGTCAGGCGGGGGAGTGCATTTTCCGCACCTCCCCGAGCCGCCGCAGGCGGCGAGGGCATACAAGACCGCTGTAAAACCAACTCGTAATTATGCGCTCTCTGAGTTTTACGATCGACCGACACACTTCTGCAAGGGGGGAAGAGCCATGATAACTTGTCCAAACTGTAATGAGCAGCTGGCGGACGGAACAAAATTCTGTCGGCGGTGCGGAGCAGAGCAGGGGATACCTGCGCCTGCGGCTGTCATCCCGACGCCCGCCGAGGCTGTAAGGCCCGCTGAGACAGCGGCCGACGAGGAGACCGATGCCCCCCGCCGAAGCGGCGCAGGCGCCGTGATCACAGCTGCGGTGGTCGCAGCCTTCTGCATTGGCGGAGCGGCTGTGTACTTTGGCCTGCGGGGCGGCAGCAGCGACAGCTCCTCTACCGACTCCCGACCCAACACCGTGAAGATGTACGAGGAGGAGATCGCCCCCGAGAGCAGCGCCCCCGAAAGCGCCGCCGATACCGCCCCTGCCGAGACGACGCCTCCCGAGGAGACAGAGCCCCCTGCCGATACCGAACCCCCAACGACCTCGGCCCCCGATGAGACCGAGCCGCCCGCCGACACCACCGTTCCCGCGGTGCCTGTGGATGTCCCTGTGGGCTATAACGGCGAGCCCTATCTGCGCTCGGCAAACATCGTGAACTCGGGCGCTCTGGAATACGACGGCGAAGCATGGTATACGGGCGTTGACGGCCTGACCCGCACCGAGCTGGACGGCACCCGCACTCAGCTCTGCACCGGGACCGTCTATTATATAAACGCCGAGGACGAGCGGCTGTATTTCCTTCGCGACAACTCCGTCTGCTCCATGAACAACGACGGCAGCGACCTGACGGTCATCCTTAATTACGTTGTCCATGAGCTGACCTACTATAAGGGCAAGCTTTACTTCTGCTCTCAGCTGGGTGGCAGCAGCTATTACATCTGCTCCATGAACCCCGACGGCACCGAGCTAAAAAAGCTGGTGCAGTGCGTTGAGTGGTACATGAACATCAGCGGCGACACTATTTATTTCACGGACTCCCTCGGCGGCAGAAAGCTCATGGCAATGGGCCTTGACGGCAGCGGCCTGAGGTGCATCTGCTCCGACGAATGCTACGACGTCTGCGTTGTGGGGGATAAGATCTATTATTCCCGCGGGCCCGGCCGCATACTGAATATGCTGGACCTTACCACCTCCGCCATCACGGAGCTTGGAGGCCACGCCCAGTTTACAAATCTTTACCTTGGGCGGCTCTATTACGTTGACGGCTTCGGCAACGTTGCCAGCCGAAACCTTGACGGCAGCGACACCAAAAACGAATTCACCATGGGAAATTTCTCCTACCTTATGTTCGCCCCGGGGAAGATGGCCTACTGCGACACCAAGGCAGACAACGCCCTGCGTGAGGTCGAGCTGGTGCAGCCTGCGCCGTAGATGATGATAAAGGAGAGAGTATGATGCCAAATACCGTTCGCTTTGCACAGGAGGGAGACATCCCCGCCATAATGGAGCTGCTGGTGCAGGTCAACCGCGTCCATTACGAGGGGCGGCCCGACCTTTTCAAGCCCGTAACAAAATACACCGCCGAACAGCTGCGGGACATCCTATGTAATGAGCAGACCCCCGTTTTCGTCTGCGCCGACGAAAGCGGAAGGGTGCTGGGCCACGGCTTCTGCGTTTTGCAGAGGGCCGAGAACACACGGCTCTGCACGGATATCCTCACCCTTTATATCGACGACATCTGCGTGGACGAGGCTGCGAGGGGACAGGGCGTCGGCAGTGCGATATACGAGCATATCCTTGACTTCGCCCGCCAAAGGGGCTGCTATAACGTGACCCTTAACGTCTGGAACTGCAACCCCGGCGCAATGGAGTTTTACCGCAGGCTTGGCCTTGTGCCATATAAGGTCGGGATGGAAAAAATACTTTGATCCTTCGGAGGTGTTGATATGAACTGTCAAAATTGCGGGCAGCAGATAGCTGCAAGCTCTAAATTCTGCCGCTATTGCGGGGCGGCTGTGGAGGCGCCGAAGCCCAAGCGCTTATGCCCCACCTGCGGCGCCGAGTTGAACGAGGATGCACTGTCCTGCTGGCGGTGCGAGACAAGCTTTGATACCGAGCAGGCGGCGCCCAACTTCAACGCGGACTTTAACGCCGGGGCTCCCCGCATACATCCTGCTCAGGGCTCCCGCGTCGACCTCGGAGAATATTACGAGGGGGCAGAGACCGCAGAAGGTGCGCCCGCCCCGTCGGCCGATGCCGCAGAGGGCACGACCTATGCAGGCTATTCCGCGACGCCCGTGGCCCCTGAGCCTGTGCCTGCTGCCCCTGCGGCCGCGCCCGAGGCGGCGCCCGTTAAAAAGAGCAAGGCCCCGATGATCGCCGCGATATCGACCGCCGCTGTGGTGGCGCTGGGCGTGGGAGCCTTCTTTGGGGTCCGCAGCCTTGCGGGCAGCAAGGACAGCGACTCCTCCACCGCCCAGGCGGCCCACGCAGCAGAGGGCGGCACCACCACTGCCGCACCCGTTGAGGACTCAACTCCCGCCGAGACCACCGCGGCCACCGAGGCGCAGACCGAGAAGAAGACCCGAAAGACCACCACGACAACTAAGGCCGCCACCACTACAACGACCACCGCAGCCCCCGCTCCCGAGTATGAGGGCAGAAAGTACGACCCCAAGGCCAAGAAGACGGTGATCGTAGTTGACGATCCTGACACAGGCGCCTGGTCCAACTGCTTCGGCGGCGACTGGATAGACTATCACACCCTTCCCAGAGACACCGACCTTCACTTCACCGTTGAAGTTAAGCTTTCCGATACCTTCATTGGTATGATGGAGGCTGACATCCTCAATGGCGACGAGCAGATCGGTCTGGCTCCTACTTCCATGGACGCTGTTACAGGCTGGAAGCACCTTGGCGAAGAGGTCAACTATGTTGACGGCGACTTCCCCATCGGCAACAAGCTGAAGGCACTGGACGGCTACAACGACGGCACCTACATGGTAAAGGCTAAG
>JAFVAN010000041.1 GCA_017480485.1 Ruminococcus sp. | reverse complement strand
AGCAGTACCTTATAGCCTTTCTGCCGCAGGATAACGCCAATATTGATTGCCGTTGTTGTCTTGCCTGCACCGCCCTTTTGATTGGCGATAGCAATTACTGTGTTCTTCTTCATCTAATCAAATCCTTTCTTTCTGACAGATTATCTATCAGAGAATAATATTTCGTGTTCTTAAAGCACAGGAAAGGGCAGGGAAGAACACTTGAACCTGCCCCGAGGAGCGACCTCGCCTGTGCCTGATGATGTATAACACCATCAAAAAAGCCGACAAGCAAGAGTTTGTCGGCAATTTTCATAGTGCTACTTTGTTTTAAGGTTTAGAATTAAGGATTGTTTCAAGAACTACCACAATAGATTGAAGATTAGTATTTGGGAGGTTTTCATAGTTCACATTGCCAAATTTCCAGTTAGTACCTTCGTGTGTAAACGCTTCGGGATATTGTTTGTCGAGTAATTGCATAAGAGCGCAGGCATCATTAAGTGACATACTGATCGTATGATTGGTGTTCCAATGCCCGTGTGCATCAAAGTTTGTGGTTTCCTTTTTTATGTACTTCATCGTATTCACCGCCTTAGAGTTAAGTTGGTTCGAGTCCAACACGTGGCGCCATTAAAAGCCCGCAAACTTCGCGTTTGCGGGCTTTTTTGTGTGTTTGGATAAATACAGCCCTCTCACGGTGGGAGGGCTGGTTTGTGCTGTGGGGTGTGGGTTTATTTCCAAAGAGAGAGCTTTTCCGTGTCCAGGCCGATGTCGGCGGCAAGGAACTCGGGGTCCTTGCCAGCCTTCTTCTGCTTTTCGTAATCCCTTAGGGCGCGGATGACCTGGCCCGAAAGCAGCAGGCAGCAGGGGATGTTTATAAGCGTCATGCCGCCCATGGTGATATCCGCCATTGTCCAGGCGAAGCTCATCTCCATCAGGGCCCCCGCGAAGATAACGAGGACGCAGCAGATGTAAAAGCCCGTCATAAAGCGCTTTGAAGGCTGGCGCTTTTTGTTAAGGTAGATAAGGGCGTTGTCAACGTAGTAGAGGTTGCCAAGCAGGGTGGTGAAGGCAAAAAGCACCATGGCGACAGTGATGAAAACAGGTCCCGCCTTGCCAAAGACCGTGGAGACCGCGTTCTGGACGTACATGGCTCCCGAGACCTCTTCGTTGTAGGCCGTGCCGGAGCTGAGGCACATAAAGGCCGTGGCGGTGCAGAGGAGGATGGTGTCGATGTACACCGAGACGGTCTGCACAAGGCCCTGCTTTACGGGGTGGGTAACATCTGCCGAGGCTGAGGCGTTGGGAGCCGAGCCCACGCCCGCTTCGTTGGAGTAGAGGCCCCGCTTGATGCCCATTACAAGGCAGCTGCCTGCAAGACCTCCGGCGATAGAGCGGAAGTCGAAGGCGTCCCTGAAGATAAGCGCGAACATATGGGGAACGTTCTTGATGTTGAAGCCGATGACGATAAGGGAGATGATCACATAGGCAACGCCCATGAAGGGCACCAGCTTTTCCGTAAGCTTTATGATCCTCTTGCCGCCGCCCATCACACAGAAGCCCACCAGCACCGCCAGTATCACGCCCACGATCACGGGCGTGGACTTTTTGTCATAAAAGCTGTAGACCTCGAAGGAGGACTGTAGATTAAAGGAACAGAGCAGGTTGAAGCCGAAGGCGTATGTAGCTATCAGGAAAACGCAGAAGACCGCCGAGATCAGGGGCTTTCCAAGAGCCTGCTCTATGTAGTAGGCGGGCCCGCCATAGCAGCCGCCGTCCTTGTCCTGCTTTTTGTAGATCTGGGCCAGGGTGCTCTCCATGAAGGCCGAGGAGGCCCCGATAATGCACATCAGCCACATCCAGAAGCAGGCCCCGGGCCCGCCTATGCAGATGGCAGTGGACACCCCGACGATGTTCCCCGTCCCTACCCGAGAGGCGGTGGAAACGATGAGGGCCTGGAAGGAGGAGACCTTCTGCTCGCCCTTGGGCTTCTCCATTATAAGCTTGCAGGACTCGCCAAAGAGCCGCAGCTGCACGAACCTTGTGCGGAAGGAGAAGTACAGCCCCGCCGCCGCCAGCACGATGATAAGCACGGGGTAGTACATCACATCGTCTATCTTGTTGAAAATATCCATTATCGTATCAAGCATCATATTCCTCCGCTACGTTTTATTCCCGCTGGGGGTCTTGATATGCTGTTATCTGACGATCTCCAGCCCCTTGCCAAGGATGCACTGCTGGAAGCAGTAGGGGCGGAAGAGCATCGGAGAGGGCCTCATGTGGAATTCAATGGGCTGCTTGTAGCGGCTGCGGGGAATTGAGATCCGTGTGTGCAGGCCGTTCTCGTCCTGAGTGAAGGTCAGCTCGCCTTCGTACCTCTCGGCAAAGAGCCTCGCCAGCATCAGCCCCAGCCCCTCTCTGGAGCCCTCGCGGTGCCCGAGCCTGCCTTCGGCGGCGGCCCGTAGCTCGCTTAGATCGGCCCCCGTGCCTCTGTCCGAAACAGTCAGGTACAGGTCGCCCTTATCGTTCTTGAAGCTTACGCTTATCTCCTTCTTCTTTGAGCTGCTGTACATATAGGAATTTATCATAAGGTTCAGAAGCACCGCCTCGAGCCGCGGAAACCTGATGTTGGAGCAGACGTCTTCGTCGATGTCCCGCAGCACGGTGCAGCCGTTCTTGCCAAAAAGCTCGGAGGCCCAGTCAAGGGTCATGTTTAAGCGTATGGAGATATCATTGAAGTAATAGTCGGACTCGCCGTTGAAATAGTGGATGAGCTCTCCCGAGTTGACAGTGCCGCTCAGCAGCCTGCATACGGTGGGCTCGATCATCTCTGAGATCTCATCCATCAGGTCCCGCTGGTCGTGCCTCAGCAGCAGGGCGTCCTGCGAGAGGAACATATCCGTCAGGGCATCGCGGATGTCCGAGTCCCGCAGCCTGTTGCTGCTGCGGTCCATGGAGCGATAGTGCAGCTCGGCGATACGCCTTCTGCCTGTGAACCTTACCACGCAGCCGAAGAGTTCACCACGGTCATAGATAGGCATGACCTCGGCGGCAAGGCCGCTGTCGTGGTCTGTTATCAGATAATTTTTGGGCGGCAGCTCGACGGGCTCTCGGTTTGTGCTGCCGAAGCAGCGGGCTTGTAGCAGCTCCGGCGGAACGGAGGTGGTGTTGTGCTTCAGCTTCATGGTCCTGTCAAAAATCGCGGCGTGTATGCCTGCGGCCTCGAAGAGCTTGGCGCAGGTCTCAAGCATATCCATTCTGTGGCCCCCTTTCGCGGCTTGTTGGTATTTTACAAATATTATACACTGATTTTATAAATAAGTCAAATTTTTTCCGATCAAACTTATTATTTCCCTTTCGTCGCCGAAGATGCACTTAAAGAAAAATAAAAGCAGGCCGTGTCTAACGCCCCACTCCAAGCCCCGCCCGAGCTTGCGAGTGTCACGCGACTTGCGCGCCCGCGCCCGGAACAATTTGTGAAAGATATGAAAATTTTGGGCAATAATCTGTGAAAATACTTGCAAAATCAAACAGGCTGTAGTATAATATTAGTATAAAAATTATTAGGAGGTACACTACAATGGCTAATGTAAAAGTTGCAATTAACGGTTTTGGACGTATCGGACGTCTGGCTTTCAGACAGATGTTCGGCGCAGAGGGTTATGATGTTGTTGCTATCAACGACCTGACCAAGCCTTCCATGCTCGCTAACCTGCTCAAGTATGACACCGCTCAGAAGGGCTACTGCGGCATTATCGGCGAGAATCTTCACACTGTTGAGGCTGACGACGAGGCTAACACCATCACCGTTGACGGCAAGACCCTTCAGATCTATGCAAAGGCTAACGCTGCTGAGCTGCCCTGGGGCGAGCTGGGCGTAGACGTTGTTCTCGAGTGCACAGGCTTCTACTGCTCCAAGGCTAAGAGCCAGGCTCACATCGACGCAGGCGCTAAGAAGGTCGTTATCTCTGCTCCCGCAGGCAACGATCTGCCTACCATCGTTTACAGCGTTAACGAGAAGACCCTGACCAAGGATGACACCATCATTTCCGCTGCATCCTGCACCACCAACTGCCTCGCTCCTATGGCTAAGGCTCTGAACGACTATGCTCCTATCCAGAGCGGTATCATGAGCACCATCCATGCCTACACCGGCGACCAGATGATCCTTGACGGTCCTCACAGAAAGGGCGACATGAGAAGAGCACGTGCCGGCGCTGCCAACATCGTTCCTAACTCCACCGGTGCTGCCAAGGCTATCGGCCTTGTTATCCCCGAGCTCAACGGCAAGCTCATCGGCTCCGCTCAGAGAGTTCCTGTTCCCACAGGCTCCACCACCATCCTCACCGCTGTTGTTAAGGGCGCAGACGTTACCAAGGAAGGCATCAACGCCGCTATGAAGGCTGCTGCTTCCGAGAGCTACGGCTACAACGAGGATCCTATCGTATCTTCTGACGTTATCGGCATGAGATACGGCTCCCTGTTCGATGCTACTCAGACCATGGTAAGCAAGATCTCCGACGACCTCTATGAGGTACAGGTAGTTTCCTGGTATGACAACGAGAACAGCTACACCAGTCAGATGGTAAGAACCATCAAGTATTTCGCAGAGCTGGGCTAAGCCGCACAGTTAATTGCAAATTCAAAGCCGCTCCCGTGAGGGGGCGGCTTTTTTGTGGTGGTGGGAGGGATAATAATCCTGTGTTAGGTCGAGATACGGAAAACATTAGCAATTAATCAACTACTATAAGCCTAATTCATTCCAATAATACTCTAATGCCTTGTTGATATTGCTAATGTTTTGATCTGATAATTCCACATCATCAGCCCACTCTGAGAAATCTCGAGTATCACGCGAATACACTATGTCATATCTGACTTCTAAATTATAATCACCGGCCTGGATTAGTTTTCCGTTTTCTTCATAGAACCATTTGTTAAGTGTTCCCCCGGCTTTATTTGTTCCTTTTATTGCGATATTCCAACTAACCGTTTTGATAGCTTCCATGACTCGAGCTTCACTTTTGTTGTAAAAATCTGCATTAACAACTATATCGAACACCTCTTTCTCATCACTTGTTAATGCTTCAATTGGTGTAAGCTCTTTTTCCTCAGGTGCGGCAGATGCGGCGGCTTCTGTTTGATTATTGTTCGTATTGCTCTCCGTGTTCCCACAGCCCACTACGGCGAAACACATCATCAACGCACAAATAACCGATAAAGTTTTTTTCATAATTATTCCTCCATTCTATGATAAATACTAAAATATTATCATACCTGAATTATACCACATTTTGTGCAAAATGTCACTATGCTGCCAGCGTAATCGAGAAATTTTGTATAGATAAACAATATAATGCCCGAATAATTGGATATTTTGTCAAGAAATTATGCTGACAGCATAATATATTATGCTGTCAGCATAATTTTGGCATAAAAAATCGCCGCTCCCGTGAGGGGGCGGCTTTAAAAATCATTTTTCACTTATCTCCCCGAAAGGATATCCGCTCTCCTGCGGTTGTACTCCTCCTGAGTTATCATGCCTGCGGTGAGCATACTGTCAAGCTCGGCAATGCGCTGGGCGGTGATGTCGCCGCTCATGGGCTGCTGAGGATAGCCCTGCTGGGGATAGCCCTGATAGGGCTGACCGTAGGGGTTCTGCTGATAAGGCTGGCCATAGGGCTGGCCGTACATATCGCGCTGCATATAGGGGTTGTACTGCTGGAAGGGCTGGCTGTACTGCGGCTTTACAGCGCAGACTATAAGGCCGATCCAGCCAAGGAAAAATCCCCACCAGAAGCCCTTGTTCATTTCGTCGGGATAGCCCTTGCTCCTGACTACCGCCTTGCAGACAAAGCCCCAGATAAGTCCGAAGATAACGACGCCGATAAGATAGCCGATGACATATCCCGCAGCGTAGCCTGTATCATAAGCCGATAAAACTGTGATCATTGAAGTTCCCTCCTATGTTTTTTTACATTATATCACATATTTCTTAAAATGTAAAGTGGGTGGAGGGATTATTTTTGCTCAGAGGGGGAGTTATTTCTCCCCCCCGAACAAGGCTGCGAGCGCTCTGCCTACCAGCTCTCCCGAATAGAGGGCCTGATCAAGGGAGTTGCCGTGGCTGCCCACCTCTATCAGCAGAGAGCCTGTGGTCAGGTCCTGATTGTAGTGGCGGTAGTCGAAGAGGATGGGCCGAGTCAGCCCCTCGAAGCGGCTCTCCATGGCGGATTGCAGGGTGCAGGCAAAGCGGAAGTTCCACAGATATCGGGGCATACCCATGGTGCCGTCGTCGCAGCCCGAAATTATCATCACTTGGGCCGCCTCCCGGCCGTCTATCTCCGCCACGGGAGAGACACGGGTGCCGTCCTCCCGCTCGATGCCGTCCCGGTGGATGTCCAGCACGATCTTTACGGAAGGGTAGTGGGCCAGCAGCTGGGAGACGGTGGCGCGGCTGGAATCGTAGGCGTCGTTGTAGCTGGGGTAGTCGTGTATCAGGGTGTCGTGTATGTATGGGATGCCCGCGCGGTCCAGCTCGGCGCAGATCCTGTCCCCCACCGCCACCACGTTTTTGTCGGGGTCGGTGGTCTTGCTGGGGAAGGAGGTGTCGCAGGTGCCGCTGTCATCGGGCTCAAAGCTCTCGGTGGTGTGGGTGTGGTAGATAAGCACCACGGGCTCGCCTTCGTTAAAGTCGAAGCTGAACTCGGGGCCCTCGCCGCTTATGGAGCTTAGAAAGCTGTTTTCAAGCTCCGTGCAGTTGCGCACCTGACCGCCCCCTGCAAGGTCGAAATACTGTTCGCCCGTGCAGGGACCGTAGTGGGTCTTTTCCACCCGCCCGTCGCTGCCCATTGTGTCGGCAGGGTAGGGGATAGCCGCCAGCGCCTGAGCCGAGGGCTTCTCGGTGGGTATCTCGCAGCTTTTTGCGGCGGCGGGCTCCTCCTCGGGGGCACTGTCATTTGCTGGGGCCTCCTCGGGAGGGGCAGCGGGCGGCTCCTCAGGGAGACTGCTGTCGTCGGAGGCGCTGTCCTCGGGGGCCTCCTGCTCCTCCACGGAGGCTGCGTTCTCGGAGGCGTGGGTGTTGGTCTCGAACCTTGCTGCCGCCAGAGCGGCTTTAGTAAGACTGTCGGCGGTGCGGGCGCCTCCTGCGGCAGCGGCGGCTGCCCCCGTCCCACAGAGCATAAGCGCCATCAGCGCCGCGCAGAGCTTTGCATGATCCATACATCTTGTCCTTTCCTGTTGAGTATACTATAATATATTCTGCCCGCCGCTACTATATGCCGAGAGGAGATAGCCAGCCTGCTGCTGCGCAGGAGGCTGGCAAATGTGGAAAAGATAACAGCGTCCTGCTGCACAAAAAAAGCCGCCCCCCGATGCCTCGGGAGGCGGCCTGTGATATTTGCTTTTTTTGCCTATCAGAAGGTCTTGAGCTCTACTCTCTCGCCCTCGTCGGTCCAGCTGAGTACGCTGTCAACAACGTCGCCGAGCTTGGTGTTTACCGCAGTGCTGGTGGAGTAGCCCGCCTGGGCGTTGCCCTCACCGTCGATGAGGCCGTTGTTGATCCTTGCAGCAAAGTAGAAGGTCTTCTCCTTGCTCTTTTCGTCCTCCTCGTAGGTGGCGGTGATCTTGTATACCTTTACGATATAGGTCTTGTCGTTGTACTTGTCGATAGTGCCGTCGTCAAAGCCTGTGCACTTTACAAGATATCCCTTGTATGCCTCGGGCTCCGAGAAGCTCTTTACGCCGTCGCCGAACTCAAGGTCGCCGATGTACCATCTGTCAAGATTGTCCTCCAGGAACGAATTCAGCATCTCGTCGAAGGAGCCCTCAACAGCGTCCAGCTTCTCGTGGTCCTCTGCGGAGGCGTCATCAAGGATGTAATGGCCGATGCTGCCGTTGTCCTCAATGGTGTAATCATAGTAGTAGTTGCCGTCGGTGTCGGGCAGGTTAGCGGGCTTGAAGCCAGCCTTTTTCAGGTCGTCCTCATAAACGCTTGCCTTGATCCTTACGGTGTCGCCTACCTTGAATGCCTGGTTGTAATCGCTTTCGATATAGAAGTAAACATTGTCCTTGATAACGGAGTCGCAGCCTTCCTTGTCAACGGAATCGGCATAGAGATAGGGGTCAGCGCCTGTGAAGGTGACCTTGATGCCGGAGAAGATGTCGATCTCGTCAGGCTCGTTGAGGCCGGAAACCGTGAAGTCCTTCGAGGCGTAGGAATCCTTTACGATGTAGGTCTTGCCGTTGTAATCGAAGGTAGTGCCGATGTACTCGGGGCCCTCGTAGGTGCCGTCATCTATTGCTTCCTCGCGGTCCTCGTCGCTGTCGTACTTGTCGGCCGAATACTGAGACTGTTTGTTCTCTACCTGAGAGAAGTCGATCTCGGCGGAAACGCTTACCGAGTCTCCGTTCTTGAGGCCGGAGGTGTAGTAGCAAACGTAGGAGATGAAGGGCAGGTCGGCGTTGGTGCTGTCATAGGTCATGGTGCCGCTCTCGTCGATGCCCGAGAAGGAGTAGTTGAAGCCGTTGAACATATCCAGCTCCTCGGCAACGATAAGGCCTTCTACCTCGACCTCGAACTCGGTGTTCTCAAGCTTGATGTTTGCTTCCTTCAGCTCATCCTCGTCGTAGTCAACGGTGCAGGTGATCTTGTCGCCGTTTTTGAGGTCCTTGGTCTCGCTGAGCTTCAGCTTAAGCACATACTTGCCGCTCTTTTGCTTGAGCAGGGCCTTGCGCATCTTCTTGGCGTCGCTCTTGTCTCCTGCCTTGTCAAAGGCCTTCAGCAGGTCCTTGTTGTCGTCGGAGAAATAATCGCTGTAGTCCTGTGCGTCCTTGTCGAAGTCGTCGTCATACTTGTCAATGTTGGGGTCGGCATCATAGCAGTTGAGGTAGGCCACAGCGGTGCCCTGACCGTCAAGGCCCGAGAACTTTACAGCAAAGAGGTCCTTGCTGTCGATCTTCTGGTACTTTGTGAGCTGCTTGAAAACGATGATGCCTGCTACCGCCAGAACGATAACGACAGCCGCGATGATGATGGGCAGCTTGTACTTTGAGATAACTGCTGCTGCGCCGCCGCCTGCCTTGGCGGGTGCTGCCTCGGGAACGGGGCCGGGTACTGCACCGGGAACTGCCGCAGGGTCATAGGGGGAAGCGTTGCTCTCGGCAAAGGCTGCCGCCTGATCTGCGGTCTGCTGTGCGGAAGCCGCTGCGCTGTTGTAAAAATCCTGTGCCTGAGCTGCGGGGTCCTGTACGGTCTGAGCAGCCTCGGTAGCGCCTGCGTACATGGTGGCCTGCATCATATCCTGGACAGGGGCCTGTTCAGGCACGGGAGCTGCCTCGGGGATAGGTGCCTGCTCGGGAACGGGCTCAGGGATAGGTGCCTGTACGGGTGCGGCCTGCGCGGGAGCGTCGAAGCCATCTGCGGGAGTACCGCACTTGCCGCAGAAGCGTTCGTTCTCGGCCAGCGGGTTGCCGCAGGTCTGGCAAAACCTGTTGTTCATTATTATACCTCCAAACATAGCTGCCATGCGGGGCAGTGGCCTCGCAGAGCAATGATCTATAAGCCGCTGTAACAGCGCCCTATAAAAAATTTAACTATTTCTACATCTACTATTATAATATGCTGTCAGACCAATGTCAAGTATTTTATTAAACAAAAAAGCCCCCGCAGGGGCGCAAATTATCTTTCAATCTGCTGATTACTGCGGGGGCTCGACTGGGCCTTATCCTGCCTCTAGAGGCCGTAGGCGCTTCTGTAGCTCTCCAGCTTAATGGTTATGGGGAAGCCGGAGTCGTCCAGCTTGGAGCAGAACATCTGGATGAGATAGCCCTCAATATCGCCGTTGAAGTAGGTGGCGGAGTTCTTGCCCAGGGCGGGACGGTCGTATTCGGGGGAGTAGTCCTCGAGGATGTCCGCTTCTATCGAGGTCTTGAGCGCCTCGGTGACGGGCACAGCGTCCTCGCCGCCCTCTATGCCGTACCAGACGGAGGAGAGCTTCTGGTCCTTGAAGAAAAGGGTGCACCTGGTGGTGTAGGTGCCACCCAGCTTAAAGCGCCCGCCCATAAGGCTGTCCCGCTGGCCCAGGTCGAACTCCAGGCCCCATTCAAGGTCGCCGTCGGCGGCGGTCTCAAGGCTGTAGAAGCCGCCGGTCTTCTCGCTTATCTCCTCGATGGTCAGGCCAAAGCAGCTCTCGCTGCCGCCCTTAAAGAGAAAGCCGGCCATATCGGGGTCGGCGCCCTCCTGAGCCGGGGCCGGCTGAGAGACCTCGGCGGCGGTGGTGGTTTCCGCCCCGCCGGAGCTGTCCCCGCTGGCGCAGGAGGCTAGTGAGAGGCAGAGGGCCGCCGCAAGTAAGATCACATAAGACTTTTTCATAACAGTTTCCTTTCCGCTTCAAAAGAGCTGTCAGCTATTTCTGCAAACAATTCTACCACATATCTCCGGAGATGTAAAGCAAAATCCGGCCCCCGGCCCCAAAGCCGTGCATTGTGCATAAAGATAGGTTAATTTTTTGTTCATAATCACGAAAATAAAATTATTAAAAGCTATTGCCTTTTGTGTGAAAATATTATATAATTAGACTATGCAGCTGCGTTTTATTGTGCATTTATAACAATGAGTTAATTTGCTATATTCTTCGCCGCTCACACTTTACAATGCAAGGAGAGAATCACTTTGAAAACCTACGACAGCACCAAGATCAAAAACATCGCAGTCTGCGGCCACGCAGGCTCAGGAAAGACCTCTCTGGTCGAGGCCCTGCTTTTCAAGAGCGGCGTTACCGACCGCCTTGGCAAGACTCTCGACGGCAACACGGTATCCGATTATACCGCAGAAGAGATCAAGAGAAAGTGCTCTGTATATACCTCGCTCGAGTGCTTTGAGAGCGACGGTCTGAAGATAAATCTGCTGGACGCCCCCGGCCTGTTCGACTATGAGGCAGGCATGGTAGAGGCCATCAACGCCTCCGGCTGCGTTATGATAACCGTTTCCGCCAAGTCCGGCGTTAAGGTAGGCACCCACAAGGCCTATGACTGCGCCGCCGAGAACGGCAAGCCCAGAATGTTCGTCGTTACCAAGCTGGACGACGAGAACGCCAACTTCAACAACGTCCTGACCCAGCTCAAGACCGAGTTCGGCCCCACCGTTTGCCCCGTTGTTGTGCCCGTTATCGCCGACAGGAAGATCGTTTCCTACGTTAACCTCATCGAGATGCAGGCATACAAGTACGAGAACGGCAAGGCCGTAGCCACCGATATGCCCACCGCCGAGGTAGCCGCAAATATGGAGTACCGCATCGACGGACTTATCGAGGCCGTATCCGAGGCCGTTGCCGAGACCGACGAGGAGCTGATGGAGAAGTTCTTCGGCGGCGAGGCCTTCACCCAGAAGGAGCTCATCGACGGCATCCACAAGGGTATGAACGAGGGCAAGATAACTCCCGTTGTCTGCTGCTCCTCCACAGATCTCTCCGGCATAGATATGCTGCTCAAGGAGATCTCCCTGCTGGTGCCCGCTCCCTCCGAGAACGACATCAAGCTGGCAGAGGACGCAAACGGCGAGCCCGTTGAGATAAAGTGCGACAAGGACGCTCCCTTCTCGGCCTTCGTGTTCAAGACCGTTGCCGACCCCTTCGTTGGCAAGATGAGCTACCTCAAGATTCATTCCGGCAGCGCCAAGACCGGTAAGGACATTGTAAACGCCACCACAGGCGGCACCGAAAAGGTAGGCAAGCTCTTCACCCTCTGCGGCAAGAAGCAGATAGATGTGGCCGAGGCCCTCTGCGGCGATATCGTAGTTGCCACCAAGATGTCCGTCAACACCAACGACACCATCTGTGACCCCGCAAGAGTCGTTAAGTTCGCACCCATCAACTTCCCCGCGCCCACCTATGCCATGGCAGTAAGAGCCAAGGGCTCCGGCGACGAGGCGAAGATCTCCGCAGCCATCCAGCGCCTGCTGGAGGAGGACAAGACCCTCCGCTACGAGCAGAACCCCGACACCCTCGAGATGATACTTACTACTCTGGGCGGCCTGCATCTGGATTCCGTGGCCTCGAAGCTCCACGACACCTTCGGCGTTGATATCGAGACCTCCGTTCCCAAGATCGCCTACCGCGAGACCATCCGCAAGAAGGTCAAGGTACAGGGCAGACATAAGAAGCAGTCCGGCGGCCACGGCCAGTTCGGCGATATCTGGGTAGAGTTCGAGCCCTGCATCTCCGACGAGCTGGTGTTCGAGGAGAGAGTATTCGGCGGCGCCGTACCCAAGAACTTCTTCCCCGCAGTTGAAAAGGGCCTTCAGGAGTGCATGAAGAAGGGCGTGCTGGCGGGCTTCCCCGTAGTTGGCGTAAAGGCTATACTGGTGGACGGCTCCTATCATCCCGTTGACTCCTCCGAAATGGCCTTCAAGATCGCGGCCTCCATCGCCTTCAAGGACGGTATCCCCAAGGCCGAGCCCATGCTGCTGGAGCCCATCTCCAACCTGACCGTCACCGTTCCCGACGAGAACACGGGCGACGTCATCGGCGAGCTGAACAAGCGCCGCGGCAGAGTTCTTGGAATGAACCCCGCCGAGAAGAAGGGCCTTACCGAGGTAGTTGCCGAGGTGCCCGACGCCGAGATGAGCGACTTCACCATGACCCTGCGCCAGATGACACAGGGCAGAGGCTCCTACTCGATGGAGCACATCCGCTATGACCAGCTGCCCGCCAATCTGGTGGCAGAGGTAATAGCCAACAACAAGATAGACTAAGAAACATATGCCTGTCGGCCCACACCGACAGGCATATTTGCAGTAAAGAAAAAAATTTAGAAAATAATTTCCTACCTGCCCAACCTTTTCAGCTTTCCCCTCACTATATATATGAAAACGCTTCCGGAGGGCTTTCAGAATGGACAAGAAAACAGCAGACAAGAAAATATTTGAGTACCGCGACAGGATATTCGGCTTCGCCTTGGACAAGGCGAGGAACATCGACCAAGCAAGTGAGCTGGCCTCGGATATCATCTTTGAGGTGTACCACGCGTTCTTGAAGCACGGAGAGGTCGCCAATATCGACGGCTATGTATATAGAATTGCCAGAAACGTATGGGCAAAGTTCGTACATAAGCTTGAAACAGGCAGACACTTCGAGGACATAAGCAGCCTTGAGCTTGCCGCCCCCGAGGAGGACAGCGAGGACGAGGCGGCCATGCAGCAGCTGCTGCGGCGGGAGATAGGCTTTCTTTCGGAACGGCAGAGGACAGTGATCTATCTGCACTACTACGATAAGCTGCCCGTGGCCGAGATCGCAAAAAGGCTGGAGATCTCTGTCGGTACCGTAAAATGGCACTTGTCTGACGCAAGAGAAAAGCTGAAAGAGGGAATTGAAATGAATATCGACAAGAACTTAGAGGTAAACCCGATCTATTTTAAAGAGATGGGCCACAGCGGCTATGTTGGAAGCAAGGGCGACACCGCCGATATCTTTGACTCGGCCATCAAAATGAACATTGCTTGGGCCTGCTATCACGAGCCCAAGAACCTTGAGGAGATCTCCCGAGAGATCGGTGTGCCTCAGGTGTATGTGGGAGATCAGCTGGTGGCGCTGGTGCGCTTTGGCTTCATCGACAAGCTGGATAATTCCAACAACCCCAAGTACCGCACAAATATGCTCATCGACGACCTGCGGGACAACGAGGGCGACGAGGAGCGGGACAGACTGCTGGACGAGGCTGCACAGACTCTGGCGGATAAATACATCCCCAAGATCTTTGCGGACTTCGAGGCCGACCCCGACCACTGGGGCATGACCTGCGACGGCAACGACCTGAACTACATGAAATACGACCTTGTGATGCTTGCCATAAGAAAGCTGAGGATAAGCAGCAGCGACATTTCCAAGTATGCAGTTGAGCGCCCCGACGGCGGCTGCTTCGTGGCCTACGCAGACGTTGCCGACGGCAGCTTCAAGCCCAAGGAGAACAAATACTGGAGCTGCGGCGACATGACCAGAGACAGGCTCGAGGGTAACAGCATGGATAACGCCAGCCTTCAGGTGGACTGCTGCTACGCAGACAGGCAGGGCCGCTGGAGAGACAACCTTGAATCCGACTGGGACGCTCTCGCCAAGTTCATAAGCCGTGGCAGAGACGCCCTGACCCCTGAGGAATACAAGCGTCTTGTTGACAAGGGCTATGTGTTCGAGGATAGGCCCCAGCCCGTGACAGTCAGGGCAGGTCTGGATGAGATGTCCAATATTCTGTACACTTATCCCGACGGAAAGATCACGGTCCCCGAGGAGATCGCCGCCCTGTGCCGCGAGACAGACGCCAAGTTCGTGGCCTTTAACCGCAAGAGGCACCCCGCCCATATGCAGGCCCTCATAAACGAGTTTTATGTGAACGTTCTGGGCGCCATGCTCATGCTGCCCCGCGTTATCGAAAAGCTGCTGGAAAGCGGCCTGCTCCGACCCCTTACGGACATCCGGAAGAAGAGCGTGTTCTCGGTGCTCTTCCTGCCAAAGGCTGAATAAGGCCCGCCACAGGATGCGCCGCTCGAACTCAAAAGGGTATTCCCCGCACAAGCAGGGAATACCCTTTTTGCATATTGACCTTGGCAGGGAAGTCCCCATAAAGCTGAAAAGGACTGCCCTACAGCAGTCCCTTCCAATTAGTTGTTTTTCTTGCCGACCGTTCTGTTATAGACTATAACGAACAGTGACCAGAGTATCTCAAGTCCGCAAAGCACCATTATTACAGTGAGTATCGGGCTTCTCGAGCGCCCTGTTCCGGGGTTGCTGCCGCTGTTGCGGTCAGCCTCCTGGGACGCATGGATGACGGTATCCTCTATCTCCTCTGCGTCTTCGGGCTGCTCAGCAGGCTGCTCCTCTCCTATGGCAGCCTCGGCTTCGCCGCTCTCCGCATTGTTCTCTGCTGCGGCGCCCTCATCCTCGTTGGTCTCTGCGGCCTCTTCGGCCGTTGTGTCATCTGCGGCGGCATCGTTGTTGTTCTCTGCTGCCTCCGCGTCGGGGTCTTCGTCCCCTTCCTCAGTCTCCCGAGCGTCGGGAGCCTCCTCTTCCTCGTTTTCATCAGCTGCCGCATCGGCGTCTGCCTCGGGAGCGGGAGTCTCTTCGGGTTCGGTGACGGTCTCTTCGGTCTCTTCTGTTTCCTCAGGCTCGGCGGGCTGCTCGGGTTGCTCATCGGGAGCGCTCTCGGCCTCGGGCTCTTCTATTACCGGTGCTTCCTCGGGCTCTGCTTCGGGCTCGGGGGCTGTGTCGTAGTTGGCGCTTGCCTCAACGAACTCAACGTCCAGCACCTTGAATTCTGCGTTGTTCTTTAAGTAGTAAAGCTGTACCACCACGTTGCTGGAGGCAGCGGAGGGGTCAATGTTGTCCAGCTCCCAAACCTGTGCGGAGGTATCGCGGAGCTTGTTGTGGGCCGCTACCCACTTGCCGTCCATTATCACGCCGAGGCCGCCGTTGGCGCTGTCCGTGGCCTGAACGGTCACTCTAAGGTCGTAGAGCTTGGAGTAATCCTCGATGTAATCTGCCAGAGCGATGGAGTAGTAAACATCGGTCTCGGAGTTGAAGTCTCCGCCCTCCTGAAGGTATACGAACACGGGAGCATCACCGTTCTGTGCAGGCTCCTCGGGCTCTGCTGCGGGCTCGGGCTCTGCCTCGGGGGCTTCCGTTACCGCCTCGGTGGCCGCAGGTGTGGTGGTCTCGGGAGCAGCTGTGGTCGCGACGGGAGTCGTTGTGGTCTCGGGGGCCTTTGTTGTGGTGGCCTCAGTAGTTGTGGCCGCCTTTGTGGTAGTGGTGGCCTTGGTAGTTGTGGTCGCCTTTGTAGTAGTTGTGGCCTTGGTGGTGGTGGCGGCAGGTGTTGTGGTGGTCACTGCCGCAGTGGTGGCTGCGGGGGCCTTGCCTGTGCTTACCTTGAGCTTTGGCGCAAGGTAGGAGGCGTTCACATAGCCGTTGTCGGAGGAGGCCACCATGGTCTCAACGTCAATGCTGAAATCAATATCTCCCGTCACGCCGCTCTTGACATCAAAGCTTGCCAGAGCCAGAGCAGTGGAGGAGGTGATATTCGTGCTCATGAGATTTGCGGCAACTATCCTTACCACGCCGTCGGCGTAACCGTAGTTGGTGATGACCGAAAAGCTGCTGGGCACGGTGTAGGTGCTCTGCTCGGCTTGGGTCGGGATGTGCACGCTTACCTTAGAGGGGTCGTAGTGCAGGTTAAGGGTCATTCCCGCGGCGCCCTTGTCGTTGGGCGAGAAGCCGACGGAAACATTGATGCGATCTCCCGCGGATACATATTCCTTGTCCGCCGACAGCGTCACCTCGTTGGGCGTTGCCGCAGAGCCCGCGAACATCGAAAGCATCGACGTCACCATCAGAACAGCCGTCGCAATAGAGAGCGCGGCCTTGTTGAGCCTGAATTTTTTCATTAAGCTACCTCCATCCCCGCCAAAAGGCGCAATAAAAACGGTCCTTATCAAAATACGATCTGAAATTTAAGCCTCGCTCTCGGAAGTTTTGGTTAAGACATATTACAAAATATTCAACTGTCCGATTTTTTGAGCAGAGCCAAATAAGGTTACATTTGTATTAAAGATTATAACAACGTTAAATAAAAAAATCAATCGTCAAAATAGTCGAATTTTCGCGGAAATATTTGGGTATAATGCCGCGAACAAATTTTCTCACAAAATATATTGTGCTTTTTTCGACACAGATACAAGATATATTGTAATCGAATTGTAACATTTGAAAAAGTCCGAAAAAATTCCCTTTGTAAACTTTTGTTGAATTGATTTCTTGTTGACAATCCGATTTTTTTACCTTATAATATACTCAGGATACTGTCCGCCGGAACGGACAGAGGAGATTGAAAACGTTCTCTGGAAGCAAGATGACAGGAAGCAAGCCAAAGGTCCGCAAAGCGGACAAATAAAAAACCGCGCCGAAGGCGCACCTTGTCTTGCCTCTTGCTTCTGAAAGCGAAGCGTTCTTGCTTCTATTATGTATATAATATTGCTGAGGTGATCGAGATGAGAAAGCTAACTGCTCTGCTGACGGCGCTGGCGGCGGCATTCACATATGCCTGCGCAGGGACGAGCTTTGCCAAGGCAGAGGCATACGACCAGACCTTTGAAAAACAGATAAGCGCCTTCCCCGAGAGCTACAAGCCCGCCCTAAGGGCCCTCCACGAGCAGCACCCCAAGTGGGTCTTCACCCCCGTGGACACAGGCCTTGAGTGGAGCGACGTGGTCAAGGAAGAGACCCTGCTGGGAAGGAGCCTTGTGAACGGCACCTCTCCCGAGGCATGGAAGTCCATGGAGAAGGGCGCCTATAATTTCACAACAGGCACATGGTACGGGCTGGACGGCAGCTGGGTGGCGGCCTCGGACGCTGTGGTCAAGTACAACCTTGACCCCCGCAATTTCATAAACGACACCTATGTTTTCATGTTCGAGAACCTGTCCTATAATCCCGAGATACACACCATTACGGGCGTGCAGAACATACTGGCAGATACCTTCATGCGCGGGAACTACACCTGCCCCGACACGGGAGAGGTGAAAAACTACGCCGAGACCTTTATGGAGGCCGCCGAGCGGGCGGGAGTCTCGCCCTATCACATGGCGGGACGCTGCCGCAACGAGCAGGGCGTGAACGGCGCCATCCAGTCCCTTGGCACCGCCCCGGGCTACGAGGGCTACTTCAATTTCTTTGACGTTCAGGCCTACGCCACCTCCACCCTTTCCGCAGGGCAGATGGGCGCCCGCTACGCCATGACCTACAACCCCACCTACCTGCTGCCTTGGACCAATCAGTACAAGTCCATAATCGGCGGCGCCATCTACTTAGGCTCCGGCTACATCAACAAGGGCCAGGACACCATCTACTTCCAGAAATTTGACGTCACCGACGGCGGCAACGGCTATTACTATCACCAGTACATGACCTGCATCAACGGCGCCGCCATAGAGGGCAAGAACCTTAGGAAGGCCTATAACAGCAAGGTGCTGGAATCCGCTCTGGAGTTCAAGATACCTTTCTATAAGAATATGCCGGATTCTCCCGTTCCCGAGCCCCCCTCCACGGGCAGCAACAACAACCTGCTGAGCTCCCTGACCGTCAGCGGCTGCACCCTCTCTCCAAGCTTCGATAAGTACACCCAGAGCTACACCGCCACAGTTGACGGCTCTGTTTCCTCGGTGAAGGTGACTGCCAAGGCCCTTGGCTCGGGAGCCAAGATAAGCGGCACCGGAAACGTCTCCCTCAGCGATGGGAAGAACACCCTGAACATCAAGGTGACCTCCACCAGCGGCGACGTGCGGACCTACAAGGTGGTCATAACCAAGAAGGCCTCCACAAGCCTTAAAAAGGGCGATATCGACGGCAGCGGCACCGTTGACGTTACGGACGCCCTGCTGATACTCAGCCACAACGCGGGAGAAAAGACCCTGCCCTCGGCGCAGCTGTCCCGTGCGGACATCGACGCAAACGGAAGGGTGGACGTTACGGACGCCCTGCTGATACTTCAGTATGTAAGCGGCAAGACCAAATCGCTTTGATATGATCGCTCCTTATTAAAAGCTCATCCCCTCGGGCAGGCGCCGCGAGGGGATGTTCTGTCTAAGCGCTTAGCTCATGATGTTGCCGACGCCCTCCATGATATCGCCGATGGCGTGGAGAGCACGGCCCGCGCTGCGCTTGAGGCTGCGCTTTTCCTTGGCCGTGGCGCTTGCTACGGCATAGGCGATGGCCCCTGCGGTCAGCCCCACCGAGATGCCCTTTGCCAGAGAGGAAACACTGAATTTCATATCTGTCACACTGCCTTTCGTTTTCTTTGTGATTATTATCTGCGGCGGCAGGGAAGTGATACATGGAAAAATACGCCGCCCGAAAAATATTAATTTGTTTCGGAAAGCATAATGTAACTATTTGTTCATATTTTGTTAGCTGTTTATTTAATAATACGGGATAATATTGTGGTATAATTAAAATGAATAAAAATATTATCCGCACGGAGGCGTTTTTTGACAACTCCGACGGACATCACTATCAAAGTAAGGAATGGTATTCACTATGGGAATGACGATGACACAAAAAATACTGGCGGCTCACGCAGGGCTGGACGAGGTCAAGCCAGGACAGCTGGTAATGGCTGATCTGGACCTTGTGCTGGGCAACGACGTTACCTCGCCCGTTGCTATCAACGAGTTCAACAAGGCGGGCTTCGACTCCATCTTTAGCCAGGACAAGATAACGATGGTCATGGACCACTTTACCCCCAACAAGGACATCAAGGCCGCAGGCCAGTGCAAGCAGTGCCGCGAGTTCGCAGGGAAGTACGGCATAAAGAATTATTTTGACGTCGGCGATATGGGCATCGAGCACGCGCTGCTGCCCGAGAAAGGCCTTGTGGCCCCCGGTGACTGCGTTATCGGCGCCGACTCTCACACCTGCACCTACGGCGCTCTGGGCGCTTTCTCCACGGGCGTAGGCTCCACGGATATGTGCGCAGGCATGGCAAAGGGCAAGGATTGGTTCCGCATCCCCTCGGCCATCAAGTTCAACATCATCGGCAAGCTGCCCAAGTGGTCCACCGCCAAGGATGTCATCCTGCATATCATCACCATGATCGGCGTTGACGGCGCCCTCTACAAGAGCATGGAATTCTCGGGCCCCGGCCTCAAGAACCTGACGATGGAGGATAGGCTCTGCATGGCGAACATGGCCATCGAGGCAGGCGCCAAGAACGGCATCTTCGCCGTTGACGAGGTAACTCTCGATTACATCAAGGACAAGGTAACAAAGGAATATAAGATCTTCGAGGCGGACGAGGACGCGGAGTACGACGCTGTCTATGACATCGACCTCTCCCAGATCAAGCCCACCGTGGCCTTCCCCCACCTGCCCGAGAACGGCAGGACCTTCGACCAGATCGGCAATGTGCCCATTGATCAGGCGGTCATCGGCTCCTGCACCAACGGCAGGATCGAGGACATCCGCGCCGCGGCCGAGATACTCAAGGGCAGACACATCGCCGAGGGCGTGCGCTGCATAGTTATCCCCGCCACCCAGAAGGTATACCTCACCGCCATGAAGGAGGGCCTGCTGGAGATATTCATAAACGCGGGCTGCGCGGTCTCGACACCCACCTGCGGCCCCTGCCTTGGCGGACATATGGGAATACTGGCAAAGGGCGAGCGCGCCGTTGCCACCACCAACCGCAACTTTGTGGGAAGAATGGGACATCCCGAGTCGGAGGTATATCTGGCTTCGCCCTACGTTGCGGCGGCCTCGGCAGTTATGGGCAGGATAGCCCAGCCCTCCGAGCTTGACTGAACGGAGGCAGAAAAATGATAAGGCATATAATAATCTGGCAGCTTAAGCCCGAGCTCACGGGCGACGAGAGAGCCAAGCGCGCCGCCGAGATCAAGGCGGGCCTCGAGGGACTTAAAGGAAGGATAGATGGCCTTATAGACATAAACGTCAGAACAGACCCCCTGCCCTCCTCCAACGGCGACCTGCTGCTGGATTCTACTCTTGAGAGCATTGAAGCCCTTAAAGGCTATCAGGTGCACCCCGAGCACCTTAAGGTGGCAGAGCTTGTGAAAAGCTCGGTCTGCTCCCGCAGCTGCTTCGATCTTGAAATTTGATCTAACGGCAAAAGCACATTCTATTACGAAAGAAGGCTTGAAGGATGAAGGATTATGTCAGAGATGTGTTCTGGGACACTCTGCTCAGTCTTGTTACAAAGAAATACGGCACCTCGCTGAGCGACTCTCAGAAGGAGGCAAAGGTCGAGGAGATGATAACCCAGCTCCGCGACGAGAATAAATTTACGATAGAGATGACACAGTCTATCATTGACAAAAAGGGCCTGAACGATTTTGAGAACTCAAACGTTAAAGGACAGTCGGTATATCGGCTTGTGAAGACGGGCCTCTTCGGCAAGGTCAAGACCTGCTATTTTATAACCAGGACCAAGGACGCCCTGGACAGCGCCTATCTTGAGAAGGTCTATGACGAGCTGAACCGTCAGGCCGCAGGCGAGAACGTGTTCGGCTCGCCCGATTATTCAAACAAGTGATAACCACCCTGAAAGGAAGTAAAAAAATGAAAGCACACGGCACAGTACACAAGTACGGAGACAACGTGGATACGGACGTTATCATCCCCGCAAGATACCTGAATTCCGCCGATATGCAGGAGCTTGCCAAGCACTGCATGGAGGACATCGACATCGAGTTTGCGGGAAGGGTGAAGCCGGGAGACATCATGGTGGCCAAGGCCAACTTTGGCTGCGGCTCCTCGAGAGAGCACGCCCCCGCCTCCATCAAGGCCAGCGGCATCTCCTGCGTCATCGCCAAGAGCTTTGCGCGCATCTTCTACCGCAACTCCATCAACATCGGCCTGCCCATCATCGAGTGTGACGAGGCCGCCGAGAAGATAGAGAACGGCGACGAGGTGGAGATAGACTTCGACACAGGCGTCATCACAAATATCACCAGGAACGAGACCTATCAGGGGCAGTCCTTCCCGGAGTTCCTAATAAACATAATCAACTCCAACGGGCTGCTCAATTCCCTCAAATAATGGAGGGGCGCAGGCTCTGCCCCTACTGTGGGGGAGAGCTGCACGAGAGCTCGGCGGTGTGCCTCAACTGCGTCAGGCCCGTAAACGGCAGAGAACGCGTCGAGATCACCCCGAAGAGGAGAGCTAATACAGCCTACATAAAGATCACGGCGGCAGCCGCAGCGGCAGCTTTAATGCTTGCTGCGGCTGTTTTTGTGCTGCCCAAATTACTTAGAGGCAGGCCAGGGCAGGCGGCCCCCGCAGAGATCACGGCGGCCTCCGAGAGCGCTGAGACCTCCCCAACGGAGAGCAGGCCCCCAGCCGCCGCCACCAAAAAGAGCGTGACCGAGACCACCACTCACACCACCACCACTAAGGCCACGGCGAGCACCACTAAAAAATCGGTGACCACAACAAAGATCGGGACCACCACAGGCAAAACAACGCCGTCCCTGCCCGCCGCCGCTGAGTCGGAGCCCACCATAGCCACCACGGCCCAGACATCCGCCGAGACCCTTTATGTCTCCCTGGTCTATGTCACGGCACCCGAGACCATAGCGCCGCCGGAGACCGCCGCAGCAACGACCAAAAAGACAACGACCGGCACAACGACTCCCACAACGACCACCACAAAGTTCACCCTCGAAGAGCCCGAGCAGGAGCTTTATCTGGCAATAAAAAGCGAGCCCGCGCTTAAGGCTTTCCATTCCGCCCAGCTGCATCCCACCCTCTGCCGCCGCGCCGAGGACAGGTGCCGCCAGATAGAGAGCTGCTTCAAGGCGGGGACGCTGCCTTCGGGAACGGAGGAGCCCACATGGCTAAGGTTCATCTACTCCCATTCCGAACCGCTTATAACGCGGCAGGAGGTAATAAGCGACTGGTCCTACGAGATAATCGCAAAAGGCTGCACCAGCGCCGACGAGCTGCTGTACAGCGAGAAGGAGAACTACCCCGGGCTTGTTACCTATCTTAATAACAACGCCGTGCTGGGGGTGGAGCTGGGCCCGAACATTGATGTGAAAATGATCGGCGCGTACGGAAGCGGTGAAGAGACGTATAAGGTCAATGACCTGACCAAGGCCAACTCCCGCCAGCAGTATATCGGCATCGCAAAGGTCGGCGATTACTGGGTGATCATCACCATCGCCGATTGACAGCGCCCAAAAATGAAGGCCCGGAGCCGAAAAATTTCATTTATGGCAAAAAAATCCCGCCTTACCCCTTGAAAAATGCAGGAAATAGTGCTACAATAGTATACAGAAATATTTTTATGAAAGAAGGATTTCAACTATGGACATCAGAGTAGAGCTTACCAAAACGCCCAAGGCCAAGCCTCAGGACGAGACCAAGCTCGGCTTCGGCCACATTTTCACAGACCATATGTTCGTAATGAACTATGACACAGGCGAGGGCTGGCATGACGCACGCATCGTGCCCTACGGTGACATCACCCTGTCGCCTGCCGCTATGTGCCTGCACTACGGTCAGGAGATCTTCGAGGGCCTTAAGGCTTACCGCCGCGCCGACGGTGAGATCCAGCTGTTCAGACCCGACGAGAACTACAAGAGACTTAACAACTCCGCCAGAAGAATGGTGATCCCCGAGATCGACGAGGAGTTCATGATCGAGGCCACCAAGAAGCTGGTACAGATCGAGAAGGACTGGGTGCCCCATACCGACGGCGCCGCCCTCTACATCAGGCCCTTCATCTTCGCCACCGACCCCTACGTTGGCGTAAGGCCCGCAGACCACTATCTGTTCCTCATCATCCTGTCTCCCTCCGGCGCTTACTACTCCACAGGCCTTAACCCCGTTAAGATCTATGTAGAGAACAACTATGTAAGAGCAGTACGCGGAGGCACAGGCTTTGCAAAGACCGCCGCTAACTACGCTATCTCCCTCAAGGGCCAGGAGGAGGCTCACGAGCAGGACTACGAGCAGGTGCTCTGGCTGGACGGCGTTGAGAGAAAGTACATCGAAGAGGTCGGCTCCATGAACATCTTCTTCGTTATCGACGGCGAGGTCATCACTCCCGAGCTCCAGGGCTCTGTACTCCCCGGCATCACCAGAAAGTCCGCCCTTGAGGTATGCAAGGCCAAGGGCATCAAGGCCACCGAGAGGCGCATCACCATCCAGGAGGTCGCCGACGCCTACGACGCAGGCAAGCTGGATGAGGTTTTCGGCACAGGCACAGCCGCCGTTATCTCTCCTGTTGGACACCTCAAGTGGGGCGACAAGATAATGACCATCAACAACAACGAGATCGGGCCCATCTCCCAGATGCTCTACGACACCATGACAGGCATCCAGTGGGGCAAGATCGAGGACACCTTCGGCTGGACCACCCCGATAGAGTAAGCCCTCATAAAGCAGCAAAAAGCAAAGGATACCCTTCCCCCTTCGGGGAAGAGTATCCTTTTTTGTTTGGGTGTATTTATTCCGCCGTGAAGCGGCCGCCGTCTAACAGTATCGCGGAGACGCTGTTGGGGTCGATGAATTCTACGAATTCGCAGCTGCTGGTCTCTCCGTCATAGCCTGCGAGGCCGAGGCGAGAGTAGTTGAACACGTCCTCGCTGCCATCGTTCTTTATCATCGTGAAGGCGGTGGAGCTGCCCGGGGCCTCGGCATAGCGGTCAAAGCCTTCATATATGTCCACGCCGTCAAAGCACATCATGGATATCTCGCTCAGGTATATCCTTCTGCCCCTTTCGTCAGTGAAGGTCACGCTGTCAACGTTCTTTTCAAAGGTGTAGTCAAGCTCCGCAACAGCGTTGTTGCTCTTCTGGTCGATGATCTTGACCTTTACGGGCAGGCTCTCGCAGTATTCGCTGAGTAAGCATTCCCTTGAAAGTCCAAGGTAGCCGTCGCCGTAATTGTAGTCCTGACCGCCGCCCGCCAGCATATTGTTTCCGTCCTCGTCAAAGGCCTCCACATCAATGAGCAGGTTGCTTTCGGTGTCGTCGGTCATCTCGTGGCCTTGGGCGTCAACGGGCATCACCGATATGCTGAACCTTGCAAAATACCCGTCGAAGATCACCTTTGTGTCCTTCGAGATAACGAGATGGTCGAACTGCTGCTGCTCGCCGTCCAGCAGGCCTCTTGATCCAAGCTCCTCCGCTGCGGCGCTGTCGCCGTAGAGGGCGGAGACGTTCTCCTTCTGGTGGGCGTAGCTGTTGTAAAGGTACGCCCCTGCCGCCGCTGTGCAGCCCATGGCCGCAGCCAGCGCCACTATGATGGCGGCTGTCTTCTTTCTTATGCTTCTGCTCATAGTTATCTTCTCCTTTCGCATAAGCCTCTCTGCTATGCGCCTGCCTGCGCCCTTGTCCCGCGGCAGCTCTATATCGCTGATGAGGCCCTCGAGCTCGTTTACGTCCAGCTGTGAAAGTGCGGCCTCGAGCCTTTGGATATCCTTCATAGCAGTCCCTCCGTTCTTAGTTTTTTCAGTGCGCGCTCCAGCCGCTTTCGCACGGCGGGCTCCTTCATTCCAAGGGCCTTAGCGATGTCGGCGTGGGGCATCAGGTAGTAGTGGCGCATCAGGACGATACGCCTGTCGATGAGGTCCAGAGCCTTCAGGGCCGCGATAAGGGCCTCCCGCTCTATCAGCTGCTCCTGCGGTGCCTCGGCGGCTGCCTCGTCTAAGGGCAGGGCCTCGTGCCTTGCAAGCTGGCGATACCTGTTGACGGCTATGCTCTGGGCCAGAACGCTGATATACGCCTTGATGCTCCCGCGGGCCAGGTCAACGCGATCGACATCCTGCCAGAAGCGAATGAACACGTCGTTCACCGCCTCCTCGATATCCTCCCGCGGGGCCCCCGCCAGCCGCCCCGAGACTATCTTCTGCACATAGCTGTGATATATCTCGGCGGTCAGCCTGACGGCGCGGCTCACGTCGGTCTTGTAGAGCCCAAGCAGCTCGCTGTCTGTCATAAGCGCACTTCCTTTGAAACGTTTCATCTATATATACAAGGGGAGAGGAGAAAATGTGACCATGCGGAGATCAATTTTTGATTTCCGCAGAGGCAAGAACGCTGCGCTTTCAGAAGCAAGAGGCAAGACAAGGTGCGCCTGCGGCGCGGTTTTTTTGACCGCTTCGCGGATGCCTTCTCTTGCTTCTTGCCTCTAAAGCTCTTGCTTCTGAAAATGTGACAGGCTCTCTAAAAAAAGCCGCCCGACCCGTCAGACAGCTTTTCTCTGTCTGCGGCAGCCGAGCGGCTTTAGTATCGTCAGGTCCTTACTCAAACAGCTCTCTCATCTGTCCGATGAGGTCGCCGAAGAGCTTCAGGGCGTCGGTGACGGGCTTGGTGGTGGACATATCCACGCCCGCGATCTTTAGCAGGGAGATGGGGTCGGTGGAGTTGCCGCCGGAAAGAAAGCGGATGTAGTCCTTAACGGCGCTCTCGCCCTCGGTCAGGATGCGCTGGGAGAGGGCAATGGCCGCCGAATATCCCGTGGCATACTGGTAAACATAATAGTCATAGTAGAAGTGGGGGATGCGGGCCCACTCAAGGCTTATCTCCTCGTCAAGGACGATGCCCTCGCCGAAATAGAGGCGGTTGAGCTCCCTGTAGATATCGCACATCACCTCGGCGGTCAGGGCCTCGCCTTGGGCGGCGAGCTCGTTTATTTTCAGTTCGAACTCCGCGAACATGGTCTGCCTGTAGAGGGTGGTGCGGAACTGCTCCAAGAAGTAGTTGATAAGATAGGCCTTCTCCTTCTTGTCGTCGGTGTTTTTCAGCAGGTACTGCATCAGCAGGGCCTCGTTGCAGGTAGAGGCCACCTCGGCCACAAAGATGACGTAGTCCGAATAGGCCACGGGCTGGTTCTTGTTTGAGAGGTAGGAGTGGATGGCGTGGCCCATCTCGTGGGCTATGGTGAACATACAGTTGAGGGTGTCCTTGTGGTTGAGCAGCACATAGGGGTGTACCCTCGCCCCTGCGGAGTAGGCGCCGCTGGTCTTGCCCTCGTTCTCGTAGACGTCTATCCAGCGGTTCTCAAAGCCCTCCCGAAGGATGGCAAGATAGTCCTCGCCCATGGGGGCAAGGGCCTTCATTACGGTCTCCTTTGCCTCCTCAAAGCTTATCTTCATGTCAAAGTCCGAGACGATGGGGGTGTAGAGGTCGTAGAAGTGCAGCTCGTCAAGGCCCATCAGGTCCTTGCGGAGCTTGACGTAGTCGTACATATAGTGCATATTCTCGTGGACGGCCTCAATGAGGTTGGTGTAGACCTCCACAGGCACCTCGTTGGAGTCCAGCGCGGCGGCCAGAGAGGAGGGGTATTTCCTTGCCTTGGCGTAGAACTGGACGCTCTTTATCTGGGCCGCAAGGGTAGAGGCGCAGGTGTTGCGGAAGCTGCCGTAGGTGGAGTACATTGACTCGAAGGCGGACTTTCTCAGCACCCTGTCGCTGTCCTGAACCAGAGGGATGTAGCTGCCGTGGGTGACCTGATGGGCCTTGCCGTCCTTGTCAAGGGCGTCCGGGAACCGCAGGTCGGCGTCGGAGAACATGGAATAGATGTTCTCCGGGCAGGAGGTCAGCTCGCCTGTCATGGCCAGTATGCGCTCCTCTGCGTCGGAGAGAATGTGCTCCTTCTTGTGCCTTACGCGGTCGAGGTTGCGGCGGTAGAGCTCCAGCTCCGGCACTGCCTTGTAGAAGCCCTCAAGCTTTTCCTCCTCGATGGCGATGATCTCCGGGGTCTCGAAGCTGCCTGCGGCGTTGAGCTCAACATAGGCGTTCATCAGCTGGCCTATCATCCCCTGATAGAAGGGATTGGCGGTGTCCTCGTCCGAGCGGCGCTGAGCGTAGTTCCCGAGGCTGTCCGCCAGCACCGAGATCTCGTCTCCAAGGCGCAAAAATTCAAGCAGCGTCTCGCCGCTCTCACCGAGACTGCCCTTATAGGCCCGCACCCTCTCGGGCATGGCCTGCATTTTTTCAAAGTCGGCCCTCCATGCCTCGTCGGTGGGGTAGATGTCCTCCAAAGCCCATGTGAACTCCACGGGCACCTCGCTTCTCTTAGGTATTCTTTCTTCTGCCATAAGTGTACTCCTTTTCTAAGCCTCTGGAGGCAAGAACGCTTCGCTTTCAGAGGCAAGAGGCAAGACAAGGTGCGCCTGCGGCGCGGTTTATTATTTTGTCCGCTTCGCGGACGTTTTTTCTTGCTTCTTGCTTCTGGTCATCTTGCTTCTGGCGGCACGATCTTCTGTATTATATTTTACCACAGAAAATAAGAATTGTAAAGGACTATTTATTTGTGACCTAAACTATCAGCAGCCGCAGGCGCTCCTCCAGCTCAAGGCACTCGGCGGGGAAGTCGTCGGAGCCCTCGGTGTACATGGCCCTCAGCCTGACCACCCGACAGGATATCTCCTCCAGCTTGTCGGCGCGGACGAAGAAGCCAAGAGCCCGCCTTATGCTGCGCCAGCGCTCTTCAAGGTCTTCGAGGCGGGCGATGGCAGCCTCGGGCCTGTCGGCGGCGGCAAGAACGGAGTCCGTCATATTGCAGATCATTTCGCTGCGGTCCCTGACCAGATGCCTTGCATAAAAGGACACGAGGACCACCACCGCCATGGCGACCCCGCAGATGATAAGGCGCTTCACTTGCAGTCCTCCCTTTTTATCACAGTGTAGCTGCCGCTGCGCTCTGCGGTCATGATGAACACGTCCTCCTCGCGGCAGTTCTCGGCGTGGAGCATCTTCCTTGCCCACTTGACGTCCCGACCGATGGCCCTGAGGGCGTCGGGCATAAGCTCGCCGTCGGCGGCCACAAGCATCGGCGGGTCCTTGCCCTTTGCGGCCTGCTTGGTGCATACCGACACCTGCCCCGTAGTTTCCACCACCGCCAGCTGCACCTCGGAGATATCGAAAACGTCCATCTGCCGCAGGGCCTCCATCAGGTCGTCCACGGAAAAGCGCAGCTCCTTTAAAAGTGCGGCGTTGACCTTGCCCTGAGATATCACCATTTTAGGCTCCCCCGACACAAGCTTGCGCAGCCGTCGGGACCTGAGGGTCAGCTGGGACACGAACACATCCAGACATACAAGGGTCACGATGGGTATGACTCCCGTGAGCATAGGCAGGGAGCGGTCCTCGATGGGCAGGGTGGCGATATTTGAGAGCAGTATGGTTATCACCAGCTCCGAGGGCTGCAGCTCGCCTATCTGCCGCTTGCCCATGAGCCGCACAGCCGCGATTATGAGAAAATAGAGCATAGCCGCTCTGAGCATCACAGTCAGCATGGTTTCTCCTTTCGGTAAAGCCTTCTTTGTTTTTGCTGAGCCCTCGCCGCCTGCGGCGGCTCGGGAAAATGCGGAAAAAGCTTGTACACCTCTATTTTCTGCGTTCTTGGGGGAATTATTCTTCGGCTGTCATATATTGCCCCCGCCGCGCATAGAATATAAAACAAAACATATTAGGAGGGACTGTACATGACAGACACCAAGCGAAAGGACATCATCAACGCTCTGGCCCACGGCACCTCTCCCGCCAACATCGAGGCCTCGGAGGGCGTGACAAGCGAGGAGATAGCACTCATTGCGGAGGAGCACGCCTGCGATATATGCAGCCGCAGGACGGAGCTGGAAAAGCGCCGCAGCAGGGTGCAGGCGCTGCCAGTTTTCGGCATCGACGCCTCGGCGTGGCAGGGGGTCATCTCCTGGAACAGGGTGAAGAACAGCAAGAACAGCGGCTTTGCCATGCTGCGGGCGGCCTGCGGAAAAGAGGCCGACACCCGCTTTGAGGAGAACTACCGCGAGGCCCGTGCCGCGGGCATAGCCGTGGGGGCCTATCTCTATTCAATGGCCCTTGACGAGACCGAGGCGGAGGCCGAGGCCGAGCTGCTGCTCTCGCTGGTGAAGGACAAGGAGCTCACCTATCCTCTGGCGCTGGACATCGAGGAGGAGGCTCAGGTGAAGCTTGGTGCCGACAAGTGCTCGGCCATCATCACGGCCTTCTGCGGGCGGCTGGAGCGGGCGGGGCGCTACGTCTGCCTCTACTCCTACGAGGACTTCCTGCTGGACTGCGTCACCGAGGACGTTCGGAAGAAATACGACCTTTGGGTGGCAGACGTTGGAGGCACGCCGCGGCTCTCGGGCGGGATGCGGCAGTATTCCTTCACGGGCTCCGTCTCGGGCATCAGCGGAAGGGTGGACCTTGACGAGGCCTACAAGGATTACCCCTCCATCATCGCCTCGATGAAAAAGCAGTAAAAAAGAAACAAGGGATATCCCACCCCGTTCGGGGCGGAATATCCCTTTATTTGTGTCGTTTGAGGTGGTTATCAGAGGATGCCTGCCAGCTTGAGGCCCACAAGGCTGCCCACTACAACAAGGATGATGACTGTCCACTTGAGCAGCCTGCCGATGGTCTTCTTTTCCTCGGCCTTGTGCTTCTTGAACTGCTCGATGGCGTCGGGCTCGTAGCCTGTGCGCTGGGACTTGCCGCCGATGGTGGGGTTGAGCATATCGTCGATCTTGATGTTGCGGTACTTTTCCTCACGGCTCATCTCGGCGCCGCGGTCAACTATCTCGTAGGGCGAATCAAGCCTGGTCCTGTCGTAGGTCTTCATGTTGATGTCGTCCATCTTGAGGTCGGGAGTTGCGGGAGCGGCCAGGGTGTCGCCGTTGTTGAAGACGTGCTTGGTGTCAACGTCCTTCATGAACTGGTTGCGGCTCTTGTTTGCGCGGAGCATCTGTACAAGGGCAGCGGTGTACATATTCTCTTCCTCTTCCTCGTCGTTCGCGGTCTCGGTGAGGTTGATATCGGTGGACTCGTACTCGTCCTTCTCGGTCTCATCGATAAGGCTGGTCTTGGCCTTTTTCTTTTTCAGGGTAGGAACAACTGTGCCGGAGGGTGCAGCGGCGTCGTCATCTGCGGCAGCAGGGGCGGGGGCTGCGGGAGCAGGCTTGGGAACGGGCTTGAAGGAATTGTCCGCGTCGTCCTTCGAGAGGACGCTGTTCACGGGCTTTCTTATCATCTTGGGTGCGGGCCTTGCAGAGTCGTCGTCCGAGGTAGACTTGAGGGACATGGGCTTGTGGCCTGTGATGCTGTCGTCATCGTCATCTCTGGGCATCATAACGGGCTCGTCGGGGATCACATTCTCCTCGTCGGGCTCGCTAAGTATCTCGTCGGCGCTGATGGCGGTGACGGTCTGCTCGAATACGTTGCTCTCGACCTCGTTGGAGGTCTCGGCCTCAAAGGACATCATCTTTCCTGTAGAGATGTCGAAGTATTCGTCGCCGTCCTTGAGGGCCAGCTTCAGCTTGGGAGCAGGCTCGCCGGGCTTGGGCTTGTTGGCCTGAGGTATCTCGATGTAGGGGAAGCTCTCGTCAACGTTGATGCCCTTGAGACGTAGGATATCCATAGCGGTGTCGCACTTCATGGAGCCGCGCACCATTTCCTTCAGTGGCAGCAGTATGATCTCCGAGAAGGTGACATAGAAGAGCCTGAAAACGCTCTTCTGGGGGTCGATCATCTCGGCAGGGAAGCGGTGGTCGAAGACCCTCTCGAACTTATCGGGAGAGGTGGTGATGAGCTTGTCTATGTACTTTGCAAGAGCTATCCACAGCTCGGTCTCCTCCATCTCGCTGTCGTTGATGACCAGCCACATATAGCAGCGCAGGAAGCAGTCGTAGCAGGTGATGTCCCGCAGGTTCAGCGCAACGTCGTCGATGTTCAGGGGCACCGTGAACTCGCTGTCGGCGTAGGCAAAGCATCTGTAGCCGTTGCTGGCCAGCTTGGCATAGGCTGTCTTCAGCGAGGAGGCGTTCCTCGAGAAGGGGGGCAGGGAGTTGAAATCGAACTCGGTCTTTAAGGTCGCCGAGGTGCCTGCCTCGGCGGCGGCCAGGAACTCCTTGTAGCGTTTTTCGATCTCCTTGGGGGCGGTGTCAACAGGCACGCCCAGCACACGGTAAGGATTGCAGGCAAAAAGCTCGTTGGCTGTAATGCCGATCTTCTGATTAAGCAACGTTATTCCTCCTTAAAATGTGTATTTGTTAATTGTTTTGATTAAATAAAGTCGTAATAACAGAATATAATACTTTAATCATTATATCAGACACAAGCCCTCAATATGTTAACACAAAATCCATATTATATGTATATTTTATGAACTTTACAAAAAGTCCACAAATTTGAAAGGTAATGTTTTTCAAAAAAATGTGTAAAACTTATTGCATTTTTGGTGAAAATAGTGTATAATGTAATAAATATATTGTGTCATCATAAAGCCACCGACGCGCTTTTGATAGCTGAAATATAGAATACTTAATAATTAAGGAGGAACTTTTTATGGCATTATTTGGACATAAAAAGCGAACTGAGGACACAACAGGAGCCCCCGCCGCAAAGCCTGCGGTGAATGCCGACGATATCTGGGGAGCGCCTGTTAAAAAGGCCCCCGCCCAGAGCGGCGAGACTGTCTTTGTCAAGGAGTCTAAGTACGATCAGGCAAAGCCCGAGACCGTGGGCCCCGCTGCCATTGATCCCGAGACCATAAAGAAAAAGATGGCCCAGCTTGAAAAGGAGCTGGAGGCCCAGAAGAACAAGCCCGTCCTCACCCCTGCGGACTATGACACCGACCCTGTTCGTCAGGGGGAGGTAAATGCTGCACAGGACGAGTTCGAGGTCCAGTACCAGATCGAGCATCAGCGCTTTCTGGCGGCTCACGAGAACAAGAACATCGACTCTGCCAACGCGCAGGGCGTTGAGCAGAAGATAACCGCCATGGTGGACGAGGTCGAGGCCCGCGCCAAGGCGAGGGACGCTATGGACCTTGATATCGAGCACGTCGGTCAGGCCGAGGTGGACCGAAAGCTCTCGCAGCTGGGCGTTGCCAAGGACGTCACACAGGACAGGGAGTATAAGAACATCGAGTCCGTTTCCGCCAAGGACATGAGGGGCGTTGAGGATTACATCCACAACCAGCTGGACACCCGCGTGCCCCCAAGCGATGACGACGACATCGAGGCTGTTTCCGAGGCTTACCTTGCAAAGAAAAAGGAAGAGTTCATGAAGCAGTACGGAGACAGACATAAATAAGCAGAATAAAAACAGAAAGTTGGCGCTAACACAGTGATCATTATTAACACAGAGAACCCGATAATCAGCTATGCAGACAAAGGAAAGCCGTTCCAGTATGAGAAGATCTTCTTCTCCACCCTCGAGCCCTTTATACTTGAGTTCAAGAACGCAAGGCTCGAGCGCCTTACCGAAGAGGACGCCGCCAGATGCCTTGCCAGGATCTACAAGAGGATGGAGGTCAACGGCGTGCCCGTGCTGGACTTCTTCGAGGAGGATATCAATAAGATGAAGGCTGCCAATCACAGCCAGTACGATATCACCATGAAGCTCGCTTCCATCATCGCTCACGATATCTTCTGCTGCTTTGACAAGAACCTTTACGACGAGGACGACGAGTTTGCCGTTTGTGACAGGCTCTACTGCATCGTTAAGGACGGCGAGAAGGAATATATCATCTGCGACAGCACGGTGAAGGAGAACAAGCTTGCAAGAAAGAAGCCCTCTCCCGAGGCCGAGTATTTTGCCGAGCTTATGAGATTCAACGAGCAGGGCAGACTTCCCAAGACCAAGGACTGACCGCCGAAAGGAGAACAATACAATGGTAGTTATTGAGATGGAGAACGGCAAGAAGATAAAGATAGAGCTTTATCCCGAGGCCGCTCCGATAACAGTTGCTAATTTTGAAAAGCTGGTGGGACAGGGCTTTTATGACGGCCTGATCTTCCACAGAGTAATCGAGGGCTTTATGATCCAGGGCGGCGACCCCCAGGGCACAGGCATGGGCGGCGCCAAGGAGAAGATAAAGGGCGAGTTCCTTGCCAACGGCGTTGCCAACCCCATCAAGCACGAGCGGGGCGTTGTTTCCATGGCAAGGGCAATGGACCCCAACTCTGCCAGCTCTCAGTTCTTCATCGTCCACGAGGACGCACCCCATCTTGACGGCCAGTATGCCGCCTTCGGCAGGGTAGTCGAGGGCATGGATGCCGTTGACGAGATCGCGGCCACCAAGGTCGGCTGGGGCGACAAGCCTCTGGAGCCTCAGGTGATGAAGAAGGTAACCATCGAATAAAATGCTTTGGAAAAGGCTGTCGTTTGTGCGGCGGCCTTTTTTTAAGCGTTATATCAAATAGGTCAGAGAAAGACTTCTAACCTCTAACCTCTCACCTCTGACCTCTGAAAGAAGGAGGACCAGCCTATGTTTTGCAGAAATTGCGGCGCTCAGGTCGGCAGCGGGACGGTGTTCTGTCCCAAGTGCGGCTCGACGGTAGGAAACTCGGGCAGCGGCGACCAGGGCTTTATCCAGCAGCAGCCTCAGCAGCCGACACCGCCAGCTCCGCCGCAGCAGCAGTATCAGCCACAGCAGCAGCCACAGCAGCCACAATATCAGCCCCAGCCCCAGCAGCAGTACACGCCCCCGAGGCCCCAGACTGCTGTTTCACAGGCTGCCGCGCAGCCGGAGGGCGGACACGAGGCTGCAGCCTCGAACAAGGTCATCCCCATCGCCATAATCGCGGCGTCGCTGGTGGTGGCGGTGGTGGCAGTTATAATGGCCATCGTCGTCCTCGGCAACAAGGACTCGAAGGACGATGACAGCAGCAAGAAGGAACGCGGCGGCACCGTCCGCACCGATGTCTCGGATATTCCCGCCGAGGAGGTCATCGACAGCCCCGACGAATCCGAAGAGCCCGAGGTCACCGAGACCGAAGCGACAACGACAACGACCACTACAACGACCACTACTACCACTACAACGACCACCACAACGACTACCCCGAAGCCTACCACAACAACAACTACTACCACCACTACCAAAAAGACCACAACCACTACCCCCGCGCCCGTTGACCCAAGCTTCCCCTCGGACTACGGCTACATGATGGACGGCTATGTGAACACCATCCAGTCGAACCTGAGGATGCGCAAGACTCCCAGCACCGACGCCGCTCTTGTTTTCAGCGAGGGCATACCCAAGGGCAAGAAGGTGGAGGTCTGGGGCTCCGGCTACGACTCCGGCGGGAACCTGTGGTACTACTGCAAGTATAACGGCTACGAGGGCTGGTGCCTTGCAAGCTACATCTCCTCGACGCCGCCTTCTACCACCCCTGTGGCCGACGGCGTTGTCCAGCCCGAATACATCAACGAGTATCCCTATCACTGCCACACCGTTGTTGACAAGCTCAACCTGCGCTCGGGCCCCGGGAAGAGCTATTCCTCCTTCGGTACCATCCCTATAAACACCGAGCTTGAGGAGCTGGGCTACAACAGCTACGACGCCCAGTGGATATATGTTTACTACAACGGCAACTACGGCTGGGTAATGACCTACACCGAGACCCCCGAGTACAAAATGTACATCGAGTTTGAGGGCGGCATGGCCAAGCCCGTCATTTACCTCTATCCCGAGGAGGAGACCGAGGTAAGGGTGCAGCTGGAGCTTGAAAACGGCGTCCTCGGCACCACCTATCCCAGCTACGGCCACGGCTGGGACGTTATCGCAGAGCCCGACGGCTCCCTGACCAACCTTGCGGACGGCACCCACCACGAGTATCTCTTCTGGGACAGCCGCAGCGACGGCACCCACTACGACCTCTCCGAGGGCTTTGTGGTCCGTGGCGAGGACACCGAGGCCTTCCTGAAGGAAAAGCTGGAATACATGGGCCTCAACGAGAAGGAGCGCAACGAGTTCATCGTTTACTGGCTTCCGCTGATGGAGCAGAACAGGTATAACCTTATCAGCTTCCAAGGCAGCGCCTATACCGACAGCGCCAAGCTCTCGATCTCTCCCGAGCCCGACAGCCTGCTGAGGGTGTTCATGGTATTCAAGCCTCTCGATGCTCCCGTGGACGTCGCTCCCCAGCAGCTCGAGCGCTTTGAGCGCCGCGGCTTCACCGTCGTCGAGTGGGGCGGAACGGAGCTGAGATAAGACAAAAAGATGCCCTTCCCCAAAAGCGGATAGCTATAATGAAGTTTTGCCCCCGAGCGTTGAAAGGCGCTCGGGGGCATTATGTTTGTGCTAAAGCCCCCAACAAAAAAAGCCCCCTGCCGCACGACAGGGGACGGAAAAACATTCTTGCCTCTTGCTTCTAAACTCTTGCCTCTTACTTGGTCAGGTGCCAGATATCGCGGGCGTAGTCCTCGACAGAGCGGTCTGCCGAGAAGATGCCTGCATTTGCGATGTTCGCAAGGGACATCTTCTGCCACTTCATCGTGTCTCTGTAGCACTCGGAGGCGTAGGCCTGAGCCTGCTGGTAGGAGGTGAAGTCGGCCAGAGCCATGTAAGGATCCTGAGTCTTGAGGGAGTTGGCGATCTCGGTGAACTGCTCGCCGTTGATGCCGCGGGTCAGGGTGTCAACAGCGTCGCGGATGATGGTGTTGGAGTTGTAAACGTCGATGGGCCTGTAGTTAGGCTTGGCGGCGTTCACCTCGTCAACATTCATGCCGAAGATGATGATGTTGGAGTCGCCCACCTGCTCGTGGATCTCAACGTTCGCGCCGTCCATGGTGCCAAGGGTAACGGCGCCGTTTATCATCAGCTTCATGTTGCCTGTGCCTGAGGCCTCGGTGCCTGCAAGGGAGATCTGCTCGGAGATCTCGGCGGCGGGCATCAGCTTCTCGGAGAGGGATACGCAGTAGTCCTCAAGGAAGATGACGTTGAGCTTTTCGGAAAGCTTCTTGTCGCGCCTCAGCTCCTGAGAGATGTTCCAGATGAGCTTGATTATCTGCTTTGCCATGTAGTAGCCGGGGGCTGCCTTGGCGGCAAAGATATAGGTCTTGGGAACAAAGTCGGCGTCGGGGTTCTGCTTGAGGTAGTTGTACTGGGCAATGATGTTCAGGGCGTTGAGCTGCTGTCTCTTGTACTCGTGCAGTCTCTTTACCTGAACGTCAAAGATCGAGTCGGTGTTGAGCACAACGCCGTACTGGTTCTTGACGTACTTGGCGAAGCTCTTCTTGTTCTCGTTCTTGATGGCTGCCAGCTGCTCCAGGACCTCCTTGTCCTCGGAGAAGTCATTGAGCTTTGCAAGCTTGGAGGCATCTCTGAGCCAGCCTGTGCCGATCTTGTCGTTGAGCAGGTTAGTAAGGCCCTCGTTGGACTGGTAGAGCCAGCGCCTGTAGGCGATGCCGTTGGTAACGTTTGTGAACTTCTGGGGGGTGTAGTCGTACTCGTCACGGAAGGTCTCGCGCTTGATGATCTCGGAGTGGATCTTTGCAACGCCGTTTACATGGTGGCAGGCGTGAACGCAGAGGGTGGCCATCTTAACCTTGTTGTTCTCGATGATAGACATTCTGGTGACCTTGTCGTGGTCGCCGTACTTCTCCCAGAGCTGGCGGCAGTATCTTTCGTTGATCTCAACGATGATGGAGAAAATTCTCGGGGTAACGCTCTTCAAGAGGTTGCAGTCCCACTTCTCCAGCGCCTCGGGCATAACGGTGTGGTTGGTGTAGGCAAAGGTCTTGGTAACTATATCCCAAGCCTTGTCCCAGCTGTAGCCGCAGTCGTCCAGCATTATCCTCATCAGCTCGGGGATAGCGAGGGTGGGATGAGTGTCGTTGATGTGGATGGCTACCTTCTCGTGCAGGTTGTCAAGGGTGCCGTAAACGCTCATGTGCTGGTTTACGATATCACCGATGGAGGCGGCGCAGAGGAAATACTGCTGCCTGAGTCTGAGGCTCTTGCCCTCGGCGTGGTTGTCGTTGGGGTAGAGCACCTTGGTGATGGCCTGAGACATGATGTTCTGGCCCAGAGCCTTGGAGTAGTCGCCCTTGTTGAACATATTCATATCGAAGGAGGGCACCTCGGCCTTCCAGAGGCGGAGCTTTGAAACAGCCTCGCTGCCGTAGCCCGAAACGAACATATCGTAGGGAACGGCGAGAACAGAGGTGTAGTTCTCGTGTGTTACCAGATGGTACTGGTTGTCCCAGTCCTCCTTCAGCTCGCCGTCGAAGCGGACCTCGATGGCCTTGCTGGGAACGGGAACGAGCCAAGCGGAGCCGCCGGGCAGCCAGTTATCGGGCAGCTCGGTCTGCCAGCCCTCGTCCAGCTTCTGCTTGAAGATGCCGTACTCATAGCAGATGGAGAAGCCTGTAGCGTGGTAGCCGTCCGCTGCCAGACCGTCCAGATAGCAGGCAGCCAGTCTTCCAAGGCCGCCGTTGCCGAGGCCTGCGTCGGGCTCGCACTCATAGATGCCGTTGATCGAGATGCCGAACTCTTTGAGGACGGCTGTTGCCTGGTCGATCATCTCAAGGTTGTACAGGCTGGTCTTGAGCGAACGTCCCATAAGGAACTCCATAGAGAGGTAGAACACCTTCTTGTTTCCTGCCGAGTGGGTCTTTACGGTGAAGTGGCGTCTCTTCGCCTTCATTATCCTTACAACGATCTTTGTGAGGGCCTCATAGACCTGCTGGTCGGAAGCCTCCTCGGGCGTAGTCTGGAAATCGCTGTGCAGAATGTCAAGGAACTGCTCCTTGAGCTCTTGTTTGGTAATGGTTGCTTCTGCTGCTTTTCTGGGCCTTGCCATATAAATATTTCCCTCCTATTTTATCAGCCTGTTCGGACACGGCGCCCTTTTTGAGCCCCTGCCGAAAGGCATATATCCATATAATTATACACTATTCCGAAAAGCTTTTCAACTTTTTTCTGTGAATAGGTTTAATTATTCACTCAATGACGGGTGCGCATAGTTGTACCCGATACTAATTATATAGTAATTCTGCTCAAATGTCAATCGCTCGGATTGTACATAATCACTAATTCATTATAAATGTCACTAATTTAGCGGGTGCAAAAGAAAATTTTATAAAAAAGTTACAGTAGGCCACTAGAGGCAAGATGACCAGAAGCAAGAAAAAAACCGCGTAGCGGAAAAATCTGCGCCGCAGGCGCACCTTGTCTTGCCTCTTGCTTCTAATTATCTTGCCTCTAGAGGCGCAGCTTCGCGCGGATGCGCTTCCACTCGGGGCAGACGGTGGAGACCAGCGCCCAGAAGGCGGGGCTGTGGTCCATGTGGCGCAGGTGGCAGAGCTCGTGGGCCACCACATAGTCTATGCACTCACGGTCAAAAAACACGATGGCGCTGTTGATGGAGATATTCCCTGTGGAGGAGCAGCGGCCCCAGCTGGCGGTCATTTTTTTGATGGTGACCTTTTTCGGCCACAGCCCCAGCAGGGGAGAGAGCCTCTCGAAGGCCTCGGCCACAAGCTCTTTGGTGCGGGCGGCAACGGCCTTTCGGGCCTGAGCGTCGATATAGGCGGCGCGGTCCTTTTCGGCCCCTGCTCGGCTGTTGACGGCGATCTCCAGCCTGCCCTCCACAAAGCGGGGCGGGAAGTGGCGCCCGACCTCCACAGCGGTGACGGTAAAGCTCTCGCCCCCCATGGAGAACATAAGCCCCTCGTGATACTCTTCGGGGGCGGAGGCTTTTTCCCGCTTTTGCAGACTTTGCAGCACCCAGCCGCTCTTCTCCCGCAGGAAGCGCTCGCCCGCGGCGGCGTCGGCGTAATATGGTATGCGCAGCAGCACCTCGCCGTCCTTCACCGCGATATAGATATTCTTCCTCTTCCCACGGTCCAAGATGTATTCAAGCTCCCGACCGTTTTCGAGTATCATGGTTTTTCGCTGGCGGCTCATGCTTTCACCTCCGTTCAAAATAGACAACAAGAAATTAGAAGCAAGAGGCAAGAGAAGGCGCACCCTATCTTGCATCTTGCTTCTGAAAGCGCAGCGTTCTTGCTTCTGCGGAAATCATAAAAAGTTTTTCGCGGCTTAGCCGTCCTTTGCGTATTGCCTTATTGCTCTGCCCCGTCCCAGGTCTCGGGCTCTGTGGGGGCCTCGGTCCAGACTGGGGCTTCTGTCTCTGCGGGTGCCTCTGTCTCTGCATCGGCAGGCACCTCGGTCTCCTCGGGGGCCTCTGTCACCACCTCATCGCGGCTGGCTTTGAGGAAGGTCGAGAGGACATAGCCCGTGCAGGTGGTGCCGTCGCCGTTGAGGAAGGTGAGCTTTACATAGCCGTCGTCGCGGCGCTCCAGCACCGTCACCTCGATGTTCGGGGACATACAGATTATATGTGCGGCGTCCTCTGCGGGCTCCTCCAGCAACTGGACGTAGTTAGTGATATAGGCCTTCTCGGGCTCTGCGGGTGCTGCCGCTGAGGTGGCAGCGGGTGCAGAGGTAGTCTCTGTGCTCTGGGCCTCGGCCTCGCTCTCTGCGGGGGCCTCGGTGGTCTCGGCGGGGGTCGTCGAGGAGACGGTGGCGGTATTGATGCCCTCGGGCACCTCGGCAGTATTGCTGGCAAAGAGCCCCTTGGCCAGCAGTATCACCACCACCACGCAAAAGGCGGCAATGCCGAATATGGCTGTTATATTCACTGCATTCTGGGAATGGAAAACGCTCTTCTTCCCGTTAGCTCCGTCGCTCACTGCAATACCTCCCTTCGCTTCACATCGCTTCTTTCCGACATTATTATACCACATTTCCCCCAAGGTGTCAATCCTCCAGCCTTCCCCTCGGGGCGGCCTTGGTCCGGATACTCCCGCGCCCGGCGATCGTAGAGAAAAAAGGCGGCTATCAAAAAAAATAAAAAAACTACTTGACATAAATAAAGATTTGTGATATAATATCTTTTGTTCGGAGCTCAGGCTTCGGAAAACGCGGATCAGTGTGCAAGCACCCGCCTCGGTCGTCCGAGCCGTGTAAAATTTATCGGACTTATATTTGCAGGTGTGGCGGAATAGGCAGACGCGCTAGCTTCAGGTGCTAGTGATCGCAAGGTCGTGTGGGTTCAAGTCCCTTCACCTGCACCACCAGGGGCAAGCCCCTGGACCCAACGCCCTCGCCCATTACATGGGTGGGGGCGTTCACTTTGTCCGGCTCGGGGCTGACCTTGGTGAAGGGCTGTTACGAATTTGCTTTCGGGGCCTTTGCTGAATAAAAATCTTCCTTTCCTTCGCTAATCTGTAATGCTCTCGGTTCATTTTTCCTTAGATCAAAGCAACGCGACCCCCGCGCATCTGTGCGGGGGTTTTAATATTGACTTTTGAGCAAGCCTATAGTATAATTTTAAAGGATGATCCCGTATTGCTTATAAGCAGTAACGTCAGGCTCGCTTGATATGTTAACTAAAGAGGTATAAAAATGAACACAGCCGCTATTGGACCCGATCATGATAAGAAATTGCTGCAAAGGTCTGATGATAAGACCCTTGCGCTGATCGCAGCATTGTCTTTTTCATTCAACATCGGGATATTTTCGCCCCTGGATTTTTATTTGAATAATTTGGCAGACATAATAATTCCCTACAGGGTAATTCTTTTTTCATGTCTGCCTGTCGCAGTTGCTTTGTTTCTTGTTTCGTTCTTATTGATCAGGCTGACTAAAGGCAAGGCCCATTTCATTAGCCTCTCGGTCATAGTTGGCGTAAATGCCGCCGCATATATCCAAGGCAACTTTATGACCATCGGCGCTCATGTGCTTGACGGCACCGAATACTCTGCAAGTGTGGCCCGCGTCATCATCGACCTGCTTATCTGGGCCGCACTCATCGCGCTGCCCTTTGTAATTTACTTAAAGGCGAAGGATGCCTACAAATGGTTTGTTATTATTCTGTCCGGCGCTGTGATCATCATTGAGATGACAGCGATAATCAGTGATGTTGTAAATGCAACAAATAATTCCTTGGACCTGGTCTTCTCAAATAAAAGCTATGTTCTATCCTGCGCGACGGAAAACGAGTTCACGTTTTCAAAGGAAAAGAATCATATAGTGATAATCGTGGATCAGTACGACTCTTTCATCTATGACAACGCAGTTTCACAGGAGCCTGATTCTGTGTCAGGCTTTGACGGCTTTACATATTACGATAACACCATAGGTATGTACCAGTTCACAGATCCGAGCATTGCGTACCTGTTCACAAACGAACTGATCGGCAAGGACGAGCCGATGGCAGAGCATTTTAAGAAAAACGACATTCTTTTTAAGCACATCCCGGAGGATTACAGAGTCGAGTTTTACTGTGATAATAACTTCTTCCCCTATGAGGTCTCACAGGCCAGCTCGGATAATTTTGTGGAGCACTCCCTGTCCTTGGGCGATTATGCAAGGATAAGCTCGACCCTATATGACATGGTGCTGTTCCGTGTTGTCCCTGATATCGCCAAAGCACCCTTCATGATGTATTCGGGAGACCTTGTTGCCAAGCTTTCATCCTTGGGCTCCTATCAGAGCGACAACCTCGTGTTCTATCGCTCTCTGCCGCAAAACGTGCAGTACACGGAAGACCCCTGCTATAAGCTTTTCTACTTGAAGGGCGTCCATGTTCCGAGAAATACAAATAAGGACATCGAGCGGGACAGCGATGTCTCTCCCACCGACAGCGCCATAGGCGTAAATAAGATCCTTTCTGCTTTCTTCGAGCTTCTGAAGGAGGGCGGGGTCTACGATAATTCGGATATAATCCTGCTTGCCGATCACGGGCACCGCCCGAATTACGATGCCAAGTATCCGCTGCTGATGATCAAGCGGGCCCGGGATATGGATAAGGGCATAAAGACCTCATCGGTCCAGGTCTCTTATGCAGATTTTTTCCCTACCTGCTGCTATCTTCTGGGTGATGAGTCGATGAAGGATAAGTCCATCTTCGAGATCCCCGAGGGCCAAAAGAGAGATCGCTATTTTGCCGCCCTTGATGAGCATACCACTGAGGATGTTGACAGAACGCTTCCGCTAGATGAAAGCGGCCTTTGAGAGGCCCGGTTTTTCGCTTTTGTTCAAAAGGATATCCCTCTGCTGCCGGCGGGGAGGATATCCTTTTTGCGTTCCGTACGGCTTTAGTGTAAAAAAGAATGAAGCCCCCTACCACAAAGCCCCGTCCCGCCGTCACACAAAGCCAATTTCCTGAACCATCCTCCCCAAAGGCGGCATTGCGCCGTCCGCGCTAGCACCTGCGGGGCACCGACCGCGAGGGAGCCCACACACATCACACAGTTGTAAACGAGCTTGCGAGTGCTCACGCGACCTGCCCCGTCGGGGCACCGACCGCGAGGGAGCCCCCACACATCACACAGTTGTAAACGAGCTTGCGAGTGCTCACGCGACCTGCCCCGTCGGGGCACCGACCGCAAGGAGCCCCCTCACATCACACAGTTGTAAACGAGCTTGCGAGTGCTCACGCGACCTGCCCCGTCGGGGCACCGACCGCGAGGGAGCCCCCTCACACCACACCGTTGTAAACGAGCTTGCGAGTGCTCACGCGACTTCGGCCGTGCGCCGTTAGCACACTTCGGCCGTGCGCCGTTAGCACCCCCTCTTGCAAATGGGGCAGAGGTGTGCTATAATAAAATTGGTAAAGTCTTGCCAAAATTAAAATGCACATGGAACGGAGGCGGCTGCTATGGCTAAAAGGCCCGAATGGCTGGACAGCGCGATGTTTTACGAGGTCTATCCCCAGTCCTTCAAGGACACGGACGGCGACGGCATCGGCAACATTGAAGGTATCACGGAAAAGCTGGACTACATAAAGGAGCTCGGCTGCACTGCCATCTGGATAAACCCCTGCTTTGAGTCCCCCTTCGGCGACGCGGGCTACGATGTCTCTGACTATTGCAGGGTGGCGCCCCGCTACGGCACCAACGAGGACCTTGTGAGGCTCTTTGAGGAGGCTCACAGGCTGGGTCTCCATGTGCTGCTGGACCTTGTTCCTGGCCACACCTCTTGGGAGCACCCGTGGTTCAAGGAAAGCGCCAAGGCCGAAAAGAACCCCTACACCGACCGCTATGTCTGGACGGACAGCATCTGGGAGGAGCCTGCGGGCTACGGCTCTCTGCGGGGCATCTCGGACCGAGACGGCAGCTGCATTGTGAACTTCTTCACCCACCAGCCAGCCCTGAATTACGGCTTTTACAGGCCCCAGCGCCCTTGGCAGCAGCCAATGGACAGCGAAGGCCCTCTGGCAACAAGAGAGGCCCTGAAGGACGTTATGCACTTTTGGCTCTCCCGCGGCTGCGACGGCTTTCGGGTGGATATGGCGGGGTCGCTGGTGAAGAACGACGAGGACTGCAAGGGTAACATTGCCCTCTGGCAGGACATCCGTGCCTTCCTTGACGCCGAGTACCCCGAGGCCGCCATGGTCTCCGAGTGGGGCGAGCCCGACCACAGCCTTGCGGGTGGCTTCCACATGGATTTCCTCCTGCACTTTGGGCCGTCACATTATAACGATCTCTTCCGCTGCGAGCATCCGTTTTTTGCGGGCAGGGGAGACGCATCACGGTTCGTGTCCAAATATCTGGACAGCTACGAGCGCTCGGAGCGCCGCGGGCTCATCTGCATCCCCTCGGGCAATCACGACATGGACAGGCTTGCGCGGCACATAAGGGCAGAGTACAGGCCCTTGGCCTTTGCCTTCCTGCTCTCCATGCCCGGGGCGCCCTATATCTACTACGGGGACGAGATAGGCATGAACTACGTTGAGGGCCTGCGGTCCGTTGAGGGCGGCTACGGCAGGACGGGCTCCCGCTCGCCGATGCAGTGGGACAGCAGCCGTAATGCGGGCTTTTCCGAGGCCCCTGCGGACAGGCTCTACATACCCCTTGATCCCTCTTCGGAGCGCCCCACCGCCGAGGCCCAGATGAAGGACCCCGCCTCCCTCCGCAGCGAGATAAAAAGGCTCATCTCCATCAGGCAGGCCCACAAGGCCCTGCAAAGTCTGGGAGAGATAGAGTTCCTCTGCGACGGCGCCAAGGGTCGGCCTCTGGCCTATATCCGCAGCGCTGAGGGCCAGCGGATACTGGTGGTCATAAACCCCACAGACGCGCCCTTTGAAATACCTGTTGACGAACGGTGCATAAGTGTGGTATACTGTTATGGAGAGGACCCGAGGCTTCGGGACGGCCGCTGCATAGTGGGCGGGCGTTCGGCAGTCTTTATCGAGATAGAATAATAAAGCGCCCCCTTGCAGAGGCGCTGCGGATATTCAAATAAGCTCCTCGGCCTCGGCGGTGCAGCGGTAGTGCTGCTCCTCCAGGACCTCGTTTTTCACGGTGCGGTCGATGATGGCCTTCACCAGCTGATCGAGGCGGGAGCTCTCTGTGAAGTCGGCGGGGGCGAAGAAGCGTATCCTGCCGTCTCTGAGCATCCTGCTCACCTTCGAGCGGTCGCGGGTCTCGCTGTTGTAGACCCCGATGGAAAAGCCGCCGTAGGAGTTCACAAGCTTCATGCAGGGCACGTCCGTGTCGCTGTCCCCGATGTAGACCATGTTCCGGAAAGGCACCCTTATCCTGTCGGGCGGGAAGTAATCGTTGACGGCGGGGTCGTTGACGTCCAGCACCCCCTTGCTTATGCGGAAGAGGAACTGGGTCTTGTTGGTGTAGTTAACGGCCTGGGCGGGCCATATTGGCACGCCGTCCTCGTCGAACATGAAGGAGCTGGCGTAGATCTTCTCAAAGGCCCCTGCCCTTGCGGGCGCCGTGCCCTCGATCATTTCCTTCAGGCCCGAGGAGATTATGTAATGCTCAACGGTAACGCCGCGGCTCTCGCCGTAGGATCGAATGCGCCCGAACCATTCCTCCACCCCCTTGAAGAGTTTTACACGGGAGCCGTAGTCCTCAAGGCTCTGCCTTGTGAGCACTATCCTTCCTCGGGCGCTGCGGACCATCTTGTACATATAGGCAAGGTTCGAGTCCATCTCGTGCTGCTCCGCAAGGGCATTGGCCTCCCGCCAGAAGGACGGTATGTCCCCGTCGTAGACGGCCTGTATGTAGCCCTGAGCCTGCATATCGTCAGGGGAGAGGGTCTTGTCAAAGTCGTAGCAGATCGCCACCACGGGGCGGCCTGACTTGGTTCGTCTTTCGGTCATCGTGAGCCTCCTTTGTGAGTTTTGTTACTGTGATATGATTATACCACATTTTTATATTTTCGTCAAACGTCCCGGGCGCGGGTCGGTGCCCCGACGGGGCAAGTCGCGTGAGCACTCGCAAGCTCGTTCACAACGGTGGAGGTCGCAAGGGCTCCCTCGCGATACCGTGGCTCGGACATAGGCTTATTGGGTGCCTACGATCATTTTTATACTAAGCGCTTTACGAGAGGTGTTGTTATGAGCGATAAGCTTTTTACTCCCGCAGACCAAAACGCCCTGCCCTGCGTTAAAAGGGTAATGGAATATCTGTCCAAAATTTCGTACAGCAAGGTGCTGACGGGCCAGCACACCCAGACCATGGCTCAGGAGGAGCTTTGGCACATAAAGAGCGTGACGGGCAAGGAGCCCGCGCTGCTGGGCTTCGAGCTGCTGTCCTATTCCCCCAACATCAATTACCTTGACACCGACGAGGAGTGCATGGACGAGGTTCAGGCTAACTACGGCACCCTTAAACGGGCCTGGGAGTGGGCCGAGCGCCGAGGGCTCATCACCTTCACCTGGCACTGGTTCTCGCCTCTGGGTGGGCGCTCAAAGTCCTTCTTTACCCGCAACACCGACTTTGATGCAGCCAAGGCCGTAATAGACGGCACCCCCGAGAACAGGGCGCTGCTTTCGGACCTTGACTACATGGCGGGGCTGCTCAGGCCCTTCTGTGACAGGGGAGTGCCTATCCTCTGGAGGCCCTTCCACGAGGGCGAGGGCGACTGGTTCTGGTGGAGCGCCAAGGGTCCCGAGGTGCTCAAAAAGCTCTGGCGGCTGATGTTTGAGCGGTTCACGGGGGCCCACGGGCTCCATAACCTTATCTGGGTCTGGAACTCTCCCGCCCCCGCCACCTACCCCGGGGACGACGTTGTGGACGTGATCTCCCGGGATATGTACCCCGAGGCCCACAGCCACACCGCCTGCGAGGATATGTACAGAGAGCTGTGCAGGCTCACTCCTGCCCCGAAGCTCACCCTCATCGGCGAGACAGGCACCCTGCCGGACGTGGACGAGATAGTCCGCAGGGGGGTCGGCTGGGTAAGCTACATGACCTGGTCAAAGGGCTTCTGCCTGACGGAGGATCATACTTCTTTTGAATACATGAAAAGGCTCTACGACAGCCCCTGCTCCGTGACGAAGGAGGAGCTTCCCGAGCTATACTGATAAACCTGAGAAAACCTGAGATATCGGAAGTGATGACATGAACAAGATAGAGCTTGTACATAAGTACCTCGGCGAGGTGCTGCACGCCGCCACGGATAACGAGCTTGCACAGCTTACCGAGGAGTGCCGCAGCGCACTGGAGGGCGACGAGCAGCTGCTGGCGCTGGTGGAGGACGGTGCGGCCCTTGGCAAGGAGATAATCTGCCTGAAGCTGGGCGGCGCCGACGAATCCCGCAGCCGCAGGCTGGCAGCCCTCACCGACGAGGAGCGCGTGGAGCTGGCAGAGGCCGAGAGAGTGATAAACGAGAACCGCTTTGACTATCACTTCCAGCCCATCGTGAACTGCGCCGACGGCGGTATCTATTCCTACGAGGCCCTTATGCGCCCCCGCAGCGAGCTCTGCCCCAAGCCCTTCCATATCCTTAAATACGCCGAGCTCACGGGCCGCCTCAACGACATCGAGCGGGCCACCTTCCTGAATATACTTGGTATCATCGACAGCGAGAAGCAAAGGTTTTCGGGCAGGCGGGTGTTCATAAACAGCATCCCCAAGACCAAGCTTGACACCGAGGCCTTTAGGCTGGTGGGCGAGCTGCTGATGAAGCACAGCGACACCGCCGTGGTGGAGCTCACCGAGCAGGCCGAGCCCGATGAGGAGGAGCTGAACGCCCTTAAGGAGCGCTACATGAACATGGGCGTTCCCCTTGCCATCGACGACTACGGCACAGGCTATTCAAACGTCAAGAACCTGCTGCGCTATATGCCGAACTATGTAAAGATCGACCGCTCGCTGCTCAGTGACATTCAGCAGAGCCCCAAGAAGCGCCATTTTGTCAGGGAGATAATCGAGTTCTGCCACGACAACAGCATCATGGCCCTTGCAGAGGGCATCGAGACCGCCGAGGAGCTTAGGGAAGTCATCCTGCTGGGGGCTGATCTTATACAGGGCTTTTACACCGCCCGCCCCGCCGCCGAGATCATCGACGCCATCCCCGACGAGATAAGGCAGGAGATCCGCCGCGCCCGTCAGGAGCGGGAGGATGGCAAGGGCCAGCAGATCTACTACGCCGACAGCACCGAGCGCGTCCAGCTGGAGCGCCTTGCCAAGGAGGACATGAACTGCCTCGTCATCGGCAAGAAGGGCAGCGGCGACGTCACCGTTGTGGGCACCCCCGGCTTTGACAGCGAGGTACACATCGAGACGGTGAAGGGCTTCAAGGGCAAGGTCATCCTTGAAAACGCCCATCTTTCAAACGTTAAGAACCGCCCCAGCATCGACATCACCGAGGACAGCGAGCTGGAGCTGGAGCTTGTGGGCGACAGCCGGCTAAAGGGCGGCGGCATCCGCGTGGACGAAAGCGCCTCCCTCACCCTCGAGGGCAAGGGAAATCTTGCTATAGACATTGACTCGCCCCAGTATTACGGCATCGGCAACGGCGTCGGCAAGCACTGCGGAGACCTGATCTTCCACCAGTCGGGCTGCATCACCGTGAACGCCCACGGCCAGACGGGCGTCGGCATCGGCTCCTGGGACGGCGGAAAGGTGGAGATCTCGGCAGGCCAGTATATCCTTAATCTCAGCGGCGATATCGGCCTTGGCATCGGCACCCTCTATGCCAATTCGGAGCTGGACATAAGGTCCTGCGACATAAACACCGACCTCTCTCTTGCAAAGGGCGTGGCCATCGGCTCCGTCAGCTGTCGGGCAAATGTGGAGTTCTGCTACGCCTCCGCCAAGATCTACATGGGCGGCAGCGAGCTTGTGGGCATGGGCACCATCGCGGGGCCCGAGACGGATATAAACATCCACGACGCCAGCACCATCTTCAACGTTGGCGGCATCCGCAGCTCCTCCATTGCGGCTCTGGACGGCAGGACCAACATCCTTGTGAACAGCGCTGGCCTGCGCATAAACTCCAACGGCGAAAAGGCCCTGGCCCTTGGCGGCCTCACGGGAGACACCCGTGCGGTGCTCAAAAACGCCGACACCGACATCCGCCTCACCTCTCCCATCGCCGGGGACAGATACCTGAGCGCGGACAAGCTGGAGATCACCAGCGGCCGCTGCCGCATCGAGGTCAACGGCGAGGTAAAGTTCTCGAATCTCTGACACAGACATAAAAAAGGAAACGGTACCTTAACCCTTCGGGGCAAGATACCGTTTTTTGTGTTGCTATTGTTTAGGCCGCCTGCTCTTCTTTCCTTCGCCTGGTGTAAAGCACCACGCCGATGGCGGTGGCGGGGACGAAGATGAGCGTAATTGCCCTTCCGACTGTGGAGATGACCCCTGCGGTGATAAGGCCGTCCAGCCTGTTGGTCACAAGCAGCTCTGAATCATCGGTGAATTCAAAGGTCGTGGCGGCGGCGGTCACGGGGCTTTCGTTGTTCAGCTTGAAGCTGGTGGTGTAGCCCTCGTTTGCCTCGGCCACAGTGATCTCTGCGCCCACAGGCAGCATGATCGTTACAACGTCACCATGCCGCAGGGTGAAGGTGCCGCCCGTGTAGGCCATGGGCGTCTGATCCTCGCCGTTCTTTGTCCACTCAAAGGTGTCGCCTTCGTTTGCGCCCGAGACTGTCAGGGTGAAGTCAAAGTCCTTTTTCCTGCTGCCAAAGGCGCCCTCTACCTTCTTCGTGATGGTCAGCTGCTTTTGGTTCACTTCCTTGGCGTTGGGAACGCTTAAGGTGTAGACAAAGCTGTCGCCGCCCTCGGTCTCATCAAGCCGACCGTGATAGGGGTCTTCTATAAGGGTGGGCATACCCAGGGCCGAGATGCGGAAGACGATGTCCTCATTAAGGCGGGTGTAGCCCGGGGGCGCTTCTTTCTCGGTGAGGTAGTATATCGCACCAGAGGAGCCGGGATTCAGCACTCTTCCGGTGTTTCCGCCGCAGACGTAGACGATGCCGTCAACTGTGGTCATGTCCTCGAAGCCCGTAAGGGGATCGGTGTTCTTGGCATTTCCGATGATGGAGGAATGTGCCTGCTTGTAGAGAGCGAAGCGTGCACCGTCCAGCATAAGCGAGGAGTCCTCGTTATCGGTCTTCTCGATGATAAGATTGAATTGCTTGTTGTAAACGTCGATGTAGGCCGCGAGGCCGTTCTCGCCGGGCTTGCTGTTGGACCAGCTTGTGTCGATGGCCTCCTTGCCGCCCCAGGGGGTGCCGTCGGTGTAGGTCATGGTGACTGTGTCATCATTGTCCACCATGAAGCGCACGGGCTTCTGGATGCCCACATAGCCGTTGGGGGCCGTGGTCTGGGTCAGGGTGTAGACCTCGTTCCGCTTGAAGTCGTCGTAAAGGATGGTCACGATGCCCTCGGCGTTGGAGGTGTAGGTGCCAACTGTTTTGCCCGAGCTGTCCTTTAGGGTGAAAATGCCGCCCTTCAGGGGCTCTGTGCTGTTCCATCTGAACAGGCGCACCGCAACGCCGCCCTGTCGGGTGTTGGAAACGGTGTCTGTCCTTGAGGTGCCGTTGGCCGAGGCGCCCTCGTCATAGGAAACGTTGTAGTTGAATTGTGCTTTATTTTGCTGGCCCTCGGGGGTGGCGTCATCAGTCCTTGTGGCATCTATCGTGAGGATGTCTCGGCCTGCAAGGGGCGTTACCTCGCCGGGGTCGGTGACTGTGCCGTCTGCCTGAACAGTGGGGTTGTCGTTGCTGATGGTGACCTCCCTGACCTCGTAGTCGTCAAGGGTCAGCCTGGGGGTGTTGTCTGTGTGCTTTTTAAGAGAGGGCCAGAAGTAGTAAGCCGACGTAGAGGGCGACATGATCTGCTTTACAGAGCCCTCCAGCAGCGTGCCCTCGTCGCCCTCTGTCTCGTGAACATAGACGGCGGTGTAGATGGCGTCGTGGTCGGTGGTGATGCTCAGGTCGCTCCACTTCTTGTTTACCGTAAGGCCGTAGCCCTTCTTGTTGTGTATCTCCATCTTGGGGTCCTGGGACGGGATCACCTTTCCGATGTTCTCGATGCCTTCTGTCAGCAGATAGTAGGATGGTACCTCCTGATCGTCCTGGCCTTCGATAACGTTCTTGCCCTTGATGTGATAGTAGCCCTCGAGGCCGTAGCCTGCGGGTATCTCGTTGCTGCGCTCCTCCACCTTGAAGTAGGTGCCTGCGGGAAGGTTAGGCACGCAGACGGTGTACCGCGAGGGTATCTGGTCGATGGTGCCGTAGATGGAGGTGTAGAAGGTTATGCTCTCCCGCTGCTCCTCGGTGAGGGAGGAAGGCAGAGTTCTTGACTTGGTCTTGTCGTCGGTCTTGTAGATCCAGGAGGTAGGGGTAAATTCCCCTGTTTCGGCGTTGTAGGTGCAGAATTTGCCTTCGGGGGAAACAATATAATAGGGCGTCATCTTCGCCAGGGGCATAGAGTCCTCTGACTCGTAAGAGGAGGAGAGATAGAGCCTGAACTTGAACCTGGTGTCGTCATCCAATATCTCTGTATCGTCGTCGTAGACCCTCTTTGTGAATTCAAGGGTCCTGATAACGTTGTCCTTAACGTTGTTTGCAAAGGAGATTATAGGCAGGTCAACAACGTTCGATTCGCCCGAGGAGACGTTCAAAAGGCCGGAGATCTCGTAAACAGGTGTTTCAGGCGTGTAGTCCGCTCCGGGTGTCACCCCTGTTGTCATGTCTTGGCCGTTTATGGAAACGCCGTATACCAGCGGGTCCACCGCGCACTCAACTATCCTGTAGGAGATAGCATTGTCGGGGAAGAGTATCTCGGCATCCTTGGTGGGGTTGAGGTAGTAAATATCCTTGTATGAGTTAGTACTTCCGGGAGGGAAGTATTCGGAAACGAACCTGACGGGCTGGTTGGAGTTCTGATATCTTACGGAGATATTCTCGTCGATGTTCTGGAGTCGATGTTCCTCTTCGCTGTCGTCCAGCTTGTAGTAGATCTGGAAGGGGTACTCCACCATGTCCTTGTCGATAAGGTCGGCGCCTTCGCCCTCGATGGTCTTTTTAACAACAACGTGACCGGGAACAACGGAGGCCAGATTGAAGCGCATATGCAGGTTAGAGGCGCCGGCGCCGCGCTCAAAGTAGAACACGCGCATGGTGTGGGTCGTGTAGTCCTTGAAAATATTCTCGCCGGGGGCGAAATACTTTTCAAGATAAGCATCTACCTCTGCGGCAGTGGCAGAGGGATTGCGCGCTTTATAGTTGGACTCGAACACCTGGCGCAGGGTCCTGTCCTCAAAGCCGTCAACCTTGACATCTCCGGTCTTGAAGTTTACGGAGCCTGCAAGAGCGGAGTGGTTTCCGCCAAGGTCGATAATGAGCTCGCCGTCAACATAGAGCCAGAAATCGTCGTCTCCCGTGAACTCGAAGATAATGTCATGGCCCCAGGCGTCAAGGCCGCTGTAGGTCTGGGTGAAGGAGGCGTCAAGCTCCAATCCGTTGTAGTAGTCGGGATTGGAGACTTTATAAAGCTTTTCGTACTTTCTTGGATCATTTTCACTTAGCTGTCCGTTGGGGTCATCGGCATCTGTAGATGTAGTTGCAAGGGCGCTGAACAGATTATAGGGATTTTTACTTGTGGCATATACGCCCGGGGTAATGATGTTGTAAGGCAGGAACTGGCCGTGACGCAGGGTGTTCTTGCCCTCTGCATCATTGGTACCAAGCTCGTGATATACAGTGAAATCTATCGGGTTTTTACCATCGCTCTCCTTGCGAGAGCCGTCCTCATTGCAGAGGGTCGCAAAGTTCTGGCAGCTGTCGAACTCAAAATATCCGCTGGAATTATAAATGCTCTCGATAAACAGATGATTGACCTCTGTTGCGTTTTCGCCGAAAAGGTTGCTGAGAGAGCTTGAGGTCTGGCCTGCTATCGGATAGCCGTCTTCCTTCAGATCAGTAGAAAGAAGGCCTTTTTTACCTCTGGACGCTACGCCGCCCCAATCACTGCCAAGAACAGCATTCTCTATCTTATTGTCATTGCCGCAATCGACCATTTTTATTGTGATGCCGTGCTGGGCGTTGTCTATTGTGTCAACAGGGGTAAGACTGTCACTGTGGTTCAGGTTCTCCAGCGTTGCAAAATAGAAGTCGACGGTGGCGGCCATGGGGCAGGGAACAAGGGCTGATTTGTCCTCGTTTGGCTTCAAGCCGACGAAGGCATATTGGTTGTTGTCCCAGGCAACTATCTGAGTGTAGAACTCGCCGTTGCGCCTGCCCTCCATGTTAAGGCCGATGGTGTTAAGCGAGAGCACCTGATCGTTCACCAGCTGGGGGGCAAGGTATTTCTCGGAGTAGGGGTTGTAGAGCTCGTAATAATAGTTTGGCTGCTTTGTTACCTCGTCAACGTCCTCGATGAATTCCCATTCAAGGGAGCCTGTGCCGTCGGCCAGCCAGAGTATCTTACCGCCGCTGGCGTAGCAGGGGTAGAGGGAGCCGTTGCGGTCGATGGCGTACATATCGTATTTCAGGGTATCCTCGTTCCAGATACGGGTGTAGACTATGACCTTCTGGCCGTCCACGGCGTCGGAAACGCTGATACGGTCTGCGGAGTAGGTGATATAGTCGGTGGGCTCGAGCGATGCAAAGTCAACGAAATTCAGAGCGCTGGCATTGCCTGTTCCAAGCTCATAGTGATAAACCACATTGGTGCCTGAGCCCTCGGACACCAGGCGAACGTTTTTCCCGCCGTAGGAGAGGGTTATCTTGGTGGCCTTGTTTTTATCGGTATCGCTTGCGTCAACGGCCGTCACCTTAAAGCTCTTGGCCTCTTCCGCGTTGTCGGTCACGATCAGCTTTCCGGCATTGTCAACAGAGAGGTACTTCGAGCCACTCTCGGTCTCGCCCTCAAGGGTGTACATATCCTCGCCCTGGGCGTGGAAGGTCCATTTTGTGATCTCGCTGCCCTCGTCAACATAGAGGATGTCCTCGCTGTTGGAGGCGGACTGATGAGTTAACAGCTCCACGAGCGAATGAACGTTATCGCTCTGGCTGTCGGCCATCAGTGCAAAGCCGTGTGTGCCGCTGGTATAGTTCATCAGGCCGTAGGTCTTGCCGTTAAGGTTGTAGAAGTCTTCGGCGCCGGGGATCACAAGGCCCTCAATAGTTATCCATGCGCTATTTGTATCTGTGCTTGACTTGTAGCCAACAATATTAGCAGGACTTGAACCAAAGTCAGCAACCCAATAATAATTGTTGGCATAGAGTTTATATTGCATCCCGACGTTAGTTCCAAAACTAAAAGCTGTTCTTTCGTCTAAACTGTACGTATAAGCGATAGCTGAACGGTTGCCGTTATTTGTACCACCGTTTCCAAAGTCTTTGCCTGTATATGATCTGATATACTTTTTTTGGTCAGCTTCATCCTTAATGTAAATGTAAAATAATTTCTTGTTTTTTTCATCAGCAGCTTCAAAATAAAGCTTCACGGCCTCAGAGCTTTCACTTGTCAGGCCAATTCCCTTTCTGCTTCCTTGGTTATTGATATCGTTAACTTCTCCGTTCAGATAATAAGCTGTGCCATTAGTAGTTGGTGTTTCCTTTCCGCCAAAAACGAAAGAAACAACATATCCGTCCTCGCCGGTCTCTTTGAGAACAGCATAGAAATCTTTTACGTCTGTTATTACATTATCTACGATCTGATAAACCGAGAAGCCGGAGGCGTAGAAGCTCAGCTTGCCTTCTTCAAGGGTGAAGTCGGTGATCTCCTCGGAGGTGCCGTCGTCCTTGATGTGCCGGAGGGTGAAGCTGCCGTCGGCGGTGATGGCGGGGTCGATGATCTCTACCAGCAGGGGGTTCTCCTCGCCCGGCTGGAACTCCTCCTCGCCGTCGGTGATGGTAATGTCATAGGCAGCAAGCCCGCCCACCTCGGCAGAGACGTCCTCGGCCTCGGCGGTGGCGCCCTCGGGCATAAGGCCGTCAAGGGTTATCACCTGCTCGCCCTCCTCGCCGTTGGGGTAGAGCTCGATGCTCTGGTGGACCAGCTCGGGCTCTGCTGCCTCTGCTACAGCCTCGGCCTCGGGCTCGGTCCCTTCATAGGCGGCGGACCTTATGGGAAGGACGATATTCCCGATGGCAGAGCAAAGCACAGCGGCGGCGCACATGGCGCTCAGCAGCTGCCTTTTGAGCTTGGATGATCTTCTGCTCATTTATCGTCCCTCCTTTCTGTGGGTGTTGGTTTTCCTCGCCGCCTTCGGCGGCTCGGGCAGGTGCGGAAAAAGGTATTCTCCCCCTACGGGGAGATACCATTTTTTCGCCGAATTTTAAGCTCTCCTCGCGGGTGAGTTTACAGTTTTATTCCTCGATGATATAACAGAACACTACGGTCTTGTTCAGTGATGCGGCGCCTGCGCAGGTGGCAAGGCCAATGATGCGGCCGCCGCTGCCGTTTGTGTATACCTCGGCGTTTTGTTCAAGATATTCCTCGATGTGGGCGCTGTCCATGTCAAAGACCGTCCCCTCTCGGGAGCTGACCCGCATGGAGGCAAAGACCTCCAGCCGCCAGACCTTCTCGGCGTTACGGCCCGCCATCAGCGTGCCGGAGGTGTGGCCCTTCAGGTAGTCCTCGCTAAGGAAATCGTCCAGAGAGCCGAACATCCTGCCGTAGTCCATGTGGTGGCCGTAGATCAGCATGAAGTCGTCCGTGAGCTCGGGGCTGCTCCTGCTGTCAAGGAAGATGCTCCCCGACATGGAGTAGTTGCCGAAGGGGTCGGTGTTCAGGAACCGGGAGTTGTCCCGTCCCTGCATTATGGGGTAGTCGATGTTGGTGCCGTCAATGGTTATCCAGCCCACCATCTCCTCGGTGATGGGGGAGTCTGCCGCGGCCTCGGGGTCGTTGGGGTCGGGCTTGTATTTTGTGATGCTTTCGTCAAGGGCGTGGCTCAGGGTGTACCAGTTGTCGTAGAGCTGCCATATCCCCACCAGCATCACCAGCCCGAAGACCGCGATGACCAGCCAGCCGTACAGCTCGTTGAGCCGTTTCCAGAATTTAAGCAAGGCTTATTCGTCCTCGTGCTTCTTCTTTTTCGCAATTATGATACCGCCCGCAACGCCCGCAGCGCCAAGTGCCGCGATTCCCGCCGAGGCCGCAACTGTGGAGATAAGTCCCGTGGGGATGGTGCCGTTCTGGGTGTTTGTAAAGGCGGCATTGGTGTTGCCCTGTATGCCTGTGTCCTGGTCGGTGATGCCGTTGCCGGCAGCGTTTGCCGTAACGTCTCCGGTGTAGGGTGTTTCAGTGTGCTCGTTCACGTTCACGCTGAGGGTGTAGCTCTCGGCGTCCTCGACAATGCTGTACTTTGCGCCTGCGGGCAGGCCCTGGAGGATCACGCTCTGGCCGTGCCTGAGGTAAAAGGAAGCGGTGATCCTGCCATCTTCGTCTGCTATGAGCTGCTGGCCATCAGCTGTGTCTTCGTCTCTTGTGTTGGCGGCGGCCATAGCGGAGGCCTCGTAAATTGTCGAGGCGCTCTTGGCAGGTGCGGAAGAGAAGGTATTGTCCTTGCCGACTACCGTTATTTCAGCGCCTTTAGCATTTGTGATGCTCACTGTGAACAGGAAGTATTTGTCTCTCGAGCCCTGATTTCCCTCAACAGATTTGCTGAATTCAAGGTTATAGGTCTCGTACTTGTTTGTAAAGCCCGTGGACTTGTTAGCTATCGTGGCAGTCCCCGATAGCTCGCCCGTTCCCTTGACAGGCGTATCGGTCGCGTTGTTGTGCAGCAGGTAATTTGATATCTTAAGCTTATTATCTGTGTTGGAAGAGTCATCCTCAACTACCACATCCAGTATCCTTGTATTGTTGGTGTCGTTGGTAACACCCTTGGGCTGGTCAGCGCCCGCAGCAGATTCTGTGATAACATATCTGTAAACGCCGGGCTCGGGGAAGGCAATGCCTGTAAAGTCGATCACAAGCTTCTTCTGAACGTACTTTTCATCGGTGAGGTCAGCAGGAGTAGAAAAGTTGATCTTATCATGATCTGCGCCGTTCTCTGGGGTGGTCGCGTCAGACTTAGAGAAGATGACTGTTGCATTTGTGGCGCTGCCGGTATTATCGTTCACCTTGTTCTCGTCTGTTTCCGTGCTGAGCAGGAACACAGGCGTGCCGATTCCCGCGCGGACCTCTACAGTATTCTGCTCCGTATCAGCCGCGACAGCCTGACCTGCTGCTACCGTGAACGAAAAGCTGGCATTCGGCACAGTGGCGTCGTTCTTCATTACAAGATACTTCTCCACAGGGGCGTACATATCGCCGCCGACGGTGGTGGAGTAAACAGGGACGGGGGTTGTCTCGGGTTCCGGCTCGGCGTTTGCGGGTATCGACGCCATGGAGGCAGCCATTGCCAGTACCGCTGCCGCTGCTGCAAATCTCTTCATTTTCATATCCATCTTCTCCTTTTCATAGAGTCTTAGCTTAAAGCCTAATTCCTATATTCCGCGCATACGCACCGTGAAGACCACTGTTCCTTCAATGTCCTCCAGCGGTACGCCGCCGTATTTCCTGCTGTCCGTGTTGTCGCTGCGGTAGTCGTTGAGCACGAAAACGCAGTCCTTCGGCACCGTGTAAGGAAAGCCCACAGCCGCCCCCTCGGTAGAGGTGGGGTAGATCGCGTCGTCCGCAATGCCAAAGCCGTTGACGGTCACAACGTCGCTGACTATGTCCACGCTGTCGCCGCCGAAGGCGATGACCCGCCCGAACTTCACTTCGTCCCCGCGTTTGTAGACCACCATGTCCCCCTGCTCGGGCTTCGAGAGGCGGGAGGTCAGGCAGAGCTCGCCGTCCCTGATGGTCGGGTAGGCGCTGTTGGTGTGGCAGACGTGTACACCGATCACAAAGCAGAACAGCACCGCAAGCACCAGCCCCGTCACCCCGAGCTTTATAAAAAAGGAAAGTGCATAGTCCCGAGCGGTGCGCTTTTTCTTCGGGGCAGGGGAGACCTCCGCAGGGCCTTCCGGGGCCTGAGAAACGCCTTCCGGGGCCTCAGCCTCGGCCTCGGGAGCCGCCGTGTTTTCGATGTCTTCCATTAGCGCTCCCCCTTCGCTGTCCCGCGGCAGATAATGCCTGTAAAGCTCTGTAAAGCTGTTAATAAAATGTACATACTTATACATAATATATTTTACTCCTGATTTACGGTCCTGTCAATAGTTATTAGGAATAATTATTGACAGGTGATAAGAGTAAAAATGTATATATTCGCCATATTGGTTTCATATATCAATAAATCTCTGTTTTGCACTGTTTCGACCCCAAAATGGTATATCCCGAAATCTTGAAAACAGAGCGGTTCGGAACAGCAAACTGACATGAAGCGAAAGCATCCCGACCCAAGCAAAAAAACGCCCGCCCAGAAATGAGCGAGCACTCCGCACAGCACAAGCCAAAAAGTGAAAGTCTCCCACAAAGGCGGCTTCCGAGCCAAACAAAATGAAAAATCCCCCACCCTGTTGAGGGCGAGGGAGTTGCGGGCCGCCGCGCGCGGCTGGAGCTGGTAGCCGGACTCGAACCGGCGACCTGCGCATTACGAATGACATCTGCACGATTTTGCGCGGTTTGGCGACGTTTTGTGTCTTCTCGTAAATAGCGTAAATGCGCTGTTTTTCGTTTGGTATCGTCGAGTGACTTATATTTGACTTTTGTGCTGGGTATGACCAAACTATGACCAAAAACAAGTACAATATTTTGTACAGTGCGCGTTTGAAAGGAAGTTGATAATATGAAGGACATCAAAGTTACAGTCAACAAAGATGTAATCGACAGTGAACGGGATAATTACTTAAAGTCGGAACTCGCAGAGCGTCAGCTGCTCGAAAACTTTCGGGCTTGCTCCGAGGCTGACCGCGACCGACTCACAGATCAAGCTCAGTACTATGCAGCCCGTGAAACCGAAGAAAAAACTAAAAGAAGCAATATCCATATTATTCGCAAGTGGCTAAAATAAAAGCAGGCTTCTTTTGAAAGCCTGCTAAATGAACGAGAACGCGCCGTATCGCGTTTTTGAATACTGGCAAGCCGTTTTCACGTTGAACCCGCATGAAGCCTCACAGAGCATCACAGAGGGCTTGACGCTCACCAATCGGAGTCGATGGATTGACGCTCGCCGCTGACAAAGCCTGTGAACCGCAAGGCATTGCGCATTAGCGTCTCGGCGGCGTTCAGGCGCGTTTGTGGTGTTATCGCGGTGTTGAACGCGATCTCCGCGACGACATCGACCGCTTTTGAAAGCTTTGCACGAAGCGCGGCAGTGGTTTCATCAAGGAGCAGCAGTTGACGCTCCCGAAGCTCGCTGCGCAGGTCGGGAAGCCTCTTGTAGATCGTGGACTCACAGCAGCCCAGCTCAGCCGCAGCCGCCTTGACTGTTGTACTGTTCATCATGGCACAAATAATCTGCTCATCTGAATATCTCATTGTTTCACCCCCTAAACTGTTGAAAATTCGGTATTTTATGGTATTTCGGATTTTAGTTTTGACTTTCGGTGAAAATCTACACCCCCACAACATTCCCCAAGAGCATCGAAGCTCATCATTGACGGGGGGCTCTTGTGTTCGGGTCTGTCATCGCCCATTTTTCCCACTCTTCAATGTCATAGCTGCTGATGTTTGATTGTTTCGTTTTAGTTGCCTTTTTGGGTTTGTCTTCGATCAACATCTTGCGAATAGTATCAAACGGAGATCGAACAGCCTTGCCTGTTTGGGCTTCCCAAGACTGGAGCTTTTTGATGTATGACGCGACCGACAGACCGTCAGCAAGCTTCTCCAGCTCTGCGCGTTCAGCAGCAGAAAGAAGCTCCCCCCTGTCCCTTCCGTCGTCATTATCCAAATCCTTAACCTTATCCTTATCCTTATCCTCTTCCTTATCGGTGACGAGCGTTAACGGTCGTTTACGGTCGTTATCGGTCGTTGACGGTCGTTTACGACGGTTCTCCGCTCATTTTTACACCTCTTTCAAAAATGTTGTTGACAAATCGTAACATATATGTTATACTTGAATTATAGCATAACAACAACACAGAGTCAAGGTTTTTGTTATGTAATTTTGTAAACATAACAAATCAGTTATGCAAGAAAGGAACGATCGATTATGGATAACAAAAAGAAACCTTATAAGAAGCTCGGAGAGAGGATAAACACGTTACTTGCCAATTCTGAGTCAAGTCAAAAAGAGCTGGCGGAAATACTGGATGTTCTTCCGAACGTGGTGTCATATTATTGTGGCGGCTCTCGGTGTCCGTCTATCAGTCAGCTGATTATAATAGCTGACCATTTTAATACGACCGTTGATTATCTTCTTGGGCGCTCAGACCTCAAATCAACGAACGCCGACGACAAATACATCTATCAACACACTGGCTTGACAGACGGCTCTCTGATAACAATTCAGCAGGCGAAAAACGAGCAGGAAGCAGGCGGCGCTCCAGCTCTTGACGCGCTTAATGGCTTGCTTTCAGATGACGACTTCGCGGGCGTGGTCGATGATCTTGCAAATATCAAAGCGCTCCAGGCGGCTTTTGAACCGACGGCTGACGACACAACGCGGATTGCTTTTGAACGTGACAAATTTGCCCTTGAAATATCTGTCATTCGACATTTTGAGAATTTGCGCCGCCGAATGATCGAACAACTCGCGGGCGTTGATTATGAACGATGAAAGGAACGTGATACAATGGCAAACATCACCAAGCGCGGCGACAGTTACCGTATCAAGGTGTCATGCGGCATTGACATCAACGGCAAGCAGATCGTGAAGAGCATGAGCTGGAAGCCCTCATCGGGTATGACCCCGAAGCAGGTCGAGAAGGAACTGAATATTCAAGCCGTGAAGTTTGAGGAAGCCTGTAGGAACGGACTTGTCAGCAATGACCCGCGCCTGACCTTTGCGGAGTTTACAAAGCAGTATCTCGCCATAAAAAAGGACGTCTTGTCGCCAGCTATCTATGAAGATTATTCACAGACGCTCAGCAGGCTTGTAAATCCTCAGCTCGGACATCTGAAATTAGCCTCGATACGCCCTGTACACATTCAGAACTTCATCAAGTACCTTGCCGAGACCCCATGCACAAAGAGATACAGAGGAGGGAAGGTCGTTGATATGAATAAATACCGTTCTCCGGCGACTATCAAGCGCGATCTTGCTGTCGTTCAGTCTGTGCTGACTCAAGCTGTCAAGCTGGAACTCATTCCCTCAAATCCCGCCGACTCAAAAAAGCTGACGCTCCCCAAAGCATCAGCTCCTAAAATTGAAATATTCACTAAGCAGGAAGCTGTTCAGATGCTTGCTTGTCTTGAAAATGAACCATTGCAATACAAAGCTTTGATACAGCTTGCAGTCATTACAGGCGCCCGCAGGGGAGAGCTCGTAGCTCTCAAATTCTCGGACATCGACCGATATACAAAGAAGATCACCATTGAACGAGCAGCTTACAAGCTGAAAGGACAGCCCGCAGCTATCAAGCCGCCGAAGGATTTTGAGACTCGCTCAGTCTCCGTCCCTGCTGACTGTATAGAAATTATAGATCAGCTTGAAGAAGAAAAACGCCTCGAAGCCGAGGCACTCGGAGACCAATGGAAAGGTGAGGACTTTATGTTCACACAATGGGACGGCACGATGATGCACCCCGATACAGTAACACAATGGTTCAGCGCTTTTCTTGCCAAGAACGGCTTGAAACACAGAAAATTCCACAGCCTTCGGCACACGTCGGCAACACTGCTGTTATATGGCGGCGTCAGCCTGAAACAGGTGCAGGGACGTTTAGGACATGGCAACATCTCGACCACAAACAAGTATCTGCATATCGTAGCGGAGGCAGACGAGGAAGCGGCGAATGTGCTCTCCAATATGCTCTCGGTCAGAAAGGGCGGCAGGGCAAAGCAGGACGATACGGCAAGCACGAAAGCAGTTTGAAGTTGTTCACTATGACCAAACTATGACCAAGGAGGAAAATCCAAATACAAAAAAGAAAACCCGACTTCACGCAAAGTGCGTAAAATCGGGATATTCTGTGGAGCTGGTAGCCGGACTCGAACCGGCGACCTGCGCATTACGAATGCGCTGCTCTACCAACTGAGCCATACCAGCGAAAAATATGAATGTCGGCGCCCGTGGAGCATTGGGGTGAAAAATCGGACTGATAGAGAGCTTTATTATATATATTATAAAAGGTATATTTTCTCTCTTCTAAGGCGATTTTTCGCGCTTTCAAGGGCGGTACTTTATTATTATAATCTAATACCGCTTTTTTGTCAATATCTTTTTCAAATAAAATTATTAAATTTTTGTCTAAAGCGGTTGAAATTTTGAAAAGAGTGTGCTATAATATTATGGAAACTAATTACGGAAGGACAGGTAGATCGAACTTATGAGCCAAACTAAACAAAAGTCATCGGCAGCTAAGGGCGTTGCAATATTCTTTATCGTGTTCATAATCCTTGAGCTCCTTGTGATCGTTGGTGTGTCAAGGGTGTTCAAGAACGAGAACGTTACCCCCAGCCTCGCCGGCTACAGTGTGTATATCATGAAGGACAATACCATGGGCGACGCGGTCCCGAAGGACGCTCTCGTTATCGCCGCCAACGGCGCACCAAGCCGCGACGGCATAAAGAAAGCAGTTATTGCCGAGGAGGTGCCCGGAGTCGGCACTTCGGTGTTCTGGCTGGCTGACGTTTCCACCAGCTCGGACCTCAGCGCCGTGGAGTATACGATCTTCAGGGACAAGGAGCCCGAGAAGATATATAAGGTCAAGACCGATAAGGTCGTCGGAACAGCCTCGAGCTATTACCTGACGGCAGGAAAGGTCATTAGGTTCATCACCTCCGAATTCGGCAGGATCGCCTGCATCGCTGTGCCGCTGTTCCTGTTCGTGCTGCTGGAGCTCATAATCATGCTCTTCAGCCGCTCGAGATATGACGACGACGATGATGACGATTACGACGATGATGATGACGACGAGGACGAGGATGAAAAGGACGAGGAGCCCGTTAAGCTGGACGACTTCCTCTTCGGCGGCGAGAACGATAAGGAAAAGCGCAGCGAGCAGGCCCGCGCAGGCGAGGAGGAGACAGCTCCCGCCCGTCAGCCCGTAAAGGCCGAGCCCGATCCCGAGCAGTATGCCCCCAAGCAGCAGCCCAAGGAGCCCAAGGAGCCCGTTGAGGCCGCTCCCGTTCGGCAGCCAGAGCCGGAGCCCGAGGCCCAGAAGCCCGCAGTGGATCCTTCCTATTATGAGAAGGCCTCCAAGCTTATCGACGGCGACGCCCCCGAGGCCCCCGCATCAGAAGAGCCCGCGGAGGAGATGAAGCTCCAGACTCCTAAGAAGAAGGTCGTTAAGAAGCGCCCCGCCGAGCTCAAGTTCAGCGGCGAAAAGAAGAATGCCTCCGCAGGCATGGCCGACCTGATGAAGCTCATGGAGCAGGAGCAGAACAAGCTCAAGGAGCAGCTTGGCAAGAAGGACGAATAAGGGAAGAAACGCCGAAAACGTTTGAAACAAGCCGATATTAAGGTTGTGTGAATGGATTTGTCTATTTTGCACCACCCCAAAAGTCAAAATGTCGGAAATATATGGTAATTATGTATACCGCCCCTGTAAGGCCCGGATGGCCCCGCAGGGGCGGCCCTTCCCGAAAGGGAAGATGGGAAAATGTTACACAGCGGTTACACGGCGGACATAATCATGGGCAAGTTGCACAAATATTAGGCGAAAACTCTGTGAAAAGTCCCATATTTTATTACACGGAATATAAAAAAATTCAAAAACGCTTGAAATTTTAGAAGAAATAATGTATATTCTTATTAACGGAAACGTTTGAAATTCACTTCGATTTGAGGTTTAAGCTGAACTTAAACGTTTAAATCGGACGAAAGGCGGAAATACAGTTGGTATCTTTGAAGGATATTTCCGTCCGTTGCGGCGTTTCGGTTGCAACAGTGAGCAAGGCTCTCAATGGTCATAAGGACGTCAGCGAGGCCACTCGCGAAAGGCTTGTCCGCACAGCAAAAGAGATGGGGTATTTCCCAAACTCTCAAGCGCGCGCTCTGAAAACGAACAGAACGTACAACCTTGGCGTTATGTTCCTTGACGAAGCGGGCAGAGGCCTCACGCACGAGTTCTTCGCAAAGGTGCTCAACAGCTTCAAGACGGAGGCTGAACGCTGCGGCTATGATATTACTTTCATAAGTAATAAGGACATAGGCGGCAGAAGGATGTCAACGTATGAACACTGCAAGTACCGTAGTGTCGATGGGATCGTTATTGCATGCACCGATTTCACAACACCGGATGTCTTTGAGGTCATAAACGGCGACATTCCCGTCGTCACTATCGACCACATATTTGACTGCCGTACCGCGGTCGTTTCCAATAACGAAAGCGGGATGGAGGAGCTTGTGGGTTACGTCGCGGACCGCGGCCACACCAAGATAGCATACATACAGGGCAAAAGATCGGCTGTGTCCGAAAAGCGCTATGCAGGCTTTTATAAGGGCTGCAAGACGCACGGGATAGAGATAAGGCCCGATTGGGTGCTCACAGGTGATTACTGCAACCCCGATAATACCTATCAGCTCACAAAAATGCTGCTGAAGGGCAGAGAAATACCGACCTGTATCTTTATGCCGGATGACTACTCCGCTGTGGGCGGTCTGAATGCAATAAAGGACAAGGGCCTCTCGGTCCCGGACGATATTTCAGTCGTCGGATATGACGGCATAGCATTCTCGCAGCTGTTGTCTCCAAGACTCACCACCTATTCGCAGGATACGCCTAAAATAGGCGCAACGGCGGCGAATCGACTCATTTCTCTGATCGAGGATCCACAAACGACCTTTAATGAGGTCATAACCGTGAACGGAAGCTTCCTTGAAGGCGGCTCCGTCAAACAGCTTTAGGCATTAATGAGCTGCGGAAACACCGCAGCAAAAAGCAATATAATGCAAATTTAAGGAGGAAATTTATTATGGCACAGTTAAAGAAGATTCTTGCTGGCACAAGCGCAGTTCTCATGGCAGCTACTATGATGGCTGGCTGCGGCGACAGTGACTCGAGCACTGCTGATTCCAAGGCTCCCGCTGCAAACGGCGGCGACAACAGCATCGCTGACGTAGAGCCCGCTAAGGTTGACGAGCTCGTTAACACCGGTAAGAAGTACAACATCTATGTTTGGAACACCGAGTTCAAGTCCAGATTTGAGACCTACTACTGGGATCAGAGAGATACCGCTCTCTGGGACGGCGTAGAGGTTAACTGGATCGAGAACACCAATGACGGCGGCGTATATCAGACCAAGCTGGACGAGGCTATTGCAGCTCAGAACAAAGCAGCTGATGACGACAAGATCGATATGTTCCTCGTTGAGGCTGACTACGCTCTGAAGTATGTTAACTCCGACGCTCCTCTGGATGTAATCGGTGAGGTTGGTCTGACCAAGGATGACCTTTCTCAGCAGTACAAGTACACCCAGGACGTTATGACCGACAGCAAGGGCACTCTGAAGGGTGTTTCCTGGCAGGCTACTCCCGGTCTGTTCCTCTACAATGCTAAGTATGCAAGAGACGTTCTCGGCACTGATGATCCTACTGAGGTTCAGGCTAAGATTTCTAACTGGGACGACTTCGAGGCAGTTGCTGCTCAGATGAAGGAAAAGGACATCGCTATGGTATCCGGTTTCGCTGATACTTACAGATGCTTCTCCAACAACGTTTCTGCTCCTTGGGTTACCGATGGCAAGATCACTATCGATCCTCAGATCTCTGCTTGGGTTGAACAGACCAAGAAGTGGACCGACAACGGCTGGAACAACAAGACCTCCCTTTGGGACGATGCTTGGAAGGCCGGCCAGAAGATCGACGGTAAGACCTTCGGTTACTTCTTCTCCACATGGGGCATTCCTTTCACCCTGCTGCCTAACACCGTTGATACTGCTCTTGATAAGGGCGGCGAGGCTGCTGTTGGTAACGGCGGTTACGGCGAGTGGAGAGCTTGCCCCGGTCCTCAGGCTTACTTCTGGGGCGGCACATGGATCTGCGGCTGCTACGGCTCCGACAATATCGCTATCACCCGCGATATCATGCTGAAGCTGACCTGCGATACTGCTACCATGAAGAAGATCACTGATAAGGAGCAGGATTACACCAACAACAAGGCTGCTATCAAGGAGCTCATCGATGGCGGTTACAAGAACGACTTCCTTGGCGGTCAGGATCATCTGTCCCTCCTCACCGAGGCTGCTGATAAGATCGATCTGACTAACAAGCTGTCCGCTTACGACCAGGGCTGCAACGAGCAGTTCCAGGGCGCTATGAAGGACTACTTCCTCGGCAACTCCACCTATGACGAGGCTCTTGCTAACTTTAAGTCCCTGATCACCACTCAGTATGGCGATCTTACTATGGACTAATAGTTGATCTGTAGTCAATCAATTCAATAACGATAGGGGGTGGGGGCATTTCCTGCCCCCTTATTGTTATTTTTGCAACGAATATTTTAAGATGTAGGTGAATATTCATATGAAAAAAAAGAGTATCAGCTATGCTAAGTGGGGTTACATATTCCTGATCCCGTTTTTCGTAGTTTATATCATCTTCTCACTGATCCCCTTGATACAGACCTTCTATTACAGCTTCATTGATTATACTGTCAGCCAGGGCGTAGTTCAGAGCATTCGTGGCGACGCCCCCGCAGGCGACAACATAATTGACAACGGCTTCTGTGGTCTTGATAACTTCAAGTCGGTCATCACAGATAATGGTATTTTTGTTTCTTCTCTGAAGAACACCATGGTCCTTTGGATCATCGGTTTTATCCCTCAGATCTTAATGTCTCTGCTGCTTGCTGTTTGGTTCACCGATATCAGACTCAAGCTCAAGGCGCAGGGCTTCTTTAAAACAGTTATCTATCTGCCAAACGTTATCATGGCGTCGGCATTCTCGCTGCTGTTCTACAGCCTCTTTACAAGAGACGGCTCTCTGGATATCCTGCTTGGACATCCTTATATGCTTGAAAAGGCAGGCGGCGCACGCACGGTAGTAGGTATCATCAATTTCATGATGTGGTACGGTAATACTACCATCCTCCTCATGGCTTCGATCATGGGTATCGACACCTCTCTGTATGAGTCGGCTCAGATCGACGGCGCTAACCCGACCCAGACCTTCTGGAACATCACCATCCCGCTCATCAAGCCTATCTTTGCTTACGTTGTAGTAACCTCTATGATAGGCGGTCTGCAGATGTACGATGTACCTTACATCATCGGTGGTAAGTCGGGCGGTGCGAAGAGCGTACTGATGACTCTCGTAGCTCAGATCCAGCTCGGTAAGAACTCGTCTGTCGGCAAGGTTTCCGCTCTTTCTGTACTCGTATTTATCGTTTCGGCTATTCTCGGTTTCATCACCCTCAAGGTCATGGAGGATGACACCGTCAAGACCAGATACGGTAAGAAGAAAAAGAAAAAGAAGTAATAAAGGAGGTTATGTCTTATGCCAAGAATTGAAGGCATTGCCGGTCAGACTGATGACCGTACAAAGCTGCTTATAAGAAGGATCATAGCATACACCGTCCTGGTACTGCTTGTTATAGTTTCTCTTCTTCCGTTCTATCTGCTGATAATCAACGCGACCCGTGGTAAGGTTCAGAGCGGCATCAAGTTCGTTCCCGAGGGCTACCTTGGCACCAACCTGAAAACTCTGTTCGATAAGGACACCGAGAATACCTACGGAAGTGTTATCCGCTCGTTCCTCAACAGCGTGTTCATCTCCGTTTGCGTAACTATCCTTTCGGTTTACTTCTCTGCTCTTACCGCATACGCTATCCACGTTTACGACTTCCGCATCAAGAAGGCTGCTCATACCTTCATACTCATCGTTATGATGGTTCCTACACAGTCTGCTGCGATCGGTTTCTACAGAATGCTCAAGAACATGACCGTTTTCGGAAACAACGGCCTGCTCGACAGCTACATCCCTCTCATCGTTCCCGCTGTTGCGGCCCCGGGCGTATACTTCTTCATGATCCAGTATATGGCCTCGTCCCTGCCGCTGGAAATTGTTGAGGCAGCCCGTATCGACGGCTGCGGAGAGTTCAGGACCTTCAACTCGATCGTTCTGCCTATCCTCAAGCCCGCCTTCGCTGTACAGGGTATCTTCTGCTTCGTATCCGCGTGGAACAACCTCTTCATGCCTCAGTTGATCCTCGATTCTCGCGACAAGAAGACCATTCCTCTTGTATTGCAGATGATGAGAGCAAACATAGACACCAACCCGATGGCCGCCAACGCAGGACTTATGAACCTCTTTATGGTTCTCGCTATCCTGCCTGTTGTAGTTGTTTACCTGGCTCTGTCCAAGTACATCATCCGCGGTATCGCTCTCGGTGCTGTAAAGGGCTAATAAGAAAACCTAAAACTGCGTCCTTCGGGGCGCAGTTTTTTTGTGTCTCTCCCACCCTGTGCTGCCCCCCTTCTGCGCCTCGGGGACATTGTGCTGTTTACATGGCCTTTTGGGGGAGACCCTTTTGAAAAAGGGTCATCCCCCAAACCCCCTCACTAAAACTTTTAATGATTTTTGGCGAGGGCGCCTGAGTTTGCCTTGGGTGCATCAGACTTTAAGGTCTCTGCTATTTTCCGGGGTCGCAGACGCCCTCGCCAAAAATTCGCTAAAAGTCTTTGGAAGGGTGGTCTGGGGGGATAACCTTTCTTCAGAAAGGTTTCCCCCCAGAAAGCTACGCAGACGCCACGAAGCCCCCGAAGCGCAGAAGGGGGCAGCACAAGGCGGGAGCAGGCACAAAAAAAGAGGCCGAAGCCTCAGAATTGCAGGTACAGTGACCGGGAGTATATCAGATAGGCCCAGAAGCCGATGAGCGCCACGGAGCCGAGGGTCTGGACCCAGCTCAGGGCCTTGTAGGCCCGCCTGTCTATCAGCAGGCCGCCCTCCTTGGGGGACAGCAGCTGCGTGAAAAACGTGCCGAACCAATAGGACACGATGAACACGGGTATGAAGCCCAGCATCCCGTACTCGTAGGAGATGCGCTGCTTGTATGTCAGATATGTCACATATCCCGCTCCGCCCTCTGCTGCCAGCGAGAGCACGAAGCAGATGACGCCCAAAGCCTTCCTCATGGTCAACCTCCGATAATTGCTGCCCTTGCCGCCGTGGGCGGTTCGGGGAATGCGGAAACAGTAATTTTCTCCCTGCGGGGGAGATACTTTTTACCGCCTGATATGCTGTCGTCAACAGCAGCTATATAAAGTTTACCACCGCTTTTAGAAATTGTCAATAGGGCGGTGCCCCGCCTGGGCAAGTCGCGGGCGGTGCCCCGCCTGGGCAAGTCGCGGGAGCACTCGCAAGCTCGTTTACTACTGTGTGAAGTTCGGGAGCTCCCTCGCGGGCGGGGCTTCGGGGGTGCGTCGGGGGCCTTTGACCTTTGATATATGTTAAAAAATGACATAGTGATAAAACAGCAAAAAAGATTTTTTTACTATTTTATAAATTATACAAATTTATGCTTGACATTTGTGCAGAATTGTTATACAATATTACTATGCATAAATGTTTTTTATATTGGCACAACGGGGCCAAATTTTGGACTTGTAAGCTTCGGCAGCGCTGAAGGTGCCTTATTATAGAATTATTTTTGCTAACTGTATCTTTACAATTTCATATTATGTCGGCGCGGCTGTGTGCTTTTTGCCTCGGTCGGACCGACAGACAAACGAGAAGGAGGAAAGCTATACATGATAGGTATAGGAATCGCTATAGCCATCGCTGTAGCAACTCTTGTCGTTGGTGCTTTCGTGAGCGGTTTCATATTCTACAAGAAGGGTCAGGCTGACAGGCAGAAAACTGCCGAGGCCGCCATTGGCTCTGCAGAGAAGGAAGCCGAGCGCATTATTGAGGACGCAAAAAAGAATGCAGAGACCTTGAAGAAGGAAGCCCTCGTTGAGGCGAAGGACGAGATCCACAAGTCCCGCCAGGAAACGGAAAAGGAGCTCAAGGACAGACGCATCGAAGTCTCAAGACAGGAGCGCAGGATCAACCAGAAGGAAGAATCTATCGACAAGAAGCTGGACAACCTTGAAAAGAAGGAGGAGGCCCTTCAGGCAAAGCTGAAATCGGCAGACGAAAAGGTCGCCGAGGCGGAGAGGATAAAGAACTCTCAGCTGGATATGCTGGAAAAGATCTCCGAATTCACCAAGGAACAGGCGAAGGAGTATCTGCTCTCGAACCTCGAGGGAGAGCTCGTTCACGAGAAGGCCGTCAAGATCAACGCCTATGAGGCGCAGATCAAGGACGAGTGCGAGGCTAAAGCAAGACAGTATATCTCGCTGGCGATCGCGCGCTGTGCTGCAGATCAGGTCTCCGAGACCGCCGTTTCCGTTGTGCCGCTGCCTAATGACGACATGAAGGGCAGGATCATCGGCCGCGAGGGACGCAACATCCGCACCATCGAGACCCTTACAGGCGTTGACCTCATCATCGACGACACGCCCGAGGCTATCACGCTCTCGTGCTTCGATCAGGTGAGAAGGGAGATCGCCCGCATCGCTCTTGAAAAGCTCATCCAGGACGGCCGCATCCATCCCACCCGCATCGAGGAGATGGTGGACAAGGCCAGAGCCGAGGTCGAGTACAAGATCAAGCAGGAGGGCCAGAGAGCCGTTCTCGAGTGCAATGTCCACGGGCTTAACCACGAGCTGGTGAAGCTGCTGGGCCGCCTGCACTACAGAACAAGCTACCGCCAGAACGTCCTTAACCACTCTATCGAGGTCGCCCATCTTGCAGGGATGATGGCCTCTGAGCTGGGCGTAGACGCAGCGCTTGCAAGAAGAGCGGGACTGCTCCACGATATCGGCAAGGCGCTCAGCTATGAGATCGAGGGCTCTCACGTCCAGATCGGCGTAGATGTATGTAAGAAGTACAAGGAGAACGCCGAGGTGCTCCACGCCATCGAGGCACACCACGGCGACGTTGAGACAAGGACAGTCGTTGCAGCACTGGTACAGGCAGCAGACGCTATCTCTGCCGCAAGACCGGGAGCAAGAAGCGAGAACTATGAGAACTACATCAAGCGCCTGCAAAAGCTTGAGGAAATATGCACCTCTTACGACGGCGTTGAAAAATCGTTCGCTATCCAGGCGGGCCGCGAGGTAAGGATAATGATCCAGCCCGAGAAGATAAACGACGAAAAGATGGTGCTCGTTGCAAGAGAGATAGCAAAGAGAATTGAAGATGAAATGGATTACCCCGGCCAGATCAAGGTAAACCTGATCCGCGAGAGCAGGGTAGTCGAATACGCAAAATGATCAATGTAGCATTGATGAAAGGCGGAGCGTTGATTGCGCTCCGCTTTTTTTCTGCTAAAAGCCTTGATCAAATGTCCCTCTGTGCGGGAAAAAACACCCCAGTAAGGAGAAATTACTATGGCGGATAGAAAGACCCAAAGAAAGCACCTGTTCGGTTCCTCCGAAAAGACGGACTTCATCATGAACCTTACGGATGCGGGCACAAAAAAGCTCTGCGCCCTCTACTGCATCATCGCAATGATAATCATTGAGGCCGTGGCAATACCCTATTACCTCACCAAAAACGTCATCGACTACACAGAGCCTGTCATCGGCACCGAGATAGTGCTGAAGCACTACGTCAGCGAGAAGGTCATCTACTGGGCCTCGGTGGCAATGTTCGGCATCGGCCTTCTTGGCCTCTGCGTTTTCATGATCGGCAAGATGAAGAACCAGTACAAGCTGGCAGACAACAAGGCTCTGCTGTGGCTTGGCGGCGTCATGATCATGAGCCTGATCTCGTCCCTGACCGCCGACGAGCTGCTCTACGCCTTCACGGGCTATCAGGACAGGGCCGAGGGCTTTATAACCCTCATCGGCTATTACGGCTTCTTTGCGGCGGCCTTCACCGTGGTTGCGGATAACTGGCGCACAAGGCTTTGCGGCACCATAATAGGCATAGGCGCTGTCAACGCCGTTATCGGCATCCTCCAGACCGTGCCTGCCCTGAGGGGCAAGATACCCAACTGGTTCAACACTCTCTCGAAGCCCTCGTTTTTCAACATGGCGACCTCCGAGGAGGTAGACATCCCTGCGGCCAACGGCCTTGCAATGACGCCCCACGCTCTTGCGGCCCTGTTGACGGTGAGCCTTGCGGTGGCACTGGCGGCCTTCATCTTTGCGGAGAAGCCCCTCTACAAGTGCCTCAGCGGCTGCAGCACCGTCGTTATGACCGTTGCGGGTATCCTCACAAGGACCACCACCGCTCTCATAGGCCTTGGGACTGCGGCTGTGGTGGTGTTCGTTATCGCCATCGTATATGCCGCCAAGAACAAGGGTGCCAAGGCAGAGGAGGGCTCCGAGGCCCTCGCTCCTGCAAGGAGAGTGCTCCTGCTCGGCTGCATCGGCCTTGTGGCGGTGGTCGGCACGGGCGTGATAATGCACCTTGCGGGCGCTGTGAAGCTGGAGGACGAGTACGTAATCAGGCAGGACAGCGAGCGTATGCTGATGGTCTTCCGCCGCGAGGACGACAGTATGTGGGTTTACCCCTATATGTGGGACGACGGTCTGTATTTCTCTGAGGACGACCCTCTGCTTGGCACAGGCCCCGACAATCTTGGCAAGATGCAGGAGCTGGGCGCCGTCATCGACCGCAGCTACAACGAGTACATCGACATTGCGGTACAGCGCGGCTGGATAACCCTTGGGCTCTATGTGGTCTTCCTGCTGATAACGGTAGTGAAGGGCTTCCGCGCTCTTGCGCTGTTTGTAAGGCGGGAGGTCAACTGGGCGGCAGCTGCGGCCATGGCGGCGGTGACAGCCTACATGGTGCAGGCCTTCTTCAACATCAGCGCCCTGACCAGCAGCCCCTTCTTCTACATTTGCGCCGGTCTTTGCTGGAGCTACTTTGCGCGGCTTTCGGTGGCTGAGAAGAACGAGAAGAAGCGCAAGGCGCTGGAGGACTGATTTCCCCTGCGTGTGAAGCTTGATAGATTTTTTGCCCCCGTCCGGCTTGGGTGGGGGCGTTTTGTTGTGCTGTTGGGGCTTCTGCTTCTCTTTTTTTCTTTGTGGTGGTCGCCGCATCTGCGCTTGTTGCGAGGGAGGAACCACAGGGACGGAGGGGTTTCTTTTGGCCTCCCCCTGTCTTCTGCTTCTCTTTTTTTCTTTGTGGGTTGCGCCGCATCTGCGCTTGTTGCGAGGGAGGAACCACAGGGGCGGAGGGGTTTCTTTTGGCCTCCCCCTGTCTTCTGCTTCTCTTTTTTTCTTTGTGTTGGTCGCTGGGTCTGCGCTTGTTGCGAGGGAGGAACCACAGGGACGGAGGGGCCCCTAAAACGCTTGCGCGCAAAAGGGGGCGGGCCCCCTCCTTCCCTGAGGTT
>JAFVAN010000049.1 GCA_017480485.1 Ruminococcus sp. | reverse complement strand
TCATAATTATTATATCATAGATATTATCTATAAGATATTATCTATAAGATATTATTTATATTTATATTATTAAGAGATATTATCTATAAAGATATTATCTATAAAGATATTATCTGCCACCGAGCAGAATTAATCGCTGAAATCCCGGTCCAAATTCGGGAAGAAGGTGAAGCCCGGGAATTCCTTTGTCAGGGTGGTGCGCAGGCGCTCGACGGCCGCCCTTGGGTCCTTCTCGTCGTAGCTGTAGATCAGGTCGAAGGTCACGGTCTGCTTATCCTTGTCAACGTAAAAGCCGTGCATCTCGATTATCAGCGGGTCAGCCTTCACAAGCTCAGTCAGGCGCTGGCGGATGCGGGAGCTCACCTCGTCCGAGGTGTTGGTGGCGTAGATGCCGATGGTCAGGTAAACCGAGTATTCCTTGTACACCTCCGCCGTGAGGCAGCGGCTCAGCTCGTCGATCTGGGCGGCGGTCATGCTGTCGTCTACCTCGATGTGTACCGAGCCCAGAGTCTCCGAGGGGCCGTAGCTGTGGAGTATCAGGTCGTGGCTGCCGTGGACCTGGGGGAAGGAGTTTATCCGCTCCTTGATGCCCGTGGAGAGCTCCTTGTCCGTGCGCACGCCGATGATGTTGTCCAGCGTCTCGGTGATTATCTCGATGCCCGCCTTGATGATGAACAGGGAGATGACGGCGCCCAGCCAGCCCTCGATGTTCAGGCCCAGAGTCATGGTGATTATTGCCGACACCAGCGTAGCCGAGGAGATGACGGCGTCGAAGGAGGCGTCCTTGCCCGAGGCCTTGAGGGAGCCCGAGTCAAGCTTCTTGCCCATTGCCGAGAAGTAGCGCCCAAGGAAGAACTTCACCAGCACACCTGCCGCGATGATGATGACAGACACCACCGTGAACTCTGCCGCTGTGGGCTTGATCATCTTTCCGACGGCCTCCCGCAGGGAGGTAACGCCCGCTATCAGCACGATGAGGGCTATCACCAGAGAGGTGATGTATTCTATCCTGCCGTGGCCGTAGGGGTGCTCTCTGTCGGGGCCGCGGCCTGCCAGCTTCGTCCCGACGATGGTTATCACCGAGGACAGGGCGTCGCTCAGGTTGTTAACGGCGTCCAGAATGACGGAGATGGACCCCGCCGCAAAGCCCACGATGGCCTTGAACACCACCAGCAGCACATTGACTGCGATGCCCTTGTAGCTGACCTTTACTATTTCCTTTGTTCTGTCCATTGTTACTACCTCGTTTGTTGTTTCTTAATTCTGTGCGAAAGAGGTCAGAGGTGAGAGGTTAGACACGGTGCGCCTTCGGCGAAATATTTGTCCGCTGCGCGGACGATTTTCCAGCCTCTAAGATCTTCCTATCTCTAAAAATCTTCTAACCTCTAACCTCTAAAAGCGCCTCGACTTCGCGGCGCTTTTCATAGAGCACGCAGCCGCCCTCGTGGTCGTCGTTCAGCAGGCCGCCCGCGTTGATGAGGGTGAAAAGACTGCTTTGGAGGGCGCCCGAGAGCTTCACGTCCCTGACGTTTATGTCCGAGAAGGGGGAGAAGGGGCAGGGCTCGGCGCCGCCCGAGGGGTTGATGTGGAAGAAGCCTCTGCCCGCCGCAAGGCAGCCGCCGGAGCTCTTTTCGTCCCCGGGGAAGGAGATGTAGAGCATATCGGTGCGCTTTCGCAGGGCCTCGATGGCGGAGGCAAGGCGCTCTCGGTCGCTGTCGTCCGGGGCAAGGCCGCTGCTGCCGTCGGTGGGGACGTATTCAACGTAGATCACGGCCTTGCAGCCCTTTTTTGCAAGGCTGTCGGTGAAGGCGGTGTCCGTGACCTCTGACAGATTTTCCTTCGTCACCGTTACCGAGGCGCCGAAGATGAGCCCCTCCGAGCGCAGGCGCTCCATGTTTTTCTCCAGCCTGTCGTAGACGCCGCTGCCTCTGCGGGCGTCGGTGGTCTCGCGGCCGCCCTCGATGCTCATGATAGGCACAAGGTTGCGGCAGCGGTCCAGCAGGTCAAAATACTTCTCGTCCAGGAAGGTGCCGTTGGTGAAGATGGGGAAGAGGATGTTCTTGCAGCCTCCTGCCGCTGTGATGACGTCCCGCCGCAGGCAGGGCTCGCCCCCCGCCAGCAGGATAAAGCTTATGCCCATGTCCTGTGCCTGAGAGAAGATCTCTCCCCACTCCTCTGCCGAGAGCTGCTTGGCAGGGGCCTCGTCGGAGCAGATACTGTTGGCTCTGGCGTAGCAGCCCGCGCAGTGCAGGTTGCAGCTGGAGGTTATGCTGGCGATGAGGAAGGGCGGGACGTGCATTCCCTCGGCCTCCTGCTTTTTCCGAAGCTTGGTGGCCCGTCTCGAGGCCGCCGCAAAGCTGAGCATAAAGGCGCTCTCTCTTGGGTTTGAAAGCGTGGCCTTCAGCGCCTCGGAGACGATGCGCTCCACGCCCTCTGCCATGTATTCTTGGATGTCAAACATAAAAATCACCTCATGTGCTGGCGCGCACGGGCTCCCTCGCGGTACGGGGGGAGATATACCATTGTTCCGCCGAGTTTTCGCTCGTCTTCGGGGTCGTGGTCGTATGCAAATAGTCAAATATTTCTCCATATACAGAGCATGTGTACCCCGGGGGCGGGATACACATGGCAGTGATTATGGACATTTTATCATTTGGCGGCCTCGTCCAGCTCTGTGATGAGCTCAAGGGAGTGCTCGTCGTTCATGGTGCGGCACAGCTCGATAAACTTGTCAAGAGGCACGTTCTGCAGCTGCTTTGCGGTGCCGCGGATGTTTATGGAGACCGTGTTCTCCGCCGCCTCGCGGTCGCCGAGGACGATGGTGTAGGGGGTCTTGTAGGTCTTGAAGTACTTGATCTTTTCCTTCATGTTCTTGTCGGCGTAGTCGGCCTCGAAGCGGATGTGGTTCTTGGCAAGCAGCGAAGCTACCTTTTGGGCGTACTCGTTATGCTCGGGCCTGATGGGCACGATGCCCACCTGATAGGGCGACAGCCAGAAGGGGAAGGCGCCCTTGAAGTTCTCGATAATGATGCCTATGAAGCGCTCGAGGGAGCCGAAGATGGCGCGGTGGATGACAACGGGTATCTTGTCGGTGCCGTCGCTGGCCTTGTAGCTCAGCTCAAAGTTGCGGGGCAGCTGGAAGTCCAGCTGAACGGTGCCGCACTGCCACTCGCGGCCCAGGGCGTCTTTGATCTGAAGGTCTATCTTCGGGCCGTAGAAGGCTCCGTCGCCCTCGTTTATCTCGTAGTTGCCCTCGCCGTATTTCTTGTCCAGAATGCGCTTGAGGGCGGCCTCGGCGTCGTTCCAGAGCTCGATGTCTCCCATGAAGTCCTCGGGGCGGGTAGAGAGCTCGGCGCGGTAGGTAAGGCCGAAGGTGGAGTAGATCTCGTCGGCGATGGAGAGGATGTCATCTATCTCGTTCTCGATCTGGCTTTCCATCACAAAGGTGTGGTCGTCGTCCTGCCTGAACATCTGGACGCGGAAGAGGCCGTTGAGCTGGCCCGTCTTTTCCTTGCGGTGCACCACGTCCGTCTCCGAGAGGCGGATGGGCAGGTCGCGGTAGGAGTGTACCTTCCGCTTGTAGGTCAGCATGGCGTTGGGGCAGTTCATGGGCTTGGCGGCCATGGTGTCGGGGGCCTCGATGGTGCCGTCCTCGCCGGGGAAGATGAACATATTGTTCACATAATGAGCCCAGTGGCCCGAGATGAGCCAGAGCTTCTTGTTATTGATGATAGGTGCCGAGATCTCGTGGTAGCCGTGTACCTCGTGGATGCCTCTCCAATAATCCAGCAGGGTGTTGAAGAGCTTCCAGCCGCGGGGCAGCCAGTAGGGCATTCCCTGAGCGGTCTCGTTGAACATGAAGAGGTCCAGCTGGGGGCCAAGCTTCTTGTGGTCCCGCTCCATGGCCTCCTTGATGAGGGCCTTGTGGGCCTTGAGGGCGTTCTTATCGGTAAAGGCGTAGGCATAGAGCCTTGTGAGGCTCTCCTGTCTTTCGTCGCCCCGCCAGTAGGCGCCGGAAACGGCCCTGAGCTCGAAGGCTGCCGAAAGCAGCTCTCGGGAATTGTCAACGTGAGGTCCGCGGCAGAGGTCGATGAAGTCGTCGCCTGTGTTGTAGGTGGTGATGACGGCGTCCTCGGGCAGGTCGCTGATTATGCGCTTCTTGAACTCCTGATCCTTGAATATCTCCAGGCCCTCGGCCTTGGATATCTCGCGCCTTGTCCAGCTTTCGCCCCGCTTCATTATCTCCTTCATCTTCTGCTCGATCTTCGGGAAGTCCTCGGTAGATATCTTAACGTTCTCGGGCAGCAGGAAGTCGTAGTAGAAGCCGTCCGATATCTGGGGGCCTATGGCGTACTGCACCTCCTTGCCGTAGAGTTCGATCACGGCCTTTGCCATGACGTGAGCCAGCGAGTGGCGGTATACCTCGTTAAAAAATTCCTTGTCCATGTTCTTTACTCCTAACATTATTTGTTTCTTCTCGGTTTATTTCCCTCGCCGCCTGCGGCGGCTCGGGGTGTGCGGAAAAAGGTATTCTCCCCTGCGGGGGGGGGAGATACCATTTTCCGCCGATTTTTATGCTTGGGTCTGCCCTCGCTCTCGGGGGCGGAAAATATATTTCTCCTCTGCCGTGCGGTCACCATTTTTCCGCCGGTTTTTTATACTTGGTCTTGCCTTTGCTCCTCGGGGGGGCGGAAAGCCTATCCTTCAAAATTCCCCAGCAGCTTATAGAGCAGCCGGTAGAGCTCTGCGGCCTCCTGGGGCTCCAGCCTTATGCAGCAGGCCATCTGCGCGGGCACCTCTACGGCCTTGTCCCGCAGGCGCTCTCCCTTTTCGGTTATCTCTGCCACCAGCACCCGCTCGTCCTCGCGGCTGCGGCTGCGGGTGATGTACTCCTTTTGTTCCAGATGCTTTAGCACGGGTGTAAGCGTGCCGCTGTCCAGATAGAGCTTCTGCCCCAGCTCCTTGACGCTTATGCTCTTCTGCTCCCAGAAGACCATCATGGCCAGATACTGAGTGTAGGTGAGCTCCAGCTTGTCGAGGAACGGCCTGTAGCGCTTTATTACCTCCTTAGAGGCGGCGTAAAGCGGGAAGCACAGCTGGTTCTCGATCTTCAGGCAGTCATAGGCGCCGCCTGTGTTGTTCTCGTTATCCATATTCCCCTCCGCAAAATCAAATTGTGTACAATTTAATTATACTCAACTGTGGTGCTTTTGTCAATGGGGGAATATTAATTTTTTGTAAACCCCTCCGTCACGCTTCGCGTGCCACCTCCCCTTTCAGGGGAGGCTTTTAGCTGCTGACCGCTCAATTTGCTGCTTGCAATAATGATCGATCTTTTTGCAGACTGCATCGAAATCATGCTCGATCTCGTAATTTCTGAACCGAATAACTTTCAATCCGTAGAGCTCAAGTATTTCTGTTCGTATGCTGTCGTACTCCAAGCCTTCCTCAGTATAATGCTGAGAGCCGTCTAATTCAATTACAAGCTTCGCCTTTGAACAGTAGAAATCAGCAATATACTTATCTATTGGCCTCTGACGGTAGAATTTCACAGGATAAGACACAAGAAATTCATACCAAAGCTTTCTCTCTTGCTTTGTCATGTTCTTCCTTAATTCTTTAGCTGACTCTGTTAGCTTTTTATTATATCCTGTGAACAGCTCTTTCTCCATATTGCAATACCATTGAGCTTGTCGCTCTGAACATTATGACAGATGGGCCGTGGTTTTTGTGATAAAAAGTGTAACAACGGGGCGTGCGGTCAGGACTTTGCCTCCCCTGAAAGGGGAGGTGGCTTGCCGAAGGCAAGTCGGAGGGGTTCAGCCAATAGCCCTTCTCACCCTCTCGAGGGTCTTCTCCCTTCCGATGATGGCCGCGATGTCCGTGCCGCCGCCGGGGGTTGAGCGCTGGCCCGAAAGGGCGATACCCAGGGGATAGAGCAGCCAGCCGTTCTTGACCTCCAGCTGTCCTGCCACGGTGAGGCAGGCCTCGTAGATATTGTCCTTGGTCCAGTCGGTGACGGCCGTCAGGGCGGGCTCGAGGGCTTTCAGGGCCGTGAGGGCGGTGTCAGCGTCGGTCTTGAACTTCTTGTTTTTGTAAAGCTCGGGGTCGATGGCCTCGGGCATATTGTCGATGAAGGCCACCCGCTCGGGGATGTCGCTGAGTATCTCGCACCGGGGCTTCAGGTTGCGGCACAGCAGGTCAAGGTCGATGTCGCTCTGCACTACCTTCCTTATCCATGGCTCTGCGGCCCTGGTGAACTCCTCGTCCGACATACGGCTGATGTGGGCGGCGTTGATGGCCCGCAGCTTGACGATATCAAAGATGGCGGGGGACTTGTTTATCCTTGCGGGGTCCCAGATGCTTATCATGTCCGCAAGGGAGAAGATCTCCTCCTCGCCCTTGGGGCTCCAGCCCAGCAGCAGCAGGTAGTTTAGCACCGCCTCACTGAGATACCCCTGAGCCACAAGGTCCTGATAGCTGGCGTCGCCGTTGCGCTTCGAGAGCTTGTTGTGCTCGTCCTTCATTACAGGCGGGCAGTGGATGTACACAGGCACCTGCCAGCCAAAGGCCTGATAAAGCAGCTGATACTTGGGGGTGCTGGAAAGATACTCGGAGCCGCGGATAACGTGGCTTATCTGCATCAGGTGGTCGTCCACCACGTTTGCAAAGTTATAGGTAGGCATCCCGTCGGTCTTGATCAGTATCTGGTCCTCCAGCTCGGCGTTCTGCACTTCGATGTGGCCGTAGATGATGTCGTCGAAGGCCGTGACGCCCTCGGTGGGCATCTTCTGGCGGATGACGTAGGGGTCCCCCGCGTCAAGGTGCTTCTGTATCTCCTCGCAGGAGAGGCAGCGGCAGCGCCTGTCGTAGTGTCCAACGGCTTCTCCGGCGGCCTTCTGCTGCTCGTGCAGCTCTGCAAGGCGCTCCTCGGTGCAGAAGCAGCGGTAGGCCATGCCCTTTTCCACCAGCTCCTCGGCGTAGCCCTTGAACATCCCCATCCTCTCGCTCTGTACATAGGGGCCGAAGTCGCCGCCCACATCGGGGCCCTCGTCCCATGTCATGCCGTTTTCCTTCAGGGTGTTATAGATCACGTCCACCGCGCCCTCAACATAGCGCTCGCGGTCCGTGTCCTCTATCCTCAGGATGAATTTTCCGCCGTCGTGCCTTGCGGTAAGGTAGGCATAGAGGGCGGTGCGCAGGTTCCCGACGTGCATATAGCCCGTGGGGCTCGGCGCAAATCGTGTTCTGGTCATAGTTATGTTTTCTCCTTTCTGATGGGTTTATAGATTTTAATGCTTGATCAAGCGCACAAAAACAAGCCGGAAACTCGCTGTTCTACGCACGGAAAATCGCTTCGCTCTTTCCTGAGAGTGCGGGAGGGGACATTTCTCGGCGCTGCATTTGGTGGCTCCACTCGGGATAGAGCGGGTCTTTGGGATAGCCGCACTACTGTGTCTTGGTGCAGCGCCTTATTGCGGCGGTGCCGCAACTTAAAGGGGTTTCGCCGACTGCGGTCGGCGATTTAGGGGCTCTGCCCCTAAAGACCCTGCCAAGGGGCTAACGCCGCCCCTTGGATTCCGGCGAGTTCGGGTTTTACTTACTTTTCATCGTAAGTGATATCCTGTTCTTTTTCAGGTCAACGCTGAGCACGCGGACCTTAACTACCTGACCCACCTTCACAACGTCCAGCGGGTGCTTGACAAATTTGTCGCTGAGCTGGGAAATGTGCACCAGCCCGTCCTCGTGGACGCCGATGTCCACAAAGGCGCCGAAGTCGATGACGTTGCGCACGGTGCCCATGAGCTCCATGCCCTCTTTAAGGTCCTTTAGCTCCATCACGTCGCCGCTGCGCATCAGCGGAGGCGGCAGCTCGTCACGGGGGTCGCGGCCGGGCTTTTGCAGCTCTGCGATGATGTCTTTAAGGGTCGGCACGCCTGTGCCAAGCTCCTCGGCAAGCTTCTTCATACCAAGCCCCGCGCACCTGTCCGAGAGGTCCGAGAGCCCGCCCACGTCCGCAAGGCTGTAGCCGCACTTTTCAAGCAGCTCCTTGGCGGCCTTGTAGGACTCGGGGTGAACGGCGGTGTTGTCCAGCGGGTCTTTGCCGCCCCGAACTCTGAGGAAGCCCGCGCACTGCTCAAAGGCCTTGGCGCCCAGCTTCGGCACCTTCAGCAGCTGGCGGCGGTCCGTGAAGGCGCCGTTCTGCTCTCTGTAGGCCACTATGTTTTTGGCAACGCCCGAGTTTATCCCCGCAATGTAGGACAGCAGGGAGTAGGAGGCGGTGTTCAGGTCCACGCCCACGCTGTTGACGCAGTCCTCAACGACGCCCGAAAGGGCCTCGTCCATGCGCTTGGGGGGCATATCGTGCTGGTACTGGCCCACGCCGATGGCCTTGGGGTCGATCTTCACCAGCTCTGCCAGCGGGTCCTGTAATCTGCGGGCAATGGACACCGCAGACCGCAGGGAAACGTCGTAGTCGGGGAACTCCTCGGCGGCCAGCTTTGAGGCCGAGTAGACCGAGGCCCCTGCCTCGGATACCACCATGTAGCTTACCTTGCGCTTTAGCTCCCGAACGATCTCCGCCACCAGCTGCTCGCTCTCACGGGAGGCAGTGCCGTTGCCGATGGAGACGGTGTTGACGCCGTTTTTCTCTATCATCCTGATAAGGCCCTGCTTGGCCTTTGCGGCCTGGGCGGGGGTGTTGATGTAAACTATGCCCGTGTCCAGCACCTTGCCTGTCTCGTCGGTGACTGCCAGCTTGCAGCCGTGGGCGTAGCCGGGGTCCAGGCCGAGGGTGATGGTCCCCTTAACGGGGGGCTGCATCAGCAGCTGGCGCAGGTTCTCCTTGAAGACCTTGATGGCCCCCTCCTGCGCCCTCTCCGAGAGCATCGAGCGTATCTCCCGCTCGATGGAGGGGTAGATGAGCCGCTTGTAGCCGTCGGAGCAGGCCTCGCTTATGAGCTCGGCGCAGGGGGACTTGCCCTTTAGGTATTTCCTTATGCAAAAGGCCTCTCCCGCCCCCTCGGGGACGGTGACGCTGACCTTCAGCTTTTCCTCTCTCTCGCCACGGTCGATGGCGAGCACACGGTGTCCCGCGATCTTAGCCACTCCCTCGGAGAAGTCGTAGTAGTTGTCGTAGACGCTGCTCTCGGCATCCTTGGCGCCCTTGGAGCTGAGCACCGCGCTGCGCTCAAAATAGGCCCTAAGCTCCTTCCTCAGGTCTGCGTCGTCGGAGACCTGCTCGGCGATTATATCCAGAGCCCCCTGAATGGCCTCGTCGGCGCCGGCAACGCCCTTTTCCTCGTCCACATAGCCCTCGGCGGCGGCTCGGGGGTCGGCGGCCTTTTCCTGCGCCAGTATCAGCTCCGCCAGAGGCTCAAGGCCCTTTTCCTTGGCCACCGAGGCGCGGGTGCGGCGCTTCTGCTTGAAGGGTCGGTAGATGTCCTCCACCTCCACCAGCACGGTGGCCTTGTCGATGGCCTCTGCCAGCTCGGGGGTCATCTTGCCCTGCTCGGTGATGGCGGCAGTTACCTCCTCCTTGCGCTTTTCAAGGTTCCGAAGATAGTTTAGCCGCTCAAAAATGAGCCTCAGGGTCTGGTCGTCCAGTGACCCCGTGACCTCCTTGCGGTAGCGGGCGATAAAGGGGATGGTCTTGTCGTCGTCGATAAGGGCGACGGTATTGTCTATCTGCTCCCTCCTGAGCCCGAACTCCTCGGCAAGCATCTTGTTTATATCCATGTTATTTTCCTCCGTTTTTTCAATGCACAATGCACAATGCATTCTAATGCACAATGCACAATGCACAATGCACAATTATGGTGTGCGCTGCGCGCACATTATGGCCATTCGGCCGTCGTAGATGGTGGAAGAGAGTACAATTCAGGCTCAAACGCACAAATGAAAAATAAGCACGATAGTGCATTGCAAATTTACCCGCTTCGCGGCAAGATCCCGCCGCAGGCGGCACATTCATTGTGCATTGTGCATTGTGAATTGTGCATTGACAAGCCTCTCCATCGCCGGGCGGATGGGGGGCGAGATCGGCGGCAGGTCGTCGAGGCTGAAAAACCTTAGCTCTGTCATCTCGCCGTCCGCCATGCGGGGCTCGCCGCTGTAGTCGCGGCAGAGGTAGATGATCTCAACGTTCGAGACCTCGTCGCCGTTGGGGTAGACGTAGTGGGCCTCGGGCCCCGAGTTCACCATGAAGAATTCAAGGCTATTTGCAGTCAGGCCCATCTCCTCCAGCAGCTCTCGGCGGGCGCAGTCCTCCACCCGCTCGTCTATCTCCAGCGAGCCTCCCGAGTAGCCCCAGAAGCCGTTGTCGGACCTTTTTCCCAGCAGCACCCGACCCTCGCGGTCCATGATGATAACGCTGGCCGCCGCCTGTATCAGGGTGCGGTGTCCCACGACCTTCCGCAGGTCCATTATGTAGCCGTCAGACATTTTCCTGCTCCTTCCTGTATAACCCCTCCGCCCCTTCGGGGCACCTCCCCTTTCAGGGGAGGCCGTTGAGCGTAAACAAAAAACCATGTGTGACCACTCCAGAACCTCCCATGAATATGGTATCAAAGCAACCATAGGAGGCGACACGCGAGGCGTGACGGAGGGATCCTTACAAATTCCGCTCAATGCGTATGTATACCTTGTCGTCCTTGGGCAGGCGCTCTACAAGGCGCACCTCCACGTTCTTGGGGTAGTTTTTCTGGGTGTACTGCTCCTCGGTGAGCACCTTGTATTCGATCTTTCGGGCGGGGAAGGTGAGGGCGTAGAACTGCTCCTCCTCGGGGTAGCTCTCGAAGGCCGTGATTATGCGGCTGCGCAGGCGCATATAGTCCTGCACCCGACGCCCCTCGTGCTTCTGCTTCAGGTCGTCTATCAGGCGGCGCTCCTCCTCCGAGAAGGGGTATTTGCGCTGTATCAGCAGGCGACGCTCCTCGGCGGCCCGGCGCTCGGCCTCTATCTTTTCCTCCCGCAGGCGCTTCATCTCGTTGAAGCCCTCGCAGCTGTGGAAGTCCGTGGTGAGCACCGCCTTGCAGACGGTGTAGAGGGCCATGGCGTCGTTGAGGGCGTTGTGGAAGGTGCCCTGCTCGGGGACGTAGCCGAAGGCCGAGGCCAGCTCCTTGATGTTCACGGCCTGAGGAAGCTCCATCTTTCGGGTCAGGTCCGCCTGGATGTCGCTTACCATGTCGCAGACCCGCCGGACGTTGCCGCTGCCTCGGTGCAGGCGCTTGTGCTGTAGGATGTCCGCCTCCAGCCCCGGGATGTCAAAGTTGCCCCAGACGCAGATGTGCTCGATGTCAAAGCTGTCCAGCAGGCGCAGCGCCTCTGCCATGACGGCGTCGCTGTCGGGAGAGCGGTATATCTCGTCCTGATCCAGCTTCGTCAGGGTGACGCACTGCTTTGTGAGCTTGGGGTACCTGTTGGGGCAGGCGGTGCGGTAGAAGGTGCCAAGCAGCTCAAAGTGCTCGTCACAGAGCACCAGCCCCACCGACAGCACCTCGCTTTTGTTCCTTGTGATCTGATACCCGCAGGTAAATTCAAAATCCGCAAAGCAGTAATTCATTTTTAACTTATCCTTTCGTTAAGCAGCTTTCCCGCTTCTAGCCTCTAGTCTCTGACTTCTAGCCTCTAGCCGGCCAGCGCCGAGGCGGCCATGGTCACCACAGGCAGGGTCAGGCCGCTGAGCACCGTTGTTACCGCAAAGAATTCGGCGCAGCGCTGGGGCTTGCGGTCAAACATTATGGCAAACATGGTCCCCGTTGTTGCCACGGGGCAGGCGCAGGCGATGGACACCACCGTTATCACCAGCGGCGGAGCGGGGAGAAGGCTTATGACAGCGCAGCAGATGAGGGGTATCACCAGCAGCTTCAAAGCGCAGACCAGATAGATCCCCGAATTTTTGAAGGCCTTGATGAAATTTGTCTGGGCGGCGGAGGCCCCGGCGATTATCATTGCAAGGGGAGTGTTCATGTCGGATATGTACCTAAGGCTCTGGAGGGGCACCGCAGGCAGCCGCAGCTGCGCCAGATAGCAGATGAGCCCCAGAAACACGGCGATCACCGAGGGAGACCTCAGGGCCTTCAGCAGTGCGGAGAAGTCCCGCTCGCCTTTCATCTGCATCAGCCCGTGGGTCCAGACCAGCAGGTTGAAGAGGGTGACATAGGCCGTAAGGTACAGCACGCCCTCACTGCCGAAGAGGCCGTTTATCAGGGGTATGCCGATGAAGCCGCAGTTGGAATAAACGGAGGAGAACCGCTCCAGCGCCGCATCCTCCCGCCCGCGGCGGACGGCGAGGGTGGAGATGAGTATGGCCAGTGCGAAGGCAACAGCCGACAGCCCGAAGGACCACAGCAGCCCCTTTAGCAGCCTGCTGCTGTACTCGGTCTGGTAGGACATAAAGATCAGCAGGGGGTTTATCAGGTGCAGCTCAACAGCCGAGAGCTGCTTGGTGCCCTCCTTGGTGATGAGCCCCTTCATATAGCATCCCGCGCCGATGACCAGGATGATGAACATTATAACTATCTGCCGCCCGATGAGCAGCCCCGCGTCCAGCACGCCGATGTTTCCCATTTTTATCCTTTCCAATGCACAATGCACAATGCATTCCAATGCACAATGCACAATGCATTCCAATGCACAATGCACAATGCACAATGCACAATTATGGTGTGCGCTGCGCGCACGTTATGGCCATTCGGCCGTCGTAGATGGTGGAAGAGAGCACAATACAGGTCCAAACGCACAAATAATAAAGTATGTACTATTGTGAATTGATAATTTATCCGCTTCGCGGCAAAAACCATCGCCGCAGGCGATACATTCATTGTGCATTGTGCATTGTGCATTGTGCATTGACAGAGTCAGCGATGCGCTCCAGGTCTGCAAGAGTGCAGAGGCTGCCGCTCTCGCCGCGTATCTTTGCGGCCCCTGGCAGGCCCTTGACGTACCACGCAACGTTGTGGCGCATCTCCTTCATTGCCTGAGCCTCGCCCTTGAAGCTTGCGGCAAGCCTGCCGTGCTCAAGCATTATCTCCATTTTTTCCGAAAGACTCGGGGGCGGCAGCAGCTCGCCTGTATCGAGGTAGTGGGCTGCCTCTCGGAATATCCAAGGCCTGCCGTAGCTGCCGCGGCCGATCATTACAAGGTCGCAGCCCGTCTGCTCGTACATTTCCCTGCATTCCTCGGCGGAGCTTACGTCGCCGTTGCCAATGACGGGGCAGCGCACTGCCGCCTTCACCTGCCTTATTACCTCACGGTCGGCCCGCCCGGAATAATACTGGCTGCGGGTCCTGCCGTGGACGGCTATGGCCGCGACGCCCGCCTGCTCCAAGCGCTTTGCAAGCTCGGGGGCGTTGACGCTCTCGGGGCCCCAGCCCGCCCTTATCTTTACGGTCACGGGGCAGGGAGCGTGGTCCACCGCCGCCTTTGCCACAAGAAAGGCGGTCTCAGGGGTCTTCATCAGGGCCGAGCCTGCGCCTGTCTGGACGACCTTCGGCACGGGGCAGCCCATGTTTATGTCAATTATGTCGGGTTCAAATTTTGCCAGCAGCTCCACGGCCCGCGCCATGTACTCGGGCTCGCTGCCAAAGAGCTGCAGGGCCATGGGGCGCTCCTCTTCCGTTATGCGGCAGAGGTCGGCGGTCTTTTTGTCGCCGTAGACAAGCCCCTTGGCAGAGATCATCTCGCTGACCAGATACGAGGCCCCGAAGCGCCTGCACATTAGCCGATAGGCCCTGTCCGCCACCGAGGCCATAGGCGCCAGGGCGGCGGTGCGCTCTATCTCCACCCCGCCGATGCTTATCAGGTCAGCCATACAAAGTTTCTGTCCTCGTTCAAAAAGTCCATGTTGTAGAGCAGGATGACCCTGTCGGCCTGCATCTCCTCGCAGAGCTCCGCCACGGTCTGCAGCTGCATACGGTAGTAGCGCATATCCAGCATGGTGATCCGGCTGTACTGGTCGATGAAGAACTGCATGGCGGCGTTGGCGTAGCTGTCCTTGACGATGAGCACCCGCTCGCCCTCGTTGTTTGAGGTGATATCCACCCGAGTGAAGTTGCCGCCAAGGAAGCCCGCGTACTTGTCCTTCTTTTCAAAGAAGGAGCGGTCGATGATGCTGTCGGCGGTCCTGCCCTCGGGCAGCCAGGTAACGGTGTACTCTCCGTTGGGGTTAGTGTAGAGCCACAGGGGGTCGGGCTCGGTGAAGGCCGAGGGGGCCTTTGAATAGAGGGTGCCGTAGAAATCAGGGATGCTCTCGCTCTGATATTCGGGCAGGATATTCTTCTGGCCCGAGGCGGCAAGGTAGGCGTTGACGGCGTTCCATGCCCCAAGGGAGGTCCAGTGGTGGTCGGTGCGGTAGTAGGCGCTCTCGCTGCCCACAAGGCCCGCGGCCTCTGTGTTCATGGGGTAGAAATTGACCCTGTCGCTGAGGCGCTGAGCCACCCGCTCAAAGCTCTTGTTCTGGTCGTCGCAGAGGGCCGAGGAGGGCAGCTGCTCCGCCAGGGCGCACTGGGCGTTGGGCACAAGGATGAAGTCCACGGGGATGTCCACGCTCTCGGCGAACTCGTTGATATAGTCCACGTTCTCGTCCAGCTGGGCGGGGTTTTCGGTGTACTGCTGCAAAAAGCGCAGGCTGCCGTCGCTGTCGTGGGTGAGGTATACGCCGTTCTGGAAGCTCTTTCCCAGCAGGCGGTCAAAGTCGGTCTTGATGGAGACGAAGGGGTCCTTTAAGAACACCTGATCCGAAAGGTAGGTCTCCAGCTTGTCGGTATATTCGCCCTTCTTCACGCTCTCGAGGGTGAGCACGGGGCGCTGGGCGAGGGTGCGGTTCTCCATCTCGGAGAATTCTCTGTCCTTGGTGGCAATGGTCATGATGCCGATGCCGAAGACGAACAGCAGGAACACACCCGCAGTAAGAAGGTCGCCGATGCGGCGGCTCTTATTGTTTTCGTTTCCCTTTGCGTTTTCCGCTTTCAATCAGCGCACCTCCTTAAAATCTGAAATACAAAAACGGGTTGAAGGAATTGCTTGCCAGATATGCTGCCGAGATGACCAGCAGGCCCGCCACGCACAGGGGCTCCAGCACGCAGCCGTAGACTGCGGGGGCCTTTTCCGTAATTCTCCGGCCGATGGCCTTGAACAGCGGCGTCGAGGCGATGACCAGCACTCCGAAGAGCACCAGATTTTGCATCAGCCACTGGAGGTCGTAGGTGCCGTTCCACAGGGGCAGGCCGCCGAGGCCGAACATATTCTTGAAGTTCTGTATCAGGGCAGAGGTGTCGTCAAAGGCGAAGATGCCCCAGCCGATGACTATCAGCAGCAGGGCGTAGATGTGCCGCAGCACTGCGGGCAGCTTTTTGAGGGCCTTGAGCAGGAACAGCTTCTCGCAGAGGAGTATCACGCCGAAGTAGACGCCCCAGAGCATGAAGTTCCAGTTGGCGCCGTGCCAGAAGCCCGTCAAAAACCAGACGATCATGATGTTCACGCACTGCCGCAGCTTCCCCTTGCGGTTGCCCCCCAGCGGGATGTAGACATAATCCCTGAACCATGTGGAAAGGGAGATGTGCCAGCGCCTCCAGAACTCGGTGATGGTGTCGGAGATATAGGGGTAGTTGAAGTTTTCCAGAAAGTCGAAGCCGAACATTTTTCCAAGGCCGATGGCCATGTCGGAATAGCCCGAGAAGTCGAAGTAGATCTGGAAGGTGTAGGCGATTATGGCCATCCAGCTGGCGGCCACGCTCTGCTGAGCCTGAGGGGCCTCGCTGATGGCCGAGAAGAGGGCGCCGATGTTGTTTGCAAGTATGACCTTCTTTCCAAGGCCCACCGCAAAGCGCTTAACACCCCGGGAGAACTGGGAGAGGCTCTCCTTGCGGGAGCCCAGCTGCTCCTCGATGGTCTGATATCTTACTATCGGCCCCGCGATCAGCTGGGGGAACAGGGTCACGTAGGTGGCAAGATTCAGAAGGTTCTTCTGTGGCTTTACCTCGCCCCTGTACACGTCGATGACGTAGGAAAGGGTCTGGAAGCTGTAGAAGGAAATGCCTATCGGCAGGGTCAGGCCAAGGGGCTTGATGTTAAGGTGCATGAAGCTGTTGGCGTTGTTGATGAAAAAGTCCGTATACTTAAAAAACAGCAAGAGCCCCATGTTCCAGACGATCGCAAGGATCATCGAAACAAGAGGCAGCTTGTTTTTATAGCGCTCCCTGTCGCACAGGAGCCCCGTGATGTAGGCCACCGCAATGGAGGCCATCATGAGAAAAACGTATACGGGCTCGCCCCAAGCGTAAAACACAAGGCTGAATACCAGCAGCACCGCGTTCTTCAAAAACCTCGGCACAATGTAGTAACAGCCCAGTACAAGCGCTAAAAAGAAAAATAAAAATGTCGTACTACTAAAAAGCATCTAAAGCTCTCCATCCATAAATGATATGCTCCCGCCCCGCCCCCGCAGGGGAATATTGGGGGAGACCCTTTTGAAAAAGGGTCATCCCCCAAACCCCCTCACTAAAACTTTTAATGATTTTTGGCGAGGGTGCCTGAGTTTTCCCTGAGTGCATCAGACTTTAAAGTCTCTGCTATTTCCCGAAGTCGCAGACAC
>JAFVAN010000040.1 GCA_017480485.1 Ruminococcus sp. | reverse complement strand
TCCGTCCCCTTGGTGAGGGTCTTGGTGCCGTTCTTTACGGTAACCGTCGGGGTCTTGGCCTTGCCGTCATAGGTGTACTTGGTGGCAGAGAGTGTGGCGGTGCACTTGGAGATATCGGTCTGGGTCTTGACTATTGAGAAGGTCTTTGTGATGGTCCCCGTGTAGCTGCCCTTACCCGTGATGGTGACAGTGGCGGTGCCTGCGTTTGTGTTGTTCTTATAGGTAACGGTGTAATCCGTCCCCTTGGTGAGAGCCTTGGTGCCGTTCTTTACGGTAACCGTCGGGGTCTTGGCCTTGCCGTCATAGGTGTACTTGGTGGCAGAGAGTGTGGCGGTGCACTTGGAGATATCCGTGGCGGCGTCGTTCGCGGCGCTGTAGAACTTGATGGTATAATTCAGGGTGGCCGCCTTGCCCGAGGCGTCAGTGAGGCCCGTAACGGAAACGGCGTAGTCCCCTGTCAGGGCCTTGCCCTTTGTGAAGCTGGGGGCAGTGAACACGATATAATCTCCGCCGTAGAAGCTGCCGTAGCTGCCGCGGCTCAGGCCGCCGTTGGAGAGTGTGCGGGTGTAGGTCTTGCCGCCGCCCTTGATGGTCACCTTAACGCTGTTTATATTGCTTATTTTCAGCTTAGAGGAATTGAGCTGCACCATCCAGGGCGCGGGAGAGTACCAGTCCACCAGCTCAACAGGATAATAGCCGGCCGAGGGGAAGGTGGAGGCGGCCTCCTTGATCTTTCCGGAGCCTGCGTCCGCGTAGCCCAGGCCCACGCCATTAGAATAGCCGAAATACATGGTGGTGTAGGTTGGGTTCATTATGGTCATCCTGTGGCCCGTGTTCTGGTCGCCTGCCAGATTGTTCCGCTCGCTGACCCATGTGTAGGCCAGACCCGAGGGCGAAGCCCCGCCTGCAAGTATCCAGTTCTTGCAGGCAGCTCCCGTGTTCCACAGGCTGCTGCTCATGCCCGAGGGCTTGACGTTCTTGCTTGTGAAGTCGTGAGCGAAGTTGCCGGGGGTGCTCCTGACGAGGGCGCCCTTCTGGTAGGTGGCGGTGGACTTTGCAGTGATGGGCGAGAGCCCCGCCAGCTCGCGGTAGATATTGATGTTGTTCTGGATGGCCTTCAGGGTGTCGGCGGTGAGCTCGCCCTCGTACCAGCTGCCCGAGGTGGAGGGAGCCTTGCCGCTCTTGTAGTAGGTGCCGGAGTAGCCATCGCGGTAAGTGCCAACGGTGTCGGCAGTGTAGCTCTTCCACAGGGATGTTACCTTGGCCTTGGTCAGGGCCTTATAGGTGGCTGTGGTGTTAAGGTCATAGGTGGTGGTCGTGGCTGCGTCCGCCACGGTGATGTTCATGGGCACCACCGAGAAGGGGCCGCTCTCTCCGAGGGGCGCCGCAAGGGTGCCTGTGGTCAGCATCAGCGCCATCATGGCTGCCGCAGCCTTTTTGTTGATACTGTTTTTTGCTGTGCTTCTTTTCATTTTGTTATCCTCCATTTGTTGTCTGTTGTGTTGTTTTCCTTTCAATTCTATAGCTTTCATTTTGTTCGCTGCGGCGCTGTCGTGCTGCCCCCTTTCTCGCCGCTGTTTTGTTATTTCACATACCCATGCCGAACTGCATCATCTGGCGGCTCTGTTCGTCATACCACTGCTGCATCTGCTGCACATTGTCGATATACTGCTGCTGCATTTGCTGGGCCCTGTCGATATACTGCTGCTGCATCAGCTGGACGTTATTGTTGTACTGCTGCTGCATCTGACGGGCGTTGTCATTGAAGCTCTCCCAGAGCTGATCGCCGCCGTCAAACAGAGGCTGCTCTGCTGCGGGGGCCTGCTCATCCTCTTCCTCAGGCTCCTCCTGATGCGAAGCCTCGGTGGCCTCGGTCTGCTTCTCGGAGACCTGTATGGCCTTCTCTGCGGCCTGCTCGAGCTCCTGCTGAGCCACGCTGTCCTCGGCCTCATGCGCTGCTGCATTGGCTGTGGGGCGCTCCACAAGCTCCTCTGCCTCGGGAGTGTCAAGAGTCTCCTCGATGATAAGCGATGCAACGTCCGCCCTGCCGCTCTGTATGTCGGCATCTGTGTTCGAGCAGCCTGCCAGACCCGCACCTATCATCACTGCCGCTGCGATTATCATTGCCTTTTTCATAATGTATCCCTCCGTGGTCTTTTTTTCTTTTGGGCTCTTTCTTTGGCCCTTCTGATTATTAGAGTAAATCGGAGCCAAAATGGTTTACTTAATTTTGTAAACGTTTTGTGAACAAATCCTTTGCCCTCCTCCGTCCCGCTCCAACAGTCACAATGCACAAGCGGGGGAACTATATTTTGTGCAAAAAGGTAATTTTTTTGATAGTTATGTACAAAATATTGACTAAATAATAATCATTGTGTTATAATTTATGGTGTATAATGCTGTGCTTTTGAAACAGCTTTGAACAGCATCAAAACAACCTATGCTGCATAGGAACTGGAGGTCAGAAATGGAAAAGCAATTTGATTACGGCAGTTACGCCGGATACCGCGAGACTGTGCGGACGCTGAACACCAACCTGAAAAGCCTGCTCGGACTGAGCGAGGAGATCTCTCTCGTGAACACCGCAAATTCCATAAGGGAGACCATCGAAAAAAGCGAGGCCGACCACTTCGAGGTCGCCATCGTGGGCGAGTTCAAGCGCGGCAAGAGCACCCTCATCAATGCCCTGCTGGGACAGGAGGTGCTGCCTGCGGACGTGCTTCCCGCCACCGCCACCCTCAACCGCGTAACCTACAGCGAGGAGCCCTATGTCCAGGTGGAATATAAAAACGGAAAGAGCGAGAAAGTCGATATCGACCAGCTGGAGAACTACGTTACCAAGCTGACCGCCGAGGCCGAGGAAAAGGCCGAGACCGTCAAGGAGGCCACCGTCTATTATGACACAGAGTTCTGCAAGAACAACGTTGATATCATCGACACCCCCGGCCTCAACGACGACGAGCAGATGACCAACGTCACCCTGTCCATCCTGCCGAAGATCGACGCCGCCGTTTTCGTCATCAGTGCCAACTCCCCCTTCTCTCAGTTCGAGAAGGACTTCCTTGAAAAGAAGATGCTCACCTCTGACGTGGGCAGGATAATCTTTGTCGTAAATTGCTTCGGTACCTTCTCTCAGGAGGACGAGACCAAGATAGTTGAGACCGTGCGCACCCGCATCACCAAGTACGTCATGGACAAGGCCAAGAAGGTAATGGGCGAGGACAGCCGCGAGTTCGCTGCCTATAAGAGAAAGATAGGCACCCCCCGCGTTATCGGCGTCTATGCAAAGCGCGCACTCACCGCCAAGAAGATCGAAGATTCTGGCCTGCTCCAGGACTCCAATTTCCCCGAGTTCGAGAAGGCGCTGGAGACCATCCTCACCAAGGAGCGCGGCGTTATCGCTCTGCAAATACTTACAAACAAGATCACCAATTCGGGCACCGAGATCCTGCGCTCTGTAGTTATGCAGGAGAACGCCCTGATGATGGCTAACGACGAGTTCATGGAGAAGTATGACAAGGCTATCTCCGAGATCGACGACATCAGAAACAAGAAAAGGCAGGAGTTCGTTAAGATCAACGAGTCCGCCAACCACGTCTTCGCAGACTTGAAGCCCGTGCTGGACAGCTACTGGACCAACATCGAGGCCGCCGCCATGGAGGTAATAGACAACTATCCCATGTCCTCCGACGACTTCAAGAAGGACCAGCTCAAGGTTGTCACCGCCAAGCTCACCGACAAGATAAGAGAGTCCATAGAGCTCCGTGCTTCCCTGATCTGCGAGCAGATACAGAATTCCATCAACGTCGCCATCAGCGTCGAGGCCGACAGATTGCAGGGCTTCGAGGACGAGTTCTTTGAGTCCGTGGCAAGGATACAGGAGATGTTCACCCTCTCTGACCGCGTGTCCAAGAACGGCAGCGGCATAGACAAGGGCATCGGCGCGGCCTTTGGCTCCTTTGGCTTCGGAGGCGCCTTCCTCGGCTTCCGCGAGGCCGGCGTAAAGGGCGCACTGCTGGGCTTCGGCACAGGCTTTGCAAGCTTCTCTGCCATCTTCTTCACCACCTTCCTGAGCCTCTCGCCCGCATGGCCAGTGGCCCTGATGATAATGGCAGTTTCCGGCCTGGGCGGTACCTTCATCGCCGGGCTCTCAATAGACAAGTTCCTCGTTAACGAGAGGATAGACAAGTATAAGACCAACTTCAAAAATCAGGTCAAGAAGCAGTTCCACGAAATGAGGATCACCAACGACTTCACCGAGACCGTAAGACGTCAGGTATTCTCTGCGTTCGAGGGCCTCAAGAGCAAGATCGAGAACGAGACCGAGATAATCCTCCGCGACACTCAGGAGACTCTCGACAATCTCAACGCCCTCAAGACCGAGAAGAACGACCTTTCCGAGAAGGAGATGGAGCGCCTGCACGGCATCGCCGAGGCCGCCAGCTCTATCGTTTCCGACGCCTATGCGCTGAGAAAGGCCCTCTCTGACACAAGCGAGCCCGCCGAGGCATCGTGAGCCGGAGATCAATAGATCTCCGAGAGGTCAGAGGTTAGAGGTCAGAGGTGAGATCAAGGTGCGCCTGCGGCGTGTATTTAAATGATCTATCCGCTTCGCGGATACCTTTTCTAACCTCTAACATCTAATTTCTAACCTCTGGAAATCAGCACTGATTTCCGTTTGTGAAACTTTTAGCTTTTAGGAGGTAACCTGATGAGTGGATCTTTAGAAAATGCCAATCCGCTTCTGCAGATCGACACGGGATTTCGCTCATATCTTAACGCATATACACGCTCGTTCCAGAACCATGTGGTAGGCGGCCAGCTCGACTACGCCTTCGAGTCCGACTTTGCCGTAAGGCAGAAGATCATCGGCCTCGGCGGCTGGGGCAAGCTGGCAAAGGCCATCAATTCCACCGACATCTCGGCCGAGGCCAAGCACCTGTTCATGAAATGCGATCAGGCAGGCGCCCTCAAATATCCCGAGATATATGAGATAGTAAAAAAATGTGCGGAAAGACTTGAGCTCAATCTTCCCATTGTATTTATTAGAAACGACATAGAAAAACCGCTGGTCTATTCAATAGCCAGCGACCTTATAGACCCCTGCATCGTGCTCAGCGAGTGGACCGTCAAGACCTGCTCTCTGGATGAGCTTACACTGCTCATCGGCAGCGAGTGCGGCAGGATACAGAACAATCACTCTGTGTTCAACTGGGCCTTTACATACCTTAACTATAACAAGAACGTCTACCTGCCCGCCGAGCGCTCCTACAAGTCCGCCGTCAGCAACCAGCTGGTGTGCTCACTTGTGGAGTGGGTGCGGTATGCGGACGTTACCGCCGACAGGGCAGGCATGATCTGCCTTGACGAGCCCGGGCGCTTCTGCGAGATAATTTGCTCGCTCTACCACAGAGGCTTCATCGACTTCTACGGAAGAAGCTCCGACAGCCTCAGCGCCGCCAAGCTAAGCGGGATCACCGAGGGCTACGCCGCCCAGCAGGCCCGCGCTCTTCGCTCGGACGCTACCCTCTCGGAGCTTGAAAAGAGGATACTGGCCTCCGCAGAGTTCTTGAACTGCGAGGCGCTCTTCGAGTGGCGCCGGGACATCGGCAAGCCCGAGCGGTCTGTAATGACCACGCAGAACTGCGACGTTCGCGCCGCAATAATTCTCGGAACGGGAGGGCAGTGATATGGAAAATTTCAACAGCAACGCTGCCTATAACGATATAGAGAGCATAAGACTTAAAATGCGCACCCTCATGGATGACCCCGACATCGCGGGCGTCCTTGGAAGCGACTTCATCTCGGAGCTGCAGGAGTGGGACAGCATAATCGAAAAGCGCTCCGGCGAGCCCTTTACCCTTGTTATTCTGGGCGAGTTCAAGCGCGGCAAGAGCACCATCATCAACGCCCTTCTGGGCAAGGAGCTGGCGCCCTCTAACGTCTCCCCCGAGACCTACACAATAAACGAGATATCCTACGCTCAGGTGCCAAAGGTGGAGGCCGTGCTGGAAAACGGCGACAGGCGCATACTCACCTTCAAGGACATCACCCGCGACAGGCTCAAGATCAAGATGCGGCTCTATCCCTCAAAGATCGCCTATCTGGATATCAAGGACAACGCCGAGATACTCAAGGAGATGCGCATCGTGGACACCCCCGGCCTCTCGGACCTTGAGGACCTTGACAGGGTGGTAACGGAGTACCTTGTGAACGCCGACGCCATAATGTACGCCACCTCCAGCCTTCTTCCCTTCTCGGAGACCGAGCAGGTCTATCTTGCAAGCCACGTCCAGCCCCAGCGCTTCGGTATGCTCTATGTGCTGGTGAACATGATCGACGCCCTTAACACCAAGCAGGACGTTGACAAGATCATGCGACGCTTCCAGCGCATCTCGGAGCAGATAGTTCCCAACGCCTTTGTCTACGGCATCAGCGGCTATGACGAGTTCATGCGCAAGACGGGCGGCGAGCGCCCCGAGGACAAGGGCACAAGAGAATTCTACGAGACCCAGTTCTTAAAGTTCGAGCTTTCCTTAAAGCGAGATATAATAATGCAGAAGGACGTCATCCGCACCAAGCGTGTCTTCACCATGGCGGAGAACATGGTGGGCGAGACCTACGCCAAACTTAGGATGCTGGCGGACATGGCCGAGATGGATGCCAAGGTGCTGGAGGACAAGACCCGCGACTTCGACGAGCAGTGCTCGCAGCTGGCCGAGGCCCTTGCCGAGTGCAAGCCCAAGCTCCACCTGAACATCATCGAGATGCAGCAGGAGGCCGAAAAGTGGATGTACGAGTTCTTCGCAAAGCTCAGGCAGAGCATGATCGAGTGCCGCGCCAAGGACGAGAACGGCGAGGACATCTATCCCCCCGAGGATATTGAGAAGTATTTCTACTCCTACCTGATGGAGAAGGTGGGCGAGGCCTACCGTACCTGCATCGAGTGCCACAGGGCAAGGATAAACGAGTTCGTTGTGAACCTTAGCCGCGACCTGGCTCGGAGGCTTGGCATCAAGGACCTGTCGGATGCCGTTAAGAACTCCGGCACCGACCGCCTCATGCGCTCCATGAACACCAACGTAACCCGCTCGGTAATGAGCGTCAAGATGTTCGGTACCAGCGAGACCTTCCCGCCCGCCACCATGAGCATCTTCAGCAGCATCTTCACCAAGAAGAAACAGACCGACATCATCGACATCGCTCTGGAAAACTACGACGAGATCAGGATAAACATAGTAAACGACATCAAGAACGTTTATCAGGATCTGGAGGTCAAGAGCCTGCAAAGGCTGGACGACATCTACCACCATCAGGCAGAGGTGGGCAAGGAGGCCCTGAACCAGGCCCAGCAGCTGCTGGTGAGCTTCGACGAGAAGACCATCGGCGACACTCTGGCCCGTGCCAACGCTCTGGTGGAGGAGTGCATAGACATTCTGGAGAAGTACCCGGACTGAGGCGCGGCGTTTACGGCCAAGCATTGTGCGCGCCGCCGCTAAGTGAAAAGTGAATAATGAATAACGAATAGTGAATAGTTAAGGTATCGCCTCCGGCGTTGATCTGAACGTGCTCAGCGCCGGACACCTTGATCTTTCACTATTCTTTTTTCCCTTCTCTACAATTCCCGAGGTGCCGTTTTAGATAATATGTAGAAAAAATGTTAAAAGGATTGAAATATGTAAAGTCCTGTGCTATAATTAATATGTGCAGCCCGTGCCGCGATATCTACAGGACAAACAGAGGTGAGAGCCGTGAAAAACAGAAAGCGCATCGGCGTTATGATAAACAACCCCGAGGACAGCTACCAGCGAAGGATAATCGACGGTATCATGTTACAGTGCGAGCGCTACGGCTACGACACCGTTGTCTTCTCACCCCTTGTGGATATCTGGCATCCTCAGGAGGAGTACCTGCGTTCGGAGCTGAACATTTGGCAGCTGGCTAACTTCGACAAGCTGGACGGCGTGCTGGTCACCTCCATCACAATGACCAAGGATAAGGACCGCTCGGAGCTTGAAAAGCTCTGCAATATGCTGCGGGAGAAGTGCAAAAAGCCCGTTATCACCATCGACCTCGAGGCAGGGGGCTTCGATACCGTATACACAGACGACAAGCCCGCCTTCCGCGAGATAACCGCCCACGTCATCGACGTCCACGGCTGCGACCCCGACAAGATATATTTTCTTTCGGGACAGGAATATTACGACCTTGCCAACCACCGCATCGAGGCCTTTGTTGAAGAGCTCGAAAGTCGGGGCTATACCCCTAAGCCCGAGAACATCTTCCACGGCGACTTCTGGTACGGCAGCGGCCACAAGCTGGCGGACAGGATCGCCTCGGGCGAGCTGCCTGTGCCACAGGCCGTGATCTGCGGCAACGACCACATGGCCATCGGCCTTGCGAACCGCCTGACAGAGCATGGCATCAAGGTCCCCGATCAGGTCATCGTCACGGGCTACGACGCCACTCAGGACGCCGTTAAGAACAAGATAGTTATAACCTCCTTCATTCCCAACGTTCGGGCCGCGGGAGAGGACGCCGTCAATAAGCTCCACGAGCTCATCTCTCACGGAGAGCCCCTCATCCCCTCGGACCCCGTGAAGAAGGCCGACATCTGCCTTGGCTCCAGCTGCGGCTGCCGCGGCAGCATGAACTATGTCAGGGACCGCTTTCTGGACACCGAGTTCTCACGCTCCATCCACGACTACACCTACGGCTACGATTTTGATAATATAGATATGTCCCAGCTTATGGAAAGCTATATGCTGGAGCAGCTCACCGCCTCCAAGTCACCGGACGAGGCCATCAAAAACATCTTCGACCTGACCTACCTGCTGAGGCCCTACGGACATTTCTACCTCTGCCTCAGAAGGGACTGGCTCAACACCTACCGCATCCAGCGGGCGGGCTATCCCCATGTGATGCGCACAATCTTCCACGCCATCCCCCAAACCGACGACGCCGACAGGTCCATCCCCCTCTTCTGTCGGGACGACGACAGCCACCTCTTCGAGACCAGCGAGATGCTGCCCCAGCTCTACCTTGAGCGGGAGCGGCCCTGTGTGTTCTACTTTGCGCCCATCCACTTTCAGGGCGACTGTCTGGGCTACTGTGTGCTGCAATGCGACCTTAAGGACAGGATAAAGCTCTCGGCGGTATTCCGCAACTGGGTGAGGAACGTCAACAACGCCCTCGAGATGGTGCGGGTGCAGAACAGGCTAATAAGCTATTCCCTCTACGACAGCATGACGGGGCTTTTGAACCGCCGCGGCATGGACATCGGCTTCCGCCGCCTGCTGAGCAAGGCCGAGAGCGGCCAGAGCTGCGCCGTCTTCGTCATCGACATGAACGGGCTGAAAAAGATAAACGACCAATACGGCCACTCCGAGGGCGACTACGCCATCATGCAGTTGGCCTACTGCGTAAACGCCATGGCCACGGACGACAGCTTCATCGCGGTCCGCGCAGGCGGCGACGAGTTCTACGTCATCGGCATCGGCGACATCACCGAGCAGCTGCTGGAGGACAGAAGAACGATGCTCTTCGAGTCCCTTGAACGGATGGACCGCGAGGGCGGCAAGCCCTATAAGATCACCGCCAGCGTCGGCAGCTGCCTGCGCCCCTACACCGAGGACATCAAGCTGGAGGAGCTCATCCACTCCGCCGATGCCATAATGTACATCAACAAAAACGAGTTCAAGAGGCGCCATCCCGCCGAATGACGCGAAAAGCTCCAAGACGAATAACGGGTATTCCCTGCCGTGTGGCGGGGAATACCCGTTTTGTGTGTCATATCAGCCTCTCCAATTCCTCCAGCAGCCTGCGCTTCATATCTGCAAGCTGGTTATCGCCTATCACCACATATCCTGTTTCAAGCTCCTTGACAAAATAGGGGTTTGTTCCGTTTTGTATCATTTTTATTCTGTCGCATATCAGGCACATTTTATTTTTTCCTTTCATCTGTAACAATATGCTGAACTCCGTCAGGCACTCCTTCGGATAGTGTTCTGAAAACTGACGGGTATATTTTCTTGTCCGTATCGGGAGCGCCCCAGCAAAGATACTCGCTGCTGTCGCCCTCAGCAAAGCTGTAGCTGACCGGCTCAAAGCTATCCGGCACTTTCATCAGAAAGAAAAATGACAGCTCATATACGAGCTTATCTTGCTTAGCTGGAACATCACCGTAATAATAATTCTCATGAACAAAAACAAGCCTGTCGATCTCAAGCCTTACCCCTGTTTCTTCCTCTACCTCACGGATGATTGCTTCTTCTGCGGTCTCTCCGAATTTGACACGCCCGCCGACAGAAACAAGGTAATCTGGTCCGTCACCGCCGACCATGAGCAGCTTGCCGTTTTTCAATATAATTGCGCCGACTCTGATATTGATTATGCCGTCTGCGCAGGGGACTGTCATATCTATATTCATAAACTCCTCCTCAAATACAATCCATACTCATATCCGTCACCTTGATACTCCTCATACTTTCGGGCGATAAGCTTGGTAAATCCAAAGCTGTCATAGATATGCCCTTTTGCCCTTGATAGCACGCTCGTCGTCGCTTTCATAGGCAGCATGAAGCTCGCCGATTGGTCGGTTATTATCGAACATCACAAATATGTCGATAGTGCCTCCTTTCATATCACGCTCGTTTTGTTCTATCATTTCGGCAGGATCGTTATAGTTGAAAAGCTGTGTGAGGATAGGCAAATTTGCAGGGGTAATTCTTTTGATAGTCATAAAAATCACTCCAATGTTTTGATATAAGTATTATAGCATAAATCCGAGTTAAGCGCAATACATAGTTGCATTCCGAAATAACAATATATGACAATAAAGGACGACCCATTAAGAGTCGTCCTTTAATCTGGTGATGATGCCAAGCCTTCCTTTGACAACACATTATAATCAAAGCCCAGCCCCGAGCCAAACAAAATGAACGCCCTCCCCCATGTTGAGGGCGAGGACGTTGGGTCCAGGGGCTTGCCCCACACAAAGCAAAAAAGCCGCAAGACATTTCAAAGCCCAGCCCCGAGCCAAACAAAATGAACGCCCCCACCCATGTAATGGGCGAGGGCGTTGGGTCCAGGGGCTTGCCCCACACAAAACAAAAAAGCCGCAAGACATTTCAAAGCCCAGCCCCGAGCCAGACAAAATGAACGCCCCCACCCATGTAATGGGCGAGGGCGTTGGGTCCAGGGGCTTGCCCCTGGTGGTGCGCCCGACAGGAGTCGAACCTGCGGCCTCAAGAGTCGGAGTCTTGCGCTCTATCCAACTGAGCTACGGACGCTTTTTTTAATTCCCCCTACCGCTTTCACTTTGCGGAGGAGGACACAAATCCTACCCTCCCCGGAGGGGAGGGGGTGTGTCTTTGTGAATGAGACGGCGTTTATGCCGTTTTTTATCTTATCTTGCTTCCGCAGGGCAGCTCCTGGTCGGGGAAGACTACCGAGGCACCGCCGTCGGGGGTGTCGGCCGCAAGGATCATTCCCTGAGACTCAACGCCGCAGAGCTTGGCGGGCTTGAGGTTCGCCACGATGATTATCTTCTTGCCCACAAGATCCTCGGGCTTGTACCATTCGGCAATGCCCGAAACCACCTGCCTGCCGCCGAAGCCGTCGTCAAGCTGTAAGCAAAGCAGCTTCTTCGACCTCTTTACCTTCTCGCAGCTCTTGACCAGAGCCACCCGAAGGTCAGCCTTCGCAAAATCATCTATGCTTATCTCCTCGGCAAGAGCAGCAGGCTCAAAGCCCTCGCCCTTCTCAGCCTCGGAAAGGTTCGCTCTGGCCTCGGCCATGTTCTTTTCAATGATGGCGTTGAGCTCGGCGATCTCCTTTTCCATGTCTATCCTCGGGAAGAGTATCTCGCCCTTGTGAACAGTAACGTCAGCGGGCAGCACACCGAATTTCCCAGCGTTCTCGTAGGTCACATCGGCCTCGGTGGCCCCTATCTGCTCCCAGACCTTGGGCATGGTGCTGGGCATGAAGGGCGCCAGCAGAGAGGATACTACCCTTATTGCCTCCAGCAGACTGTAAAGCACCGTGGCAAGCCTTGCTCGCTTGGCCTCGTCCTTGCCAAGTCTCCATGGCTCGTTCTCGTCGATATATTTGTTGGCGCGGTCAACGGCCACAAAGATCTCCTCGAGGGCGTTTTTCAGTCTGGTCTCGTCGATGCACTTGTCAACGGCGGGGCGCACGGCCAGCACGCAGTCGATGAGGCTCTTGTCGATCTCCGCCTCCTCGCGGTCGGCAGGAAGGGTGCCGCCAAAATACTTGTCCGCCATGGCAACGGTGCGGGAAACAAGATTTCCAAAGCCGTTGGCAAGGTCGGAGTTTATGCGGTTTATCATTATCTCGTTGGAGAATGCGCTGTCGGCGCCCAAGGCCATCTCCCGCAGGATGTGATACCTGATAGCATCAACGCCGTAGCGCTCGCCCAGCATGAAGGGGTCAACAACGTTGCCCAGGGACTTCGACATCTTCTGAGCCTCGCCGGTCTTGCTCTGGAAGGTTATCCAGCCGTGGACCGCCAGATGCTTTGGCAGAGGGATGTCAAGTGCCATGAGCATAGCAGGCCAGATGATAGCGTGGAAGCGCATGATGTCCTTGGCCACCATGTGCACGTCTGCGGGCCAGAACTTGTCAAAGTCCGCATATGCGCCGTTATCGTAGCCAAGAGCGGTGATATAGTTAGAGAGGGCGTCTATCCAAACATAGACAACATGGCCCTCGTCAAAGGTCACAGGGATGCCCCACTTGAAGGTGGTGCGGGAAACGCAAAGGTCCTCAAGGCCCGGCTTGATGAAGTTGTTCACCAGCTCCTGTGCGCGGTACTTGGGCTGGAGGTAGTCGGTCTCCAGCAGAAGCTTCTCGATCCTGTCGGCAAAGGGAGCCATCTTGAAGAAATAGGCCTCCTCCCTCGCCTCGGTCACGGGGCGGTGACACTCGGGGCAGCAGCCGTTCTCATCCAGCTGGCTCTCGGTCCAGAAGCTCTCGCAGGGGGTGCAGTATTTGCCCTTGTACTCTCCCTTGTAGATATAGCCCTTGTCGTAGAGGTCCTTGAATATCTTCTGCACCGCCTCAACGTGGTAGTCGTCGGTGGTGCGGATATATCTGTCATATTTGATGTTCATATAGCTCCAGAGCTTCTTGAACACTAGGACGATCTCGTCAACATACTGCTTGGGGGTAACGCCCTTTTCGGCGGCCTTCTGCTCGATCTTCAGGCCGTGCTCGTCGGTGCCTGTCAGGAACATTACGTCATAGCCCTGCATCCTCTTGTACCTTGCGATAGAGTCGCAGGCAACGGTGGTATAGCAGTGGCCTATATGGGGATTACCCGAGGGGTAATAGATAGGCGTGGTGATATAAAATGTGTTCTTACCCATTTTTTATTCCTCCGAACAAATTTGGTCATCCTTAATATTATACCCCAAAAAATCAAATAAGTCAATACCTCTCTTTTAAATCCCCCACCAAGGTCTCAGTCGTGCGAACACGATAATTCTCAGCGCCTCCCCGGAGGGGGTGCTATCGCGCACGGCGAAAGTCGCGTGACACTCGCAAGCTCGGTCGGTGCCCCGACGGGGCCGTGCGCGCTAGCACAGCACTTTTCATAAAAAATGGGGGGCAGGGGTGGAAAGTATTGTCGTATGCAGGAAAATTTTAAAAAAATTCAATTTGATGTTGCATTTTGTTGTAATTTGTGGTATGATTATTAAGGATAATCACAGGCATCAATATCTTGTGCCTGAAATGCTTATTTGACACACATATATACAAAATACTATATAATCAGGAAAGGATTGGATCAGAATGAATACGAAGAAGTGTCCCTACTGCCACGAAGAGATCTCCGAGGACGCTATACTCTGTAAGTATTGCCACAACCTGCTCACCGATGACGACGAGCCCGAGACCGTGGACGACTACGAGGAAGAGGACGACGAGCGCACCAGAGTGTTCTCTGCAAAGCAGGCCGTAAGGCAGGCACCCCGTCAGGAGCCCGAGGACGATGACGAGGAGTATGAGGACGACGAGGAAGAAGAGGACGAGGAGTACGACGACAGCGCCGCCAAGAGAGCCTTCATCACCGCCGCAGTCGTTACCTTCGGCATCCTGCTCATTATCATAATCGCGATCATCGCAGGCTATAATATCTTCGGTGGCAAAAAGGAAGAAAAGAAGGCCCCCGACCTTAACAGCATAGCCCAGATAGAGACCAAGAGCAAGCCCGACGACAGCCAGGATGCAGAGCCCGCCGACGCTTCTGCGGACGAGGAGTCCTCCGAGGACGAGGAGGACGAGAGCATCGAGGAGCCCGAGAGCATGCCCGAGGAGCCCTCCAGCACTGAGGCCGACGCAAGCTCCACCGAGGATGCAAGCTCCGCTGACGAAGCAAGCTCCGCCGCCGAGCCCGGTGACGTTCCCGAGAAGAACGACGAGTACGTTGCAGCCATCACTGCCAAGCTCAACGAGATCAACAGCTCCGGCGTTAAGAACTACACCTACAGAGCAGCTGATTCCGCAGGCTCCAGCGTTGAGTATTACTACTTCACCACCAACGACGAGGTAAGCTACAGCGTTGCTTACTTCACCAGCAACGATACCTTCAAGATCATGCAGGGCGGAACCGTGGTTTATCAGCCCGGCGCCTGAGCATCGGCAATAATTTGGAACTCAGCACTCCCGCTTTTTCGGCGGGAGTGCTTTTTTTCGCCCTGCCCTTGATTATTGAAAGGAAATGTTGTATAATATCCGTAACACCTATCTTCAAGGAGGACGCTATGCTTAATATAAAGACCCTTACCGCCTTTCTGGCGGCTTCGGCCGCTGCGCTGGGATTGGCTTTCACGGCCTCGGCCGCCGAGAGCGATGCCCTGCCCCTGTCTCTTCCCAAGGAGAGCTACGCCTACACGGACGCCGAGAGCAGCACCGAGCTGCCCTTCGATATCTCTGACACCCGCGCCACCATCCCTTACCTTAACTACACCTATACCGGCAAGGCCATCGAGCCCGAGCCCACCCTGAAAATAAACGGCGTAAAGCTGGTCAAAGGCGTAGACTATGACGTCAGCTACTCGGATAACGTGGAGGTCGGCAGCCTCACCGCCACCGTTACCCTTACGGGCAAGGGCAGCTTCACAGGCAGCACCGAGCGGCAGTTCAACATCAAGCCCAACGATATCTCCGACAACCGCGCCACCATCCCCTATTTGAATTACACCTACACGGGCAAGGCCATCACGCCCGAGCCCACCCTGAAAATAAACGGCGTAAAGCTTGTGAAGGACAGGGACTATACGGTCTCCTACAAGAACAACGTGAAATGCGGGCAGCTGACTGCCACCGTCACCCTTACGGGCATGGGCAGCTACACAGGCACCACCGAGCGGCAGTTCAACATCAACCCTCGGGACATATCCTCCCTTCGGGCCACTATCCCTTATATCAGCTATACCTATAAGGGCACGGCCATCAAACCCACCCCCACCCTGAAATACAACGGCGAAAAGCTGGTGAGCGGCACGGACTACACAGTCTCTTATAAGAACAACGTAAACTGCGGCGAGCTCACAGCCACCGTCACCCTGACGGGCAAGGGCAGCTTCAAGGGCTCCACCACCCGCCAGTTCACCATCAAGCAGAACGATATCTCCGACAACCGCGCCACTATCCCGAGCCTTAACTACGACTACAAGGGCTCGGCTGTCAAGCCCACCCCGACCTTAAAGATCAACGGCATCAAGCTGGTGGCGGGGACGGACTACACAGTCTCCTATTCCGCCAACAACAAGCCCGGGGTCGGCACCGTAAAGCTGACAGGCAAGGGCAACTTCAAGGGCACCACCTCCCGCACCTTCAACATCAACAAGCTCTCTCAGGGCTGGCACACCATAAGCGGGAATATCTATTACTTCGGGGCCGACGGCCTCATCGTCAAGACGGGCTCCCCCGATGGCTACACCGTCACCTCCACGGGAGCAATGACCGCCCAGAGCGCCGCCCTCAAGGCCGAGGTTGACAGCTTTATCGAAAAGTACACAAAGCCTACTGCCTCCGCCGAGGATAACCTTCGTGCAGTGTTCCTCAGGGTCTCCACAGGCAGCACCTACGAGCGGCTGGAGGATTTTGACGAGTCCGCGGGCTGGCAGGTAAGGTTCGCCTATTACATCATGACCAAGCACAAGGGCAACTGCTACAAGTTCGGCGCCGAGTTCTGCTATCTGGCCAGAGCCTTGGGCTTTGACGCCAAGTGCGTAGTTGCGCGCTGCGCCAAGATGGGCGGCGGCACCACTCCACATTGCTGGGTGGAGATAAACATGAACGGCACCACCTACGTCTACGACCCGGATATGTACAACGCCACCAGAAACATCGGCTACTACAAATTCACCTACTCCACGGCCCCCATGGCCTATTATAAAAATCTTAAATGGAACGCTAAATAAGCATCAAAACAGTGAATAGTCGAGCACCTCCCCTTGCGGAGCGGATGACTTGACTATTCACTGTTTGTTTTCACTGTTAGGTATTCGCCGGGCGGCGCTTCATCCTTTTCTAAGGCCCGTCATAAAGCCGCCAAGCTCCGTGCAGCAGACGTCTCCGCCGATCAGGACGCCGTCATAGACCATCAGCGTGCAGATCATGCAGTGTTTGTCCTCGTGGCCCTCGTAGTTGTAGACCTCGTAGGTGTAGACCTCCACGGTCTTTCCCTTGTAGTCCTCAAGGTCGAAGCCCTGCTGCTTTTGCAGGGCGTTGTAGTTCTCGTATACCTCGCTGAATTTCTCGGGTATCGTCACCGAGCGGCACTCTATGTATTCCTCCGAGACCTCCCAGCCCATAGAGGAGAGAAACTCCTGCCGCTCCTCCTCGGTGCGCATATTGTAGACCCTTGGCGCGCGCCTCGCCGAAGCGATGACCGCAGCAGCCACCAGCCCGCACAGCACCAGTATCGCAGCTGCCAGCAGCAGCCGCGGCTTTTTTAGTTTGACCGATCTTACAAACATAATGACCCTTCCTTTCTTTACGGCCATGCACTGACAAGCCGCCTTCTACAATATATGCTCGGGAAAGGAAGATAGTACACACCGAGCGCCTTGGCCGATTTTTTATATCCCCGCAGATTTCTCTCTTCTCTATTGACTTTTATCCTGCCGTGAGATATAATATTCCTGAAAGTTCTTGGAAAGAGGTGAGGCTTATATGAGCAAGAGCGGCCCGATCTCGGCATCGGTCATCAAGCGGCTGCCCAGATATTACAGGTTTCTGGGAGAGCTTATGAACAGAGGCGTAACGCGGATATCCTCCCGGGAGCTGTCGGAGCTCATGAAGCTCACAGCCTCCCAGATACGCCAGGACCTGAACTGCTTCGGGGGCTTTGGCCAGCAGGGCTACGGCTACAACGTTGAGGAGCTTAGAAGCGAGATAGGCAGGATCTTAGGCGTGGACAAGTGCATAAGCGCCATCCTCATCGGGGCAGGCAACCTTGGGCGGGCCATCGCCGCCCATATAAATTTTGAGACCCGCGGATGCAGGCTGGTGGGCGTCTTTGACCGTGACCCCGCCCTTGCGGGCAGACAGGCAGGCGGCATCGAGATACAGAGCATCGACGCCCTCGAGGGCTTCTGCTCCCGGCACCAGCCGAGGCTGGCGGTGCTGTGCATCCCCAAGGCCGAGACTCAGGCCATTGCCGACAGGCTGGTTGGCCTTGGGATAAACGCCTTCTGGAACTTCTCCCACTACGACCTGAGCATCGACCACAGCAACGTGGCTGTGGAAAACGTCCATCTGGGTGACAGCCTCATGACCCTGATCTACAGCGCCAACCACCTGCCCGATGGTAACGAGAGCGGCAGCTGAATATAACGCGAAAAACGAGCCGTTGCACAAACGGGAGCAGGCGAAAAATGGTACCTCACCCCGAAGGGGGGTGAGGTACCATTTTTCGCACTTTGTGCCGCTGCTTGCAGCAGCCGTTTCTCGATCAATGCTGTTCGTCCGACAGCCCGTATTTTTCATAAAAGGCCGCCACATCCTCGTCGGAGCGGACAAGCTCGGTATAGAGCAGGCGCTTGGCAACGGGGTCAAAAAAGCCGATGGTCTTTTCGCCCGTGCAGGTGCTGGACTCTATTTTTACCTTCATCCCGCGGCACTCCTCGGGCACCTGTCGGCGGGGCTTTTTGCTGCCGAAGAGGCTCATCACTCAGCCTCGTCCCCGGAGAGCTCGGAGATTATCTGAACAAAGGCGTCAACGTCGTCAAAGTCCTTATACACCGAAGCAAACCGCACATAGGCCACGTTGTCCAGCTTCTTGAGGCCCGCCAGCACCTTGTCTCCGATCTCGCTGGTGGTGGTCTCGGTCTGCATGGCGTTGGCGTAGGTGTTCTCTATGTCGTCCACAAGGGCATTGATGTCGTCAACGCTTACGGGGCGCTTCTTGATGGCGGTCTGAAGGCCCTTGAAGAGCTTCTGCCTGTCGAAGGGCTCGAAGCTGCCATCCTTTTTATAGACCATCAGCAGGGGCTTTTCAACTACCTCGTAGGTGGTAAAGCGCTTGCCGCAGTTGGTGCACTCGCGGCGGCGGCGCTTCTTGCCCTCGCTGGGTCTGGAATCTATGACCTTGGTATCTTCGAAATTACAAAACGGACATCTCATAATATTTCTCCTTTTTTATTCCCCCACCAAGGTTTTACTTCATCGCCTGTCAGGGCTTTTTCGCCTCCCCGGAGGGGAGGTGGGCGCCTTGGTGGATGAGGCGGCGATGCAGCCGTTAGGCAGGCTTTGCGCGGGCAGCTCTATCAGAGCGCCTATACAGCTTGATAAGGGAAAGCAGGCTGCGCATATAGTATTTGCGATACTGTAATTATACCACACCTTGTATAAAAAGTCAACTGTTTTCTTGTTCTATGGCGGGCGGTGCGTTTTGCGTGTGTGTTGTTGCGAGGGGGAGACCACAGGAGGGGAACGGTCTCTTTTGTGTGCCTCCCTCAATATCGAAGTTCCCCTCCTAAGGTCTCCCCCTCGCGCTCCCCTTTCCTTATCTCTTGTGCGGTCCTTTTGCTGCGATTTCAAGGTCATGAGGCGCTTGCGGTTCTTCCTTTTGTTTGGGTTTCGGAGGCGAGCCGGTCGGTGGTCTTAGGGGACTTTGGTTTGAGCCGGTCTTGGCTGGGTCGGTACTGTTGAGCGCTTGGGACAGCTTTGAGTGGTTTGCCTTTTACCTGGCCTTTGTCGCTCATTTTGCCTCCCCTGAAAGGGGAGGGGGACCGCCGCCGATAGGCGGGGGTGGAGGGGTTTCGTGGCAGAAGCCTTTGTGTCTTCCGGACGGAAAACGCTTCGCTGTTCCTGCTTTGTGTAAGAGGCGGGGTCGTTGCGGCGCAGCATGGCGCTCCCAGCGGGATGGAGCGGTGCGCGGGATTTCTGCCACCTCTTTCACTGGTGCTGCGCCGTGTGTAAGGCACTAAGTCTGCGCCTGTTTCGCGGGTCCGCGACAAGCCTCTGACGCGAGGCCCCCGCGCGCGTTTTTCAAGCGCTCCGCGGGTGGTGTTAGGGCTTCTGCTCCTAATTATCAACTTCTATCGCCCAGCACGACCCTTCTGAGTGCCACCGTATCGCGAGGGAGCCCCCTCACACTTCACCGTTGTGAACGAGCTTGCGAGTGCTCTCGC
>JAFVAN010000005.1 GCA_017480485.1 Ruminococcus sp. | reverse complement strand
TAAGGGGATCCCCTCGCGGTCGGTGCCCCGACGGGGCAAGTCGCGTGACGCTCGCAAGCTCGCTTACAACTGTGTAATGTAAGGGGATCCCCTCACGGTCGGTGCCCCGACGGGGCAAGTCGCGTGACGCTCGCAAGCTCGCTTACAACTGTGTAATGTAAGGGGATCCCCTCGCGCATAAATTATTTCCATTTGCCAATACTATTACTATATCCCGAAAGGAGCGAAAGCTATGGTCAATGTTTCAAAATCTCAGTACGAGCAGATGTATAAAAAGGCCTCCAAAAATTCCAACACGCCCCTAAACGTCATCAAGGCCTTCTGCATCGGCGGGGCCATCTGCGCCTTGGGGCAGGGGATAAAAAACATCTATCTTTACCTCGGCCTCTCCAACGATAACGCCTCTGCCGCAGTCTCCATCACCCTCATCCTGTTAAGCGCCGTCCTCACTGCTCTGGGCATCTACGAGAAGATCGCCAAGCACGGCGGCGCAGGCACTCTCGTGCCAATCACGGGCTTCGCCAATTCCGTCGTCGCCCCCGCCATCGAGTTCAGGACCGAGGGTCTTGTTACGGGCCTTGGCGCAAAGATCTTCACCGTCTGCGGCCCCGTCATCCTCTACTCCACCCTTGCGGGGTTTGTTTACGGGATAATTTATATGTTTATAAAGTAGTCGGTCGGTGCCCGCGAGACGGAAAATATCCCACGCGAAAAAGGCCCTGTAAGAGCGGAGGTAAAACCCGCACCAGCCATTTGAGTGCCGCCGTATCGCGAGGGAGCTCGCTCACATCACACAGTTGTGAGCGAGTTTACGAGCGCTCACGCGACTTGCGCCATGCGCGCCAGCACCCACCTCCCCTCCGGGGAGGCGCTGAGACTTTTCATGTGCGCTCGACTGAAAGATGGTGGGGGAAATTAAAAAGAAAGAAGCCGCCCGGAGGCGGCCCTTTCGGAAAGTAAGGAAAGTAAAATGAATTGAAAAAGATCTTGGTTTGTCACATAAGGCTCTCTTTGATCTTGATGTAGTCCTGCATCAGCTGAACTGCGCCCTCGATGCCGGTCTTGGAGGAATTTATGCAGAGGTCATAGTTCTTTGCCTCGCCCCATTTTCTGTCGGTGTAGTAGTTGTAATAATTGGCGCGGCGCTTGTCGGTCTTGCGGATAAAGTCCTCGGCCTTGTTTTTCTCGATGTCGTAGCGCTCGAGGATGCGGCGCTTCTTGTGCAGCATATCTCCGCTGATGAAGAAGTTTATAACATTATCCTGGTTCCTGAGGACATAGTCGGCGCATCTTCCGACGATAACGCAGGGGCCTTTTTCTGCCAGCTTGCGGATGACGTCGAACTGGGCCAAGAATATCTTCTGGTTAAGGGGCAGCTCGGTGTTTATCCTGCCGTCCGAGCTGACGGGATAGCTGCCCATAACGAGGGAATAGAGGAAGCTGTTGGTGTAGTTCTCGTCGTGCTTTACGAACAGCTCCTCGCAGATGCCGCTTTCCTTCGAGGCGATCTCAAGGAGCTCCTTGTCATAAAAATCAACATTCAGGCTCTCGGCAAGCAGCTTGCCGATCTCACGTCCTCCGCTTCCGAACTCACGGCTGATAGTAATTATTGATCTCATAACAAAGCCTCCTTTGCATAAAAGTTATAGCTGACTTCAAATCTGCGAAATCATTTTTTCAGCGTTCACACGCTTATTCCGCCGTCTTTGCGTTCAACTAAAATTCAGGTATAACAATTTTAACAAATCAGAGCATATTCTCTGCCCGCAATATTATTATATCACAAATTTTGTACTTTGTATACAAAAATGCAAAAAAATATTGCACAAATTTATCCCATTTGTCTTGTGCATTTTACCTCTCCCAATATTTTTCGACAGAGCCAAGCCAAGACCGCCACAAGCCCACAGCAGGAACAGACAAGCCAAAAACAGCTCAAACCAAAGTCCCCCAAGACTACCGATCGGCTCGCCGCCGAAACCCAAACAAAAGGAAGACCCGCAAGCGCCCATTGAGCTTGAAATCGCAACAAAATGACCGACAGGGAGATAAGGAAAGGGGAGGTGCCCGATAGGGCGGAGGGGTGCTCGCCGCACGGAAAATCCGCTTCGCTCTTTCCTGATGGAGCGGTCCGCTCAGTCGTTGCGGCGCAGCATAGCGCCCCACTTCGGGATGGAGGTTAGACGCGGAATAGCTGCTCCCTTGTGGTGTTGTGCTGCGCCGCGTGTTGACCGATAGTTTGGTGCGTGTTTCGCCGGGTCGGCGACCAAAGGCTCTGCCTTTGGAATCCGCCAAGGGCTAACGCCGCCCTTGGAACCGGCGAATGCGCTCCGCGGGACTATTTATCGGTCTGCACTATTTTGAGCGCGAAATTCGGCCGTGCGCCGTTAGCACCCGCCCCTTGGATTCCGGCCAATTTGCGGACAGTGTGCGTTTTTTATTCCATTCTTTCCCTTAGCTTTTCCAACAGCTTCTTCTCCTTCCTCGATACCTGCACCTGCGTCATCCCCATGATCTCTGCCGTACGCTGCTGCGTCTTCCCAAGATAATACCTCAGCATTATCAATCTTCGCTCCTCCGGCGCCAGCTCCCCAAGCGCCTCCCGCAGCGCCAATCTGTCCGCGATCTCAAGGTCCGGCCCCTCCACAGGGATGTCAAACTCCGTTCCCTCGTCCTCGCCCCCCGCAGTCAGGCTCAAGGGCGGCGCCGTTACCCCCAGTGCCTCCGTCACAGCCTCCTCACCCTCGCCGCAAAGGGCGCTGAGCTCACTCACCGTCGGCTCCCGCCCCTGCCGCAGAGCAAACTCATCCCGCAGCCTCGCAAGCCTCAGGGACAGCTCCTTCAGGCTACGGCTCACCTTCACAGTGCCGCCCTCCCGAAAAAGCCGCTTGATCTCGCCCAGTATCACAGGCACGGCGTAGGTGGAAAATTTTACTCCCCGCCCTTCGTCAAAGGCTCTGGCGGCCTTAACAAGCCCCATACACCCCGCGCCGTAGAGGTCGTCGTACTCGATGCCCTTCCCCCGAAAGCGGTTGGCGCAGAGCCGCACCAACCCCAGATTTTCCTCCGAGAGCCTGCGGCGGTCGCCCTGAGTCATTGGCGGGTCCTTGTGGTCAGGGTGCGCTGCATGGTCACTGTGGTACCCTTCCCCGGGCGGCTGGTGACTCTCAGAGAGTCGGTGAAGCTTTCCATTATCGCAAAGCCGAGGCCTGCGCGCTCCTCGTCGGGGGCGGTGGTGAACAGGGGCTCTCTGGCCCTTCCAACGTCCTCGATGCCGCAGCCCTTGTCGCTTATCCTTATGTAGATGCGCCCGCCCTCGAGGAGCTTGACGCTCATGGTTATCTCGCCGACGGTGTTGCGGTAGGCGTGGACGATGCAGTTGGTCACGGCCTCGGAGACGGCGGTTTTAAGCTCTGTCAGCTCGTCGATGGTGGGGTCCAGCGCCGAGACGAAGCCCGACACTGCGATCCTTGCAAAGCGCTCGTTTTCCGAAAGGCTTGGAAAGCGCAGGGTCATTTCATTTTTTGGATATATCCTCATACCTTTAATCCTCCCTCAAAGCTGCGCACCGTACAGATGCGGCTGATGCCCGCGAGCCTTAGCAGCTTGGCGACACTTGGCGAAGCGCCCTCAACGACTACCTTCCCGCCCAGCTCGCTCACGAGCTTATATCTGCCAATAATGAGCCCTATGCCCGAGCTGTCCATGAACCCCAGACGGGCAAGGTCGATGGTGAGCACTCTCGGGACTCTTTTCATGACCTCGAGGTCGATGGCGGTCCGCAGCTTTGCGGCGCTGCAATGGTCCAGCTCCCCCGAGATCTCGGCTCTTACCTCCTCCCTTTCGGGTGAATAGATGATATCAAGCATATTCTTCATCCTTTCTTTTTATGATTTCAAGCACTGTTGCTGTGGGTCTGCTACCTCGCTTTTTTTGATTTGTGGTGGTCGCTGGGGCTGCGCTCGGTTGCAAGGGGGCTTTCTGCCTCTAATTTTATCTTTGTGGTGGTCGTCACAGCTGCGCTCGGTTGCGAGGGGGATTGTGGCACGACTTTGGCTTTATGTTTGGCCTTACATCGGCGGTCGCCCTGTTGCGAGGGGGAGGACCAAAAGAGGGGGCTCCCCGTCGATCTGATGTGATGGGTACCTTGTTTCCCCCCCTCTTTAGGTCCTCCCCCTCGCGCTCCCCTTCCCCTTATCTTCCCCATGTTTAGGCTTTTCGCGCAAAGGGATGGAGCAAGGGGGAAAGAATTTTCGCTCGCGTTTTTCACGGTCGAGCAAACCGATACCCCGCAGCTGTCGCCTCCAGCACGCTGCGTATCTGCTTAGACGCTGTCTGAAAATCGCCTTGAACAAGGGAAACACAGAAAACAAGACCCTCCTCTTAGCTGCCTTAAACCCGAACAAGCAAAACAAAGGAGCCTACCCTTTTACTACGAGGTAAAAGGGGGCGAGGGGGAGGAAGAGTAAGGAAGAGGGAGCGCGAGGGAGGAACCTCAGGGAAGGAGGGGACCCGCCCCCTTTTGCGCGCAAGCGTTTTAGGGGCCCCTCCGTCCCTGTGGTTCCTCCCTCGCAACAAGCGCAGACGCGGCGCAACCCGCAAAGAAAAAGAGAGAAGCAGAAGGCTTGGGGGAGACCGAAGAAACCCCTCCGTCCCTGTGGTTTCTCCCTCGCAACGAGCGCAGACCCAGCGAACACCACAAAGAAAAAGAGAGAAGCAGAAGCCCTCGGCTTGTCCATATGGCCCACACCTTTAGCACCATTCTACACCCGCCACCCCGCAAAAAATGTCAAAAAAACACCCGCGCAGGATTTTTTCCCTGCGCGGGTGCCGCTTGTATTATTCTTCTTTTTCGGAGTCTTTCGATTCTTCCTTGCTGTCCTTGTCGTCCTTTTCTTCCTTCTCCTTGTCCTCTTCCTTTTCCTTCTCTTTTTCTTTCTCTTTTTCCTTTTCCTCTTCCTTCTTCTTTTTCTCCTCGGCGGCCTCTTCGTCCTTTTTTCTCAGCTCCTCAGCGATGGCCCCAAGGTCCGGAAGCTCGTCCCGCGTTACCGTGAGATCGTTGTTGTAAAATTCTATCAGCCCCTCAAGCGGCGTGTTCTCTTCGTTAAGGCTGCCGTCCTCGTTGAGCAGGTATTCCCCGCCCCACTGCATTATGTAGCCCCACATGGCGTGCTCTCCCGCCGCCCGGGCTATGGAGGGCAGATTGCCGCACTCGCTTATCACCGCGGGCTTGGCCGAGCTTATCTTCATAAGCTTTAGCAGCTGGTCCGCCTGTCCCGAGGGGTTGCCGCTGTCGTAGATGTCGCAGGAGATGACGTCACAGAGCTCGTCCCCTACATACCAGTCGGCGTTCTGGGCCGACCATACCCAGATAAGGTTGTCAAGCTTGTGGTATTCGGTCTGGCGGGTGTAAAGCAGCTGCCAGAGCCACTTGTAGGCCGCCTTGCTCCTGCCCCACCAGTAGTAGCCGTTGGAGGCCTCGTGCAGGGGCCGCCAGAGCACGGGGATACCCGCCTCTTGCAGCTCGCCGAGCTTCTCCGAGACCTTGTCGATGTCGCGGACGATTGCGGCGCACTCCTCGCTTATCTTGCCCTCCTCCAAAAGCTTGTCGATCTCCTCGGGAGAGAGCAGGGCGATGTCCTCCTCGGTGACGGCGGCGGCGGGGTCAAAGTCGGTGTTGTCGGCGTAGCAGCTTACGCTGCCGCCCCCGCCGATGGGCTCGGTCCAGTGCCACATATAGCTAACAAGGCCGCCGTCCTTGGCCCAGCTCTTGGCGTATTCTATCTCGTTCTCGCCGATTATCATGTCCTGGGTGAAGGGCATCAGGTCGCCGCCGCGGATGGCGGGAGCTCGGCCCGTCAGCTCATATACCCTGCGGGTCTCGGTGAGGGTGCCGCAGGTGTCGTGCTGTCCTGTGATTATCTGTGCGCCGTAGCTGCCGCAGATATACTGGTAGAGCGCCCGAGCCTCTGGTGAGGCGCCGGAGTTCACAAGCTTGCCCTTGGGGGCCTTGACTGCAAGATCCTTGATCTCGCTGCTGGCCTCGACGGTTATGCTGTCGGCGTCGAAGCTCTTGGAGGTGGCGGTGACGGTTATCTCCGTCTTGCCCTTTTCAAGAAAGACATTCGAGAAGGTCATAAGGCTGAAGCCCTCCTCGGCGGCAACGGTGAAATCTCCCACGCTCCTGCCCCCTACCGAGAGGGTGCCCTTGGCCTTTTTGTCGGCGGCGGCAGTGACGATGATGTTATAATACTGGCTCTCGGGCAGGTCGAAGGTGAGAGTGCAGGCAGACTCCGCGTCTATCCCCGCGGCGTAGCCGTCCCCCTCAAAGCCCTCGCGCTCGTCGGCCTTTTTGGCGCTGCCGGAGAGCTCTCCGTCCTCGGCCTGCAGGGTCTTTGAATATTCCTTATAGGCCACGGCCTCGGGGGCCACCTTCTGCTCCTCCACAGAGGTCACCTTTTCCCCGCCCTCCTGAGGCTGCTCCTTGGCGGGGGCGGTGGTCTGGGCGGTGGTGGTGCCTCCCGCCGCCTCGGGGACGGTGTCGGCCTTGCCTATCTTCTCTCCGCAGGAGGAGAGACAGACAAGAGCTGCCGCTGCGCAGAGCGCTCTTTTTATCAGCTGGTTTTTCATAAGCTTGATCCTTTTTTTGATGTTAGAGATTAGAGGTCAGAGATCAAAGTGTTGGCTCAACGATATAAACGGAGCCCGCTCGGGTCTCAAAGCAGAGGGCGCCGTCAGCGCGGGTCACGGGAACTTCCTTTCCCCCGCAGGTGATGCGAGCCTCGGCTTCATTCAGCACAAGACGGCACTTGCCGCCGACGGTGCTCTTTATTGTGGCCTTTGTCAGACTTCCGTCCTTCCATCGGCAGCCGACCTCGAAGCCGCCTCTGGCCCGCAGGCCCCGGAAGGACCCCTCTCCCCACTGTGTGGGCAGAGCGGGCAGGAGGATGAGCTCCTCCCGCTGGCTTTGCAGCAGGGCCTCGGCAATGCCCGCAGAGCCGCCGTAGTTCCCGTCGATCTGGAAGGGCGGGTGCATATCGAACATATTCCTGCCGGTGGAATGGGACAGCAGGGCCATGATGTTGTCATAGGTCCGATCTCCGTCCAGCAGGCGCGCCCAGTGATTTATTATCCAGGCCCGTGACCAGCCCGTATGTCCGCCGCCGTAGCTCAGGCGGCGCTCAAGGGTGGCGCGGGCGGCCTTTGCAAGCTCCGGCTCGTGGCGCATGGTTATCTGTGCGGCGGGGTAGAGTGCAAAGAGCTGGGAGATATGCCTGTGCCCCGGCTCGGCCTCGTCGTAGTCGATGGCCCACTCCTTGATCTGGCCGTACTTGCCGACCTCGGGCTTTGGCAGGCGCTCTCTCATGCAGCGCAGGGTGGCCGCAAGCTCCTCTCCTCGGCCAAGTATCTCGCTGGCCTCGATGACGTTCGAGAAAAGCTCATAGATTATCTGGCTGTCCATAGATGGCCCCACGCAAAGGGAGCCCTTGGTGCCGCTCTCGGTGATGTAGGTGTTCTCGGGCGAGACTGAGGGACAGGTCACCAGCCGTCCCTGCCTGTCGGGGATGAGAAAGTCCACAAAGAACTCCGCGGCCTCGCAGAGGGTGTCGAACTTCTCGTCAAGAAACTCCTTGTCCAAGGTGAAGCGGTAGTGCTCGAAGATATGCAGGCAGAGCCAAGCGGCGCCCATGGGCCACTGGGTCCCGGGCATCCACAGGTCCTGAGGTGCGGTGTCTCCCCAGATATCCGTGTTGTGATGACAGACAAAGCCGCGGCAGCCGTACATCTCCCGGGCGGTGCGGCGGCCGTCGGGGCGCATCCTCTCGATATGGTCGAAGAGGGGTGTATGCAGCTCCGAGAGGTTCAAAGCCTCTGCCCCCCAATAGTTCATCTCGGTGTTTATATTCACGGTGAAGCGGCAGCCCCAGGCGGGCCACATATCCTTGTTCCAGATGCCCTGAAGGTTGGTGGGCAGGGTGCCCTCGCGGCTGGCGGCGATGAGCAGGTAGCGCCCGAAGTTGAAATACATCTCTATGAGCTTGTTGTCCCGTCCGCCCTCCTTGACTTTTTCAAGGCGCTGGTCCGTTGGCAGCTCTGCGGCGCCCTCGCTGTTGTCCGGGAGGTCCAGGCCGCAGCGGTCATAGAGGGCCTTGTAGTCCCGCAGGTGGTCTCTTAGCAGGGCCTCGAAGCCCTTTTCGGCGGCCTTCTCGGCGTCGGAGCGGGCCTGCTCCTTATAGTCGGCGCAGCGGTAGGTGGTCTGTGCTCCAAGGGTGATAAGCAGCTCCGAGCAGCCGTCGTAGCAAAGCCTGCTGCCATAGGTGCGGATGGTACCGTCGGGGGCAGAGGCCTTGAGGTAAGCCGCAAAGGAGATGCCGTCCCTGCCGCCCTCTCCGCCATGGAAGAGTATCCCGCCGTTTTCGGGGGTGTTGTCGTCAAAGTAGTCGTCCCTGCCGTCCAGCTTCAAGCTGACGGTGATGCTTTGGGGCTTTGAGGCGGTGATGCGGATGACCAGCACCTGATCGGGCTCAGAGGCAAAGACCTGCCTTGTAAACTCGACCTCGCCAATGGAATAGCGGGTCTCGGCAACAGCGGTCTCCAAATCAAGGGACCTTTCGTGATACTCGCACTCGGGCTCGGTATAGTGCCAGAGGTCCAGGTCGCAGAGGGGCATATAGTGCCGCTCGTTGACGGGGGCCCCGCAGAAGGCGTCGAGGACTATCTTCTCGGCCTCGGGTATCCTCTCCTCCAGCAGCAGGCTCCTGACCCTTTCCAGGTTCTCTCTTGCTGAGGGGTTGACCCTATGTCTCGGCCCGCCGGACCAGACGGAGTCCTCGTTAAGGCAGATACGCTCGCCCAGAGGCTGCCCGAAAATCATGGCGCCTATCCTGCCGTTGCCCACAGGCAGGGCGTCGTTCCAGTCCTCGGCGGCGCTTTTATACCAAAGCTTAGAGCTTTTCACACAGTCGCTCACTTGCATCCCTCTTCTCTAAAATTGAAGTATAGTATAGTTAATTTAAATATACCACAACTGCCCTTTTTTGTCAAATCAATTTAAGGCAACACCACGACTTTGATCGAATGCTCAGAAAAACAAATTGTAAGCACAAAAGCAATACATTGGCTGACATTTTACAATTATTTCACGGAACGAGCTGCTTTTTGTTTCGCCTTATCCTACTCTGATCGGAAACCGCCCCCACCCGGTTTGGGTGGGGGCGGTTTCCGATCTCTCTCCTCTGTAAGGCTGACTCTCAAACAAGCACCCTTGAAAGAAACGCTTTCGTTCTCTCGTTCTTCGGGTCGTCGAAGAATTCCCGAGGGGGCGCTTCTTCAAGTATAACGCCGTCGTCCATGAACATCACCCTCGAGGCGACCTCCTTTGCAAAGCCCATCTCGTGAGTTACCACTACCATGGTCATGCCGCTCTCTGCAAGCTCCTTCATAAGCTCCAGCACCTCGCCCACCATCTCGGGGTCAAGGGCCGAGGTCGGCTCGTCAAAAAGCATTATCTCCGGGTCCATTGCCAAAGATCTGGCTATGGCGATGCGCTGCTTCTGGCCGCCCGAAAGCTGCGAGGGGTAGGCGTCGGCCTTGTCGTAGAGCCCTACCTTTTCAAGCAGCTCCGAGGCCTTGGCGTCGGCCTCCTCCTGGGTCATCAGCCCCAGCTTAACGGGGGCAAGGGTTATGTTCTTTCTTATTGTCAGGTGTCCGAAAAGGTTGAAGTGCTGGAACACCATCCCCATCTTCTGGCGGACGCGGTTTACCTCCCGCTCCCTCATTGCAAGTATGTCCTCGCCGTCAACGAAGATCTTTCCCGAGGTGGCCCGCTCCAAGCGGTTGAGGCACCGCAGAAAGGTGCTCTTGCCCGAGCCCGAGGGCCCGATTATAACTACCTTCTCGCCGCGGCTGATGGTGGTAGAGATGCCCTTTAGCACCCTCAGGTCGGCAAAGTCCTTGCTCAGGTCCTCGACCCTGATGATAACGCCGTCGTTCGCAGGCTGCTGCTTAACGTCTGTCATTCTTCGCCAGCCTCCTTTCAAGCTTTGAAACAAGCCAAGTCAGCACCACTACCAGCACAAGGTAGATAAGCGCCACCGCCAGCAGGGGAAAATATGCCTCGTAGGTGGCTCCTCGGATGATGTCGCCCTTTTTGGTAAGGTCCTCCATGCCGATGTAGCCCGCAACAGAGGTCTCCTTCAAAAGCACGATGACCTCGTTGGCAAGGGCAGGCAGGACGTTCTTGAAGGCCTGAGGCATGATTATGTATATCATGGTCTTTGGATAGCTGAGGCCCAGCGAGGACCCCGCCTCGAACTGCCCGTTGTCTATGGACATTATTCCCGAGCGGACGATCTCGGCAACATATGCCCCCGAGTTTATTCCGAAGGAAAGAATGGCAACATAGATCTTGTACTTGGCGTGCAGAGTCGCAAAGATAACAAAATACATTATCATCAGCTGCACTACCATCGGCGTTCCTCGTATCACCGTCAGGTAAAGCCTGCTTACCAGGTTGAGCAGCTTGAGCTTGCCTGTTTTGTCGTGTGTCGAGCGTATTATCGCCACCGTGAACCCTATGACTATGCCCAGCAGGGCAGCAAAAAGCGTTATTTTTAAAGTGTTCTCTAAACCCTCTACAAGATACTTCCACCTGTCATCTACAATGAAGGTCTCTCGAAACTTTTCCTTGAATTCGTCCATATTACACCTCTGTCCGGCCATCGCCGTGTTTTCCGACCGATCCCCCTCACCACGCCTGTGCTCAGTAATTACCATACTGTCTGCATGACTTACTGGGGAAAACCTTTCTGAAGAAAGGTTATTCCCCAGACCCCTTTCCAAAGACTTTTAGCGAATTTTTGGCGAGGGTGTCTGCGACTTCGGGAAATAGCAGAGACTTTAAAGTCTGATGCACTCAGGGAAAACTCAGGCACCCTCGCCAAAAATCATTAAAAGTTTTAGTGAGGGGGTT
>JAFVAN010000039.1 GCA_017480485.1 Ruminococcus sp. | reverse complement strand
GGTGATGAAAACCACACCGACAGCGAGCCTGTATGCCTTGAAGCGGCTATTGTAGAACCCAAGGCCGAAAAGACCGACATTTCCGTGGGTACGGTAACTGCTGATACCGAGAACAAGACCGTTACAGTAACTGTTGACGGCAAGACCGTTCCGGCGAGCGATTATCACGTTGTCTACTTCACCTACGAAAAGACCGATGACGGCGAGAAACTGACAAGAGTCGGCACCGAATTCCCGACAGAGCCCGGCACATACATCGCAGCCGTTGTTGCAAACGAAGACAGCGACCTCTACATCGGCGAGAACAGGAGCGAGCCATTCACCATCGAGGCCGCCCCCGAAAGCACTCCCGAGGCCACCCCGACCCCGACCCCGGCTCCTGCCGCTAATCCTTCTACCGGCGCCGCCGCAGGCATGGGCGCCATAGCCTTGGCCGCTGCCGCTGTTGTAGCAGCCAAAAAGAAAAAGTAAGCAAGTTTCCTCTTCATTTCCTCGATATTGGCATTGGCGGGTCGTCTGCAAAGGCGGCCTGCCTTTGCGTTTTAAAGGCCAACTCTTTACATTTTTCGTCTTTTGTGCTATACTTAATATGCACAGAACGTTTTTGGAGCATTCTGCGGCGTTTTGGAGCATTGATTTTTAGGAGCGATCATGTATACATTAAAAGACGTTAAAATAGGCAGCACCGCAAAGGTCGAGCGCCTTGGAGGGGACGGCGCCCTGCGGCAGCATTTCCTCGATATGGGACTGATACCGGGGACTGAGGTGACTGTGGTGAAGTACGCCCCCATGGGCGACCCCGTCGAGCTGCGGCTTCACGATTACGAGCTCACCCTCAGGCTGGCGGATGCCGCAGAGATAGAGGTAACGGATGTGCCCAAGCGTTCCCCCGAGGCCCGGGAGAAGCCAAATAAGAAGCCCTCGGAGCATCCGGGACTTGGCGAGGGCGGGCGCTTTCACGCCAAGGATGACGGCACGCCGCTGCCCGAAGGCACCACCCTGCGCTTTGCCCTTGTTGGCAACCAGAACAGCGGCAAGACCACCCTTTTCAACCGCCTCACGGGCTCAAAGCAGCATATCGGCAACTTCCCGGGAGTTACCGTGGACCGCAAGGACGGCGCCATCAAGGGCCATCCGGATACGGTCATCACCGACCTTCCGGGCATATACTCCATGTCCCCCTACAGCAGCGAGGAGATAGTCTCCCGCAGCTTCGTGCTGGACGAGAAGCCCCACGCCATCATAAACATCGTTGATGTCACCAACATCGAGCGCAACCTCTACCTGACCATGCAGCTGCTGGAAATGGATATCCCGGTGGTCGTTGCTCTTAACATGATGGATGAGTTCTCCGCAAACGGCGGCAGCATCGATGTTAACAGGATGGAGGATCTGCTGGGCGTGCCGGTGGTCCCCATCTCCGCCGCCAAGAACGAGGGCGTTGAGGAGCTTGTGGAGCACGCCATACACATCGCCCACTATCAGGAAAAGCCCGTCCGCCAAGACTTCTGCGGAAAGACCCACAATGGCGGCGCTGTTCACCGCTGCCTTCACGCCATCTCTCACCTCATCGAGGACCACGCCGAAAAGGCGGGCCTGCCCCTGCGCTTTGCCGCCAGCAAGGTCACCGAGGACGACCCCCTTGTAATAACCAAGCTGGGCCTCGATCAGAACGAGCTGGAGACCATGGAGCACATCGTGACCCAGATGGAAAAGGAGCGTGGCCTTGACCGCAGCGCTTCTATCGCGGATATGCGGTTCACCTTCATCTACAACCTCTGCGAGGAGACAGTCACCAAGCCTGCCGAGAGCCGCGAGCATATCCGCAGCCGCCGCATCGACCGCATACTCACGGGCAAGTACACCGCTATCCCTGCCTTTGTCTGCATCATGGCGCTGGTGTTCTTCCTGACCTTCAATGTCATCGGCGCTTGGCTTCAAGGCCTCTGCGAGACGGGCGTTGACAAGCTCACGGAGCTTGCAGACAATGCCCTCGAAAACGCCGACGTCAACCCCGTCATCCACGACCTGATAATCGACGGCATCTTTGCGGGCGTTGGCAGCGTGCTGAGCTTTCTGCCTATAATCGTAACCCTGTTCTTCTTCCTTTCTATGCTGGAGGACAGCGGCTACATCGCCCGTGTGGCCTTCTTTATGGACAAGCTGCTTAGAAAGCTGGGTCTCTCGGGCCGCAGTATCGTTCCGCTGCTCATAGGCTTCGGCTGCTCGGTGCCTGCCGTGATGGCCACCCGCACCCTCCCCAGCGACCGCGACAGGCGCATGACCATCCTGCTTACCCCCTTCATGAGCTGCACCGCAAAGCTGCCTATCTATGCCTTTTTCGTAAACGCCTTCTTCCCGAAGCGGGGCGGCCTGATAATGGTAGGCCTCTACCTGCTTGGCATTCTCGTCGGCATACTGGCAGCCTGCCTCTATAAGGGAACGCTGTTCCGCGGCGAGGCAGTGCCTTTCGTGATGGAGCTGCCAAACTACCGCCTGCCTGCCCCCCGCAACGTGGGGCAGCTGCTTTGGGAAAAGGCCAAGGACTTCCTGCAAAGGGCCTTCTCCGTTATTCTTATTGCCACCGTAGTGGTCTGGTTCCTGCAGAGCTTCGACTTCCACCTGAACATGGTGGACGACGCCGAGCAGAGCATCCTCGCCTCCTTCGCGGGCGTCTTTGCACCAATAATGAAGCCCATCGGCCTCGGCGACTGGAAGATACTCGTGGCCCTCGTCAGCGGCTTCATGGCCAAGGAGAGCGTGGTCTCCACCCTCGAGATACTCTACAGCGGCGGAGTGACCGCTGCAATGTCGGCGCTTTCAGCGGCCTGCCTGCTGGTGTTCTCTTTGCTCTATACGCCCTGCGTGGCGGCTGTTGCTGCCGTCAAGCGGGAGCTGGGCGCCAAGTGGGCCGTCACCGTTGTGCTCTGGCAGTGCGCCGTGGCCTGGATAGTGGCCCTCTGTGTTCACCTTATCGGCCTTCTTTTGGGGGTGTAGCATGAATACTGCGGATATCATACTTATAGTCATTATCGCTGCCGCCCTCATAGGGGCAGTCATAGCCTCCGTAAGGCGCTCCAAAAAAGGCGGCTGCTGCGGCGACTGCGCCAACTGTCAGTCCCGAAACAAGAAGGACTGCTGAAAGCTGAATACCCTTGCCCCGCTGCACCACGGCGGGGCTATTCTTTTGCTGTATAAGACGCGCTTCCGGCAACACACCGCGTCTCCCGAACGCTTAAAAGACTGTAAATATTTACTCAAGCGCTTTACAATTCACAAAAATTATGTTATAATATTTAAATGAACAAGTGCGCAGTTGCGCATTTTGACCTTGAACATAGAAAGTGGACCGCTTATGATAATCGTATATTATGATATCATGCTTTTCCTCTCGCTTGTGATGACAGCCATTTATGCTATCGTCTGGCACAAGCATTTCAGCATCCATATAACGCTGATTTTCGCCCTGATACCCATTGCTGATCTTGGCTACCTGATGCTGGCCCAGTCGGATAACGTGGAGGCGGCCTTCAATGCCATGAAGCTCATCTACCTTGGGGGCTTTTTCTTAAATCTATTCGTTACCTTCAGCGTCTTCAACCTCTGCCGCATCGAGCTCGGCAAGGCCATCCAGGCGGGGCTGTTTATACTGAATATCCTGGTCTACAGCTGCGTGCTGACCATCGGAAGGAACGGTTTGTTCTATAAGAGCGCCACCCACTACACAGCCTACGGCGCAGGAAGGATGCACAAGACCTATGGCCCCGTCCACACCGTTTTCTACATCCTGCTCATTCTCTATTTCATACTGGGTGTAGCAGCCTCGGTCTACAGTATCTTCAAGAAAAAGGACGTTTCCAATAAGATCATTTATCTTCTGCTTTTCACAGAGTTCATCGGTATCGCCAGCTACTTTCTGCAAAAGGTGCTGGACGTGGAGTTCGTGCCCCTCTCCTACTTCGGGGCTCAGGTCATCTACCTGCTCATCATTCACAGGATGTGCCTCTACGACATCGACGACACCGTGGTGGACAGCCTCGTTCAAACGGGCGACACGGGCTTTGCCTCCTTCGATTTCAAGCTGAACTATCTAGGCAGCAACGAGACCGCCAAGCAGATGTTCCCCGAGCTTAGGGACCTCACGGTGGATAAGCCCGCCGATATCAACGACAAGCTCAAAAACACCGCCGTCAAGTGGCTTTCGGATTTCAGGGAGGACGAAAGCAAGAACAAGGTGTTCTACGAGGCCGACGACCATATCTATCTTGTGAACGTCAGCTACCTCTATGACGGCATTAAAAAGCGGGGCTACCAGTTCTTTATGACCGACGACACCCGCAACCAGAAGTATATTGCCCTCCTTGACCGATATAACTCCGACCTGCGCCGCGAGGTGGACGAAAAGACTCGTCATATCGTCGAGATGCATGATAACCTTGTGCTCAGCATGGCGACCATGGTAGAAAGCCGCGACAATTCCACAGGCGGCCACATCAAGCGAACCAGCGTCGGCGTCCGCCTGCTTATCGAGGAGATCAGGAAGGAGAACAAGCTGGGCCTCTCCGACGAGTTCTGCAAGGATATAATCAAGGCCGCGCCTATGCACGACCTCGGAAAGATCGCCGTTGACGATGCCATCCTCCGCAAGCCCGGCCGCTTCACCGACGAGGAGTTCGAGATAATGAAGACCCACGCTGCCGAGGGCGCCCACATAGTCCACGAGATATTGAAGGGCACCGACGATCAGGAGTTCCACCACATTGCCGAGAACGTGGCTCACTACCACCACGAGCGCTGGGACGGCTCCGGCTATCCCGAGGGCCTGGCAGGTGAGGCCATCCCCCTTGAAGCCCGCATAATGGCCATCGCCGATGTCTACGATGCTCTGGTCAGCAAGCGTGTCTACAAGGAAAAGATGTCCTTCGAGAAGGCCGATGCCATCATTATGGAGGGCATGGGCAAGCACTTCGATAAGCAGCTGGAACCCTACTACGTTGCCGCAAGGCCGAAGCTGGAGGAATATTACAGCTCCATCGACTGCTGATACAATGGCTGCGTCTTGGGCTCTTGTCTTGACTTTTAGATAGAGATATTGTATAATGTATAAAAACCAAAGGACCGCATAAGCTAAAGCAAGGAGGCATTTCTATGGCTTATAATTATAATTCAAGAAGATCGTTCGCGAACCCCGCCATAAACAGGGTCAATAACTTTGACGACGCCTACGGCATGGCGGAGGCTGCCACCTATAGGGGCGTGTTCATGAAGATCGCCTATTTCCTCGGCGTTACACTTCTGGGCGTTGGTGCTTTCTTCTATATGCACCATTACTTTGCTGTAAACGGCTACGCCGGAGTGCACTACGAGGGCTACACGATCTATAATAACGAGGCCGCAATTCTGATGGGCGCCTGGATAGTTACCCTTGTGGCCGGTCTCGTCGCCGCCTTCGCGATCCGCACCATACCAGTAACAGGCACCATCTACTGCGCAGGCATGGGCTATTCTCTGTCCCTGACCTCTTACCTCTACGCCGCCCAGTACCGGGGCATAGTGGTTGAGGCCCTTGTGCTCACAGTGCTCATCATCGCCGCAATGGCTTTCCTCTACCTCAAGAAAATAGTAAGGGTAGGGGAGCGCTTCAGGACCATCGTTCTTACGGCCCTCCTCGCTTCCTTCCTCGGCAGCCTCTTCTTTATTCTGGTAAGATTCCTCGCCCCCAACAGCGCCATTGTTTCTGCCATCACAAAGATCCAGAACGGCCCCCTCGGCATACTGCTGGCCTTCCTGGGAGTAGTCCTTGGCGCCTGCCTGCTGCTGGTGGATTTCGAGGTCATCGTTGAGGCCGTGGAGCACGGCGTTAACGCCAGATACGAGTGGTACTGCTCCTACAGCCTTATGCTCAGCGTGATATATATCTATATTCGCGTGCTGGAGCTGCTTGTAAGGATACAGAACGCCAAAAAGTGAGCCCCGCCTTTGAAAAAGTCTGTTGAAAAACACCTTTGACAAAAATCACTGACCGTGATATGATACTAATATCAAATATGAACCAAAGTGTGCAGCGAAAGCATAAGTCCGGCTTATGCTTTCGCTGTATTTTTTGTGCCTGAAAGGAGTTCCAATAAACTATGCAGAACAATAAAATGGCCGAGATGCCCGTTAAAAAGCTGATGCTCTCAATGGGCGTCCCCATCATCATTTCGATGATGCTACAGGCCTTTTACAACATCGTGGACAGCGCCTTTGTCTCTAACATGAGCGAGGGCGGGGAGGCTGCCCTTAACGCTCTTACCCTCGCCTTTCCCATGCAGGTGCTGATGATCGCCGTGTCCATCGGCACAGGCGTTGGCGTCAACGTCCGCACCGCCAAATGCCTCGGCATGGGCGACAGCGAGCGGGCGGGCCTCACCGCAGGCAACGGCCTTACCCTCGCCTTGATAATAAGCGCCGCCTTCCTGCTCTTCGGGCTTTTCGGGGCTGGCCCCTACATCCGCTCCCAGACCTCTAACGCTCAGGCTGCCGCCATGGGTACCGACTATCTGAGGATATGCTGCGTGTTCTCCTTCGGCGTGCCATTTTTTGGCGTGCTGGAAAAGCTGCTGCAAGCCTCAGGTCATTCAGGCTGCTCCACAGTGGCCCAGATCTCGGGAGCTGTCACAAACATTGCCCTTGACCCTGTGCTTATCTACGGCCTTTTCGGCCTTCCCGAGCTTGGCGCAAGGGGCGCCGCCTACGCCACGGTCATCGGTCAGGCCGTGTCCTTTGTTGTGGCGCTTTGCTTCCATTTCAAGGTCAACACATTTATCCCGCGAGGCCTTAAATACTTGCGCCTTGATGCCGCCACAGTCAAGCAGATATATTCCATCGGCCTGCCCGCCGTTATCTCTCAGGCCCTTATATCTGCTATGACCTACGGCATGAACATCGTTCTCGGCAGGACAGGCGATGAAGCCGTCACGGCCTATGGACTTTACTATAAGATCTGGCAGTTCCTGCTCTTTGCAGCCTTTGGTATGCGGGACGCCATAATGCCCATCACCGCCTTTGCCTTCGGCATGGGCAGCAGAGAGCGCATCCGTCAGACCGTCCGCTGGGGCCAGCTGTACACCCTTATCATAATGCTTGCGGGCACCCTTGGCCTCGAGGCTCTGGCAAGGCCTCTGTGCTCTGTCTTCGGCCTCTCCGGCGACACCGACAGGCTCTGCCTATCTGCCATACATATCATCTCCCTCTGCTTTGTCTTTGCAGGTGTCAACATAGCCTTTCAGGGGGTGTTTCAGGCTCTCGGCGCGGGTATAAGCTCCCTTGTGGTCTCGGTGTGCAGGCAGGCGCTTTTTGTGTTCCCCTCGGCGCTGCTGCTGTCATGGGCTGCGGGCTGGTCGCCGGATAAGATCGGCCTCGTCTGGTGGACCTTCCCCATAACCGAGCTCCTCACCTGCGGGGTATCGGTGCTTCTTTATCGCTCCGTAAAGAAAAGGACCTCGGCCCTGCTTGCAGGCTAAATCTTATCATTTTTCCTTTATTCGTCACAAAAATATTTAAGAAAAGAAAATATTTAACACTTTTCAAGAAAATATATTGAAAAAGTATGAATTTTGTGGTATAATAACTCCTATAAGGGCCTTCGGGCTCGGAACGGAGTTGAAGAATATTGAAAAAACACATTGACAAGCTCATCTTTGGCGCTATGGTCGTGGCCTTTATCGTAATCTGTGCGATAAGGACACCCATCGGCGACGCTGTGGGCTCTATCTGGTCGCTGCTGCCGCCTATCGTGGCCATCGGCTTGGCGCTGATAACTAAGGAGGTCTATTCCTCCCTGTTCATCGGCATCCTTTCGGGCGGCGTTATCTATGCCGTCTCCCAGAGCTCCGGTGTTGACGGGGTGTTTATGACCGTTGTAAACGACGGCCTTATCGCCAATCTTTCGGACTCCTACAACGTGGGTATACTGATATTCCTTGTTGTGCTGGGCGTGATAGTTGTAATGATGAACAAGGCAGGCGGCAGCCGCGCCTACGGTGAGTGGGCGGCGGTCCACATCAAGACCCGCACAGGCGCCACACTTTCCACCTTCTTCCTTGGGGTGCTGATCTTTGTTGACGATTATTTCAACTGCCTCACGGTAGGCTCTGTAATGCGTCCGGTGACGGACAAGCACAAGATCTCCCGCGCAAAGCTCGCCTACCTCATCGACGCCACAGCAGCGCCTGTGTGCATAATCGCGCCTATTTCCTCTTGGGCTGCGGCAGTCAGCGGCACTGCCACCGATGTTGATGCCAGCGACGTAAACGGCATAGAGCTCTTTATCAGGACCATCCCTTATAACCTCTACGCCCTCCTGACGCTGGCTATGGTGGTGTTTATCGCCATTACCCACACCGACTACGGCCCCATGAAGAGGCACGAGGAGAACGCCGCTAAGGGCGACCTCTTTACGACCCGCAGCACCGTTTATCCCCCCGATGACCAGCCCACCCACACCAAGGGCAAGGTCATCGACCTGCTCATCCCCGTTCTCACTCTGATAGTCTGCTGCGTTGTTGGAATGATCTACAATGGCGGCTTCTTTGACGGAGAGAGCTTCGTAAGCTCCTTCGCAAACTGCGACGCCTCTGTGGGCCTGTCCCTGGGCTCCGTTATCGCCTTGATGCTGATAATCATCTATTTCATCTGCCGCCGCGTCCTTACCTTCGGCGAGTGCATGGAGTCCCTTCCCGCAGGCTTCAAGCAGATGGTCCCCGCGATCCTCATCCTCACCTTTGCTTGGACCCTCAAATCCATGACAGGCCTCTTGGAGGCAGGGGAGTTTGTCTCGGGCATCGTTGAGAGCGCCACTGCAATCAAGGTGCTGCTGCCCGCGATAATGTTCGTTGTGGCCATCGGCCTCTCCTTTGCGACGGGTACCTCATGGGGCACCTTTGCTATCCTTATTCCGATCGTCACCGACGTGTTCAGCAAGCAGATGGCCGACGTCAGCACCACCGAGGGCATCCCCTCCATGGTCATCATCTGCATTTCGGCCTGCTTGGCAGGCGCTGTCTGCGGCGACCACTGCTCGCCTATATCGGACACCACCATAATGGCCTCCACAGGCGCCCAGTGCGACCACGTCAACCACGTCTCCACCCAGCTGCCCTACGCCTTCACAGTTGCAGGCGTCTGCACCGTAGGCTATATCTTCGCAGGCTTCGTCCAGAATGTTTTCGCCGTCCTCGGCCTCTCTCTGGCACTTCTTTTCGGTGTCCTGATGCTGATAAAGCTTCTCACGGGGAAGAAAGAAACAGCGGAAGAAAAATAAGCATAACAAAAACAATAGCCCTCGTTTTTAAAGGCGAGGGCTATTGTTTGTGAACTTAAAGATAATGCTCCGTCCACAGTCTTTATAGCTGATTGCAAGTGTATAAAAACACAAAAAAGCCGCCTTTTGCGTTCTTGCAAAAGGCGGCTTTGTGTAGTGCACGCTGTGCACTGGCTGGGGTAAAAGGATTCGAACCTTTGAAATGCCGGAATCAGAATCCGGTGCCTTACCGCTTGGCTATACCCCAATATTCGGGAAAGTAATTTGGCTGGGATAGCTGGATTCGAACCAGCGGAATGGAGGGATCAAAACCCTCTGCCTTGCCACTTGGCTATATCCCAATACTTTCCCATTTAAATTACTGCTGCTTCATACAGCTTTATTATTATACCATTATTCTTTCCCGATTTCAAGCATGAAACGCAAGCTTTAACAAATTGTTTACATTCTAGCGCCCATATCATCCGATCTTGACCGTTCACTTCTTGCCCTTGCTCGGACACAGCGCCGCCAGCGGACAGTCCTCGCAGCGAGGGCCGCGAGCGCGGCAGATATCTCTCCCGAACAGCACCAGCCTGTGACAGAGATCGGAGGACTTGGCGGGGTCCAGTATCTTCCATAGATCGGCCTCTACCTTGGCGGGGTCGGTGTTCTTTGTCAAGCCCAGCCGCCCTGTGATGCGAATACAGTGGGTGTCCGTCACAACTGCGGGCTTGCCAAAAACATCACCCATTATCAGGTTAGCGGTCTTGCGGCCGATGCCCGGCAGGGTGGTAAGCTCTTCAAGAGTGTCAGGTATCCTGCCTCCGAAGCGTTCGTTGATCTCCCGGCACATGGCAACGATGGAGGCCGCCTTGGTCTTGTAGAGCCCGCAGGGTCTCACGATCTCCTCGATGTCGTGAACATCCGCCGCCGCAAAATCGTCGATGCTGCGGTATTTTTCAAACAGCACCTTCGTTACGATGTTGACCCGCTCGTCGGTGCACTGGGCGCTGAGCCGCCCCGCGATCATCAGCTCGTGGGGCTTCTCGTAGGTGAGGGAGCACAGCGCATCGGGGTAGCGCTCCTCCAGCAGGCGGCAGACCTCGGCAGCCTTTTCCTTCTTCGTCATGGCCTTATGCCCAAGGGTCCTGAGACTTGGGCGTGCGGATGTCCGCGCACAGAAACTGCTCCCAGAGATACCACTTGTCGCCCTTGCTGCGCAGGGTCACGGCCCTCAGAGAGTCAGCCCCGCCTGACTTTAGGAACAGCTTGCAGTAGCCCTCGTTCTCGTAGGAATAGGGGTTGCTCTCGATGGTTATTGTAAAGGGCCTGTCGGGGGTGTAGTCGTTCTCAGGAGCTGCGCCTTTGAAGTAGGAGAAGGGAACATACTTCTTGTCGCTGAACCTGTCCCGAAGGAACTGCTTTTCGTATGGGGACAGGGGCTGAGGGCCCTTGAGGGCGTTCAGCATCTCAATTCCGATCTCGGGGGCCGCAGCATAAGCGCACAGCGCGCAGACGGTCAGGGCAGCAGTCTTGTAGGGCGAGTCCAGCACTCCTTCGGGCGTTGCCAAGAGCTCTGTCGCACTCTCGGGCAGGGCAGCGAAGGTAAAGGTCTGGGTCCCTGTGGGCTTTGCGGCCTGTGCGGCAGGCGCCGCAGGGCTGTTAAGGTTGTCAAAGATACTCATTTCACACCGTTCCTTTCGGGTCGAATTTTCTGTATTATAACATATTATTTGGAAATTGTAAAGGTGTTTATGTTCATTCCCTCGCAGGCGCAAGCCCCTCAAGGCTCAGCATTATCTCGCTGAAATAACGGGGGCTCACGTCCGAGATCTTCATCCAGCCGCGGCGCTCTTTGTCGTAGTAGTCAGGCACTTTGTCGGCCCCGGAGAACACCAGCTCGCCCAAGGTCACGTCCTCGCCCTCGAAATCATAGGCCGCTATTGATGCCCCGGAGAATACAAGCATAGCGCCGCTGCCCTCGGCCCGTACTGTGCCGTCGGGGGCTGTTACCCGCCGCTGGGGGTCAAGGCGGTAGAAGTAATAGAACACTCCCGCGTCCTCGGCTTGGCCCTTGTACCAGCCAAGCTTTGTCATCTTACCGATCAGTGCCAGGCTGTTGAGCTCGTCGCCCTCAAAGCGGGTGATGCACTGCTCCGCAAGCTCCTTTTGGTCGGGCCTGTAGACCTGCCGCCCAAGCTGGTCAAAGGGCTGGGTGATCTCGTAATCTTTGAGCTGTTCCTTCCAGATATCAAGCTGCTCCGCGACCAGCTCCAGCGGGTGAACAAGGCCTATCTGCGCCCCTTCGGGAAGGTCGAATTCCTCCTCATCGGCGGTGGTGAAGCTTCCGTCGTCCATGTAGCGGAAGGTGCTTTTAAGCGCCCCGTTCTCGTAAACGCCCCAGATGAGCCCCACCGCAAAGCAGTGCATCACGGCGTTGTCTACAAACAGCGTCCGCCAGCTTTCAGCACTCCATTTCCTGTCGCACATCAGCACATATTCAAGCCGCGCCTTCTGGGCGGCAACAACGGTTTTAAGCTGCTTCTTCATCTCCTTGAAATCCCCGTAGGCTGCCTCGGCCTTTTCCTTGTCGTCAGTGGTGCCGGGCTTAGGCAGATTCTTGACCTGCTTCTCTCCCGCAAAGATCTCAAGCTCCATTGTGGGTTTCAGGTAAACGCTGAACTGCCGCTTGCCGTAGTCGAACACCCGACACAGCCTGCTGTCAAAGCCCAGATCGGGAACTATCCTGTCCGCCAGCTCCTCGGTAGTGATGCCAAGAGTCTCGGCCGCCGAGGCAAGGGCCTCCGCCGCAGCAGAGCGCACCTGCTTGTTCTTGAATTTCCGCGACATGGAGTCGACGTTCATAAGGGCTTCGCTGCTGCCGTTCAAGGCCATTGCTCTCACGGCCTCGGCGGCGATAGCCCCGCGCATCATCTCGCTCCATTCCTTGATGTAGTGCATCAGGTCACGGACCATCTGCGCTCCGCCGTGGATGGCACAGAAGTACAAAACGCCCTTCTGCTTGGCCTGAGCGCCGTTGTCGAACCACCGCCCGAACATCTCTGCCGCGAAGCCCGCCAGGTCGTTTTGGTCAAGCTGAGCTGCGATCTCGTCTGCCAACCTGCTGCGGGCAGGGGAGGTCATTCCCGAGTAGCACATCACGAGGGCTTTAAGATATTCCTCGGGGGCCTCAGTGCCGTCTGCCTTGTGTACGGGCTTTATGGGAGAAGCGAACAGATATCCCAGCTTTGCGACCTTCGCGGGCTTCACCAGCGCCGCGATCTGCTCGTCAAGGCTCAGCTGCTTTTCCTTTTTCTGAACGGCTGCGGCCTCAATGCCTATGAGGGCCCCTATGCGCAGCTTTATCTTGTCCGATTTTTCGGACTCAAAGGCCGCCGCCAGCTCGTCCCTGTAGCTGTCTGCCCCCTGGGCTTCTATCACTCCCAGGGCCAGCTCGCGCTTGGCGGCTTTTTTTGCCTTTAACAGGGAGCAGACCTCCTCCCGCCAGTCCGCCTTTGCAAATATATCCACAAGCTCCGCCCGCACGGCCTTGCTGCCGTCGTCGGCCTCAGCCTGCAGCTGGGTCTTGAAGCGCTGTGCATCACGGCCCATGGCCTCTACAGCAATAATCCGCCCGGTGGCCGAGAGCTTTGACACATCCAGCTTTTCAAGCTCCTCCGCCTTTTCTGCGGCGGCAGCGGCGGTCTGATCCATAGCCTCTTCCTTGCGGGCATACATATCATCTATACACCGCGCCATAGCCTCAATAGAATCATTAAGTGGCAGCCCGCAGTCTGACAGCATTTTGAAGGCGTCCTTCTCCCGCTTGTCGGTCATAAAGCCGATAGCTCGGTCGATGCGGTACATCCTGCCGTAGCTGTAATCCGCCAGCATCATTATGGTGTAGGCCCTTGCCAGATATTCGTCGATGCCGTAGGCGCCGTAGTAATTAAAGCCTCCGCCGTAGCCGCCGCCAACGCACCAGCCCTTGATGGCCTCTCTGGCCTCCTTCAGGGTAGCGCGGCCCATTATGTAGTCGTCGACCTCCTTCTTTCCGCCCAGCTGCTCGGTGACGGATTGGGCGAGCCTGTGGCGGTTCTTGAGCGCCAGATAATCGAACTCAGCCGAGAGCTCGGGATTAGCGCGCAGCATAATATCGCCCATATCCTTTGCAAGCACCGCGTCGTCTCCTATGGTGCCGATGGACTGCTTGAAGGCCTTGGGGTGCTCGGCTGCAAGGCGTTCAAGACGCTGCTGCCTGTCGGCAAGCCTGCCGCCCACCTTTGCGATGGACCCGATGTATGTCCCCGTCACAAGCTCCTCACGGCTTTCGATGAATTCAAAGACCCGCAGCAGGGGAGTTATCATCCCGCTGGCTACGACCACGGTGGGCCGCTCAAGGTCCTTCCAGCTCATGCCGAAGCGTGCTGCGGCCTTGCTTTCAAAATGGGCTGCCTCTGCTGTGGCGCACATAAGGAAGGAATAAGCATCCCCGATAAGCTGGTCCTTGTTGTGCCACTGGTCCCTGATAAGCTCTATAGCACGGGCCGCCTCGGGTGAGAGGGCGCCGCCGTTCCTGGGCTCCTGCTCCAGCACATAGCAGCAAAGCAGCAGCTTCGCCGAGATATAATGCTGGGCTTGGGTCTGGGTGTTCATGATGGGGTTCAGATACTTGATCGCCGCGGCGCAGACAGCCTGGGACTTCATGGAAGGCTGTCGGAAGAGCCCGCCATTATAAAAGGCATACTCAATATTCGCCGCATAGGCCGCAGCCTCAGCGTCCTCTCCGAGAAGACCGCCCAGCGATTCAGCGATGGCCTCAAAATGCGCCTTAGGGTCAAAGACGTTGGCGCCGCTCTGCAGCTTCGTCAGCTTTTGGGGAATGAAAAAATGGCAGCTGCTCTTCATCAGCGCGAACATAAAAACAGTAAAGCGCTCCATCAGCTCCGTGTCGTGTCCCTTGACTATGTCCTTGGAGACCGCCTTATTGGCCTCCTCTCTCAGCTGCCAGTTAAAGGAGGCCGTGGTCTGAAAGGTCTCAAGGCCATTTAAAAGCTCGTTGTTCCGCTCCTTTTCGGTGTCAAGGTATTCCCGCATGGTCTCAAGCACCTCGTCCTTGACGCCTGTTTTTTTCAGCACCTCGCAGAGCTTTGAAAAAGCGGCTGCAGTGTTAGTGAAAAGCATTTTTATCCCTCCGTGTTCATTTTATTTATAGCCGAGATCAGCCCCAGCCTTTGTTTTGCTATTTTTATATATCTCATGACCGCCGACATTCTTACAAGGGCTTCTTCGCCATTAGCTGCTGTGCTGTGTCGGTAGCTGTCCGCCGCCTTGAAGTAGTCCTCGGAAAGAGCGCGAAGCTTCTCGAGGCCCCGGCGGCCAAGCTGTTCCAAAAGGGCCTCGTTTCCCTCCTGTGCAGAGGTCAGGCCGCTTCGCACCGTGTGTATCAGGCTGTCTTCCAGCTCTGTTATAAGCTTCAACAGCTTCTCGGCGTGGGCGGCGTCCTGTTCGGTGACGGTTGCCTCCGAGGGCAGTGTAAATCTGTGGTCGCCCTCTCGCCAGAGAAAGTCGTAGACCTCTATGGGATAGAGCACCGCGCGCCCGCCCTCCAGCCTTGCCGAGGCCAGCATCGACCAGCCCTCGGGCCTGTCTATAAGCTTCTTGCAGACCTCCTCCAGCTGTGCCACAAGCTGTTTTGTCTCGGCACGATATTTTATCTCGGCATCCATGCACCTGCCGAGCTTGTCCCTGATGGTCATGGTGAACACCTGAGTGTACTTGTCAAAGCCGTACCTCACCAGAGCCGAGGGGTGGATAAGAAAAAGCTTCTCCCCCTCGTCTTCCTCGTTGAGGGCAAAAACTATCTCCCGCAGGTCGGTCACCAGCATATCCCTGAGCTCGGGGCAGTCAAGCACGGCTTTTTTTCTCGAAAGCACCACCGTGTCGTTGGAGCTCGAGAGCTGGCTGCCGCTGAGCTTTGCCCCGGCAAGAACCAGCCGCTCGTGCATTACCTTTTTAAGCGGCACCCCGAGGCCCCATACGGGCGGCGAGCCTATGCGCCTTTTCGGCGAGTTTTCGTAGAAGGCGGGCCGCAGGTCCGAGTAGGTCAGGAAACGCTCCTTGGCGCGGCGGTTGGTGTTCAAAAAATAATAGATGTTACCCAAATATTCGCCGCCGCTGACCTCCCGCTGCCCGATAGGCAGCAGATCCAAATTTCCCTCGTAGGGCTCGTAGGTCTTTCGGAAGGTGCCAAGATTCTCCTCTGTCACTCCCTCTCGGGAGAGCTGAAGCAGCAGTTCGGCACATCGGCACAGCTGTCTTGCAAAGGCCGCCGCATCGAAGGACGCCCGCCTTGCCCCGCAGTCTGTGAGCCTCCCGCTCAGGGCGCGGAGCTGCCGTTCGGCGTCCGCCATCCTTGCGGCGTGAGCCCTGACAGCCGCCAGTTCCAGCCCGTCAGCCATGGATGCATCGGACCGCACCAGCCCCCGTGCCAGCACCCCGCCAAGCTGACCAAGCCCGTCGGCGCAGCAGGCTCTCACCTCTTTCGCATCGTCAGCCGAGAGAGTGTGTTTGCCTTTTGCCGTCTCTGCTTCGGGCTCCGGGGTCAGTTCGGGGGCGGGAGGTACCTCAGTTTTCTGCTCCTCACGAGGCGGGCCCGCAGGAGCGGCGCCGTCAAATATCTCCCGCCTGAGTATAAGTATCCCCCCGAGGATGTGCCTGCACACCCCACGAGCGGGACAGCTGCATCGGCTCTCGGCAAGAGGCGCTTTGATCAAACAATCCTCGCCGCCTACCGCTATGCTGATGCCGCCGTCCTTCTCCGAATATCCCGCCGATACCCCTTCAACGTCCTTGCAGGCGCGCTTATAAAGCCCCTTGTTAGACAGGGAGATCAGCGAATTTTCATCAGCCGCCGCCAGCGCCGCAGCAAGTAAAGTGTTCTCTATCATTTCTCACCTCAGCCTAAAAGCCTTCCGATGTAATCTCCCAGCATATCCGGGGTCAGGGCGCCCACAAAGGCCCCTGCGTCCGCCAGCTTTTGCCCCAGTGCCTTGTCGTAGGCCGGGTTCGATTGCTCGTCAAGAGCGGTCAGAAAGCTCAGCTTTGCCCCCGATGTGATGATGTTTTTCGAGGTGTTCAGCAGCTGCCTGCGGGAGCCACCCTCGTAAAGGTCTGTTACACACAGCACGCAGGTGTCCCGCGGAGTCTGTATCAGAGTCTCGCAGTAGCCAAGCGCCCTCGCTATGTCCGTGCCGCCCCCCAGCTGAACGCTCATCAGCACCTGTGCGGGGTCTCCTGCCTCCTCCGAGAGGTCCACTATGCTGGTGTCAAAGATCACCAGCCGCACATCCGCAAAGGGCAGCTGCGAGATTATCTGCGCCATCACCGCACTGTAGATGATGGACCCCGCCATTGAGCCGCTCTCGTCAATGGCGATGATGATGGTCTTTTTGTTGTATTTTTTTATCCTGCCGGAGAAATAAACGTCCTTTAGCACCAGCTGGCCACGTTCGGTGTCAAAGTTTTTCAGGTTCCGCCGCACGGTCTTTTTGATGTCCAGATTGCGTGCCGAGTGAACAGGGCTTTGCAGGCTTCGGTCAAGCCGCCCCGTCAGGGACTGCTTTGTGTTCTGCTCAAGCTTTTTCCTAAGCTCATCGGCCACATGCCTTGCGATCTTGCGGGCGGTCTCCAGCACCTCGCCCTTCATCAGGTGCTTTAGCTGGAGGATTGTTTTCAGCAGGGCCATGTCGGGTTTCATCTGTTCAAGTATCTTTTTGTCCGTCAGCAGATCCGTCATGCGAAATTCGTCAAGGGCGTGGCGCTCCAGCACCTCTGCGGTCTGGCGCGGAAAAAGCTTACGCACTCGGGTTATCCACTTTGCAGCCGTCAGATGCGATGGCCCGCTGCCGCCCTCTCGGCTCTGACTGCCCTCTTCGCGAACGTCGTCCCCCTGGGCGTGACCGTAGAGGTAGTCAAGCAGCTCCTCCATGTCCCGCAGCTGCTTAAGCTCACGGCTGCTGCCGCCAAAGTCCAAGCTGCGGTCCGACCTGCTGCCAAGCACAAGCCGCCAGCGGTTGATGGCTATCCTGCGGTCAAGCTCTTCGCTCTTGTTCATCTGCTCTCCACCTCCATTGCCGCGGCTATCTCGCGGTCAAGTGCTCTGCCAAAAAGCAGCAGCCCCTCGTCTATGCTCTCGTCATATAACAGGCTCTCTCCCTCGGCATCGTAGAGCCCGGCCACAGCCTTGGCGGTCTCGCTTATCTCCTGCGGCGTAAAGTAGCTGAAGGCCAGCCTCATTGAGGGCAGTATCTCTATAAAATCCTCGCTGCTCATGCCTGTCAGCAGCTCGTCTGTCATTTTTAGAAAATCGTTTTCTGCAAAGACTATGTCCCGCGCAGTAGAAAAAAGACCTTTAAGGTATTCGGCGCCCTGCTTTTTCACGGCGAGGGTACCGTTCAGATAGCCTCGCATGGCCTGCTCGGCCTCGGTCTGGCGCGAGGTGTCGGAGGCGCAGAGCAGCCCCATTGCCGCCCCGTAGACCGCAGGGTGCTTGTCCTTCTGCAATGTCAGCTCTGTGAGAGCCTGCGTGATCGCCGCCCTGCGGTCTGTCAGCATTGTGTCAACAAGGGCGCAGAGCTGCCGCATTATCCCGCAGAGCTCCTCGGACTGCTCGTCTGCAACGTTTGCCGTGGAGGGCAGCATCAGCACCAGCTTGTCAAAGCAAAGCTCCACCAGAGGCAGCAGCGCCTCATCCTCGCAGTCGTAGAGCTCTCTGAGGGCCAGTAGGGTCCTGAAATGCCCCAGTGCGCGGCCAACTGAGAATATGTCTCCGTCAGAGGAGGTCAGCACCGTCAGGCGGCTCAGCCCGTTGTCAATGCTAATGCCCATAAGAAAGCAGTCCACCGCCAGCCCAGCGGCCTCTCCGCAGCGTTGCTCGGCCCCGAACCTGCGAGAGGCTATGCTTTTGCAGGCGTCCTCGATGGTGAAGCCGTCAACAGTTCGGTCTATCAGGGCTGCATCAACAGCAGGACTGCGCCTGTAGCGCCACTCCTCACGTACGCGGTTTCGGTCCCGCCCTGCCCGCAGGTTCGGGCCCTTCAGCATCTCGCAGAAACCTGTCCCAAGGAATTCCATCCTGTGAAAGAACCGACTCATGGCCAGTCCCTTTGCACTGGTGAACAGCCCGCAGACTACCTCCTGCGGCACGGCTGTGTTGTGCTTTAGCCTCAGAAGCCTGCACTGCTCCTCAAAGTCCGCAACGAGGGGCGGGGTGTGGGCCTTATCGCCTATTCTGCCGACGCCGTCGCCGGTGGCAAGCTTAGAAAGAATGTCCAGCGGCAGGGAAGAGGAGATGGTCCTCTCGCCCTTTATGAAAGCACCCGTCACCCCGTCAAAGACCTCGGCGATTCCACATTCGCGTATGCCGCGCAGGGCTGCAAGCCCGGTCATAAGGCTCTGGGCCGCCGCCACATCTGCCGTTGATACAGCGATATCCCGCGCAGCGCACTCCTTCGCGGTCTTAATGACCAGCGACAGCGCCTCGCTCTCATAGATGCCTTTAGGTTCGGTGGCTCTGCACAGCCTCTTGAAAATACGGTCGTAAAAATATGGATAGCTCATGCCCGAGGCATAGCCGTGAAGCGCGTCTGCTGCCTCGTAGGAATAGGCCGCAGGAAAACACCCCGCGCAGTCCTCGGGTATCTTGTGCAGCTTCGGGGCAGAGAACTCGCTGCCGATGAGCTCCATTAGCGCGGGAGTGTGAAAGCCGCCTGTAACCACCATCACCCGCTTGTGCTTTTTCATTTCGCTGCGGATGTTTGCTGCCATGTAGCTCTCTCTTGCAATGGTGCCGTCGGCTTCAAGCTCGGCGATTGGCGTCAGCTCCCGCAGCATGGCGCAGTAGCTGTACATTTGCAGGATAAACTCATCGGGAGGCAGCCCCAGTCCGGAGATCTCGAAATACTTCTCCCAGAATTCCTCGAAGCTTCGCACCTCGGTCTTTTCGCAGAGGCGTTTGTAGAGGTCGCCGCCTGTTAAACGGCTGTCATCGGCGTAGCTCTGCTTACCGCCGCGCCGCAGGCCCCGTCCGCCCTCGGTGTTAATAAGTATCTCATAGTAGGGCAGGTCAATGAACCGTGCCTCGACCCCAAGCTCTTTGGCGGCCAGCAGGGCGTTCATCTCGGGAGATGAATATAGAAAGGGATAATAGCACCTATAATCCCCGCCCTCGGGGCTCACAAGCTTTTTGGCGTCCTTATAGTAATAGTAGATGGCAGCAGGCAGCTCTGTGTCTTCGTTTGTCAGCACGGGAATGAGCTCGCAGGCATCCTCCGGTCCCTCGATAAGTATCACCTCGGGGCGGTACTCCCGCGCCGCCCGCAACAGATGATAGGAGCATACAGGGCTGTGATGGCGAATAGGAAAGAAAACGCAGCCCGCCTCTTTATCAAAGGGCTTCATTTCAGCAGCTTTGCGGTGTCGAGATATTCTTTCCATAGGTCACCGTCCTTGCTCTTTTCCTTGGCGGCGGTCTTGAAGTAGCCCCGCAGCTTTTGAAGGTCGTCCTTGTTCTCCTTGCAGACAGCGCCCAGAAGCCCCTCGGTGAGCACGGCGGGCTCTATCCTGTCGCTGCCGTAGTACCAAGCGTGACAGAGCGCCTGATAGTAGACCGACACAGCCTCGGCGGTGCTCATAACGGCGGCGGGCTTTTCCACAACGGTTCCTTCGGCGGTGACGCCCTCCCGCAGCTCGTGATAGGTAACGGCCAGCAGCTCCGCCACATCCGGGTCAACAGGGCAGTCGATGTGACCCGCGGCAGCAAGGTCTCTGGCCTCCCTGAGGATTATCTCCTTTTCAAGCCGCACGTCCCGCACGGGCTCCACGGTCTCGAAGTTAAAGCGCCTTTTCAGCGCCCCCGACATCTCGTTTACGCCCTTGTCTCGGGTATTTGCGGTTCCGATTATGTTGAAGCCCGCCCGCGCCAGCACAAGCCCCTCATCCCCAAGCTCGGGAATGTTCAGGATCTGGTCGGACATAACGGAGATCAGGCTGTCCTGTATCTCGGCTGGGGTGCGAGTGATCTCTTCAAACCGGGCAAAGATGCCCCGCTCCATTCCTATCAGCAGGGGAGAAGGAACCAGCGCTTCGCGGCAGGGTCCCTTAGAGAGCAGCAGCGCGTAATTCCAGCTGTATTTTATCATATCCTCGGTGGTTCCTGCGGTGCCTTGGACTGTGTTAGTGGACACCCCGCAGCAGGCGGCAGAAAGCAGCTCAGAGAGCATGGTCTTTGCCGTGCCGGGCTCGCCCACCAGCATGAGCCCCCTGCTGCCCGCAAGCGTGATTATCGCCCGCTCCACCAGCGCATCGTTGCCGTAGAACTTGCGGCTGATCTTGACTGTTCCCTCGGGTTTCTCGGCCTCTCCGCCAAGGATAAAGGTCCGCACCGCGGCGGGAGAGAGCCTCCAGTTTTCGGGCCTTCTGCCTTTGTCAGCGGCGGCGAGGGCCGCCAGTTCATCCTTGTAGCGTACCTCCACGGGTGGCTTGATGTATTCCTGCATGATGATTCTCCTTTCGGTCTGTTTTCAGCTGTTTATATTATAGCATAATCCATGCTCAAAATCAATACGCTGGCGCTTTCTGTCCATTTTTCGGTACAGTTGATATTTAAACATCCGATGCTCGCTCTTGATAAAACAAAACGGGCCGCCGAGGCTTCGGCAGTCCGTTCCGTTTTGCAGGTGAATATATGAAAAATAGGGGAGTGCTGTCAGTAGGGCAGGTAAGCTGCCGAGATCTCGGAGATGCAGGTATCGTCGTACTTTTCACCGTAATAGACCGACTGGATGGTTATGGTTATGGAGCTTGTGCTTACGGTCTCGTTAAGGTTTACCCTGCAGGGCTGGCCCGTATATTCTCCGTCCAGCTCAACATCGACATATCTTCCGTCGGAGAAGCTGATGATGCATCTCTTCACTCTGTTGTTGTTATAGAAGCTCTTTTCGCTGGAGAGCAGGCCGTTGGCGATGTAGATGGTATTAACATCCACCTCGTAGCCGTCTTCCGTGGCGATGGTGATGCTCTGATCTATGCCGCTGCCGTCCTCGCCCTCTGCCCAGCAGGTGGAGGAGCTTCCGTCAATGGCATATTTTGCGCTGTAGCTGGTGGTGTCCTCATAGAGCGTACTGGTGGCGTAGGCCAGAGTAAAGGGGCTATCCTCGGTGACCTCGGCGGGGATGGACGGGGGAGTGGTGGTGGTCGTAGTAGTTGTTGTAGTGGTCGTTGTCGTTTCGGTTGCTCTGTCCTTGTCGGCCATGTTCCCGAGATATGTGCCGTTCACCCAGCCCCACTTCTTCTTGTAGGTAACGTAGCACCAGGTCTCCTGTTCCTCGCTCAGGAACTGCTCGGCGTAAACGTCAACGTCGTCGTGCATAGGGATCTCAAGTATAACGTCATATTCATAGCCCGGGCCTGTGCGCAGGGTCAGGTCATCATCGTCCGTGTTAACGAACATTGTGCGCAGAAAGCTGATGTCGTCGGGCTCGACTATCTCGGACATATACTTTTCGTTAACCCAGCAGCGAGTGCCATCATAGGTCAGAAATCCCCAGGTGTCAAGGGTGGTCGGGTCTACCTCCTCGGCATAGATGTCTACCTTTGTGCCTGTGGGGATGGCCTTGTCCTTGATAACTCCGTAGCTGCCGCCCGGGCCGTATCTAAGCTCTATCTCCTTGGCAGAGGTGCCCGCGTTGGTAATGTAGCGGGATTTAAGGTGCTCGAGCTTTTTCGGTATGTACAGCTCTTCGGGATCAGGGGCAGACTCGGCCTCTGAGGTGGTTGTCGTGGTGGTTGTCGCTGCGGGCAGGTCTTCCTCGCTGTCCTCAAAGGCTGCGGGAGCCGTCGTTTCCCTCGGTGTCGAGGATGAGCCTTCGTGCTCCTTCTTGAACACGAACAGCATTATCAGCACCATTGCCGTCATAAAAACGATCAGCACCGCAAAGATGATAAGCGCCATGCTCTTTAATCTGGAATTATATCTGATATCGCTTTCCTCGTCGTCCTCATCGTCATATTCCTCTTCCTCGGCGTGGGCGCTTTCTGCGGGATATGGCAGTCTTTCGGGGGGCGCAGCGGGAGGAGCGGGAGTCGCTGTCACTACAGGAGCAACAGGTGCTGCGGGCCTCTCCGCGGCGTTCAGTGCCGACAGAACCTCGTCAAAGCTTTTGAACCTGCTGTCGGGGTCGTAGGCCAGACAGCGCATAACGATGGCTTTAAGCTCTCTGCTGCCGTTTGCGGGCTCGGGGAAGCCCCGCCCGTTCAGTCGGGCATAGATAGCATCCTCCTCGTCCTTCAAGGCGCCGCCCATCGGCACCAACGGCAGGGTGTTGTTGTTCAGCAGGTAATAGAGGGTCATGCCATAGGAAAAAACATCGGATGCAACTGTGCAGGCCGTCGTGGACTTGCCGGCCAGCCACACCTCGGGGGCCATGTAGGCCACTCCCGCCGCAGCAGAGGCTCCCTGAGGGATGGTCCGCGAAAGCAGGCCATAGCCGCCGAGTATGTAATTCCCGCCCCGGTCGATCTGTAAGCAGTCGGGGTTCAGCCGCCCGTGCAGCAGCCCCGCAGAGTGCAGGGACCGCAGAGCCGTTGCAAGCTGCACCGCCAGTATGCTCACGGCCCGCGCCGACAGAGGCCCGCTCTCGTTGAGGTATGACCTAAGGGAGCCGTATAGCTCTGTTTGCAGCAGCAGGTCGTAACCGATGAGCCCGCCGTTGGTGTCGTATACATTTATCCTTTGGTCGGCAAGGCACTGCACAAGATAGGGCTTGCCGCGCAGGGTGTACATCTCTTTTATCTCCCGCGAGGCCAGCGCCTTCTGCTGCTCAATAAACTGTTCTCTTGCAAAATTCGTATCCGGCAGACCGGTGGTGTAGATGGCGGGGATAACGGCCACCGCCGAATACCTCCGTTCTCCGCCCGTGTCCTGCCGCAGGCGGAACAGCGCAGCGGAGCTGCTGCCGCCTAAATAAGCGTCGTTATTCCAACTGCCCCACAGGGGCTGATAGCCGCGCATCCTTTCATTTATATCGGGCATCGTTTCATCTCCTTCTTTGACGATCGAGCACGGCACACAAAAACCGTACATTCTCCGTCAGGCTAATTATATCACGAAATCCCCCACAGGTCAATCATTTGCGCAAATTTGTAAAACATAACACCGAAATGTAAATTATCGTAACTGAATTTACAGAAAGACCGCGCCCGAAGCCGAGCGCGGTCAAAGTGTGTTTAATCGAGGGGAGGAGAGTCCCAATACAGGTCGTCACTGTCCTTTTTCATAAGCTGTGGGCAGCTTATTCTGAGTTCAAAGGGTGTTCCTTTTTGATCACGAACAGGCGCAATCATTTCATTTTCACTTATATCTATCCATTCTGGATTGGTTTCTGATACTTCCGCGACCACTTCGCTGTTCAGCCTCCATATGTTGTCTTCTTTGTCTGTATCTTCGATTTCGTAATAGTTCTCTCCGTTTTGTAATAAATCAGTTACCGCCTCAGTGTTTTGACCTGATATTATAGACCCAAAATTATCCATTAAATCATAGTTGGTATATACTCTTTCGCCTGTGCTTTCTATGTAAGAAAAATCAGGAGAAGAACCAAATAAATAACCGGTAAAGAAGGAAAAGTTATAAATTTTGATATGACTTCTATCAATAACACTGAGTTCTTCATAACTCTTGATTGCGTTCAGCTCCTCGGCATTGTGATCATCATAATTTGCTCTGTAATCAATTCTTATACATCCATTAAGCATTAGGTAATTTTTAAAAATATAAATATCATCTGTTCTATAGTACACAGAGCCGAAAACATCATTTGTACCGTCGTTGCAATCTTTAAACATTCTGAATCCTGGATATGGGCTCGTGGACGGATTCATTCCAAAACTGTTGCAGATCGTTTTGAAAGCATCCTCCGGGGTGTCGTAATATAGATCTGAGCTGGTTGCAAAAGTATTGAAAAGGTCTCTGTAAAACAAGTGTTTTTCAGAATCCACCTCGTCATCTTCAGGAACACTTTCAGGCTCATCAATTATTATTTCCTCGCCTGACGGCTCGTCGATCTCATATGGTAAATCAGGCACTTCGGCGGGCAGAGCGACTATTGCTTGACTGCTGTCCTCGTCCTCCTTATCATCACCCTTATTCATCATCGCGATACCTGCGGCGGTGCTGCCTGCCACAACAACCGCCGCTGCGGCAGCGGCGATCTTCATTCCGAGGGTGAACTTTCCTGCGGTCACGGCGGCTGCGGAGGCTGTGCCTGCTGCGGTGGTGCCCGATGCTACTCCGGCAGTTCCGACTGCTGTCCCTGCTGATCCTGCGGCGGTGGTTGTGCCTGCTTCTGCGGCACCGATGGCCCCTAAGCCGCCCGCGAGCCCCAGCTCCTTGCCGATGCTCGTGAGCATGAGAGGCAGCGGGATGAATACGAAGTTGTCGGAGCGGATGTCGCTGAGCTGCTTTGCGATGGCGCGGCGGCCCTCAGCCAGCCTGTGATTGACGGCGTTCTCGTTTATGCCAAGCGCCTGCGCTATCTCCTTGATGCGCATATTCTCGTAATAGAACAGTATTATGGCCGAGCGCTGCATATCCGGCAGGGAGTCGATGGCCTGCTTCACCCGCTGCTTTACCTCTTTGTTTTCAAGGTAATCCGAAGGCACCAGCATCCCCTGAGAGTAGTCCTCGGCCTGCTCAAAGGCCGCCTCCAGCTCCTCGTCTGTGTCAAAGTCCGAGAAGCGGTTCTGCTCCCGAAAGTGCTTCCTGGCGCAGTTCGAGGCGATGGAGAACAGCCAGCTCTTGTAGGCGGCTGGGTTCTTTAGGTCGCCTATCTTCTCCATAGAGGTGATAAAGCTCTCCTGAGTCATGTCCTCGGCGGTGGGCTTGTCCTTTGTCAGCTTAAAAAGATAAAAGTACAGTGCCTGATAGTATTCGTAATAAAGCGCCGTAAATGCGTTCCTGTCCCCCTGCTGCATGGCAGTGACGTTTTGTATCAGTTCGTTTTCAGTCACGGCTCTTGCCTCCGTTCTCAAATTTTTCCCTCAGCACGCCGCGCCAGTATTCAAGCTCTGCCTCGGTCAGTGCGTTTTCCTTCTGCATCTCTTTGATCGCCTGCTCTATCAGCAGGTCGATGCTTACATTTTCAGTCATTTGCGACCTCCTTTCTGGAGCTCTTTCGCTCTCATAAATAAGAGCCGCAGCGGACCGAAAACAGCAGAGGAATATTTCACAAAGTTTTGTGCGAGATATTGTATAAATTGCCAAAAGCGCCCCGACACTTCTGCCGCGGCGCTCTATGCTACTCTTATACAGCGTGACCCTTGGCCTTGATCACATCCACGATGGCGTCAACGTGCTCGCGGCACAGCTCCTCGGTGGGGGCCTCGGCCATTACTCGGATAAGGGGCTCTGTGCCGGACTCCCGGACCAGTATCCTTCCGCTGTCTCCAATGGCGGCTTCGGCGGCCTTGACGGCAGCCACTACGTCAGCATCGTTCTGTGCTGCGGCCTTGTCCTTGACCTTGACGTTCACCAGCACCTGCGGGAAGATCTTCAAGGGCGCCGCCAGCTCCGAAAGGGGCTTCTTGCGGGCCATCATTACCTCCATCATTTTAAGGCTGGTCAGTATTCCGTCGCCCGTAGATGCGTACTTGGAGAAGATGATGTGGCCGCTCTGCTCGCCGCCTATGCGGCAGCCGTTCTTGACCATGTATTCATAAACGTATTTGTCTCCCACGGCGGTCTTTGCGTAGTCGATGCCAATCTCGTCAAAGGCCTTGTAAAGACCAAAATTGCTCATAACCGTTGTAACTACCGTGTTAGTGAGCAGCTTTCCGCGCTCCTTCATGTACTTGCCGTAGATGTAAAGAATGTGATCGCCGGAGATAACGTTGCCCTTTTCGTCAACACAGAGACACCTGTCGGCGTCACCATCATAGGCAAAGCCCACGTCCATGCCGTTCTCCACAACATATTTGCAGAGCCCCTCGATGTGGGTCGAGCCCGCATTCATGTTGATGTTAAGGCCGTTGGGGTCGGCGTTGATAACATATGTCTGGGCCCCAAGGGCGTCAAATACCGCCTTGGCAATGTTCCATGAGCTGCCGTTGGCGCAGTCCAGCGCCACCTTCACGCCCCTGAATGAGTACATACCCAGAGAGATAAGATATCCGATATAGCGGTTTCTTCCGGAAACATAGTCCACGGTGCGGCCGATCTTGTCGCCTGTGGCAAAGGGCAGCTCGGCGTAGCTCTCGCCAAAGACCTCCAGCCTGCCGTCAATGTAGGCCTCGACCAGCTCGATGGTGCTTTCGTCCATCTTCTCGCCGCTGCTGTTTATAAGCTTTATGCCGTTGTCGTAGAAGGGGTTGTGACTGGCGGAGATCATGATGCCGCAGTCAAATTCATCCACCCTTGCAATGTATGCCACCGAAGGGGTGGTGGTAACGTGGAGCAGATATGCGTCCGCACCTGAGGCCGTAAGCCCGCTGCAAAGGGAATACTCGAACATATAGCTGGAGCGCCTTGTGTCCTTTCCGATTATTATGCGGGCGCTCTCGTCGCTGCCCGAGCGGCGCTTCTGTTCGTTGTAGTACCAGCCAAGGAAGCGGCCTATCTTGTATGCGTGGTCTGCGGTCAGATTCACGCCTGCCTCTCCGCGAAAACCGTCTGTGCCGAAATATTTACCCATTTCTTTCATTTCCTTTCAAGTTCATTCGTGCTTGGGAACAATGTCGTCCTGCGACTTGAAGATGCTGTTTGCGGGAACAACGCCGCGTACCCGCGAAAGGGGATAGATGTTCGTGTTCCTGCCGATTATCGTGCCGGGGTTCATTACGCTGTTGCAGCCGACCTCAACATAGTCGCCAAGCATGGCGCCCATCTTTTTGAGGCCAGTCTCAATGAGCTCGCCGCCGTCGCGGATGCAGACAAGTGTCTTGTCGCTCTTTACGTTGGAGGTTATGGAGCCCGCCCCCATGTGCGAGCGGTAGCCCAGTATGCTGTCTCCCACGTAATTGTAGTGGGGTGTCTGAACGTTGTCAAAAAGTATAACGTTTTTCAGCTCCGCGCTGTTGCCTACAACGCAGTTTTGTCCAACCAGTGCAGAGCCTCTTATAAAGGCGCAGTGCCGGACCTCGGTGTTCGCCCCGATGATGCAGGGTGCCCCGAGAAAGGCCGTGGGCGCAACCTTTGCGGTGTTGTGTACCCAGACCTGAGGGCTGACCTCGGTGTACTCGTCCTTGCTAAGGCTCTCGCCAAGGGTGATGATAAACTGCTTTATCCCCGCAAGGGCCTCCCAGGGATAGGTATATCCCCGAAGAAAGTCCGCCGCTGCTGTGTGGCTCAGATCGTAAAGCTCCGATATCGTGTACATTATATTCCTCTTTTCGGTTTTTCTTGCTGCCGCGCATAATGCGGCACTATAATATTATATCATTCCGCCGAGGAAATGTCAATCATAAAAGTATATTTATGTTGTTTCAAATTATTTTTCAATCTCAAAACGCAGAAAGGGAGCGGGACAGTTTTTCATTTCATCTAACATTTGATGATCGTCTCTTGTGGGTTCAATAAAATGGCAAGCTGCGTTTTTGTACGTTGTGCACAAATTTTTACATTTACGCTTGACAATTTGGTCAAAATGGTATAGAATAAGTATATAAGTATATCTGTGTACGGGCTAAGTATGCCCGTGCGCAAGAAAAGCGCCATTAAGCGGAAAAGAGTTGTTTCTTATGGCCATAGGTTCATCACAGTGGAACAGGATATTCGGCGAGGGTTGGCAGGCTCTGACGGAGATAAATCCCGATATGGGCCTTTTTCTTGTTGACCATGATTCCCGCACCGCAGATGTTGACGACAATGCGGTAAAGATCCTTAATATGCAGCGCCGCCCGGGTTATGAGGAGCTGGCTCTTGTTATCTCTCAGCTGGCCGAGTACCGCTCTGAGGGCTCGCGCATAACTGTGAAGCCTGTGGTGGAAACGGATAGTCTTTATGCAGGCTTTGTAAGAGTGCATCATCTTGACAATCAGGGCGATGAGGAGTTCATCCTTCCTGTATTCAGCCAGTCAAGGCTGGTGGCCTCGATGATAGAGAACGCCAAGAGGCCCTCGCTCTTTGCACTTATCCATCTTGAGGAGCGGGACCGCATGACTCTTACGGGAGCTCAGGTCTATGCTGCGCTTTCTGCCCTTGTGGCAAACACCCCGTCGGAGACTATAATCTCCTCTCAGGCCCGCACACGCTTCTGGCTTTATATCCCGGGCTTTGAGGGCGACGAGGAGGAATATCTGCGCCAGCTGCAGGACGTTGTTGAAGCCTGCTCCAACGAGCGCGACCCCGAAAAGGACCCCGACAACCGCTATTCGCTTACCTTTTCCGCAGGCTGCGGCGCAGTTTCAGACAGCCCCTCCCAGAGGATGCACACCGCTGAATATACTCTCTATCAGGCGACCAGCATGGGTACAGGCTCCATCTGCCGCTATTCAATGGAAAAATACGAAAGCCAGAAGAACGAATATGCCAACATCAGAAAGTTCCTGCATCTGGTAGACAATAACCTTATAACCTATCACTTCCAGCCCATCGTTGAGGTGCGTTCGGGTGATGTAGTTGCCTATGAGGCTCTGATGCGCACCGATTCATCCATCTCTATGAAGCCCTTAGAGGTCATCGGCTATGCCCGCCAGCTAAAGAGACTCTACGACATCGAAAAGCTAACCATGCGCAACACCCTCGAGGCGGTCAGCCGCCATCAGGAGGCCCTGCACAAGAGAAAGCTTTTTGTAAACTCCATCCCCGCCTTTATGCTCTCGGACGCTGACTGGCGTGATCTTGAGCTGCAATTCGGCGAGCTGCTTGAAAAGGTGGTCATCGAGCTCACAGAGCAGTCCGAGCCCTCTCCCGAGATGCTGGAGGTGGTCCACGAAAGGCTCGGCCGCAACCATATGCAGCTGGCCATCGATGACTACGGCACAGGCTATTCCAATACCTCTAACCTTGTAAAGTACAAGCCCGATGTGGTAAAGATAGACCGCTCTCTCATCGAGGACATAAACCTGAACCCGAAGATGCAGCGCCTTGTTCAGGGCCTCATCGAGTTCATGCACGAGAACGGCTACCTCGCCCTTGCCGAGGGCGTCGAGACATATGAGGAAATGAAGACCATGATACAGCTGGGCTCCGACCTGCTGCAGGGCTATTATGTTTCCAAGCCCAAGCCCGTCATGATCTACGAGATCGCCTCAAACATCAAGAACGAGATCACGAAAATAAATCTGGAATTCTCCAGCGAGATCACCCGAAGCTACCACCCGAAGGAAAACGAGGTCGTTGACCTCTGCGAGCTTATCCGCAACAGGTACAACGCCGTGTTCATCGAGGTATCCAATGTTACCCTTATGGGCGAGCGCGACAAGATGCTTAACCTGACCGTCAACATCAAGGACGGCGTCAGCACAAGGATAACTCTGAGGAACGTTTACCTTACCTCTGAGCATTTCAGTTCCATCATCTCCCTCGGAGAGAACAGCTTTGCCGAGATCAATATCGAGGCCGCCAATGAGCTTATGTGCAGGGGCATCCATGTTCCTACGAGCGCCACCTTGAAGCTGGTGGGCAACGGCGCCCTCAGCATCCGCGCCGAGATGACCAACAGCTTTGCCATCGGCACCGACGTTGATAACAGCCCGGGCAACATTATCACAGATATGGACGGTATGCTGACCATCGAGACCAGCGGCGAGTACGCCGTGGGCATCGGCGGCGGCAAGAACGACGGCGATACCAAGATCCAGATCCACGGCGGAAAGTACATAATCAACGGCTCCGGTACCACCTGCATCGCCATGGGTATCATCAACGGCAAGAGCAACATCGAGCTCAACGAGTGCGAGTGCAGGTGGGAGATATCCTCCACCAACGGCACGGGCATCGGCTCCATCAAGGGCGAGACGGAAATATTTGTCAAGGACTATAATTTTGCGGCAAATATGCGCGGCACCAGTCTTTGCGGCATCGGCGTCGGCACCAACGGCCGCGGAAAGGTCTCCATGACCAGCGGACGCTATTCCGCCATCATGCGCGGCAGCAATCTGAAGTGCATCGGCACCTATGACGGCCAGCTGGACTGCGACCTGCACCTGTCCCAGATCAATCTTGAATGTGAGGGCCGCACAGCGGCAGGCATCGGCGACCTTGAGGGCAGCGGTATAATCATCATCGACCACTGCGGCGTCAAGTGCCATATGCTTTCCAGCAACTACATCGACCTCGGCACCCGTACAGGCACCCTCACCGTTGACGGCACCCAGAGGGATATCGTTATCAACGATTGATATTTTTAAGAAAAATAAATGTTATGCCTAAACGGCTCATTGGAAAAGGCACCTCGCCATGAAGCGAGATGCCTTTTCTGCTGTGAGCAAATGGCCATTGCCAAGCATTCTGCAAAATTTCAATTATTTACAAACAGCAAAATTTCAATTATTTACAAATACCCCCTTGATTACAGGTATTTCTTGTGCTATAATATTTGATATATGTAATCTATAGCTAAAGCGAGGAACCAAAATGATATGCAATAACATTCTTGATGCTGTCGGCCACACGCCACTTATCCGCCTGAACAGGATGACCGATCCTGAAAGCGCGGAGATACTTGTGAAGTTCGAGGGCCTTAACGTTGGCGGCTCCATAAAAACAAGAACCGCCCTGAACATGATCGAGGCCGCAGAGCGCGACGGGCTCATCAACAAGGATACCGTTATCGTTGAGCCTACCAGCGGCAACCAAGGCATCGGCCTTGCGCTCATCGGCGCAGTCAGGGGCTACAAGACTGTCATTATCATGCCCGATTCCGTAAGCCACGAGAGGAAGATGCTCGTTGAACACTATGGCGCCGAGGTCAAGCTTATCCATGACGACGGCAACATCGGCGAGTGCATGGACGAGTGCCTGCGCACAGCTGAGAGAATGAAGAGCGAAGACCCAAATGTTTACATCCCCCAGCAGTTTGAGAACGAGGCCAACCCCCTTGTACACAAGCAGCACACGGGCCTTGAGATAATAGAGCAGGCCGGAAAGGAGATCCACGGCTTCTGTTCCGGCTTTGGCACAGGCGGCACCATAAGCGGCATCGGCGAGACACTTAAAGCCAAGTACCCCGATATCGAGATCTGGGCTGTCGAGCCCGAGAACGCCGCTGTACTGGCGGGGGGCATGATAGGCACTCATTTGCAGATGGGTATCGGCGACGGCTTTATACCAAAGAACCTGAACCGTGACATTTACGACCATATACAGATCGTCACCGATAGCGAGGCTATAACGGCCTCTAAGGACCTTGCGCGGCTGGAGGGCATTATGTGCGGCATATCCAGCGGCACAAATGTTGCGGCGGCAATGGCTCTGGCCCGCAAGCTTGGCAAGGGCAAGACCGTGGTAACAGTCCTCCCCGACACCGCCGAAAGATATTTCTCCACTCCGCTGTTCGAGTAATGGCTGAGGGCGCTTATCAGTTCACACAAACGACCGAGGGATCGGTCGTTTTTTTGTCTTTTATCAATCTTTTCACTCTGTTATGATGTATAAAATAAGCCACTATCTTTTGTGCAGACTGCCGAAAATCCCGAGATAACTGTCACATTTTACCCCCAAGCGGCTCTATGTAATTGAAAGCATCTTAGCGGGGTGATATAATGACTGTGACAATAGACGAATTGATAGCCGCTATCCTGCGGCTGCTGGGCGAGGATGAGCCCTTGACGGAGGAGCAGGACAGTCGTATCTACATAAGGATATTTAATAAGGAGCAGGAGGTGAAGGACGATGGAAAGAGAGCAGACAGCGCAGCTGGCGGAGCAAGCGAAGCAGGGCGACAGAGCGGCCTTTGAGGAGCTTTATAAGGAGTTTCGCGGGAAGGTCTATTTTTTTGTTAAGCGCCTTGTGGGCAGCGGCGACACAGCCGAGGACATTACCTCCGAGACCTTTGCCACGGCCTTTGAAAAGCTTTCGGAGCTCCGCAGCGGAGAGTCCTTTGTGGGCTGGCTCTATTCCATTGCCTACAGCAGGTGTACGCACTTCCTGCGGAACGAGAGCCGCAGTATAAGCGTTGAGAGCGTTGAAGAGATAGACGAGCTGCTGGAGGCCTCTGCTCTAAACGAGCCCATCCTCCTGCCCGAGGATTACGCCGTGAACGAGGAGATCAAGACCCAGCTAAAGCAGATGATCGACTCCCTCCCCGAGGATATGCGCTCGGCGGTGATCATGTATTATTACGATGAGATGACAGTGCGCGAGGTCGCTTCGGCAATGAACACCAGCGAGAACAACATCAGTCAGAAGCTGCACCGCGCCCGCAAGCGCATCCGCGTGCAGGTGGAAAAGCTTATCGGCAGGGGAGCCGTTTTCGGCGCCGCTCCCCTGAGCACGATGCTCGCGAACCTTGACCTGAAAGTAAGTACCCCCGCAGCCATCGGCGCCGCAGCAGCCATTGCCGTTCCTGCGGCCCTCAGTGCAGCCAGCGGAGGCACCGCAAAGGACCTGCTGTTCATCACCCGCAAATACTGGTCCCGCCACAAGCGGACCTTGGCGGCGCTGCTGTTTTCCGGAGTGCTGCTGTGCGCGGTGGTGTGCTGTGCTTTTCTGATGCTCCGCGCCAATGAAAATACGCAGCTTAATATTGAATATGATGAGCAGGGCGCGTTCCAGCTTCTTCTGCCCGATAATGACAAGCGTGAGCGGCTTGCGGCCGAGCTTGCCGTAGATGGCACGCCTACGGGTAAGATGTTGATCTACGGTAAGGCAGGGACAGGCGAGCACCGATTTACCTACGGCGCCTTTGACGACCCGGAAAACCTTGCGCATTACTGCTTGAAGGAAGGCCGCCTGCCGGAGTCGGAGGGAGAGATCGCAATAGCTTCTCAGGCTTTGGGCGATATGAATTACATCGGGCGCGTCGGAGATACGATCAGCCTTGACATCGGCACCTTCACGCTTGTGGGAATAATCGACGAGATAACATGGGAAAACAGGCAATGGGACGATTTTGAGTTCTACGGCACCGGCTTCGAGGATGACACTCACACAGAATGGCCATACGCCCAGCCGTCGATAATTGTTGCCGAAAGCGACAGCACACCGCAGTATACTCTGTATATGTATAAGAAGCTGCGTCTAAGCTGCGACGAAAGCTACATAATAGCAGAGAAGCTTTGCGCCGAGCTCGGCGTTGACTTATTCTATGATATCTGTCTGATCCCAGAGTATTCAAAGGTAGCAAACGAAGGCTACACGAGCTCAAATCTTTACCAGCAGGATATTTTAAGGCAGGAGATAATATACTTTGCATTTCTTGCTATGCTGATATCCGTGCTCTCGGTGATAGCTGTTGTTAGGACAGTTTTTGCCGAGCGTGAGAATCACATCTATCTGCTCAGAAGGATAGGCGTTTCAAAGCGGCAGATAAGAGTGATGTACATTATCGAGTGCCTTATCTTTACTGCACTCGGGATATGTATAGGTATAGCCTTGGGAATGTTGGCCTATTACGGCATATACAGCTTTGATGTACATTTCCTTGATGGCAAGCCCTACTCAGGCTTTACGAATGAGCCGGATATACTGAAAGTGACGGTCAGCCCGTATCTTATGTCGGTGCTGTTCTCGGTGATCGTTCTGCCGCTGGGGTATGTTTTTTCTGCGCTGCTTATGAAGATAAAAGTGCGGTCGCACCGCCGCAGAAAGGCAGGCTCGCTGCGCTCGAACCTTTCCCGTATCTTCTCGAACGGAATAGTGACTGTGATACAGGTGATAGCGCTTTCGCTGATCTGCTTCGGAGCTGTGCTGAGCTATATGCTGTTTACCGACAACGGAAAAGAACCTTTCCTGCCAATGTGCGGCTACAGCAGATATGAGATAGAGAGAGTCAGCCGTGACCTATCCTTTGAGGAGGACGGCTTTGAGGAATACATCTATTCATTGAGATCGTCGTCAAATTTCTATGGAAACTTCTTCGTTTACAATCAGCAGGACAGGACCCCCGGCATAACTGACGACACCGCCGACAAGCTGGGCGCTATAGCAACAGGCAAGCTGGAGCACACCTTTATTGAGGTAAAGGACAACGACCGCCTGCGCGGAAAGCTGAGCTACGGCTCCTCTGACGACCAGTTCAATCTCTTTAACAATTCATCAAAGGAGATCGGAAGCTATTTAAAGGGGGACAGAAAGCTCTATTCGATAAAGACAAAGCTTGTGAACGCCGCGGCGATCGAGGAGCTTGAGAAATATCTGACAGCAGGGAGAATAGATCCCGATAAGCTTGCAAGCGGCGAGGAGATGATACTTGTGGTGCGCTCTTTTGAGCCGCCCCTTGACCTCGGAGATGATATTATCATCGGCTCGGCAGCGGTCTCGAGCAGCGTCAACATAGGCGTTGACAGTTTGAACACATCGCCGACGAAGATAGGAGCGATAATCACTCTTCCCGGCGACGCAGGAAAGCTGATAAAATACGCTGTCTGTGAGGACGACTATGGATTGCTGACCACTCAGACAGGCGCCGAAGCCCTTGGACTTCACGGAGCGGTCTACACAGAGGTGTTTTCCAAGGAGCACATCGACGGCAGCCTTATCCCCACGGGTGCGGGAATGGAGATCATATCCTACACAGCCGAAAAACACAAGGCGTTTTTAGCAAGGCTAAGAACTGTTTCCGGCACCGCAGTCATCGTTGTTATTATGTCGCTTTTGGGCTTTGCGGCTTACTGGAGCGGCATAGGCATGAAGATAAGGCTAAAGGAATATCAGATAAGCACCCTGCGAGCCATAGGCACACCGATCAGTCGGTTGCGTAGAAAGCTGCTTGCCGACAGTCTGAAGATACCTGCCGCAGCGGCACTCATCGCTTACGGCGGGGCAAGGCTTGTGCAGAAGGTCACTTATTCCGCTTACGAAAGGATACTCGAGCTTGAAGAGGTGCGCAACAATAAAATGAAAGACGCGCTGCTGGGCTTGATAACAGATGAGGAAGCAACCCGGATCAGTGATGAGTTTCAGCGGGATTATGAGCATATAAGACTTGTATATCTTACCGACGAACAGCTTTGGAACACCAAGGTCGCGGTGCCTATGCTTATCATCTTTGCGGCGGTGTGCGCAGTTACTGTGATAATAACTATCAGCTCGCTCAGAGGCCTCGGCTACAACATCGCGTCCTCAATGAGCAAAGGGAGGAAAAGACAATGATAAAAACAGTTGACCTAAGCCGCACCTACGGCAAGGGCGAGGGGCAGGTGAAGGCCCTCGACGGCGTTAGCCTTACGGTGCGTGACGGCGAGATGGTGGCCATTATCGGTAAGTCGGGAAGCGGCAAAAGTACGCTTCTGAACCTGCTTGGCGGCCTTGACAAGCCCACCGCAGGCAAGGTCTTTTACAACGACCGCGAGATAAGCGCCATGAAGGACAAGGAGCTTGCGGAGTTCAGACTAAAAAATATCGGCTTTGTTTTCCAGTTCTTCGACCTTATCCCCGAGCTCACGGCAGAGGAGAACGTGCTGCTGCCCTCGCGCCTTGCCAAGAACAAAAAAGCAGGTGCGGAGGAGATATACTCGGCCCTTGACATCGCGGACAGGATAAAGCACTACCCCTCGGAGCTCTCGGGCGGCCAGCAGCAGCGGGCTGCCATAGCCCGTGCGCTTATCAACAGCCCCGATGTGCTGCTCTGCGATGAGCCCACGGGCAACCTTGATGTTCACTCGGGCGAGGAGGTAATGGCGCTGCTAAAACGCCTGAACAAGGAGCAGGGAAAGACAGTCATCATCGTTACCCACGACCGCAGCATTGCCGAGAGCTGCGGCAGGATAATAGAGATAAGTGACGGCAGGATAGTATAATAAAGAACAGCCCCGCAGGCCAAGTGAGCCGCGGGGCTGTGTTATTTGTCCTCAGTTAAGACCTTCGATGGGCCTTTGCAGAATCAGTACATCGTCTCCGTCAACTACGCCAAGGAAGAGCTTTCTGGCGTTCTCGTCGTCGGTCTCGTCGTCCTTGAAATACATTATCACTCGCACAGCGGGCATATCGTCGATGACGGTCTTTTTCATGGCCACGGCGATCTCCCGCCCCGTGGCCTCCTCTGCGGGAAGGTATTCCTGCGTCGCCTCGTCATATACAAAGGGCTTAAAATAGTCGAAAAGGTAGGTGTAGTCGTCGCTGTCCTCAAAGTCGTTGGAATCGGAATCCAGCTTTTCAATATAGAGCCAGTCGCTCACCGACTTGATGTCCCGCATGAACCAGTGGTCGCCGAGCTTGAAGATCGCGTTTCCGTGGGCGAGGCCGCTCTTGGGGTTTGTTATCTCGTCGGCGGTGGCGTTCACCGTGAACTCCTGGTCCTCCAGCACTGTCTTGTTGCCGTCTGCGTCGTATACCTCCATATTTGCCCTCAGAAGCAGGTCCTCAGAGGGGGGCAGCTCATCGGTTTTTGAGTGCAGGGTCACGATCATGGCGTTTCTTTCCTTCGTCCAGTCGAAGTCGTAGTATTTCATTTCCTTCGCGTAGTCGCTGTCCAGAGGCACCGCGAACATCCCGCTGCTGTAGACCTTGGCGATCACTCCGTAGCCCTCTACGGGTTCACCCGTGCTTTTCAGGTTAAGCAGGTGGTCATCGTGATACTGCACACCATAATGGACCCCGGGCTCAAGAAACTCGATGATATAGGCTGCGGTGCGCTGGCCCTGATAGCCCAGCTCGTTGTTGTACCAGATCTCTGCCATCCGGTATTCCGGCAGCTTGGCCTCGGGGGCGGGCTCGGCTGCCGAGTCCTCAGGCTGGTCGGCGGGCTTTTCGGTCTCTGCGGGTGCGGCAGGGGAGTCCTGCTTGCTATCCTCTTCCTTGCTGTCATCCTCGATAACCGAAGAGGCCTCTGAGCTTGACTTGTCCTTCTTTGTCTTTTTGCTATTTCCGTCGTCCTTGTCAGAGCCGGCGTTAACAGCGACGATAACTATTACCACTGCTGCGATCACTGCCACGGCTCCTGCGGCGATCTTTGCGATAAGTGCTTTTGTCATTTTGCTTCCTCCTGTTTTTAATGCTGCGTTATTTGCAGGACCCGCAGCGGCGGCAAGATCAAGGCTTATAGGCGGCAGAGCGGTCTGACCCGCCTCCTGCCGAAAGATCCTTGTAAGTGCTGGCAGAGGCACGATGGCGTGCAGTCTGTCGTCGTTCTTTTCCTCGTAGATGAGCACCGCCTCCTTTATCTTGGCTCTGGCGGCGGAGAGCCTGTATTTTACCGTCCCATCCGGGCACTCCATGATGCGCGCGATATCCGCGACTGTGTAGCCGTTGTAGTAGAACAGTATCACGGTCTGACGCTGCTCGGGGGTCAGCTCGCGGTCGATGATGTCCATTATTATCTTCCGCTTTGCTCCGTCGGTGACGTAGTCCTCTGGGATGAGGCCGCTGTCGGGAATGTCGAGACCTTGCTCCAGCTGCTCGTCAAGAGAGGCGTCGGCGCCCTTTTGAAAGCGCTGCCTGCACTTGTTTACCGCTATCCCACAGACCCAGCTCTCAAACCTTGCATACTCTTTGAGTGTGGTCAGATTCGTAAGGGCTATAAGATAGCTCTCCTGCATCACGTCGCGGGCGTCCTGCTCATTCCCGAGAAGCTTCAGGCAGGTGAAGTATACCTTTCGCCCGCTGAGCTCGTAGAGCCTGCCGAAGGCTGCTTTGTCGCCGCCCGCAGCCTGCTCCGTGAGCTGCCGCCATTCGTTTTCGTTCATGCTATTCTTCCTTCCTGTTTATTTTTTGCTGCCGCTTGGGCCCTGCATATATATGTCAGTTCGGCAGCCTGTATGGTTGGGTAGTTTTTGAGATTTGTATAAATGCACAATTTTTTACCTCCCCCAAAAGCTTATAAACTCCATTTTGCACAGCTATATAATTATATATCATAGAATAAATATTGTCAATTATTAAATATATACAAAAAACAAATACGGGCAAGCGCCGAAGCATGTCTCTCGCCCGTATAAGTGATCTGTTATTCTTTTCTTATGCTTATCTCGCCGCTGAGTATGGTCTTGCGCTCATCGCTGTCGGTGCGCACCAGCAGGCGGCAGCTGTCGTCAACGTCCTCCAGCACACAGGGATAGCTCTCCTTGCCGCTGATGACGCTTATCCGCTCGCCCCGCCACATCAGGCGGCTGCGATAACCATCAAGGAAGAGCCGCGATTCTAAAGATCTGTAATAGTTCATGAACCGTCCCAGTACCTCGCCCGCAAGACGACACCTTGCATCGGCGCAGCGAGACTCGAATACCGCTCCTGCAACATCCCGTATCTCCTCGGGGAAGCCGCCCTCGGGCTCGTAGGCGTTGATGCCGATGCCAAGCACCGCATATTCGAGGCCGCCGCTTTCAAGGGACATGGAGGCCTCGGTGAGTATCCCGCAGACCTTTCGATTCCCGATGTAAACATCGTTCACCCATTTTATCCCGCATTTCTTGCCCGAGACCCTTTCGATGGCCTCTGCCGCCGCCACGGCGGCAGCAGTTGTTATAAGCACTGCATCCTGTGCAGGTATCTCGGTGCGCAGCAGCAGGCTCATATACAGCCCCGTGTCAGAAGGAGAGTAGAAGCTCCGCCCAAGCCTGCCGCGGCCCTTCGTCTGCTCTCCCGCTATCACCGCTGTTCCCTCGGGGGCGCCGTTCTCGGCCAGCTCCCGCAGGCGGATGTTGGTGGAGTCTACGCATTTGAAGACCTGCGGGAAGACCGCTTCTGCGTTGTCGCAGAGATACCGCCTTACTCCCGCCTCGCTTAGCACGTCCGCCGCTGCCTCAAGGCAGTAGCCTCTGTTTGTCACGGCAGTTACCGACCAGCCATCTTTTTGCAGGGCTCTCACGGCCTTCCAGACGGCGCCTCTGGTGCAGCCTATCCGCTCCGCCAGCTCCTCGCCGGAGACGAAACTCCCGCGCCGCTCCTCAAGCAGCGCCGCAACGCTGTCCTTGACCGCCATCTCAGTTCATAAAGCCTATTTTCAGGCTCTGTCCCGTAAAGTTAACGGCGTCGGAAAGCTTTATAGGCAGCTTCTCGTCCTCAGTGAAGCCGATAGTGTCGCCGTCCTTCAGCTCCTCGTCAGATGTCAGGGTGTATTCCGCGATGGACATCAGGAAGCCGAAAAGCTCCTGAGGCTGTGCAGAGGTCTCCAGTATCTCGATCTCCTCCTTGCCAAAGCGCCTGAGGCCGTAGGTAAAGCCATTGAGCACGCTGCCCTGTGCCGCTTGTGAGAGATACATATGGGTGTAGATGAGTATGGGCATGGGCAGCTCGTCATCCTTCATGACCTTGGCGTTCTGTACGTAGAAGTCCTTTTCGTAAACAGTAGGATTGTGATAGAAGCCGATGGCGTTTTTGAGCTTCATTGCCGAGCTTGCCAGCTTGCAGAGCAGCAGGGCCTGTTCAAGGGGCTGGCCGTGATCCATGACAGCCAGCAGCAGATGGGCGCTGTGCTTGGCGACCTCCTGCTCTGCGTGCTCCCAAAGCACATTGTTTTTGGCGCACTCCTCGGCCTCGTGCTCGGGTACGGGCATAGGCATAAGTGAGCAGGCGGCCATCTGATCTCCTACGCGGAAAACTGTTGCGCCGTCCTTGGGCTCCTCCTGGAACTCGATACCCCAGTCCTCCTTGAGGTAGTGGCGAAACCTTGGCCAGTCAAAGTTGGCGTCCTTATAGAGCGCAAAGCCCAGCGCCGCCGAGCCCTTGCTTTCGGTCTGTTCAGTTTCTTGCTTGTTTTCGTTCTCTGCCATGGTGTTTGTTCCTTTCGTTTTCTTTTGAAATAAAAATAGGACCTCTATACAGAAGTCACGCCTGAAAAGCGTGCTCCCCAACAGGGGAGTATGATTTTCAGGCATTTCACCAAGCCGCGCAGCTGCTCGGTGAGGAGAAATAAAGGGATGCTCCACCCTGTTCGGGGCGGAATATCCCTTCATACAGTCTTGTGTCAGTATCAGATCTTTGAATAGCCGAAGCTGTTGATGAGCGCGTCTACCTTTCTGCCGTCAGCACACATCGGGCAGTTTGTGGAGCTGTAGCTGTCATATTTCGGCAGGTCATCGGAGTAGAATATAGCGTGAACGGGGATGTTGTGGGACTCCTTGATAGCCGAGAAGATAGCTGCGATGGCTGCCAGGCTGCCGTTGTAGTATTTAAGGCAGTCAACGGCGCGGACGATGCTCTTGCCTGTAGAGGCAGAGGATATCAGCAGCAGCACCTGCTTGCCCCAGATCTGCTTCTGGGTGTTGTCCCGGAAGATCATCTGGTTGTTCATGTTCAGCTCTGGGGTAACGACCGCAATATCTGAGCCGTTGTTGATGCCCTGACTTGCAAGGCTCTCGGCCAGAAAGGCGCCAAGCATCTCGGTGCCCTCAAGGCAGATGATGGTGTCGATATGGGTGGAGCTGTAGGTGCCCGCCAGCTCCTTAGCGGCCTCGTTAGCCATCTTGTGGCTTGTCTTTATGGATGTCATGTCAACATAATAATTAACATGAGAATGGTTAGTTGCAAAATGCCCTGGGATTATACCGATCTTGATGCGGCTGTTTTTGCTGTTTGTGATCGTCTGTATCCTGTTTTCCATATAGATACCTCCAGTATAAGAATAAATATTACCTTAATATTATAACATATGATCCGTCACATTTCAAGAACTACTTTCACAAATTCGGCGTCCTATTTTTGTGTAATATGTCAACTGCTTTGCTTTTTGTGCCTAATACAAAAGTTTATATCATTATAAAAAAATCATTGACAATGTCGGAATATAGTGATATACTTTTAATTGTAAGATAATTTGGCAAATTACCATTTTATATGATTAGGAGGATTATTTATGAAGATTTGTCCCTCTTGCGGACGCGAGCTGAACGACGCCGCTATGTTCTGCGGCAGCTGCGGTCAGAACCTTTCCGCTGTTTCCGCTGCACCTGCTCCCGCACCCGAGATGCCCGCAGCTGTGCCTGCACCCGAGATGCCTGCTGCCGCAGCACCTGCACAGCCCGGAGAAATGCCGATGATGCAGACTGTTTACGCATATTCCGACCCCGCACCGACTCCCGCGCCTATGCCTGCTTACGATCCCAACATGGCCGCACAGCCCGCATATGACCCAAACATGGCTGCTCAGCCTGCTTATGCCCCCAACATGGCAGCGGGCTACGGCTACGCCCAGCCCGGCGCTCCCGTTTATGTACAGCCTGTATATGCTCAGCCCGTAGCACAGCTCAGCACCAGCAGAGGCGTGCTGAAATGCTTTCTTCTTTCTCTTATCACCTTCGGTATCTACACTCTGATCTTCTGGTCCGGTATTTCAACTGATATCAATACCATTGCTCAGAGATACGACGGTAAAAAGACAATGCACTTCTGCCTGCTGTTCTTCATTGTAGGGCCTCTTACCCTTGGTATCGGTTATCTTGTTTGGATGCACAACCTCTGCTCGAGGATCGGCAACGAGCTTGGCAGACGCGGCCAGACCTACAGCTTCGGTGCGGGAGATTTCTGGATCTTCGGTTTCCTGCTGTCCTTCACCATAGTTTGCCCGATCATTTTCTTCCACAAGCTCTGCACAGCCATGAACGTGCTTTCTGCTAACTACAACCAGATCGGCTGAAAAATGAATAAAGAATAACGAATAGTGAATAATGAATAATTATGGTATCGCCTGCGGCGATGATTTAAGGATCGTCTGTACTCGTATGCCTTCATTATTCATTATTCTTTTTTTGAGGTGACATATGAAAGGACTTGACAAGAATAAGCTTATTATACTGTCGGCGGTGATCGCGGTGCTGGCTGCGGTGGTGGTCTTTGCCGTGAGCCTCGGCTCGGACGGCAGCACCGATGAGGCCGACAGCTCTCAGCCTGCGCTTTCGGTTTTCAGCGCCACTGACACAGCTGCCCCCGATGAGAGCCCCGCTCCCGAGGGCGATATAACCGAGGCCGTTACAACGACTACCACAATAACGACCACAACGACGACCACTACAACGACAACACCGCAGGAAACAGAGCCACCCGACGACTACATAGAGTATTCCTTCCGCACGAAGAAGCTTTATGACGATCACTACAAAAAGCACGGCGCCGAGTTCGGGGATATCACTCAGGAGGAGTATCTGCAGCTGGCCAACGATCTGCTGAATTCCGATTCCGATACCATCCTCCACAAGATAGAGGCCGAGGACGGCGACGATGTATTCTTTGACACCGAGACGGGATATTTCCTTGTGCTCTCCACCGACGGCTACATACGTACCTTCTTCATACCCTCCGCAGGTAAGGCCTACTATGACAGGCAGTAGGAGGCAGCTATGACCGAGAACAAAAAATGCGCCTGCTGCGGCGCCCGCACTATAGCCGAAAAATACGACATCTGCCCCCTCTGCGGCTGGGAGCAGGACCCCTTTCAGGAGCGCTTTCCCGACGAGACGGGCGCAAACTCCGTGAGCCTTTCTCAGGCTCGGGAGAATTTCAAGGCCTTCGGCCGCTGTGAACCGAAGGAATATCAGGCTTAAAAAAAGTCTCCCTCAGAGGGAGACTTTTGCTTTATAGTTTCATTCTTCGTAATTTCGTCCGCCCGAGGCGTATTCGCCTGCTTCAATGTCAATAACAGGCCGCGCGGGCTGGATAAGGGCGTCCTCGTAGCGGCAGACCCACTGGATATCGGGCGTCATCCTTCCGTCGCGTCCAAAGCCATCGACCGTGTGGCCCGTTTCGATGGGGCAGTCGTTTTTCATAAGATATGACAGCACGTTATAGGCGTGGTTCACCACAAAATTCGGGTCGGTGCCGTGGAAATGGTATTGCAGGTCGGGCATGAAAAGTATATTCATACCCAAGGAATCCACGAGCATATCCTCCGTGCCTTCAATGTTGAAAAAGCGCACGTTCACGGCGAAATATATAAATCTGTCCTCTCGGGGGATGCTGTGGGAGCGGATGGCCTCCGCTGTAAACAGCTTGCCCGAGCTTGCAAAGTAGAAGCCGCGGCATTCGGGGAACAGCTCGGCCAGAGCCTCCATATAGTCCATTTCCAGCTCTGCGCGGTCAAGGGTGTCAAGGGCCCCTGCAAGCATATCGCTGGCGGCGATGGACCAGCGGCAGCTGTCAAGCAGCTCCTCGCTTTCGGGACAGTCCCACATCTGCGAGCGCTCCAGCGGCCCAAGGAACGAATTATCGTTCTCAAAGCAGGAGGTTATCATAAGCATCGGCGGGGCTTTTCCCTCTTTGAACTCAACCTCGTACCGCTTGGCTGCAAGGCCGATCATCTCGCTGTCGCAGGAGAAAATATCTACGTCTCCCAGATGCTTCTGCATGACCTCCTGAACGATCTCCCTGTCGGGAAGGGCAGTCTCTTTGTCGAAAAGCAGCCGCATCATAAATACGAGCCCCTGCTCCTGCTGCTGTGAAAGGTCTTGAGTAAGCTCAGCCATAGTGCCTCCTTAAAGTCGTCTACATTGCGTGGATGTCGAATATCACCATTGCTATGTTGAAGAACACGAGGGTCGTGCAGGTGTCAACGATGGTAGAGATAAGGGGGGCCGCCATCAGGGCGGGGTCAAGGTGCAGGCGCTTTGCCAGCATAGGCAGCATACAGCCGATGAGCTTTGACATTATTACCGTCGAGATTATTGCCAGACTCACCGTCACCGCCAGCTTTAAGGGGCTTTCTATCATCCCCGGAGAGATGAAGGCGTAGGTCACATAGATCCTTATGCCGTTGACCAGGGCCAGGATAACGCTTACTATCAGAGCTATGCGGAATTCCTTGAAGGCCACCTTTATCCAGTCCTTCAGGTTTATCTCGCCCAAGGACATCCCGCGGATTATCATTGTAGAGGTCTGGCTGCCGCAGTTACCGCCTGTTCCCGTAAGCATCGGGATAAAGGACACCAGCAGCGGCACCGCCGCAAAGGCCGATTCGTATTTTGTTATTATAGCGCCCGTCAGCGTCGCCGAGAGCATCAGCACCAGCAGCCAGGCAATACGGTTTCTGGCGTGAGAAAACACCGAGGTCTTGAAATAGCTGTCCTCGATGGGCGCCATACCTGCCATGTGAGAGAAGTCCTCTGTGTTCTCCTCCCGCATAACGTCCATAGCGTCGTCGAAGGTGACGATACCGACAATGCGCTGCTCCTTGTCCACAACAGGCAGGGCAAGGAAGTCGTATTTTTCAAATTGCTGGGCAACGAGCTCTCGGTCCTCGAGGGTGTCAACGGTGATAACGTTGGTCTCCATTATGTCCTCGATCCTGTCGTCGTCGTCGGCAGTGAGTATATCCAGCACAGAGAGCACACCGATAAGGCGCCTGTTCTCCGTAACATACAGGGTGTAGACCGTTTCCTTGACAACGCCCACCTGCCTTATCTTGGCAATGGCTTCGTTTACGGTCATGTCCTTGTTGAGGTAAACATACTCGGTGGTCATTATTGACCCCGCGCTGTCCTTGGGATATTTCAGTATCTGGTTTATCTGCTTGCGGGTCTCGCTGTCTGCGGCCTTCAGTATTCGCGAGACAACGTTTGCGGGCATCTCCTCAACGATATCAACGGTATCGTCGATGAACAGGTCGTCGATGATCTCTGCAAGCTCCTTATCAGTGAAGGAGTTTATGAGCATCTCCTGCATATCGGTGTCCATATACGCAAAAACATCGGCCGCCGCGTCCTTTGGCAGCAGTCGGAAAAGGATAGGGAAGTCCTTCTTGTCAACGTCGTCGTTGTCGTGGAAGTTCCCGAAGAGGTCGGCGATATCGGCCTCGTTCATGTTCTCGAATATCTCTTTTATCACCTTGAAATTTCGCTTTTCAAGGAGCCTGATTATGGTGTCATAAAGCATCAGTATCCCCCGTTCATTGTAATTGGGTACCGATCGCCCCTGCGTCAGGCGCAGCAAATACAAGCGGCAAGCCGCATAGGTATTCGGGGAGCGATCTTATTATTACCGCCTACGTCGTCCACTTGTATCTTCACCACCTTTTTTATTCATCTAAAGCGCCGCGCTATACTAAGCACGTACAATATAATTTTACTACTTTTTGGCTCCTTTGTCAATATTATTGCCCCTTTTTTTCACTCTCATATCCTTCTTTTAAAAAGTATTGATTTTTAGTCCTGTCTGTGTTATAATCAATATGTATTGATTTTTATTTGAAAGGACTGTTTTATATGGAATTCAAGTTTTCGGAAAAGGTCGCTCATCTGCAGGCTTCGCAGATAAGAGAGATACTTAAATATTCGGCAGATCCCGAGGTCATCTCACTGGCGGCGGGCTCTCCTGCACCCGAGGCCCTGCCCGCAAAGGAGCTGGAGGAGCTTTCGGCCCAGATACTTGCCGAGGAGCCCGGCATCGCTTTCCAGTATGGCGTTACCGAGGGCTATGCCCCCCTGCGGGAGGAGGTCAAGAATCTTCTTGCCAAGAAGGGCGTCTATAACCCCGAGTATGACGATGTTATAATCACCAGCGGCGCACAGCAGGCCAACGAGCTCTCCGCCAAGGTCCTCTGCAACGAGGGGGATATGCTTGTTACCGAGTCTCCCTGCTTCATCGGCTCCCTTAACGCCTTCAAGTCCTATCACGTTGACCTTCAGGGCGTGCCCCTTGAGGAGGACGGCATCAATATCGCAGGCCTCGAAGAAAAGCTTAAAACAGGCAGAGTTAAGCTCGTTTACCTTATCCCCAACTTCCAGAACCCCACCAGCATCACAATGTCCTGGGAGAAGCGCGTGCAGGCCTTTGAGCTCTGCAAAAAGTACGGCGCAGTTATCCTCGAGGACAATCCCTACGGCGACCTGCGCTTTGCCGGCGAGGACATCAAGTGCATCAAGACCCTTGACACCGAGGGCATGGTCATCTATTCGGGTACATTCTCCAAGATACTCTCCCCCGGCATAAGAGTCGGCTATGTATGCGCCCATAAGGATATCATCCAGAAGATAGTTGTCTGCAAGCAGGTGGCCGACGTTCACACCGCTATGTGGTCCCAGATGCTTTGCTACCGCTTCCTCAAAAAGTACGATATGGACGAGCATCTTGCCAAGCTCCGCAAGGTCTATGAGCACAAGACCAACCTTATGCTGGATGGCATAAAGAAAAACTTCTCCTCGAAGATAACCTACACCAAGCCCCAGGGCGGCCTGTTCATCTGGTGCACTCTCCCCGAGGGGACTACCACCCAGCAGATGATAGACTTCTGCACCACCGCCGTAAAGGACTACAAGGTGGCCATCGTTCCCGGCTCGGCCTTCTCGGTATATGACAACGAGGAGTGTCGCTCAATTAGACTTAATTTCTCGACCCCCACGGACGCAAATATCGTAAAGGGCCTCGAGATCATCGGCAGGCTCTCTAAGGAGATGTTCGGCGAATAACCGCATTTCGGCTGAAAGGGGCCGCTTATGAAAACTGCAATGCTCAAGGATACAGCAAGAGAGATAAGGCGCTCTCTGGGCAGGTTCCTTTCAATATTTGCGATAATCGCCCTCGGCTGCGGGTTCTTTGCGGGCATCAAGGCAACGATGCCCGACATGGTGGACACCGCCGAGCAGTATTTTGTTGACAAAAAGCTGATGGACGTGAAGCTTATCTCATCCATCGGCATCAAGTCCGAGGACGTGCAGGCCGTGCGCCACGCAGAGGGCGTAAAGGCCGCTGTCCCCGGCTATTCCCGGGATATTTATTACTACTATAATAAACAGAACAGCGTCCTTAAAGTCATGTCCCTGCCAAGCAGCGCCGTAAAGGAGGAGCAAAGGCTCAACACTCCCACGGTCCTCGAAGGCAGGCTGCCCGAAAAGGCAGGGGAGTGCGCTGTCGAGGTCAAGCTGACCTCCCCGGAGACCTTCAAGGTGGGCAACAAGCTTACCCTCTCATCTCCCTACGAGGACGAGGCTATTACCGATATCTTCACCACCGACACCTTTGAGATAGTGGGGATCATAACCTCGCCTCTTTACATCGGCTATGAGCGGGACGCCACGAACGTCGGCAACGGCAGTGTGCTTTCCTATATCATGGTGAACGAGGAAAGCTTTGCTCTTGACTATTACAGTGAGCTTTTCATACAGCTTGAGGGTGTTGACGACCTTGACCCCTTTTCCGATGAATACAAGGAGGCCGTGGCGGAGAAGCTCGTCCCCGCACAGCAGGCCTTTGAGCAGAGCGTCCGGGAAAGATACGAAAAGCTTATGGCCGATTCTCAGGCAAAGCTTGAACGCGCCTCTGATGAGGTGGATGCACTTGCTGAGGTCCTGACTATGGATTCAGAGCAGCTGGACGCGGCTGTCGTTGAGCTCACCGCCGCCGAACAGCAGGCTGCCGAGGAATTTGAGCAGGACGGCGGCTTTCTGAACCGTGCAAGGCTCGTTAAAATAAGAGAAAAGCTGGCGCTGCTCACGGAGCTTAGGGATGCCTATTCAAACAATGACGAGGCCGCGATACAGGCATTTAATGACCGCCTCGAGTCCGCAAGGGCAGAGCTGGAGCAGGGAAGAGCAGACCTTGAAAGCGCCCCGGAGCTGGAGTTTTACGTCAGGGACAGGTTCTATAACCCGGACTACGCTTCCTTCCGTGGGGACGCCGACAAGATCGACGCCATCGCAAAGGTCTTTCCCGTGTTTTTCCTGCTTATCGCAGCGCTGGTGACACTTACCACCATGACCCGAATGGTGGAGGAGCAGCGAATACAGATAGGTACCTACAAGGCATTGGGCTATTCCTCGGCACGGGTGATCTTCAAGTATCTTTTCTACGCATTTACCGCCTCCGTGGCAGGCAGCTGCCTCGGGACCGTTATCGGTCTACAGGTATTCCCCGCCATAATCTACGACAGCTATAAGATAATGTACAATATCCCCGAGCTGCTTACGCCCTTCCGCCCGATGTATCTTTTCTGGTGCTTGGTGGCTTCGGTGCTCTGCACAGGGCTGGCGGTGGTCTATGCCTGCATGAAGGCCCTGCGGGCCCAGCCCTCGCAGCTCATGCGGCCTGCTGCGCCCCCTTCGGGCAGGCGGGTCATCCTTGAGCGGGTGGGCTTTGTCTGGAACAGGCTCAGCTTTTTGATGAAGGTCACCGTCCGTAACCTGCTCAGGTATAAGAAGCGATTCTTTATGACGCTCTTCGGCGTGGCGGGATGCACGGCTCTGATAATAACGGGCTTCGGCCTAAAGCATTCCATTAAATCCATTGCGGACAAGCAGTTCGGCGAGGTGTTCTCCTACGATGCTGCCGTGGTGCTTTCGGCAGAGGATAACACCGCCGCCGAGGCCGCTGCGGAAAAGCTTTCGGCTTATGACGAGATCGAGAGCAATATGCTGTTCTCCTCCGTCTCCGGAGACGCCGAGGCAGGGGGCGTTAAGCAGTCGGTGAGCCTTGTAGTGCCACACTCCACCGAGGAGCTTTCGGATTACGTCAATATAGTTTCCACCGAGAGCGGCAAGCCACTGACTGTGGGCGGCAGTGACGCCATTATCACCGAAAAGCTGGCGAAGCTTTTGAAGCTCAGCCCGGGCGACACCTTCACCCTCACCGCCAACGAGCGCCAGCCAGTGACCCTTACGGTCAAGGACATTTCAAAGAACTACGCCCTGCACTACGTCTACATCTCACAGGAGCGCTATGAGGAGCTTTACGGCGAGGCGCCCCGGTATAAGATGATGTACATAAACACCAAGGAGGGGACAGACCAGTCGGCCTTCAAGGAAAAGCTTATCTCCGACCCAGACTTCCTCGGCATTTCCTATAGGAATGAATCCAGCAGGGGCTTTTTGAACTCTGTTGACAGTCTGGACTCCATAACCCTGCTGCTTATCTTTTGCGCGGGGCTTCTGGCGGTCATCGTGCTCTACGACCTGGCCAATATCAACATCACCGAGCGGGTGCGGGAGATAGCCACCATCAAGGTCCTTGGCTTCTTTGACGGCGAGACCTCGGCCTACATCTACCGCGAGAACCTGATCTCCGCCGTGATAGGCATTCTCATCGGCCTGGGCCTTGGCAAGGTGCTGCATTATTTCGTAGTCATCACCTCTGAGGTGGATATAGTCCTCTTTGACCGCGCCCTTGTCTGGTGGGCCTATCTTTTCGGCGTCCTTCTCACCATTCTTTTTGCGGTGCTTGTGAATGTTACGCTGTTCTTCAAGCTGCGCCGGATAGATATGGTGGAGTCACTTAAATCTGTGGAATAAATCAAGGCAACACTGTACGACCCGCGGCTAACGCCTCTGCACGCCATCTGCTTGCCAGCTTTCCGTCATAGTCCCCAAATTCTCCTTGACGTTGCGTAAAGCGAAGCACGCTTCGCTTGAAAGCCTGCGTCGAATTTAGGCACTCTGACGAAAATCCGGACTGCGCATCTGACGCACTGGGGCCCAGCGGTATTGCCTTAAATCTAAAATACAGGAGGTATCATTATGGAAAACGAGAAGAAAACTGCTATCAACTGGTGGGCAATGCTGGCGGCATTTTTGCTGGGAGCGGTGCTGGGATTTTTGTTCTCGCCCGTCAAAAACGGCTTTAGCATCGGCAGCTACAATAACTACAAAAACAAGGTGAAGCACGCCGAGCGCGAGGGTGACGACCTCTGCGACTACGACTTTGATGATTATTACGATGATGATCTGCAGTACCGTGACAACGAGGACAACGCCCTCGACGACGAGACTCAGTCCTTCAGCTTCTGAGCAAAAGCATCTATAGCAATAAAGGAAAGGAATACTGTTTTATGAAATTAGGTATGGTGGGACTGCCGAATGTCGGCAAATCTACTTTGTTCAACGCCCTGACAAACGCGGGAGCGGAATCCGCAAATTACCCCTTCTGCACCATCGAGCCCAATGTGGGCATCGTTTCGGTGCCTGACGAAAGACTTGAAAAGCTCCGCGATATGTATGACCCTGTGAAATTCACCCCCGCGACCCTGGAATTCGTTGACATTGCTGGCCTTGTGAGGGGCGCCTCCAAGGGCGAGGGCCTTGGCAACAAGTTCCTCGCAAATATCCGCGAGGTGGACGCCATCGTTCACGTTGTTCGCTGCTTCGAGGATGACAATATCGTCCATGTTGACGGCAGCATCGACCCTAAGCGGGACATCGAGACTATTGACCTTGAGCTTGTGTTCTCGGACGTTGAACTCATCGAGCGCAAGCTGGACCGCACGAAAAAGGCCATGAAGGGCGACCGCTCTCTCGGCCCCGCCGTGGATTTTCTCGAGAGGCTGAAGGCCCATCTCGAGGACGGCAAGCCCGCCCGCTCCTTTGAAATGACCGAGGAGGAGCTGGAGCTGCTGAAGGAGACACCTCTGCTATCCTTGAAGCCAGTTATCTACGCCGCCAACCTCTCGGAGGCCGATTTCACCAACAACATCGACTCCAACGGCAATTATAAAACAGTCTGCGACATCGCAAAGGCCGAGGGCAGCGCCGTGTTCCCCATCTGCGCCCAGATAGAGGCCGAGATCGCCGATATGTCCGACGAGGACAAGGCCATGTTCCTTGAGGAGCTGGGTCTGGAAACCAGCGGCCTTAACCGCATAATCAAGGAGGGTTACTCCCTTCTGGGGCTTATCTCCTATCTTACCGCTGGCCAGCCCGAGGTCCGTGCCTGGACCATCAAAAAGGGTACCAAGGCCCCTCAGGCCGCAGGAAAGATACATTCTGACTTTGAAAAGGGCTTTATCCGCGCCGAGGTAGTCTCCTTTGACGACCTGATGGCCTGCGGCTCAATGAACGCCGCAAAGGAAAAGGGCCTCGTCCGCTCCGAGGGCAAGGAGTATGTTATGCAGGATGGAGATATCGTTCTTTTCAGGTTCAATGTTTGATCGGATGGGAAGTAACATAGATGGAAATGAAATGTAAGATCTGCAACAATCCCATAACTTCTTCCATGAAAGTCTGCCCCTTCTGCGAGACCACGCTAAGGCCCGCCGAGCCGGATTTTGGCGCAAGGCGCGGCTTTGGTATGAAGTCCGCGGGCTTCTCCGGCGCTGTGATGGATGATGATGCCCCCGCACTAAAGCACAGCAGTTTTTCTTCCGGGACGGCTCATTGTCTTCGATGCGGCTGTGATTATGATGCCTCCTGCGCTGTCTGCCCTACCTGCGGTTATCCTGAGCCCAAGGAAAGGGCTGTTTTCTCGGCCGCCCCGCCCCCGATGGACAACCACACTATATACGCAGGGACCGATCTCGGCGACGGCCATGAGCGCTATGTAGGCGGAGAGCGGTATCCAAGGTATACCGATGCTGCGCCTCAGCCCACTATGCCGCCCTATGGCAGCGGGCCTTCTGTTCCCGATGGACGCTACGGAGCATATCCGCCTTACCCAATGCCCCCTGCGAAGAAGGAGGAGAAGAATGTCCTGAAACAGGATATCTCCAAGGTAAACCCGCTTGTGGTTATTCTTGCGGTGCTTGGCGTCATCGCTTTTATATTTTTGGGCTGCGAGATCTTGTACTATATCTTATCTGCCACAAAATAACAATAAAAATAAAGCTCCCCGAACCTCAAGCTGAGTTGAAGTTCGGGGAGTGTTTTTATTGCTTACTGCCTGATATAGATGCCGTTTTCCTCAAGGTAGTCCTCAAGGTCCTGCTTGTACTCGAAATCAGTTGGGTCAAAGGCGGCCTTCAATGCCCGCTGGCCTATGTCTCGGCGATAGTGGGCGTTCTCGAAGGTTATTTTTTCGACAGCCTTGTAGGAATTGTCGATGGCCTCTCTCAGGGTCTTGCCCCTTGCAGTCACGCCAAGGACGCGGCCGCCGTTTGTCAGGAACTTGCCCTCGGAGAGCTTAGTGCCTGCGTGGAACACTTCAGCGTCCGGGACCTGTCCATGGTCGTCAAGGCCGCTGATCTCCAGCCCCTTGGGGTAGGAAAGGGGATAGCCGCCGCTCGCCATAACAACGCAGGCGCAGCTGCCGCTGTACCACTCTATATCAAGCTCCGAGAGCCTGTGCTCGTCGATGGCCAGCATTATCTCCAGTAGATCGGTCTTCAGCATCGGCAGCACTACCTGGGTCTCGGGGTCGCCGAAGCGGCAGTTATACTCGATGACCTTCGGCCCCTTGGGGGTGAGCATCAGGCCAAAGTAGAGGCAGCCCTCAAAGGTCCTGTCCTCGGCGCTCATGGCGTTGATGGTGGGCAGGAAGATCTTCTCCATGCACTCCTCCGCCAGCTCGGGTGTGTAGCAGGGGTTAGGAGAAATGGTGCCCATACCGCCTGTGTTCAGGCCCTGATCGTTATCATAGGCTCGCTTGTGGTCCATGGATGAGAGCATGGGCTTTACGCACTTGCCGTCAGTGAAGGCAAGCACCGACACCTCGGGGCCGGTGAGATATTCTTCAACAACGATCCTCGCGCTGCTGTCACCGAACTGCCTGCCGTCGATCATAGAGCGGATGGCGTCCACTGCCTCCTGCTCGTTCTGTGCAAGGATAACGCCCTTGCCCAGTGCCAGACCATCAGCCTTGATGACAGCGGGATAGGTATTCTTTTCCTTGACGTAGGCAATGGCCTTGTCGCTCTCGGTGAAGACCTCGTATTCCGCGGTGGGTATCTTGTACTTTTTCATTAGCTCCTTAGAAAACACCTTGGAGCCCTCAATGATGGCCGCAGCTGCCTTTGGACCGAAGGTCTTGAAGCCCTCGGCGCGGAGCGCGTCCACCATGCCCAGCACCAGCGGATCATCGGGTGCAACGACCACAAGGTCAACGCTGAGCTGCTTTGCAAGCTTAACAACGCCGTCTATGTCGGTGGCGCCGACGCCGAAGCACTCTGCACCGTCTGCGGCTATGCCGCCGTTGCCGGGAGTGCAGTATATCTTTTCACATTTTGGCGACTGCATGAGCTTGCGAATTATCGCGTGCTCGCGTCCGCCGCTGCCAATTACAAGGATCTTCATAGGTCATGACCTCCTTAGGGTGGTTTGATTTATTTGATTTGTCATGCTGCCTCAGATGAGCACGATGGAGTCCAGCACTGCGGTAAAGTCCGAAAGATATGTATCAAAGGTCTGGTCGGTAGCGGAGTAGGTGAAGATAACGAAATCAGACTGTGCCACAAAGTAATACTGCACCTGCTTCATAACTGCATCTCCCAGATCCATCTGTATCTCGGCATAAAGCACATCTCTGCCGTTATACTGCTTGGGGATGATGGTGTTTACGGTGTAGCCGTAGCTCTCGTAGGTCTGCTTGAGAACGTCACCATAGGCCGCCAGGTCGCTTACCTTGGCTCCGCTGGAGGGTGTGGCAACAACGTTGAAGTTTGTGGTCATGTCGGCCGTGTTCATGTACATGGCGTCCACCCCATTTTGCGATCCTGCGTCGCTCCACTTGTTGGGATCGACCGTTATCCTATAGCAGCTGCCCGCAAAGTCGTTCTCTCCGAGAGGAGGCAGCTCTGCTGCCGAGGATTCCTCGGGCTCTTCATCAATATCGGCGGGAGATTCGGTCTCTTCTTCGCTTTCAGCTTCTTCGCTCTCAGCTTCCTTGCTGTCGCTCTTTTCTTCGGTGCTTGCGTCGGCTGCCGTTGCCTTTGGAGCCTTGCTCTCCTTTTCATCTTCGTCTTTGTCGGTGTCGCCGCAGGCTGCCATAGAGAGCGCCATCAGAAATGCGGCTGTAAGTGCAAGTATTCTTTTCATATGTTTAGTTCTCCTGTTCGTTTTTTTCTTTGTCCTTGCTTATTGCAGATAGGCGGTGTTGATCACCTTAAACAGATTGCTGATATAGCTGTCATAATATTCGTCGCCCGCCGTGAAGGTGAACACAACGGAGTGGGTCCCCTGGAAGAGGTAGTAGATCTCCTGGGTCATACTTGCACCCGCAAAGGTGGTGTGCATCTTGACCTGTATGCAGGGATATTGAGTGCTGTAGGCTGCGGTGTAGGTGCCTGTGTCTGTATCCACGGTGTCGTAGCCGAACTCAAGATATGTGGATTTTAGCTGGTCGCAAAGATCATTGGCGAACTCGTCGCTGTATTCCTGACCGTTTTCTGTTCTGCTGACATTAAAGTTAACGGTACCGCCCAGCTCAACGCTGTAGAAATTGAAGTCTGTGCCCGATGGGGTCTCCTCCGACCAGTCGTCCAGATTCACATCGAACCAGTAGTCCGTACCATAGTAGGTCTTGACAGAGCCATCCTCCGTCGGCTGCGGGTCAGCTGCTTTTGTAGTTGTAGTGGTGGTAGCAGCTGTAGTGGTCGTGGTAGTCGTAGTTGTGGTCGTAGTATCGGGTGCAGCGGTAGTGGCCTTGGTCTTTTCGGGCTCCTCCTCCGAGTCGTCATCTGCTGCAAGAGTCTTTTTGGGTGCGGGGGGCTCGTCGTCGTCATCGTCGTCCGTGGCGCCGCAGGCTGCCATAGAAAGCGCCATAACAAAGGCCGCAGTCATCGCAAGCAGTTTTTTCATTTTGCTTCCTCCTTTTGCTCAATAATCCTGTCTTAAGAGATCGTAACAGTATCCATTATGTCAAAGAAGTAATCCAGCTTATAGGATGTTGAATATTTGCCCGTCCCGATGAATTGGAAGGTAACAACATAGGTATCGCCGAAAAGTAGGAAATGGTCATCATACCATTCGCTGCTATCGTCCGTTGATTCTGCAACAAAGTGGATGCAATCATAATCATTTCCGTTATTTGTGCTGTAGTTTCCTGTTTCGGTGAACGTAAGCTCGCTGTCCAGTTCGGCATAGGTCTCCTTATAGCTTTCAAAGATCTCTTCGGATCTATCGTAGCTGAAGGAATCGGAGATCAGCTGGCTCCAAATATAAAGGTTGCAGGTCGTCGATAGGCCTACGCCGCTGAACTTGAAGTCGTTATTATCGGTTGTTTGCTGCGACCAGAGGTCAGTATCCAGAGTGAACTCATAGCCCGTTGCGGAATAATCCTTGAGAGTGCTTGCAGGCTGAGCAGCGGTGGTCGTTGTCGTGGTAGTTGTGGTCGTGGCAGTAGTTGTTGTGGTGGCAGCCGCAGACTCCTCCTCGGATTCTGCCGCAGCTAATGTCTTCTTGGGAGCCGCAGGCTCATCATCGTCGTCATCATCGCTCTCGCCGCAGGCCGCCAAAGAAAGGGCCATCAATAAGGCAGTCGTGACTGCAAAAAGTCTTTTATTCATGGGCGTAACCTTTTATCAGTGATGGAAGAGCCTGATGCCCGTGAAGGCCATTGCGATATTGTACTTGTTGCAGGTCATTATAACATGATCGTCGCGGATGGAGCCGCCGGGCTCGGCTATGTAGGCAACGCCCGACTTCTTGGCGCGCTCGATGTTGTCGCCGAAGGGGAAGAAGGCGTCGGAGCCAAGGGCAACGTCAGTGTTCTGCGCCAGCCACTCCTTCTGCTCCTCCTTGGTGAAGACCTCGGGCTTTACCTTGAAGATGTTCTCCCATGCGCCGTCGGCAAGCACGTCCATGTACTCGTCAGAGATGTAAACATCAATGGCGTTGTCGCGGTCGGGGCGGCGGATGTTGTCAACGAACTGTAAGCCCAGAACCTTAGGATGCTGTCTCAGCCACCAGATGTCGGCCTTGTTGCCCGCCAGCCTTGTGCAGTGGATGCGGCTCTGCTGGCCCGCACCGATGCCGATGGCCTGACCGTCCTTTACATAGCAAACGGAATTGGACTGGGTGTATTTCAGGGTGATGAGAGAGATCATCAGGTCCTCAAGCTTGTCCTCGGGGATGTCCTTGTTGTCGGTCACTATGTTGGAGAGCAGCTCCTTGTTTATGTCAAGCTCGTTGCGGCCCTGCTCAAAGGTAACGCCGAACACCTGCTTTGTCTCAACAGGGGCAGGCTTGTAGTTTTCGTCGATCTTGATAATGTTGTAGGTACCCTTGCGCTTGCTTTTGAGGATCTCCAACGCCTCGTCGGTGTAGCCGGGGGCTATGATGCCGTCTGATACCTCGCGCTGTATCATTCTGGCGGTGGGAACGTCGCAAACGTCCGAGAGAGCGATGAAATCGCCGTAGGAGGACATTCTGTCGGCGCCTCTGGCTCTTGCGTAAGCGCAGGCAAGAGGGGAGAGCTCGCCCAGGTCGTCAACGAAGTATATCTTTTTCAGGGTGTCCGAAAGAGGCCTGCCAACTGCGGCGCCTGCGGGGGAAACGTGCTTGAAGCTGGTGGCCGAGGGAAGACCTGTGGCCTTCTTGAGCTCTCTTACCAGCTGCCAGCCGTTAAAGGCGTCCAGCAGGTTGATGTAACCTGGCTTGCCGTTAAGGACTTCAATAGGCAGCTCAGTGCCGTTCTCCATAAAAACTCTTGACGGCTTCTGGTTGGGGTTGCAGCCGTACTTCAGTAACATTTCGTTTGCCATTCTAATTACCTCCTGTTTATTCTTTCGCAGAAAGCAAGAAATTCCTCCCTGCTCCCGTTAAATACATTCATATCTATCCTGTCCTCGTCACCTGAATAACCTTCAAGGTGCTCATCGTCCGCATACTGCCAGAATACCCATTCCGAAGGGCTTATCACGGGCTTGTACACGTCTCTTATCCACAGGGGATAGTCCTCGAACTCGCTGCCCTTGATATAGAGTCTGTAGCTTTTGTGGGTAACATATATCACCGGCCGTACTCCGTAGTGCTCTTCAAGCATCAGCGCAAGATCAGCGAGCTCGGGCAGCACCTTGTCTCTTTCGGGCGTTGTTTTCTTTTCGTACTCATCATAAAATTCAAGATCAATGACAGGCGGCAGACTGCCTTGCTCCTTGGGGACTGCCGAGATAAAGTTCTCGGCCTGAGTTTTCCCGGGACTGTCATAGCTGAAAAAGTGGTAGCCGCCAACGCGCAGCCCGTACTTTTTCGCCTCTTTGAAATTGTAGGGGAAATACTCATCGGTGTAGCCGCTGCCTTCGGTGGCCTTGATATAAGCAAAATCAATACCCTGAGAGGCCAGCAGACCCCAGTCGATATCTCCCTGATATGCAGAAACATCAACTCCGCGGACCTCGTACCCTGCGGAAAACACCTTGTTCGGGTGGATGACCCTGAAGAACGTAAGCATGGCACAAACGCCGAGCAAAAGTACGAGTATGCAAATAACGATCAGAACTTTAAGTGATCTGCTTTTAATTCTCTTCACTTTGTGTACTTGTTGACCACATTAGTGACCGCCTTGCCCGTCTCGATGTCGATAAATCTAACGAACAGCGACACCTTGTTGTCCTCGTTCAGGGCAGCCCAAAGGCCGTTGGTGAATTCGTCGATGTCGTTGGGGACAGAGATCTTCTTGGGCTCGCCTTCAAAGCTGGGAAGGGGAGAGCCGTCGCCCATATAGGTGTGGATGAAGTGGCCAATGCCTGCAAGAGGCTCGCTGTAGGCAAAGGTGAAGCGCTCAACACAGTCGGGGTCGCCGTCTGCGGATTTGATGATGTTGAGGGCGTAGTTGTACTTTCCGTCGCCAACGTGCATGATGCCTGAGATGCGGGGGGTGTAGTTGGGCTCGTCATCCTCGTAAACGCGGGTGCGCAGGCTCTGCTCAAAGGTCTGCTGCTTGTCCATCAGCTCATAAATGGTGTCGGTCTGGTCGCCGTTGGTAACAATGGTCTTGTTGCCCAGCACGCGAACGGGGGAATAGATGATAAGGTGCGGGTCGGTGAGCTTTGAGGGGTCGGCGGCCTCGGTCTTGATGCCGTCCTCGGTCTCGGTGAACACGCGGTTGCGGCTATTCACGCTCCTGCCCATGATGAAGTAAGCAGTAACGGCGTTTTTGCCGTCGGCGCTCTTGCCGATTATGATGCCTCTGCCGGGATAGGAATTGCCCTTGAGCTCCTCGTAGATGTCAAGTGTTTTCATTTCTATTACCTCCATTTATCAAATCTTTTTACAGATCAACGTATGCTCTGCCGTCCTTAACGGTTATCCTGTCCTCGCAGAACAGCGAGACCGCCTTGGGCAGCAGCTTCCATTCAACGTTCTCCATTATCCTGCGTTGTAGAATCTCGGGAGTGTCGCCGTTTTCAACAGCCACAGTGCCCTGCAGGATGATAGGGCCCGCGTCGGCCTTCTCGTTTACAAAATGTATCGTGGCGCCCGAGACCTTAACGCCGTATTCCAGTGCCTTCTCGTGTACCCTGAGCCCGTAGAAGCCCTCGCCGCAGAAGCTGGGTATCAGCGCCGGGTGAACGTTTATTATTCTGTTCGTGTATGCCTGAGTAACGCACTGGTCCAGTATCGTCATAAAGCCAGCCAGCACCACAAGATCGGCGCCCTGCCTGTTCAGCTCTGCCAGTATGGCTTCGCTGTAGGCGCGGCTGTCGGGATAGTCCTTCCTTGGTAGGGTAACAGTCGGGATGTCGGCCTTTGCGGCTCTTTCAAGGGCGTAGGCCCCCTCCTTCGAGGATATCACACAGGTGATGGAGCCGCCGTGTATCTCGCCGCGCTTTTCGGCGTCGATCAGGGCTTGTAGGTTAGTTCCGCCCCCGGATACCAGCACTACGATTTTTTTATTTCCGTCCATTTTTAACTCCTCAATATACCAAAGCAACACCATACAGTCCGCGCCGTATAGTGTTGCATAGATAATATCAGCAAATTATAACACCCTCGTCGCTGTCAATGAGTTCGCCGAGGACATAAGCCTCCTCGCCTGCCTCCTTGATAGCGGCAACAGCCTTGTCGGCGTCGTTCTTGTCCACAACGACAGCCATTCCAACGCCCATGTTGAAGGTGTTGAACATATCTCTCTCGGGTATCTTGCCCGTTCCGGCGATAAGGTCAAAGATCGGCAGCACCTGAACTGCGCTCCGCTCGATCTTTGCTGTGAGCCCCTGAGGCAGCGAGCGCGGGATGTTCTCGTAGAAGCCGCCGCCTGTGATGTGGGACACGCTCTTTACGGTCACCTTGCTCATAAGGTTCATTATGGCCTTGACGTAAATCCTTGTGGGGGTCAGCAGAACGCTGCCAAGAGTGGAGCCCAGCTCGGAGTAGTGCCTTGCAAGGTTCTGCTCGTTTACGTTGAAGACCTTTCTGACCAGAGAGAAGCCGTTGGAGTGAACGCCGCTGGACTTGATGGCGATCATCACGTCGCCCGCCTTCTGGCTCTCGGGGCGGATGATCTTCTCTTTGTCAACAACGCCCACAGAGAAGCCCGCCAGATCATACTCGTCCTCGGGCATAAGTCCCGGGTGCTCTGCGGTCTCGCCGCCAATGAGGGCACATTCAGCCTGTACGCAGCCCTCGGCAACACCCGAAACTATCTTTGCGATCTTCTCGGGCTCGTTCTTTCCGCAGGCAATGTAGTCCAGGAAGAACTGAGGCCTTGCGCCGCAGCAGATTATGTCGTTAACACACATGGCAACGCAGTCGATGCCCACGGTGTCATGTTTGTCCATTATGAAAGCTATCTTTATCTTGGTGCCGACGCCGTCTGTGCCGCTCACCAGCACGGGCTTGGAGATGCCCGTCAGGTCCAGCTCGTAAAGCCCGCCAAAGCCGCCAATGCCGCTGAGAACGCCCTTGTTCATGGTCCTTGCTACGTGCTGCTTCATGAGCTCAACTGCCTTGTAGCCCGCGGTAACGTCAACGCCCGCATCCTTGTAGCTGTCAGAAAAACTTTTCATTCCTTTACCTCGTTTATGTATTTTAGTTAAGGCCGATGCGCTTCATCATTTCCTGATAAGCCTCTTCAACACCGCCCATGTCTCTGCGGAAACGGTCCTTGTCCAGCTTCTCGTGGGTCTTGCTGTCCCAGAAGCGGCAGGTGTCGGGGCTGATCTCATCGGCAAGGATGATAGTGCCGTCAGAGGTCTTGCCGAACTCGATCTTGAAGTCTATAAGGTCAACGCCAATGCCCTTGAAGAACTTCACCATGAACTCGTTTACCTTGAAGGCGTACTTGGCGATGGTGTCAAGCTCCTCCTTGGTGCAGAGGCCCAGAGCCAGAGCATAGTAGTCGTTGATGAAGGGGTCGCCAAGGTCGTCGTTCTTGTAGCTGTATTCAAGGATGGGGCAGAGCAGGGCCTTGCCCTCTTCAACGCCCATTCTCTTGGAGAAGCTGCCTGCGGCAACGTTCCTGATGATGACCTCGAGGGGAACGATGGAGACCTTCTTTACCAGCGTCTCTCTATCGGAAAGCTCCTCTACCAGATGGGTAGGAACGCCCTCCTTCTCCAGCATCGAGAACATATAGTTAGTCATCTTGTTGTTGATTACGCCCTTGCCTACGATGGTGCCCTTCTTCTCGCCGTTGAAGGCCGTTGCGTCGTCCTTGTAGTCAACGATAACGAGCTCGGGGTCGTTGGTAGCATATACCTTCTTTGCCTTGCCTTCGTAGAGCTGTGCGCCTTTTGTGATGTTTTCCATTTTCTTTTCCTCCAGTTTATGTTGTTTTGTGTTGTCGTTATGTGTCGAGTGATATATCGTACCAGTCGGCCTCGTCGGAAAGCAGCCATTCAAGACCTCGCCTGCGTTCAACGACTACGTCGCCGTTGAGCTCGCCGATCTCGGTCTCGGGCCTGAGCCGTTTTTCGACCACCGCCCAGTTATATCTGTAATAAAGATCCAGCATATCCAGAATCTCACCCTTGCTTCTAAGCTTGCAGCGGGAGATGAAGTCCTCCAGTTCCTCGCACTGAGAAACAAACCCCACGGCCGCCTCACAGTCGCAGATGTCAGAGCTGTCGGAGATGTCCTCCACAAAGCCCAGCGCCCAAAAAAGAGCCCAGCAGGCCTCGTACTCCCAAACAACGTCGATGATGTCCTGCTGGGAGCAGGTCTTGTCAAGGATGCGTCTTTCCTTGGGGTTCAGGTCGTTCCTTACACCGAACTTGTCGATCAAGCCGACGACAAAGTCAAAGTCCTCGTTGCTCTCGTTTTGCAGCTCAAAGTCTGCCTGAATGATGAGCAGTGCAGCCACGGCCCTGCGGCACACGGCCTCGAGTTCCTTGACCGCTACCTCACTCTCGTCCTCGATAAAAGGAAGATAGGCGTTTACAGCGATGCCTTGCTCTTTCAAAAGCTTTTCGGAGCGCTCTTTTCTTTCGGTCTGTGTCATTGACCTGCCCTCAGAGCTCCGTAAGCTTATCCTGCAGGGCCTTGTCCTTGGCCTCAACGCCCTCGGCCATCTTCTGCTTTTCTTCAAGCAGCCTTTGGGCCAGCGCATCGTCCGAGAGGGCAAGTATCTGCACCGCTAAGAGCGCTGCGTTCTTGGCGCCGTCGATGCCAACTGTGGCAACGGGCACCCCCGGGGGCATCATAACAGTAGCCAGCAGGGCATCCATGCCGTCCAGCGCCGCCGACTTCATGGGGATGCCGATAACGGGCAGGGTAGTGTGTCCCGCAAAAACGCCAGCCAGATGGGCCGCCATTCCCGCCGCGCAGATGATAACGCCAAAACCGTTGTCCTTTGCGCTTGCAGCAAATTCGGCAGCAGCAGCTGGGGTCCTGTGGGCGCTCATAACTCTGCACTCATAGGGCACGCCGTAGCTTTTGAGCTCCTTAACAGCCTTTGATACCACGGGAAAATCGCTGTCCGATCCCATGATAACCGCAACCTTTTTCATTTTTATCAGTCCTTTCAAAACAAAAAAACTGCAACAAAAAAAGCTGCAGCCATTTACTTGATCTCAGAAAAGCGGGCAGAGGAAAAACAAGGCGCAAAAAAGCAAGACCCGAAGGACGAGCCGTAAACGCTTTCAGAAGCAGAAAACAGTGACTGCTCCACGGTAGCCGAACAAGTCATCGGACTTCCTCCTTAACGCGCGCTGCCGCACTTTTCTCTACTTATTATTTTACTATATCACGTGTTAAATTTCAACATTATATATTATAAAATTTCCGTTAACTAAAAGAGCCGAGATTGTACATTTTGACTAAACAAGCCCCCGAGGGCTCAATATGTTGTATGTCACAGGGGCTTTGAGCCGATATCGCGGTACTCGGCAGCGCAGATATCCGAGCACAGCGCTGCATCGGACTGCTTCATTAGCTCCTCGATATCCGCCGCGGAAACGGCAGAGCCCGCGCCAGTGATAACCGCCTGCTGTCTGTCTGCGGAAAGGGCATTGAAGCTCTCGGCTCCGCCCTCGCTGTCAAGAATTGCGTTTCTCAGGGCGGGCGGCAGGTCCGTACCCATGGAATAATTGTAAAGTGACATAATTCTGCCTCCTTCGGGATATGATGATTTCAGAATTATTCTTCCCGAAAACACGGCTTTTATTCAGCTGCATGATTATTGACAAGCACCCACGGCGGTGATATAATATTTGAAAAAAAGAAAAAGCGCGAAGGGAGAAGAATATGAAGGAGCTTTCAAACATCGGCGTCATCAAGGACCTGCTGGCGCGGCACGATTTCAGCTTTTCAAAGGGCCTAGGCCAGAATTTTCTTATAAATCCCACAGTCTGCCCCCGAATAGCCGAAATGGGCGGGGCCGCCGCAGGCTGCGGCGTTATCGAGATAGGAACGGGTATAGGAGTCCTTACCTGCGAGCTTGCAAAGCGCGCTGACAAGGTGGTGGCCATCGAGATAGACCAGCGCCTGATGTCAGTGCTGGAGGAGACCCTCGGGGAGTTCGACAATATAAAGATCATCAACGAGGACGTGATGAAGGTCGATCTCGCTGAATTGATAAAGAATGAATTTGAGGGCCTTGAGGTGGCGGTCTGCGCCAATCTGCCATATTACATCACCTCGCCAATAATAATGATGCTGCTGGAAAGCCGCCTGCGTATACGCGCCATCACCGTAATGGTGCAGAAGGAGGCAGCTCAGCGTCTCTGTGCCGAGCTCGGCACGCGGGAGGTGGGGGCTGTTACAGTGGCCGTCCGTTATTTTTCGGAGCCTGAGGTGCTTTTCAATGTCTCCCGCGGCAGCTTTATGCCCCAGCCGAACGTTGACAGCTGCGTTGTACGCTTCAACATCCGTGAAAACACACCAGAGGGCGTGGCGGACGAGAGGTTTTTCTTTAAGACCGTACGTGCAGCGTTTTCACAGCGCCGCAAGACTCTTCTAAATTCCGCTGCCTCGGGCCTCGGTATTTCCAAGGAAATAGTCCGCAGCGCCATCCTTGATGCGGGCTTGACGGAGAACATCCGTCCAGAGCAGCTTTCGATGAATGGTTTCGTTGCCTTCTCAAACGAGCTTTTGAAACTCATGCCTTAAAGCAAAAATACTTGTCATACGACTATCGCCCGTTGTCGAAGCTTGTCGATGCGGGCGATATTATTATTTTCAAACCGCCTGTTTTCAACATTTTCTTTTTGCAAACAAGAGTAACATATTATTCGGAATTATATTTTTGCAAAAGGAAAGTGATAATAATGAGAAATCAATCAAGCTTTACAGTAGAAAAGACTGATCACTCGGCTATTGCCATTTGTATTGCTGTTTCCTTGACAGCACTTTTAGCCTCGGCGGGGAACGTTGGCGGGAGAGCGTCGCTCATAAACGTGGGGCTTAGTGCTGTTTTTCCGGAGAGCGCCATACCCGTGTTCCTTGCCTCCGGGGTGTATTATGCCATCAGCGGCTCTTTCTCTCGAGGGATAGTGCCGCTTTCTGCCATGCTGCTTATCGGGCTTTTTCGCTATATGGTGCGACGATTTACTTCCATCCGCAGCTTTTATGACCGCGAGCCATTGCTCAATGCTGCCTCCTCGGCGCTGATCGGCGGGCTGCTTTCTCTTGTCTACTCCTCGGCTGTGGGTATGAGCGGCGGCGCCGCAATGGCCGGAGTGCTGTCGGCGCTGATGTTGGGAGTATTCGTTTACGCCTTCTCGCTTCTTGCGGCGCAATATTCCGAGAGGGGGAGCTTTGCCTCTACGGGCGCCGAGCTGTTTTGCATGGCGGCGGTCTATATCTGCCTTATTTCTGCCCTTGCGGGAGCAAAGATATTTTTTATTGATATTGGACGAGCCCTCGCCTGTGCCGTTCTGCTGCTGGCGGCAAGGAAGCGGGGCTCTGTCTGGGGTGCTGCCTTCGGTGCCCTCACCACCTGCGCTATGCTCATCGGCGCGCCCTCTCTGGCGGGGAATACCTTTCTTCTTGCTGCCGTCGGGCTGATCTGCGGGGCTTTTTCACAGCTTGGTACTTTGGCAGTGGCCCTTGCTTTTCTCTTCTCTGCCGCTGCGGGACTCGTTACCTCGGGCGTTGGTCCCGATACATTTTATATGTTTGGAGACGCCGCCATTGGTGCTGTTGCCTTCGCGCTTATACCCGAAAAATTGGCAAGGCGCTTTTCTGCCCTTGTCTTCGGCAGCTCGGGAGTTTATTCTGCACTAAGCAGCACCACCGCTTCGAGGCTCAGCTTTGTTTCTCACACCCTTTCGGATATCAGGAAGGAGATCGTTCTTGTGAACTCCGCCCTTGAGCGGAAGATAAAAGCACCCTCTCCCGCAGACAGGGCATGGGACGAGCTTTGCTCCCGCTGCTCGAAAAAAGGGGGCTGTTCACCCAATGAAAAGCAGCATCGCGCCCGTCTTTCACAGCTTGCCGAGGCGGCGGAGCACTTTGGTGAGATAGCCTCCTGTGAGGCGGCAGCGGCTTTTCCGGCCTGCACAAAGCCCGAGCTGCTCTCCGACAGCTTCAATTATTCTGCTGCGGCCCTTTCGGAGTTTCGGGCGGGAAGGGTGCGTTCTTCGCAGCTGCGATCCCTGCTCTGCGAGCAGCTGGTCACCATGGAGGACCTGCTCGGGGACCTGTCCTATCGCGTTGATGGCCTGCGCTCTGTAGATCCTGCGCTCTCGGCAAAGGTGGCCGGATATTTTTCTTCGCTGGGCTATAATAACGTTCGTGCCTGTGCCTATCTTGACCACTGCGGTTATCGCCGAGTGGATGTTTATTTGCTCTGTGCCTTTCACGGTGACGCCGCGGAGGCGGCGGTGGCGGTCTCGGATATCACCGACACCGATCTGGAGCTGCCCGTTATTTCCATGTCCGGCGGCGCCGCAAGGATAGTTTTTCACGAGCGGACACTCTACGGCCTTGACTATGCCACTTACACCGCCGCAGGTACGGCCTCTCCGGTCTCGGGTGATGTTATCGAGGTCATTGATCTTCCCTCCGGGGATGTCTGCGCTGTTCTTGCTGACGGCATGGGAACAGGCCCCCGCGCTCGCTTGGATTCCGTGTTTGCTGCCGATCTCGCCGGGAGGCTTATGACCGCAGGCGTTTCCATGCGCACGGCCCTCAGGCTCGTGAATTCAGCTCTGCTCACTAAGAACGCAGAGGAGTCCTTCGCCGCAGTGGACGTGCTGACCTTTGACCTCTTTTCCGGGACAGCAGAGCTTTTGAAAGCAGGTGCTGCCCCTACCTATCTGCTCAGAGACGGGGTCCTTACAGCCTTCGGCGACCGCTCCTTCCCGGTGGGAATTTTGGATTCCTGTCCGCCTGATACATATTCCTGTAAGCTCTTCGACGGCGATATCATCATCCTGTCCTCCGATGGGGCAGAGCGGTCGGCAGTGAGCGCTGCAGCAGAGCTTGAAAACATCTCGGAGCTTTCGACTAAAGAGATCGCCACCGTTATAGGCGAAAGCGCCATGAAAAACTACAGCTCCAAGACTTCAAAGTCTACCTCCTCCCAGCCGCCTCGAGACGATATTTCAGTAGCCGTTTTCCGCGTTAAACTGAAAAAAACACCGTTTTAAGGAATTTGTTTCGTTTTTATTACAAATTATTCGTCATTTTTAACAAATATATAGGTTGAAATCTGTGATAAACCGAAAAACATGACTAAAACTATTGCAAATTTTATCAAAAGAGTGTAAAATATAATTGTGGAAATTTATACCTTTGTATATTTTGCATGAAAAGCGACAAAAGGCAAAGGTCGGTTTCCGCAATAATATTCCTTGCAGGAGGAAAAACGCTATGATAAATGAGATCCCCGAAACATATCAGGCACCGATCTACCTGTTCCATCAGGGAACCAATCTCATGGCCTATGACTTCCTTGGCTGCCACAAGGGCGAGAAGGAAGGCAAGTCAGGCTATTATTTCCGCGTATGGGCAGAGAAGGCGCAGTCAGTCTCTGTCGTTGGCGATTTCAACGACTGGAACGGTTTTGCGAACGTCTGCGAGAAGATCGCCGATACAGGCATCTGGGAGGCCTTCATCGAGGGCCTGAAAACGTTCGATACCTACAAATTTGCGGTCACAGGCTGTGACGGAAAGACAAGATTAAAGGCCGACCCCTACGGCACCCACATGGAAATGAAGCCCGGCACAGGCTCGAAGATATTTGATATCGAAGGCTATAAGTGGGGCGACGGTAAGTGGATGAAGCAGAAGGAAAAGAAGGATATTTACAACGCCCCGATGAATATCTACGAGGCGCACCTCAATTCTTGGAAGGCCTGCACCACAGGCGAGTATTACAGCTATTCCGGCTTTGCCGAGGAGATCTGTCCCTACCTCAAGGAGATGGGCTATACCCACATCGAGCTCATGCCTCTGGCAGAGTTCCCCTTTGACGGGTCTTGGGGCTATCAGGGAATAGGCTATTATGCTCCCACATCCCGCTTCGGCACACCTCATGAGTTCATGAAGATGATCGACATCTTCCACAACAACGGCATTGCCGTTATCCTGGACTGGGTGCCTGCTCATTTCCCAAGGGACGAGGCAGGACTTTTCGAGTTCGACGGCGGCGCCTCCTATGAGTACGCCGACCCCAAGAAGCGCGACCACCTTGCTTGGGGCACGAGAGTGTTCGATTACGGCAGGGGCGAGGTAAGGAGCTTCCTTATCTCCAACGCCCTCTACTGGATCGAGAAATACCACATCGACGGTCTCCGCGTTGACGCTGTTGCTTCGATGCTCTACCTTGACTACGACAGGCGCGACGGCGAGTGGACGCCCAATGTCTTTGGCGGCCACGAGAACCTTGAAGCCATCGACTTCTTCAAGAAGCTCAACGAGTCGGTGTTTGCGAGAAATCCTCAGACGCTGATGATCGCCGAGGAATCCACGGCTTGGCCTATGGTAACAAAGCCCACCAGTGACGGCGGACTCGGCTTCAACTTTAAGTGGAACATGGGCTGGATGAACGATATGCTCAAGTATATGGCTATGGACCCCATCCACCGCGCCTTCCACCACGATATGCTGACCTTCTCCTTCTTCTATGCTTTCTCGGAGAATTTCATACTTCCCATCTCTCATGATGAGGTTGTTCACGGAAAGGCCTCGCTGGTCAACAAGATGTTCGGCTCCGATGTGGATCAGAAATTTGCTCAGGCAAGGCTCTTCATGGCATACATGATGGCCCACCCGGGTAAGAAGCTCACCTTTATGGGTACAGAGTTCGCTCAGTTCCGTGAGTGGGACTACGAAAACGGCCTCGAGTGGTTCATGATAGAGGAGTATGAGAACCACAGGAACTATCATAACTATATCAAGACGCTGAATAATTTCTATCTCGACCATCCCCAGCTCTGGGAGAATGACTTCTCCTGGGAGGGCTTCAACTGGATAGCCAACGACGATTATAAGCAGTCTATCATCATCTTCCGCCGCTTCGACAGAAAGGGCAACGAGATCATTGTTGTCTGCAACTTCGTCCCCGTGGCAAGGACCTCCTACTGCTTCGGCGTTCCCTATGAGGGCTCTTATACAGAGGTGCTCAATTCCACCTCTCCCGACGGCTCGCCGATAACCAACGGCACCGTTAAGTCTCAGCCCGTCGGGATGCACGGCTTCGAGAATTCTATCTGCGTCGATATCCCTGCCTTCTCCGTAATGTACTTCACAGTAAAGAAGAAGCAGCAAAGAAAGAAAAAGGAAGGCGCAGTAGAGGAAAAGAAGCCTTCCGCAAAGTCCAAGCCCGCCGCCAAGAAGACCGCGGCTCGCAAGACCTCCGCAAAAAGCAAGAAGTCGGAGTAACAAAGTTGTTCGGGCGAAAGCCTGACTATAGATCAAGTAAATAATATTAAATGGTGGGTGAATTATTATGTTCAACAAAAAAGAATGTGTGGCTATGCTTCTTGCCGGCGGTCAGGGCAGCCGTTTGTATGCTCTTACCCAGACAGTTGCAAAGCCTGCAGTGCCTTTCGGCGCAAAGTATCGTATCATTGATTTCCCTCTCTCCAACTGCATCAATTCGGGGATCGACACCGTGGGCGTGCTGACTCAGTACCAGCCTCTGGTGCTCAACGAATATATCGGCAACGGCCAGCCTTGGGATCTGGACCGAGTTCACGGCGGTGTCCATGTTCTGCCTCCCTATGAGAAGGCCTCCGGCGCCAGCTGGTATTCGGGTACCGCGAATGCTATCTATCAGAATATCAACTTCATCGACAGATATGACCCCGAGTACGTTGTAGTGCTCTCCGGTGACCATATCTACAAGATGGACTATAACAAGATGCTCAACTACCACAAGGAAAAGAAGGCCGCGGCTACCATCGCAGTTCTTGATGTTCCCAAGGAGGAGGCATCCCGCTTCGGCATCATGATCACCGACGCCGATGACAACATCATCGACTTCGAGGAGAAGCCGAAGAACCCCCGCTCCACCCTCGCTTCAATGGGTATCTACATCTTCACCTGGTCCAAGCTGAAGGCCTACCTCATCGCTAACGAGAACGACAAGGAAGCCAGCAAGGACTTCGGAAAGAACATAATCCCCGACATGAGAGAAGCAGGCGAGAAGCTGGTGGCTTACCGCTTCGACGGCTACTGGAAGGACGTCGGCACCATCGACTCCCTCTGGGAGGCAAATATGGACCTTATCAATCCGAATATCCCCATCGACCTCTACGATCCCGCTTGGAAGATCTATTCGCGCAACCCCGTGATGGCTCCCCAGTATATCGGCAAGAACGCCATGATACAGAACTCCATGGTAACAGAGGGCTGCTCCATCGACGGCTCTGTTGAGTTCTCCATGATCTCCGACGGCGTAACAGTCGAGGAGGGCGCAGTTATCTACGACTCCATCCTGATGCCCGGCTGCGTTGTAAAGAAGGGCGCAAAGGTAGAGTATGCTATCGTAGGCGAAAATTCCGTTATCGGAGAGAATGCCCAGATAGGCGCAAGACCCGAGAATATTTCTGACAAGGATACCTGGGGCGTTGCGGTAGTCGGCCATAATCTCAATATCTCGGCGGGTGCAGTTGTTGCTCCCAAGGAGATAGCTTCGGAAGATAAGTAAGAAAGGGGTAGCTTTAAAGTGGAAGTAAATATGGGAAATGTTCTCGGCCTCGTGTTCGCAAATATGCACGACATGACGGTCGGTGACCTTACAAAAAACAGAACTATGGGTTCGATCCTCTTCGGCGGAAGATATCGTCTTATCGACTTTCCGCTGTCTAATATGGTGAACAGCGGCATTACCAATGTCGGCGTTATCACCAAGAGCAACTATCAGTCTCTGCTGGACCATCTGGGCTCCGGCCGCGAGTGGGACCTCTCGAGAAAGAAGGGCGGCCTTTACATCCTGCCTCCCTTCGGCAATGTTACCACGAACCTCTACAGAGGCCGCATAGAGGCGCTTTACGGCGCAATGAGCTTCATCAAGCACGCCCTTTGTGACTATGTTGTACTGGCTGACTGCGACACTGTTACCAACATGGACTTCAAGCCCATTGTTGCACAGCACGTTGAGAGCGGCGCTGATATCACCGTTGTTTCTCACACAGGTGTTTATGACACCGAGGTCATCAACGGCTCCACAGTCCTCAGCACCGACGAGAACGGCAAGGTAAGATCAGTTCTTATCCGCCCCGACATCAGCGGCACCTGCAATCTGAGCCTTAACATCTTTGTTATGAGCAAGCAGTTCCTCATCGACATGGTGACAGACGCCATTGCAAGAGGCAGCGTAAGCTTCGAGACCGACGTTCTTCAGGCCAAGTGCAATGAGCTCAACATCATGGCTTATGAGTATATCAACTACTTCAGCAAGATCTCCAGCGTGGCTACATACCTCAAGGCAAATCAGGACCTGCTGGATCCCGAGAACGCCAAGAAGCTCTTCCTGCCCAAGCGCGCTATCTATACTAAGGTAAGCGACAACGCTCCCGTTAAGTACGATCTGGACAGCAAGGTCACAAATTCTCTTATCGCCGACGGCTGCATCGTCGAGGGCGAGGTCGAGAATTCTGTCCTCTTCCGCGGCGTTAAGGTCGCCAAGGGCGCAAAGGTAAAGAACAGCATTCTTATGCAGGGCACAGTTGTCGGCGAGAACAGCGAGGTCAACTACCTCATCACTGACAAGAACGTTCATATCGGTGAGAACCATATTCTTAACGGCGCACCCAGCTATCCTATGTTCGTAGGAAAGGGAGCCTCGGTTTAAGCATCTATAGCAGGGGAGCTGCCGCAGGGCGGCTTCCCTTAAATAGAATATCTATATTCTTAAAATGAAAGAAGGTATGAGAATGAACATACTCTATACAGCAAGCGAGGCTCTGCCTTATGCCGCGTCGGGCGGACTTGCGGACGTTGCGGGCTCGCTGCCTGCGGCTATCAACGCCGAGGGCCATGATTGCCGCGTCGTTATCCCGTATTACAGCCAGATCAAGCAGGAGCTGAAGGACGAGCTTACCTATCTGACCAATTTCACCGTTCCCGTTGCATGGAGAAACCAGTATTGCGGCGTGTTCGTTGGCCAGCAGAACGGCGTTACCTACTACCTGCTGGATAACGAGTATTACTTTGCAAGAAACGGCCTCTACGGCTTCTATGATGATGCCGAGAGATTTATCTTCTTCTCCCGCGCTGTGCTTGAGCTGCTGCATTATATCGATTTCAAGCCCAACGTTATCAACGCTAATGACTGGCAGACTGCCCTCGTTCCCGTTTACTATGATATCTTCTATCGCTATCAGTCGGGCTACGAGGATATAAAGACGGTGTTCACCATCCATAATATCCAGTATCAGGGCCAGTACGGCCTCGAGCTCATCAACGATCTTATGGGCATACCGCTCTATCATACCGACCTGCTTTCTTATGACGGCGATGTAAACTTTATGAAGGCCGCCATAGAGGTCTCTGACAAGGTCACTACCGTTTCTCCAAGCTACGCATGGGAGATACTGGACCCCTGGTATTCTCACGGTCTGGACAGGATACTCGTCCACAAGCAGTATAAGCTCTGCGGCTTCCTTAACGGCATCGACCAGAATGTCTACAACCCCGCCACCGACCCCAATATCCCCAAGAATTACTCGGTGAAGAGCAAGGCAGGCAAGGCTGTCTGCAAGCAGAAGCTGCTAGAGGAGCTTGGAATGGCTCCCGGAGACGAGCCTATCATCGGCATCGTAACTCGCTTCGTTTCTCACAAGGGCCTGGATCTCATCAAGTATGTTTTCGAGGATATAATCAGACTGGGCTATAAGTTCGCCATCTTAGGCTCCGGCGAGAAGATCTATGAGGACTTCTTCAGCGAGATGCATTACCGCTATCCCGATAGAGTTGGCCTTACTCTGGGCTTTGTTCCCGCGCTTTCCAAGAGGATCTATGCGGGCGCTGATATGTTCCTGATGCCTTCTCAGAGCGAGCCCTGCGGCCTCGCCCAGATGATAGCTCTCCGCTATGGCACCATCCCGATAGTCCGCGAGACAGGCGGCCTCAGGGATTCTATCCACGACGCAGGCGACGAAGGCGGCAACGGCTTTACCTTCAAGACCTACAACGCTCATGATATGCTCGATGCCTGCACAAGAGCAAGAGTATATTACGACGACAAGAAGCGCTGGAAGAAGCTGGTCGACCTCGCAATGAAGGAGGATTTCAGCTGGAAGCGTTCCGCTCAGCTCTATATCGGGCTTTACAGCGATATCCATTAAGATCAATAACATTGCCCCCGCTGCGGCGGGGGCTTTTGCTATTACTGAAAGTTATTGCTCTATAAATGATTAGTATTTGACATTAGCCTCAATATATAGTATAATTAGAGTGTAGAAAAATATGTCGGAAAAGCAGCACCGCCGGAAAGGCTGCGGCAAGCTGCATTTTGGGAGGAACCGCCAATGGCAAATAAGATCGAACTTCTTATAAATAATATCGAAAAGATCATCGTGGGCAAAAGACCGTCTATCGAGAAGGTCTTGGCGGCTATGCTCTGCGGCGGCCATGTGCTTATCGAGGACGTTCCCGGTGTGGGCAAGACCAAGCTTGTCTCTGCCATCGCAAAGTCGGTGGAAGGTCGGTTCAATCGTATCCAGCTCACTCCCGATATCATGCCCTCGGACATCGTTGGCTTTTCGATGATAAACCCCGAAACAAGACAGCTTGAATATAAGCAGGGCGCTGCAATGTGCAATTTTATGCTGGCTGACGAGATCAACCGCGCCTCGCCTAAGTCACAGTCCAGCCTGCTGGAGGTAATGGAGGAGCATCAGATATCTCTGGACGGAAAGACCTTCGACCTGCCTGCGCCCTTTATGGTGCTTGCTACTCAGAACCCCGTTGAGACCTACGGCACCTACCATCTTCCCGAGGCCCAGATGGACAGATTCCTGATGAAGATCTCTATGGGCTACCCCACCATGCAGGAGGAGCTGGAGATCATTGACCGCGCAGAATCGGGCGCCGAGGAAATAACCTCCATAGACTCCGTTATGACCATAGAGGATGTAAACGAAATGATAGCCGAGGCCGCAAAGGTAAACGCCGTTCCGGCTATCAAGGATTATATAATCAGGCTCGTTACTGCCACGAGGAATTCTGATTTTATCAGGCTTGGCGTTTCGCCCCGAGGCAGCATAGCTCTGTTAAAGGCCTCGAAGGCCTATGCCTATGTTAAGGGCAGAAGCTACGTTGTTCCCGATGACGTCAAGGATGTCATGGTGAGCGTTCTCGCCCACAGGATGATCCTTTCGCCCAAGGGCAAGTCGGTTTTCGCATCCAACGAGGAGGCCCTCGAGCAGATCGCACTGAACGTCGAGGCTCCAACAGAGAACGGTATCAACTAATGAAAAGTATTATCGGCTATTTAGGCTGTATTGCCATCGCGGTGGTGATGGCGATAATGATAAACGCCAGAGCGGGCATACTGATAGGACTGATCCTTGTTGTGGCCTTCGTGCTCTCGGTCTTTCTGCGGCTGTATCTGAAAAAGAGGATCACCGTCACAATGACCTGCAGCAGCACCTTTCTCTCGAAGGGCGACACCGTGGATGTCCACATCAGGGTAGAGAAGCACACCCGCTTTCCTTCGCCAATGCTGGAGATAGAGCTGGGCGCCTCGCCGCAGCTCGAGCCCGTTGACAACAAGGGCCTTCGCTTTGCCCTTGCCCCCAACAAGCAGAACGACACTGTTTCAATAAGCTTTCGGGCTGTTTATTCGGGCCTTTCAAACATCAGCATAACCCGCTTTGAGATCGCCGACCTGCTGGGCCTTTCCCACCAGTCGAAGATAAGCCTTGAGGGCATCGAGCCCATCGAGCTTAAAATTATGCCCAGAGTCCCCGATACAGGAACTCAGATGGAGGTAATCAAGACCGCCGCCGACGCCGTGGGATTCGATGATTCCGAGGAAGAGACCTCTGAGACCGCTTTGGGACAAACGGGTATGCCCGGCTATGAGCACAGGGTCTATACCCTCGGAGATCCTTTGAAAAAGATAAACTGGAAGCTTTCCTCGAAGCGCAATATCTATATGGTCAGGCTCGATGAAAAGCTTTCTGTTACAAGTCAGGTATTTGTCCTCGACTGTCCAACGCTTTCGGATATGAGCACCTATAGCTATAAGAATGCAGATATAATGATAGAGGGCTGCCTTGCGATGCTGCTGATGCTTGCCTCACAGGGCCTCGAGAGCGACTTGTATTACTATGCCGATGACCTGTGGAACGCCGTTCCGCTGAAAACGGCAGGAGATGTTATGCAGCTGGCCGAGCGCCTTGCTTCCTACAAGCCGGTGCTGCCTCCCGATCGCCTTCCAAAGGAGGCAATGAAGGGAGCTTCTATCTGCTTTACATCCATTGATGCCTCGCAGAACGCTCTAGCCGCAGAGCTCTTCTCTATTCCCTCTGTGACTGTCGTTGTGGCAGAGGACAGCGGCTTCAACTCCTCGGCGGGCAGCCTCTGGACCTGCTCCGCAGATTTTGAATTCAAGAAACTTAACTGATAAGAAGAACACTATGGAAAAGATGAAGGAAAAGCTTAAAGAGCTGTTTAGCCGATATACGCTAACGATAGCGCTCGGCTGCGTTATCGCGAACATGATAATCGACCGCTACTTTTACGAGCAGGCGGCCCTTTATACACTGCTGTTCGCGGTCGCGGCCGTGGGCCTCTTTTTGCTGTTCGATCAGCTGAAAAAGCATAAGTTCCTTGGCCCACTGATTTACATTGCCATGCTTGTCGGCATTTCCTATCTTTCATCCAACATAATGGTTGGAGGCTGGCGGTCCACGGGTGTCATACCTACCGACTGGTTCTACCTGCAGCGAGTGGATACGGGCTTTGTTTATGAATATTTTCTGGCGCTGTTTCTTTTTGGCGGATTCTTCATTATCTCCATACTCTATTATTTCACCCAGATCCGCTTCCGCAGCCTTGGGCTGATGATGTGTCTGCTTTTCCCCTTTGTTATCTATGCCAAGCGTGCCGACAGTATGTCTGCTTTCCAGGTTACGCTGATAATCACCCTTTTCCTGGCGATAGTAGTACACAGCCGCCAGCAGCAAAATATCTCCGATGGCATCAAGGCTGTGCACGATATGGCCTACTATGTTTCGCTGGCGCTCTTTGCCTCTCTTGCGGGCGCTATCTGTATGCTTATCCCGCTGCCCGAGGCTAAGTCTGTGCTGGAGCGGGATTCTCATGCCTTTGATGTAGTTGTCAACAACCGAGGAAGCTCTTCCGATTATTCCGGCTACAGCCGAACATCCTCGCCCCGTTACGGCGCCAGCTATACCAACGAGATAATCTTTTACTGCGAGACCAACGACGATCAGGAGGTCTTCTACCTGAAACGTCAGGCCTACGACACCTTCGAGAAGGACCAGTGGACGACGGATTACGGCTCGGTAAAGTTCTCTGACTACAATTATTACAGAAAGGTCAGCATCAATAGGGACGACTATTACAGAGAGCTTAAAGCCGTTATAGACTCGGGCGCCTTTGGTGAAGATAGCAGTGCTGTCCAGAGCCTCACGATCCCAGACACTCAGCTTAGGGAGTTCCGCGTTTACGACGATGATTTCCGCGGAGTGTATGTTCCTGTACCATCTGGTGTCATTGGACGTGATTACTCCAACGCAGGCTCCGACGGCTACTACACCTACGGTGATGGTGAAACGAGCATCGGTGACTCCAATACAAACAGGGACTACGACTACACTGTATATTTCTTCCCGGAGGATGTGGAGGTACACCGACTGGCAGAATCTCTGGGCCTCACCGGTCAGGAGTATTACGACAGCCTAAAGCGGGCAAGCCGCCTTGGAATAGAGGAAAGCAAACCCCTGATAGAGCAGTATGAAACTGCTCTTGCCAACTATACAGGCGACGTCGAGTATTCGGAGAGGATGAAGGACCTGGCCTATGAGATAACCAAGGACTGCACTTCTGACTACGAAAAGGCGAGAGCTCTCTCGGACTATTTCGAGCTGAACAATTACATCTATGACCTTGAATATTCTCCTTCGGATACATCTATAGATTATTTCCTCTTTGAAAGCAAGACTGGCTCCTGCACCAGCTATGCCACCTCAATGGCGCTTATGGCCAGGATCGTTGGGTTACCCGCAAGGTATGTAGAGGGCTTTGTGGCCTACGAGCGGGACGAGGATGATTCGTTTATCGTCCGCGACGCTCACGCTCATGCCTATGTAGAGGTATTTATACCCGGCGCTGGATGGCTTACCTTTGACCCCACTGTCGAGGGCTATATGAACATCAACACAGCAGGCAACGGCGTTTCCTTAGGTTCGGTTTTCCAGTATTTCAGCAGGATAGTTATTTTCTTAGCGGTCGTTCTCTTTGTGGTATTCATTATCCTGCTTGACCGCATCATCGAGCGCATATTCCGCATCAGGATGCATTTTATAAAGGGAGATGAGCGCATCACAAGGCTCTATCTCAGAACTGTGAAGCACCTTTCAGTCCGAACCGAGACTGACCTTTCGGCCTATACCGTGGATATGATCATCAAGCTTGCTTCAGAGCCGGCGGGCGTGGATGTGTCACCGATAGGCAAGCTCTTTGAGAAGACCACCTTCGGCCTTGTGCCTCTTGATGACGGGGAGTTCGCCTCTGCTTACGAGCACTATAAGCTTGTATACAAGCAGCTGATACAAAAGCAGAAGAAAAAGAAGAAACAAGAGCCTCCCGAGCCAGCATCCGCGTAATTGCGTTGTAAGACGAAGATGATATTATCAAAAATGTTAAGCTTGCAATAGATGATCTTTTATAATAAAACCCCGCCCACAGCCTGCGCCGTGGACGGGGGTTTTGTATAGTGTAGATATCAATCGCCGAAGGAGATGCCGATGGCCTTTGCAGTCTGGACCATCTGGTCATCGGCGGGAACGAACTTGGTCTTTCCAGCAACGTCTATGAGCTTGTTGGCTGTAACGGTGTCATTTACCATGGCGACCGCCAGGCCGTATTTGTCCTGAGCGATGAGCTCTGCTGCATAAACGCCGAACTTTGTTGCCAGCACTCTGTCATAGGCCGAAGGGCTGCCGCCGCGGAGCATATGTCCGGGAACGCATACTCTTGTCTCACAGCCTGTGGCGGCCTCGATCTGCTTTGCAATGCGGTTGGAGGCGGTGGTGATACCTGCCTCGGCGCGGCTCTTGGCGCGCTCCTTCTTCTTCATCTTGGCCTCGTTGATATCAAATGCACCCTCGGCAACAGCCAGAATAGAGAAACCCTTGCCGCTCTCGGCGCGCTTTACGCAGGCCTCGGAGAGCTTGTCGATGTCGTAGGGTATCTCGGGGATAACTATCATATCTGCGCCGCCGGCAATACCCGAATAAAGTGTCAGCCAGCCTGCCTTATTGCCCATTATCTCTACAACAAGGATACGTCCGTGACTGGTGGCGGTGGTGTGCAGGCGGTCGATAACGTCTGTCGCAATGTCAACAGCGGTGTGGAAGCCGAAGGTAACGGAGGTGCCCCAGATGTCGTTATCAATGGTCTTTGGCAGGCCGATAACATTCAGGCCCTCCTCGCTCAGCAGGTTGGCGGTCTTGTGAGTGCCGTTTCCGCCAAGGGTCAGCAGGCAGTCCAGCTTCTGCTTTTTGTAGGTCTGCTTCATAGACTTTACCTTGTCAACATTATCCTCCTCGACGACCTTCATCATCTTGAAGGGCGTTCTCTTTGTACCAAAGATAGTGCCGCCCTGGGTGAGGATGCCTGAGAAATCAGACTGCTTCATCTCCTTGCACATATTGTTGATGAGACCGTAGTAGCCGTTCTGTATGCCGACTATCTCAACGTCCTCGCCGAAGCGCTCATAGCAGGCCTTCGCAACGCCTCTGATGGTCGCGTTAAGTCCCGGGCAGTCGCCGCCGCTTGTGAGTATGCCGATACGTCTTTTCATTGTTAATACCTCCTATAATATACGGGTGCCGCTGTCGGGCGGGCACCCGTTCATTTTTTGCAATATCTTGCTTAATACTTGTCGTCCTCGTCGTTGATGACTATTTTAAGGTCATCATCGTTTTGCTGGCCGTGTACATAGGAATCGGGGTCGAAGTCATCGTCGTCAATGGCTGCGGGCTCGTCATCATCGGTAGAGTCGCTGCTGCGTGTCTCTATTGGTTCGGAAACATCGTTTTCGTTGAGCCTGAACTTAGCGATCATGTTCTTGAGTATCAGAGACTGCTCCGAGAGCTCCTCGCTTGCAGAGGCGGCGCCGATGGATGTTGCAGTATTGGTGGCAACTACGGCGGAGATCTGGTCAACGCCTGTGTTGATCTGGACAATGGCCTCAGCCTGCTGTGCCGAAGCGTCCGAGATGTTCTTTACGAGGCCCTGGATCTGAGTGGAGCCTTCAACTATGTCGCCAAGCGAGCGGGCAGTCTGCTCGGCCAGCTTGGAGCCCTTAGTAACTGCATCGGTGGAGTTTTCGATAAGGGCGGCTGTCTGCTTGGCGGCCTCTGCCGACTTGGAGGCAAGTCGTCTAACCTCATCGGCAACAACGCCGAAGCCCTTGGAGCCCTCTCTTGCAGCCTCAACTGCTGCGTTAAGGGCAAGGATATTGGTCTGGAAGCTTATGTCGTCGATGACCTTGATGATATTTGCGATCTCGGAAGAGGACGAGGATATCTGCTCCATGGCCTCGAGCATATTTGTCATGTCCTCGTTGCAGGCGTTGATGGCGTCGGTGTTGCCTGTAACGATGCTGTAGGCGTTCTTAGCGTCCTTGGAGTTCTGCTGTACCTGAGTGCTTACGTCGTTCAGGGTAGCGGACAGTTCCTCGATGGCGCTGGCCTGCTGAGTTGAGCCCTGAGAAAGGGCCTGAGCGGAATTGGATACCTGTACAGCTCCCGAGTTTACCTGCTCGGCTGAGGTGTTGATAGAGGTAAAGGTCTCTGTCAGGGACTCAAGGATCTCATTAAAGGTAGTCTTTATCTTGATGAAGTCGCCCTTGAAATCGCCCTCCATCCTGTAGGTCAGGTTGCCGTCCTGTATCTCTGTAAGGCCGTTGGTTATAAGGCTTATGTACTGCCTAAGTCTTACTACCGTGTCGGCCAGGGAGCCTGAGAGCACGCCGATCTCGTCCTTGGAGTAGGAAACATCAACACGGTCGGTGAGGTTGCCCTGTGCCAGCGAGCGGATACGGTTGGTGGTGGAAACAATGGGCTTGGAGATGCTTCTTGCAAAGATGATGGAGATTATGATCGTTGCGAATAGCAGGCCGATGCCGATGAAGCATATCTTTTCGAGGGCGTAAAGGCTTATCTTTGTAAAGTCGTCGGTAGGGGCGGAGATAACGAGTGTGGAGCCGATGATATCACAGGGAGCATAGCCGGCGATATAGGAGATGTCGCCGTAGTCGTAAGTGCCTGAGCCTTTACCCGTGGAAACTGCCTGTGAAAGGAACTCGCCGAAGTCGGAATAGGTGTCGTCGCTCTTTGCAAGCTTGATGGGATTGAATCGAACCTTTGCACGCTGTACCTCCTTGTGAAGGACTGTGTCTCCATCGGAGTTTACAACATAGGCAAAGCCGTTCTCGCCGAAGTTGATCTCCTCGATCACTGCGTTAAGATCGTCGGCCTTTATGGTAACTGCCGCAACATACTTCTCTTTATAGCCAAGATCGTAGGGAGAAAGGACCGAAAAATAGATGTCGTTCTTTACCGTAACGATATTTCCGTAGACGGTCTCGCCGCGGTTAAGGGCGTAGGAGATATCCTCCTTGGTTATAGCGTCCGCGCAGATACCTGGTGTGGAGTCCCTTATAGAGCCGTCCGAATTATACAGCGCATAGGAGTAATCCGAATCCTCGGCAGAGAAGGAGCTTTGCAGGAAGGCGAGCCTTTCATCGTCGGTGGCCTTCGTGCGGAACTCAGAGTTCTTAACGTAGGACGAAAATGCGTCGCCGTAGCTTTCAACTGCGCGCTCAAGAGTTCTGGCGGCCTGGGTCGCAAGGGGCTCCGCTGTCTCGTTCAGGGTGTTCTTTACCGACTTGTTTATGTAGTAAATACTGAATACTGCAAGCACAATGGTAATCACAAAGGATACAGCGAGCATCGCAAGCATCAGTTTTGAACGTATAGTTTTCAAAGGGCATACCTCCTAAAGTACACTATATAATATAGTATATCATAATTGCACAGTTTTTTCAAGTGCTTTAAGCGAAAAATATGTGATTTGACAAAATATTTTTTGCGATTTAGTCGCTTGGCTGGCTTTTATGGGTGATATATCATTAAACCTGACTGTCAGCGCTTCTAAAACAGCCCCATGACAGCATAAGCTGTACTGACAAGCCTAAACTGGAGGAGATAGAATGAAAAAAAGACCCGACAAGCTTATGAGAGCAATAGCCTGCGTGCTTGTGCTGCTGATTTTTGGGACGGCGCTGCTTGCTGCAAGGCTGTTCGGCATGAGAAGCAGGGAGAAAGAAAAAGTCCCTGCCGCCGAGCAGACTGCTGCCGCTATAAAAGAGGGCATCTGCATTCCTGTGATAATGTATCACAGCGTTTATCCCGAGACCGGGACCAGTGAGCATATCATTACTCCCTCGCAGCTGGAGAGTGATCTTGTATATTTAAAGGATAATGGCTTTACACCGATATTTTGTTCGGATGTTATTGCTTATCGGAAAAACAGCGCAAAGTTGCCCGACAAGCCTGTTATCTTGACATTTGACGACGGCTGCTTGAATTTCAGGACAAATGCGCTGCCACTTATGAAAAAATACGATATGTGCTGCACGCTCTCTGTGGTAGGGCGTTTTGCGGAATATGCAAGCGAGGCTGCGGAGCCAAGCCCTGCTTATTCCTATCTGTCCATCAATGACTTAAAGACCGTGATGAGCTCCGGAAGAGTGGAGCTTGCCAACCATAGCTACGATATGCACGCCCTCGGCGATCGACGCGGCTCCACCCAAATGGCCTCAGAGTCTTTCGAGGTCTACCGTAGGGCTCTTTTCAACGATGTTTTTGCTGCACAGCGGCTTTTCAGAGACGAGCTTGACCGTGAGCCCGCTGTATATACTTACCCCTACGGCCTAACCTGTGCCGCCGAGCCGATGCTTTTGGAAATGTGCGGCTTTGATCTGCTGCTTGGCTGTGAGGAAAAGCTGAACTATGTTACCGTCGGCGATGAGCTTATCACCCTTGGGCGCTTCAACCGCAGTCCGAATTACTCTACCGAGGAGTTCTTTGATAAGGTGCTGAAGGGCTACGGCGTGTAACAGGGTGATTACAAAAATAAAACAAATCGCCGCAGGGGCTTTACTTTTCTGCGGTTTTGTGATATACTGTTTTGCGGACGGAAAGGCCGTCTGCGGCGTTTATCTAATAAAGCTTCTATGTGCGAGAGCAGGTATTGCCACGCAAGCCTGACTCATCCCCCGCGCACGAAGCAAAATGATTCCGCCGTTGTATTGTATCCCGCTTTTATTCGGGAATAATAACAAAGGAGGTTTTCTTTATGAAAACAAAAGCATTTTTCAACACTCGTCAGCTCGTTATCCTGGGCCTTATGACCGCGCTTGTGCTCATCTTCTCGATGACGCCTATCGGCTCAATACCCATAGGGCCTCTGGTAATAACCCTTAATGTCATCCCCATTGCCATAGCGGCAGTCAGCTGCGGTCCCACTGGCGGCGCGATAATCGGCGGTGTCTTCGGCATTTTCAGCTTTTTGCAGTGCATCGGCATCGGCGTTCCCAGCGGAATGGGTGCAGCACTTTTCAACATAAGCCCTGTACTGGCCTTTATCCAGAGGTTCATCCCCCGTCTTCTTGACGGATTTCTGACAGGCTGGATATTCAAGGTGCTCCGCAGCAAGGTAAACAAGCCCGTTGCCTGCGGCATTACAGGCTTTTCTGCTGCCTTCCTCAACACTCTGTTCTTTATGTCCGCTCTTATCCTGCTTTTCGGCAGCACCGATTATGTCAAGGAGCTGCGTGGCGGCAAGAACGTTATCTGGTTCATAATTACCTTTGTTGGCATCAATGCAGTGTTTGAGATGCTTGTATGCACTATTGTGACCACGGCGGTTGGCACGGCCCTTTTCAAGGCACGGCTCATCCCCGAAACTAACACATAACAGTAAGGAGAGAACAATATGCTTCTTGCAATAGATATCGGAAATACCAATATAGTTTTCGGCTGCTTTGACGGCGAGAAGATACTTTTCCGCGAGAGGGCGGCGACCTCCCAGCGCTCGACCCCTCTGGAGTTTGCGTCGGTCATACGCACGGCCCTTGACCTGCACGGAGTTGCCGCCTCTTCGATCTCGGGAGCGATAATATCTTCCGTTGTACCGACGGTAACGAATACTATGAAGATGGCAGTGGAGAAGCTGGCGGACGTTCGGGTAATGGTAGTCGGTCCCGGGATAAAAACGGGACTCAGCATTCTGATAGACAACCCCGCCCAGCTTGGCAGCGACCTTGTTGTGGGCGCTGTTGCCAGCATGAACGAGTATACTCTCCCGCAGATCGTCATTGATCTGGGTACGGCTACAACATTTTCGGTCATCAACGAGAAGCGTGACTTCCTTGGAGTTATCATCCTTACGGGTATGGCTGTCTCTGCCGACGCCTTGACAAACAAGACGGCCCAGCTGCCTAAGATCGCCTTCGAGGCACCTAAGAAGGTCATCGGCACCAATACAGTCGATTCTATGAAGAGCGGCCTGATGTTCGGCACGGCCAGCATGATCGACGGCATGATACAGCGAATCGAGGAGGAGCTTGGCACCCACTGCACCATCATTGCAACAGGCGGCCTTGCGGGAACGGTAACACCCCTCTGCAAGCATGACATCATCCTTGACGATGATCTGCTTTTAAAGGGCCTTAAGATAATCTACAATAAGAACAATAAGGCTTGAAAATAAAACATTTGCCCCAAAGCGGCCGCGTGACTGCTTTGGGGCTTTTTGTATCTTTTTATTGGAGCTTGATGCTTTCGGTGAAGTCGTTTGGGACGGTGCCGCTCTTGGTCCCGAGGGCGCGCAGCACGGAAGCGCGGTCTTCGAGCTGTGCGAAGCGGGCGGCAGTTGGATCATCCTTGCAGAGCTTCGACAGGCTCGTTGACAGGGGGAGAGCAGGCCTTGACTCAGCGAGGAGCTTGGCGCCGATCTCGTTAAAGGCCAAAGGCCGCAGGTAGGCTGGAGGTTTGATATCCTCACGGCGGACGCCCAGCGCAAGATGCAGCAGAGTTCGACGCAGACGGGCGTGGGTGTAGTTTTTTGATTTAACTAAGCTCAGAAGCTCCTCTGCTGTTCGTGGCCGGGAGCGGGCGGCTTTCAGGAAACGGTCTGCAAGGGCCTCGTCACAGTCGGGAAGGGTCAGCAGGGTATCCTTGTCCGCAGAGTAGACGGAATAGAGCAGTACCTTATCCAGTGCCTCGGGAAGGCAGGGGTCGGGCAGGACTTCAGGGACGAAGGGGGAGATATCCTCGCCCTTTGACAGCATCTCACGCAGGGAGGTCGCCGATCTGATGCCCTCCTGTTCGGTTCGGTGTACCAGTGCAGGCTCGCACCATGGGGCAAGTTCTTCCAGAGCGCGGCAGTATTCGGCTGCAAGGATGGAGTTTGGTCCGCTGACTGCGGCCATAGCTTCGGGCCCGCATAGCTCTCCGACTGCTGCTGAAAGTGCAGCGGGATAGCTCATGCCCAAGGCTAGGCGCTCCCGAATCGCGGCGCTGTCCTTGAGCTCGGTGACAGCACGGGAGGCGGTCAAGACCAGTGAAAGGTCCTCTGTCTCGCTGCCGAAGACCAGCATATCCACAGCCCCGTCGCCAAGGGCCGCAAGCAGGGCGACTCCGGAGCGGGAGAAGACCTCGGCATTTGAGCAGGAAAGGGGAGCGGGCAGCTCGAACACAATATCTGCCCCAGCTCTGACAGCTGCGCGGGCTCTGCTGTATTTATCCCATACGGCAAGGCGCCCCCGCTGTACTGCAGAGCCGCTCATAACTACGGCCACGGCCTCGGCGCCCTTTGCGCGGGCTTGCTCGAAAAGATATCTGTGACCGTTGTGCAGAGGGTCGAACTCCGCAACTATCCCCGCAGTTTTCATGCTTACCTCCGTATATGTGTGACAAAATTATAAAAAATGCCCTGCGGCACTTGAAATCATCGCTTTAATCTGCTATAATAATATTGTATATGAATGTGCCCGAATTGTCAAGGGACGAAAAACATGAGAGGAATGATATCCAATGAAAATTCTTGTAGTAAACGCAGGCTCGTCCTCGCTGAAGTATCAGCTGCTGGACATGACCGACGAATCCGTGATCGCAAAGGGCAACTGTGACCGCATCGGCATTGACGGTCATATCTCTGCCAAGACAGGCGACGGCAGAAGCTTTGATGCTGACTGCGATTTTCCGACCCACACTGAGGCCTTTGAAAAGCTGGTCGAGGTGCTCACCTCCGGCGACACCAAGGTCATCGACTCCATGAGCGAGATATCGGCTGTTGGCCACAGAGTTGTACAGGGCGCAGAGGTCTTTAAGGAGACCTGCCTTGTAACCGACGAGGTAATTGATCAGATAGATGCTTTGGCTGAGCTTGCCCCGGTTCACAACCATCCTCATGCGCTGGCGCTCCGTGCCTGCAAGAAGGTGCTGCCCGAGGGCACGCCTCAGGTGGTTGTTTTCGATACCGCCTTCCACCAGACAATGCCCCCCAAGGCCTATATGTTCGGCCTTCCCTATGATGATTACGAGAATTTCCATGTAAGAAAATACGGCTTCCACGGCACCTCTCACCGCTTTGTTTCTCAGGCGCTGGCTGATGCTATGGGCCGCGATATAAAGGACCTCAAGATAGTTTCCTGCCACCTTGGCAACGGCTCCTCCATCACAGCTATCCAGGGCGGAAAGAGCATTGACACCTCCATGGGCTTCACACCTCTGGACGGCCTTGTAATGGGAACCAGAACAGGCGCTGTTGACCCTTCGGCCGTTACCTTTGTTGCCGAGAAGCATCATTTCTCCCCCAAGGAAATGAGCGACTATATGAATAAGAAGTCCGGCTTCCTGGGCGTTTCGGGCGTTTCCTCCGATAACAGGAACATCACCGCCGCAGCTAACGAGGGCAATAAGAGGGCTCAGCTTGTTTCCGAGATGCTTGTTTACGAAATAAAGAAGTACATCGGCAGCTACGCCGCCATTATGAATGGTCTTGACGCTGTGCTCTTCACCGGCGGCATCGGCGAGAACAGCTTTGACGTTAGAGAGAATGTCTGCGCAGACATGGATTACCTTGGCATCAAGCTTGACAAGGAAGTTAATAACGGCCTGCGCGGAAAGCTTGCAAAGATATCTGCAGATGATTCCAAGGTCGAGGTTTGGGTCGTTCCCACCAACGAGGAGCTTCTTATTGCAAGAGATACCCTCGCTCTGGTCACCAAGTGATCGAATAGTCAAACAGCTTATTGCAGGGGCGCTCGTTTGGGGCGCCTCTGAATTTATTACCGCAGCAAGAGGTGTGCAATGAAAAAGAAGGACGAACAGCTCATCCCCGATGAGGACTACGAATACGAAAAACGACTGGCTGATGAAGAGCGTGAACGTCGCGAGGCCCTTGAGCGTGCCGAGCTCGAGGCCGAGGAGGAGCGCAAGGCTTATGAAAAGGAGCAGCAGAAAAAACGCGACCGTCAGTTAGCTGCCGACAGGCTGGAGCTAATGAAGCTGAAAACAGGAGTGATCGAGGAATCCGAGACGATACACGAGGTCCACGAGGAGGCACGTGTGCTGAGTCCCAAGGAGAAGATAGCGAACTTCCTGTATCATTATAAGCTTCCTATAATCTTTACTGTCTTCATTGCGGCTGTTATCATTTTTATAGTTGTTGATACTCTTAGACGCACAAATCCCGATATGACGATAATGATGATAGCCGATAACGGCCTTGCATTCAGAAAGGACGAGCTGGAGAGCTTCTTTGAGAAATATTGCGATGATCTAAACGGCGACGGCAAGGTCAAGGTGGAGGTCATGATACTTCCGATAAACGAGAACAGCAAGGATTATCAGTCTCAAAACAGCTATAATACGAAATATATGGCGGAGATTCAGGAGGGAGATATAATCCTCATTATCTCTGACACTAACACTGACCCATATTACACTCAAACGTTAGCCAATGATATCGGCACGCTGTTCCCAGATAAAGAGGAGTATTTTGATGAGCTCGGCTTCAAGCTGGATTTCTCCTTCCTGGCCGATGAGCTGAAATACGAGGAGATGCCCAATGACATACACCTTGGGATGAGGGCGCCTGTTAAGACCCTTGGTGACTCCAAGGAGGATATGCAGAAAAACTTTGATGAGGCTCTTGTGCTTGTGGAGCGCATGGTAGATGACCTGACCGAACGCGCCAAAGAGACAAATGACCCCGGCCTGCCTACAGAGCCAACCAGACGCCCTGATGCTTCCGCAGCCGATACCACCTCTAAGGATGAATAAACAGAACGACCCTCCTGCCGTTTTCGGCAGAGAGGGCCGTTTTTATATCTTGTTATTATTGCGCTTTTTATGCTGTTTGATGGCAGCCTGAGCCATGATAAACATATCTTGTCCGTAGAAGAGGAGCAGGTTCAGGAGGGAGAAAAGGATCAGGACCTTTATTTCTATCCCGCCCAGCACAAAGGCCACCAGCAGGAACAGGCCGTCGATCAGCGCCAGCCATTTGACCTTTACAGGGATGATGAAGAAAACCAGAAGCTCCTTGTTTGGGAAGAAAAGCGCGTAGGCCAGAAAAAGCCCGAGATTTAGATAGGTATTTGTTGTGTAGCCCGTGATAAAGCCTGAGGCGATGCAGCAGAGGGCGCCCAACAGATAGTAAGCATCGAAGCGAAAGCTGCCCCATTCGCGTTCCAAGGCCGAGCCAAATAAATGATAAAGGTAGATCTCCAGCGCGACAAACAGGATGTGTATGTTATCGGGGATAAAAAGGAAGGTCACAAGACGCCAAGGCTGGCCTTCAAGTATCCTTGAACGGTCAAAGTACAAGTCGCTTGCAATTTTAGCGGCTTTGCTGATGCCAAGATATCCCGCAAGCCGAAGAGCACATACCAGCGCCATCCCGACAACGATAATGAGCATAAGACGCTTGATCGCATACCGTCCCAGGCGCTTTTCCAATGGGTCAAGAGCACGGTCGGCAATGTAGCGTGAGCGCTTGGACTGCCACGGGGGCTTGTGTGATGCGGACATCTCGATATTGAGCGCCGGACGCTCGGCGGGGGCGGTGCCTGTGTTCGAGGAAACGGTTATCCTCTTGCGTCGATTTTTCTCAAACATTTTGTTCTCACCTAACAGTTACTTGCCCTTATGGGAGCTCTTGATCTTCTTTCTGCGGCGCTCGGAGCGGTTCTTTAGCCAGTAGATCAGTATGAACAGGGCTAATATCAGGACCGCAAGGGCAATGAGCAGTGCAGGCATCAGCGTGCGCCTGAGAGAGCTAACGCCGCTGTCCTTCGAGCTGTCGGAACCGACGGAGAAGACATTCGCCTGCTGTGAGCTGTTGTCCTCCTCAGTTTTTTCGGTGTTGTCGGGCTGAGCGTTGTCGCCTTCATCGGGCTGCTGCGGTTCCTGAGGCGCGGTCTCGGCCTGAGAGGCAGCAGGGCTTTCATCGGCCTCGGAGGGCGCTGCTTCGGAGCTGTCGGCATCAATGGAGGCGGGCTCGTCAGTGCTTTCGGCCTCGCTGTCGGAGCTTTCGTCGCCGCTCTCATCCTCTGAGGGCTCGCGGATGATGGTAACATTATAGATACGCTGGCCGCCGGAGGCGTCTGTAACAGTTATCTTCTTGGCGTTGGGATCGTCGAGGCTCCAAAAGCGAAGGCTCTCGGGCTCGATGACATCCGTATCCGAAAGGGTAGTGGCTGAGAAATCAACGTACTGCACGTCGCTCTCGACCTTGAGCACATAATCGTATATCTCGGGGGAGAAGGCGGGGAGAAGCTCACCTGTTGAGGGTACAAGGGAGGTCAGCAGGCCGCCTGTGCGCTCGGTGATATTAACGGTAGTCGAGAGCTCTGGGGCTGCCAGCACTATGCCGTCAGCCGAAAATGCGTAGCCGCTGAAGCTGAAGCCGCAGCTGCCCTCGGTGGTTGCGCTGAAGGTGAAGGTGAGCTCGACAGATGTTGAGGTCGCATCGGGAGGATTGTACTTAACAGCAAGTACTCCTTCGCCGCCCTCCTGCACACAGTTGCTGGAGACGAAGGCCGCGCTGTTGTCATAGCTCAGGTTTCCGCCCACATATTCTATTGCATCCTCGGCGGAGATGCTGACGGTCACGGTTATCTCAGAGCCTCGGGTAACGCTTGTGGGGGCCTGAATCGACGAGGCCTCGGCGCTTACAGGTGCCGCAGGGACCGCAAAAAAGGCCGCAGCAAAGACCGTAAGCATCACAAGGGCCCATAATGCGCTCCGCGATATGCTTTTATATGTATAAGTAGCCATAATGTCCTCCTTTTAGATTTTTTGTTCGCATTTATTATAGTACACTTTTTCAGTAAAGTCAAGCATAAGGGTAGATAATGTAACTAATGCTTTTTTAGGCCTCGAATGTCTTTACATTTAACCTTAAATGTGATATTAAAACACCCAACTTTAATATCATAAACAAATGTTCCGTTTCATCCCTTAAACGCCGTAAAATAACCAATTTAAGCAAAGATAGTCAAAAACACATTTGTTCGATTTTGGGTAACTTAATATATCTTTGTTGACCAAAAGTTGTCCGAGACAGGTTAAGACAGCGGAATATATCGTAATCAAAATAATAAAGGAGAACCCAATAGTACACCCATCCGCCGTTATTACATCTTGACGGCGGAGAT
>JAFVAN010000043.1 GCA_017480485.1 Ruminococcus sp. | reverse complement strand
TTGGACGTGGTGAACCACCTCTTGCAATGATTGACACATTACCAAGCCTATCCCATCGCCACCCCTCCGGCAGCTCAAACGGTATCTCATCTTCAATGCACTTCACTGTGCCGTCAGGGAACTTCTCATAATGCAAATTATAGATATACATATTACAACTGAAACACGACAGTTTTTTCAATGGTAACAGAAACAATCTTTGGGTTGGATAATATGTTGTTCATGATAAAGGGTGGTGATCATACAGATTTATTATTTCTTTCCCGGCAGTTTCCGCATACCGCATCGCCCTATACGCACCACCATACTTATGCTCAACACAGCAAATAACCATATCAGACCTATCTATCATTTCTTTGTTTCTGATAAAAATTGCTGCCTTCGGGTGAGCCTGCGTGGATTCATAACATATCTCCACCTCATCATAATACTCCTCAAAGCTCTCCCGATTATCACGGTAATCAGCACGTTCATATGGCAGCACAAGGATATGCGAATCATTTCCGCACCCGTATTGTTCTTTGCATCGGCGTATGGTCGAGGAAACAAGTTGGTCGAACTCGCCGTCCCTGCCGACAAGAAAATCCACATATTCCTTTGTCTGTATGATCTGCCGCAGGAGCTGCTCCAGCCGGTCCTCTACTGTGAAGGGGTCGGAAAGCTCACGATGTCCGAAGAATGATACGGTATAGATGTTCATATAAACGCCCGCCTTATTGTCTATTATACAATACACGTTGTATAACATCAAATTCATATTGTCAACAATTTGTGCTAAAATAATCGTGAGGCAGGTGTTGACGATGAAGGAGAAATATTACGATAAGTATAGGCGTATCGGGCTAAAGATAAGCTATTACCGCAGGCTGCGCGGAATGACACAGGAACAGCTTGCCGAAAAGGTTGACAAGAACCTTGCGTTTATCGGTGCAGTGGAGGCTCCGAATATTAACCGTACCGCATCGCTCGACACTTTGTTTGACATAGCCGAAGCTTTGGATGTGGAACCTTATAAGTTGTTTGTAGAGGACGATTGATCATTGGAAAATTAAAATGACCGCTTTGCTGAATTAACGGCAAAGCGGTTTTTGTGCGCTGTTATTATCCTTTAATGACTTTGAAGCTCTCATCTCTGGTGTCAAATACCAGAGTATTCTTCCCAAGCTTTGTGAGGTTATTAATGTTTTCACGGGTCCCTCTGCTTCGACCGTCCCAGATCATAAAGCCGTAGTCGGCATCTGCTGCCATTGCTTTGTCCTTTGCGGCATAGAACGCATAGCCCGATACATCTTTTGAAACCGGTATAGACTTCACCTGCCATCCTCCCGCGTTGTTCCGCGCCTTCCCGTTTGAGGCATACACGGTGACTGCTTGGTAATTAACACTTTGAAGGTAACGCTGAACAGAGAGATCGGCACCATCTGCGTCACCTATGACTATGATTATATCAAAATTCTGTGAGATGATGTTTTGCAGGCGGTCGATAACGCCTGACGGTAAAGCTGCAACAGAACGTGATCCGCCGATGAAGATTGTCATATTATACTCCTAACTGATAATTATTAGAACAATTTGAACTCAATAGTAACATATTTCCTTTTCATGCTTCACCGTCATTACCAAACAGATAAACAATAGGCGGTCGCACTTCTGGGGTAATACTCCAGTCTGTTTTGATTATACAGGTTTGGCTGCCAACTGTCAAGGCAGGAAGAGCTTGTACGACAATATCTCCATCTAGCAGTATTACATGATTTTATTGCTTCGATTCTAACGAAACAAATTAATAAAAGCAACGACCATAGCTTTGAAGCTATGGTCGTTGCTTTTTATCCCTTTTTAACGGGTGAGATTAGTTAACATAATTTTGACTTTTCCATTATGAAAAACCAAAAGTTTTGGAACAGTGTAAAAATCTTTACATTTATAATTATATCGACAAAATACATTTTTGTCAATGTAAAAAAGGGAAAATTGTATAATTATACAAAAGCCACGTTGCTATTTTGACAAATATTACAAATCAAAAGACCAGTATTATAATAACAGGGCAGTATTTTTTGTTGCATATTGATTACAGTATAAACACATTACATTCAAGCCTACAGTTGTTTACGGAAAAACAAGTTTTTCGACACATTCCGCAGATAGTTGATACTATACAATTATAATATTAAAGTTCACTATATGCCTTCCGACTTTACTCGCTCTGATGAGCGTAACTAATGAAAAGCTGTGCTTTGTGCGGACTTTTTGCCAGACCTTTGGCCCAAAAGCCCTGAAATCGCACGTCAGCTGTGCGGACAAATGTGCGGACAAGGGGTGAAAATCGCTTCAAAATGGTGAATTTTGCTTCAGAATACGGAAAATCCCTTCACACCCCAATAGACGCAGAAACAGCGTATTTACGGCATTTCCCGCAAATACGCTGTCTGAACGATTGTTCGTTTTGGCGGAGAAGGAGGGATTCGAACCCTCGATGAGCTATTAACCCATACACGAGTTCCAGTCGTGCGCCATAAACCGGGCTAGGCGACTTCTCCGTTTACAACATTAAAATTATATCACATTCTTTGGCATTTGTCAAGGGCCGAAGGATATTTTTCTGAATTTTTTATTTTTTCTATTTTAGGCCGATGCCGAGCTCCGTGTTTTCGGCCTTTGGCTGCTAAAAAGGATATCCCGCCTCGGCGGCGGAGATATCCTTTTTTCCGTATTTAAGCCGCGTGAGCAGCGGCCCGCTGAGCTAAACCTCCTCGGTCTCGGGAGCGGCGGGCTCTTTGGGGATAACAGGCTCGGGAGCCTCGGGGCTGTCGGGGCCGTCTTCCAAGGGGAGGTCGGGGAACTCGTTGACGTAGACCGTCTCGCCCTCCTCGGGCTTTAGCCTGTTGAAGATCACAAGCAGCACAACGCCCACCAGCACAATGCCAAGAGCCACGGATATCTGCACTATGATAAAAGTATAATTCGTCTCGTGGAGGACGTAAAGAGAGGCCTCCCAGTTCTCGCCCATCAGCAGCTGTGGGCTGTTGGGGTCGGAGGTGCGTTCAAAATGGGCCTCAAGCATCTCCCTCTCCTCGTCGGTTATCTCAACGGCCTTGGTCTGCAGGCCGCAGGGCGAGGGCATCTCGCTCCGTGTTCCCGCAAGCATCTCCAGAGTCGCTGTATACAGCTCGTCGAGCTTGGCGGTGTCCTCGGCCTCGAACATCACATAGCCCGCAACGTTGTCATCCTTGCCTGTCAGGACTATCAGGTAATAGCCGATGTCCACCTTTTTGTAGGGTATGCCAAAGAGCTTCTTCCAGCGCTTGCTGCGGTCCAGCCTGCCCACAACATAGTCGAAGTCGCCGCTAATCATTTCGTTGTTTTCAAGGTTGGAATAGCTCTTGTCCAGCAGCTTCTTGTGCCTGAAGGCCAAGCCGTAGGCATCGGACACCGAGAGCACGGTGAGTATAAGCCCGAGCATGATAACAAGTATGCTTATCCTGATGGCTCTGTTCATGCAAGACCCTCCCTTTTTGCGTATCTGTTACGATCACTGAGCTAACCTGATTATACCACAGGGGGCGGCGTTTTGTCAATAAAATTTGCAAATTCTCCCAAAGTGTGCTACAATGGAGGAAGAGGACAAAAGGAAAGGGGGGCAAGGCCTTGGAGATCATAGAATTCGGAAACCCGGGAGCGAACACGGTGCTGATACAGCCGGTGGACGACCACGACCTTGAGCTGATGGAAAACGAGCTCAGGCTGATAAGAGAAATGACGGGGCGGGAGTTCCTGATGCTGGCCGCAAAGGTGGACAGCTGGGGCAGGGACCTATCGCCCTGGCAGGCGCCTGCGGTCTTTGGGGACGAGGACTTTGGCAGCGGGGCCGAGGAGACGCTTTCGGCGCTGCTCTCCCTCTGCGGCGGAGGCCGCGAATACATCCTTGGGGGATACTCGCTGGCGGGGCTATTCTCTCTCTGGGCGGCCCACAGGACAGATGTTTTTTCGGGCATCGCGGCGGCCTCGCCCTCGGTGTGGTTCCCGGGATTTGTTGGATTTATGCAGCAGAACACCGTAAGGGCTGAGAGGGTCTACCTGAGCCTCGGGGACCGTGAGGAGCGCTCGAGGAACCCTGTGATGGCCACTGTTGCAGACTGCATCCGCAAGGCCCACGCCCGCCTTGAAGAGCAAGGCATTGACTGCCTGCTGGAATGGAACAAGGGCGGCCACTTCAAGGACCCCGACCCCCGCACCGCCCAAGCCTTCGCTTGGGTGCTGTGCTAGCGCGCACGGCGCAAGACGCGTGAGCGGCGGCACGCCGCCTCGCAACGGTGTGATGTGCGGGGGTTCCCTCACGGGGGACGATCTCATATATAGTATATGGACTTTGGCGGACATCCTGCCTCCACTGAAATGGGAGGTGGCTCGGCGCCAGCCGAGACAGAGGGGTCCTGTCGGCTCCCACGGACCTCTTCTTTTCTTTGTTTCTTTGTGGTGGTCGTCGCAGCTGCGCCTTGTTGCGAGGGGGAGGACCAAAAGAGGGGGCTCCCCGTCGATCTGATATGATGGGTACCTTGTTTCCCCCCTCTTTAGGTCCTCCCCCTCGCGCTCCCCTTCCCCTTATCTTCCCCATGTTTAGGCTTTTCGCGCAAAGGGATGGAGCAGGAGACAGGCTTTTGCGCCCGCGTTTTTCATGCTAATTCCTACGGCTACTCACTCAGCAAACCGATACCCCGCAGCTGTTTCCTCCAGCACGCTGCGTATCTGATCAGACGCTGTATAACGATCGCCTTGAACAAGGAAACAGCAGAACACAAGACCCGCCTCTTAGCTGCCTTAAACCCGAACAAGCTAAAAGGA
>JAFVAN010000038.1 GCA_017480485.1 Ruminococcus sp. | reverse complement strand
GGAAACGAGGTCAGCTAAGAACTATCAAAAGCGGGACGATAAAACCTGACAGGCTGGAAATGCTCAGGAATGTTGGGATCACCGTATGAAAGGCAGATGAAGCCAAATGGCTTTGAAATATAAATTGGAAACATTTATAAATAAGATCACATCGCCTGTTGTGCTCGAATACAACGGCGAGGTGCAGAAGTTTCCGAATGGTGCGGCTGCCTATGAGCAGGATTTTGCCAAGTATATGATAGTTGATGAAGTCAAGATAGTTGGCGATAAGATTTGTATTGTACTGAAAGAGAATGACCGCATTAATGATGTAACGTGGTTTGGCGAGGAACAGGCGAATTTTTTCTGATAAATACGAAAACATGGGGGACTTATTTTGAATAAGAAACTTAATAATGGGCTGATCGCAGCCGGAGCTTTTCTCGGAACTGCTTTTACTGTCATGAGCATTATAGCGAAGAAGCAGCGAGATAATGATAAATACAATAACGATCCTTATGAACAAAATCCTATGTATAAGAAAAGGGTTGTTTTTGTAGAAAATGAGAATGACCCAGTAAATGCGGACGGCAAGAGAGGGCATCTTGAAGCAGTTGGTAAAAGCGATTATACACCGACTTTTTATGAGAAATATATTAAGCGTGGTATAGATATTACGCTTTCCTTCGGCGGCATGGTCATTCTCGCACCAATATATGCTGTTACCGCACTTGCAATTAAAATTGACAGTCCCGGCCCGGTTATATTTAAGCAGAAAAGGATCGCACAGCAGACAGGATACTTTACACTCCCTAAGTTCCGTTCTATGAAAAAATCGAGTGACGTACCTACTCATATGCTGCAGAACGCAGGCAAAACAGATAATTTCACACGCATAGGAAAATTTATTAGAAAAACATCTATTGACGAGTTGCCACAATGCTGGTCTATCTTTAAGGGTGATATGAGCATCATCGGCCCCCGCCCTGCACTTTGGAATCAGGATTATCTGACCGCAGAACGTGACAAGTACGGTGCGAATGATATAAAGCCGGGTCTGACAGGTCTGGCACAGGCTCACGGAAGAGATGAGCTTGAGATCCCCGACAAGGCAAAGTTGGACGGCGAGTATGCCGCAGCACTCAAAAAGTCAAGTCTTTCGGGTCTGAAAATGGATATCAAGGTTTTTGTGGATTCGGTCAAAGCTGTGCTCAAGAGCGATGGTGTTGTTGAGGGCGGTACGGGCGAGATACATAAGCAAGAGGAAAAGGTGTCGGAGTAAATGAAAAAGATCCTTATCACGGGTGCAAACAGCTACATAGGCACTTCGTTTGAAAAATACATGGCGCAGTTCGGTGACGAGTATTTTGTCGATACTGTTGATATGATCGGTGATAGCTGGAAGAGCAAGGATTTTTCCGGTTATGACTGTGTTTTTCATGTGGCTGGGATAGCGCATTCCGACAATGGTAAGATCAGCAAGGAAAAAGAAAAGCTCTATTACGCTGTCAACACTGACCTCACAATAGAAACAGCTAAGAAAGCCAAAGCCGACGGCGTGAAGCAGTTTATCTTCATGAGCAGTGCTATTGTATACGGCAACAGCGCACCTATCGGTAAAGGCAAGCGAATAACTAAGGATACGCCAACACATCCTTCAAACTGCTATGGTGACAGCAAGGTGCAGGCAGAAAATGGGCTAAGACCGCTTAATGATGATAAATTCAAAGTGGTTATCCTGCGACCGCCAATGATCTACGGCAAGGGCAGCAAAGGCAACTACCCGCTTATGTCCAAAATGGCGCAGAAGCTGCCAATCTTTCCTTATGTCAAGAACAGACGCTCGATGCTCTACATTGAGAACCTTTGCGAGTTCGTTCGCCTGATGGTAGAGAACAACGAGCAAGGCACATTCTGGCCGCAGAACAGGGAGTACAGCAATACCTCTGAAATGGTCAAGATGATTGGTGAAGCTCATGGCAAGAAGGTTAGGCTCATTCATGGCTTTGAGTGGGCGCTGAAGCTGCTGGGGCTGTTCACGGGGCTTGTGGATAAGGCGTTTGGGAATCTTTATTATGATAAGAGTTTGAGTGCTTATAAGCAGAATTATAGAGTTGCTGATCTTAGCAATTCTATTAAGCTTACTGAACAGAATGAAACCAAGCCTTGTGAAGAAAAAGCACATGATGAAAAGCTTGATTCTTTGAAAGGAAAAAGCGTTCTATTAATATCGCTATCAGGTTATTCAAATGGCATTGTAAAGGAAATGGAGACCCTTGGCGCAAGTGTTGATTATATAAACGATAAACCAAATGATGGTTTTATCTGTAAAACACTTGGTCGTTTACAGATAAAGTTCTATCAGAATATCATAACTAAATACTATTCTGAACAAATCAATAGATTAAAGAATCGTGATTATGATTATATTTTAGTAATTCGCGGGGAGTATACTACTTCTGACGCATTAAAAAAGATGAGAATTACTTTCCCTAACGCAAAGATAATTCTTTATATGTGGGATGGTTTGCATAAGACAAATACTAAAGGAATAGAAAAAAAGTGGGATTTATACGATAAAGTTTACACTTTTGATCGTATTGATTATGAAGAGAATAGAGATAGGATACACTTCCTGCCTTTGTACTACTACAATGACTATCTCCCGAAGCAAAGCAAAAAGCCTAATAGTTCAGATTTTAAATATGATCTTAGCTTTATTGGCACCGGTCATGATGACAGAATTAAAATTGTTAAGTCTGTGATGACTGAATGCAATAAGAGAGGTTTAAAATGCTTTTCATTTTTTTATCTGCCACATAAGCTTGTCTATTTAAAATATAAGCTCACAAGTAAAGCATTTATTAACGTGACTATGAAAGATATTAACTTTCAGATGATGCCTTTTGAAAAGCTGTATGAGATTTATGCCGATTCAAAATGTATTATTGATGTAGAAAATTCAGGACAACATGGGCTGACTATGCGGACTATTGAAATTTTAGGCTTGAGAAGAAAACTAATAACAACAAATAAAGATATTGTTAATTATGATTTTTATAATGAAAATAATATTTTAGTAATTGACAGGAAAAAACCTGTTGTTAATATTGATTTTTGGAACGCGCCATATTGTGAACTTCCAAAAGAAATATATGATAAGTATTCATTGAAACAATGGATTCTAAACGTTCTTGCATAAAGAAGGTGAACATATATGCTATACTATAAAAAAATATTTTGGGCACTAAGAGCTGTAATTCTAAGGCCGTTTTTTAGAAAATATGGGAATTTCGGTTATTTAGGAAATCCAATTGTTATTTCAGGTAAGAAAAACATTTCAATTGGTAATAGAGTTAGGATTTATCCTGGCTTGAGAATGGAAGCCATAAATAATGGGACTATTGATATTAGAGATAATGTTTCTATTGGGCAAAATTTTCATTGTACGTCTAAAGGAAAATTAGTAATCGGAAAAAACACTACAATATCAGGAAATACTTTTATAACAAACATAGATCATGAGTACAGAAATATCGGAAAACATATTATGGATCAGCCGATGATAGTCAAGGATACAATTATTGGCGATAATTGTTTTATAGGGTATGGTGTGGCAATACAAGCCGGCACAAAATTAGGAAAACAATGTATTGTTGGCACAAATGCAGTTGTTAGAGGTGAATTTCCTGATTATTGTGTGATCGTTGGAGTTCCTGCCAAGGTAATCAGAAAATATAATTTTGAAACCAAAATATGGGAAAGAGTTTATGAAGATATTAAAAGATGACATTTCAGTTGTTATACCTATGTATAACAGCGAAAAAACAATTATTTCCGTACTTGATTCAATAAACAAACAAACTGCCAGAAAGTATATTAAAGAAATAATAGTAGTAAATGATGGTTCTACAGATCGCTCTGTCGAGTTGATAAGTAACTATAAAAGGACTTCAGCAATTCCTATAAAGATTATTAATAAACCTAATGGCGGTGTTTCATCCGCAAGAAATGTCGGTATGGACAATGCACTTGGAAATTGGATTGCCTTCTGTGATTCGGATGATTTATGGTTAACAGATAAAATAGAAACTCAAATTAGAGTAGTAAATAGTTTATCTTCAAGAGTAAATGTTGATTTTATAGGAGGCAATCACACTGATCATGAATTACACATTCTTTTTAGATGCATTAAAAAGATACATAAAGCTAATATTAAGGAATTATGCATTAAAATGTACCCACAAACCTCTACTGTGCTTATGAAGAAAAAAATATACAGTTTAATTGGAGGTTTTGATGAAAAGCAGAAATATGCCGAAGATGGAAATTACTTTTTAAAAATAGCATCTAAATTTGATTATTATTACATTCCCAAACAGTTAGTTGTATACGATGGAGGAAAAAGAGGATTTGGTTCATCTGGATTATCTGCCAATCTAAAAGGGATGTATGAAGGAAACAAAAAAAATCTTAGTGAAATAAAAAATAATCATTTAATTACTACTCCGTTTTACTTGACTATGATTGTTTTTTATAAATTAAAGTATCTTCGTCGGGTTATAATATGCACAATAGTTAAATAGGAAGTTTATAAATGTTTGATTTTGAAGTAAAAGCTAAAAAAAATAATTCATTTAATTTCTTTTTAGTTGCTATATCTGTTGCGTTGAGCATAATTCCATATTTGAATAGAAATTTTCCTGTATCATATTGGTCTATAATAATTGGGTTATGGTACGTAGATGTTTTTGTAAAAACATCAGGGAAGTTTAAAATCAGTAACTGTATTGTTATGTTTTCAGTATGGATAACATGGTGCTTATTGTTAAGGGTGATTGGTCATTCCACAGCTGCATGGGGCAATTATTTTCTTTTAATAGCTAGTATTGACTTAATAATAAAAAGTTTTTACATTGTTTCTAACTATTCAGAAAAAGAGAAAACACGATTACTAAGATTTACTCAAATCATTTTACTCGCAATAGTATTATACAATTGTATGCTGTGGTTTAAAGATAGCTCAGAATTTGATAATTTCATATTTGATGAAACCAAGTATCTATACACAAATAAGATTCAATCGGCACAGTTTTACAATATGATAGCTTTTTTTATTGGTGATTTATTATATCTTTATCTTCATGAGACAAATGTCAAGTGGAAAATAGTTGATTTGATTTCTATTGTTGCGTCATCTTTTTTTCTGATAATGATAAATCCAAGAATGAATGCATTGCTGATAACTGCACTTCTTTGTTTACTTATTCTATTTTTAACAAGTTCAAAATCCAAATCAAAGTTAATCACAACTACGTTGATGGTGCTTGCGTTAATTATAATGTTGGTGTTAATGAAAGACAAAATAGGTGCGATAGTAGGTCCCAGACTGAAACCTAGAATTGAATCTTTGTTAAACCTGCTTTCTGGAAAAGATTATGATGTGACTGGTAGTTCTATGGGTGCTCGTATTGGATTGCAGTTGAATTCTCTAAGAACTTTCTTTTCTTCTCCGTCCAATTTTTTGTGGGGTGCAGGATTAAGAATTGGATATGACAATTATAGTATTATAGGACAGCATGGTTTTATCACAGATAATTTAGCTGCATATGGTTTATTTGGTGTTGCATTTTTGATTGCTTTTTTTACTATATTTTACAAGAACTTCATATCTCTTGCCAATGATGTGGTTAACAAAAAATATATAAAATGTATACTCATCACCTTTTTAGTTTCTGCTATAATTAGTAATTCGTTTTGCAAAGAGGTTTGTGTTAGCGCTTTTTTAATTCCGGCAGTAATAGGCAATAATACTACCATACAGGAGGATTAACTTTGAAAAAATATATTTTCCTAACATTGAGTATTACAAATGTTGGCGGTGCAGAACAATATATATATAACAAATGCGAATACTTAAAAAATCACGGATACAAAACGTATGTTTTTTCGTCTTTGGATAGAAAGATTATAATTAATAGTTTCAAAAAGTATAAACAATTGATTATTACGGAGTTAATGTACTCACCTTATTTTAGTAGATCAAAAACCATTGACACTGTTATAAACAAAATAGTATCATTAGCCTCGATAACTGAGAGCGACGATGTTTATATCGAATCAAACAACATTGCCCAAGCTTTATGGGGAGAACTACTTGCCAAAAGAACAAACGGAAAGAACATTATTTTCAACTTTCAAGAAATACATAAATATTCGATTAACGAAAAGCTTTTTTTGATGTATAAGCTTAAACGAAAAGAACTACTTGGAATAACGAAAAAATCTGTTTCGTTAATGTTTGATAGATCTATTCCAATTAAGGAGTGGATGACATTTAGTGCCTACTGTAACAATGTTGTTGCGTGTTGTGATGATAGATTTAGTAAAATGATGGACAACAACGCGGATATAAGTATAGGTAGCATTGGTCGTCTAGAAAAAGAATTTATTATGCCAATGTGTAATGAATTATATTATCTTTTTACTATAAATAAAGATGTAAAGTATAATTTGATTTTTATTGGTGGAAGCAATACTGAATTAGCTGAAAAAAAAATAAAAGCGAAATTTAAGAATTTAGGTAATGTCAAAGTTATAATAACTGGATACTTATATCCCATACCTATTTCATTAATCAATAATATTGATCTGTTTATTAGTACTGCTGGATCAGCTTTTGTATCATATATAGAAAGAAAAAAAACAGTAAAAGTACATCCTATAAACGCAAAACCTGTTCAAATTATGGGATATACCTATGAGGATATAGAATCTCATACAATGTACGATGTTCTTGAGAATACGACTTTAGTCGAGCAGATTAATATAGCTTTGTCATTAAGTGATAATGATATTAATTATCCCAGTAAAGATTATTCTTATGATGATGAAATGTTAGCAGAGTTTAATAGACAGATTAAAATGTTCTATACAAAAAAAGAAGGTTATTATAATGCTCTATCAGTAAAACCTTCCATTAATCCAAAGAATGTTATCTATTTCTTATTATCAAAAAGCATAGGTTGTTCAAAAATGCACTCTCTTTTAGAAATAATAAGAAAAATCAAATGAAATAGGAGAATATTAAATATGATAGTTGGCGCTTGCGGATTCGGCTCGACAGGATCAAGTGTTATAAGTGACTATTTGTCAGAATATCAAAATAGCAATATACAAGTTTTAGATGATATAGAGTTTACATGGGTATCTGAAACTGATGGTCTTATTGATTTGCAATACCATCTCATGAATCCACACAATAGAACAGATGGGTCAATTATGGCAATTCATAGATATATTTTACACATGCAGAAGAACGAAAAACACTATGAAAAATGTGGTGGGATAAAAAAGGATGTCTTAAGAAAGTCAGTATACAAGTTTTTGAATTCTATAACAGATGTTAAATGGAATTGGTATATTGATGATATAGAAATGGGTATATTTGAACGATTAATTAAGCTTTCCTTGCTTAGAGGGAGAGTAATACCCTTTATAGAAAAAAAACGCGGTTCCCAGATTAGATGCTATCCAATGCAGGAAGTTAGTCTTTCAATGTATCCTAAAGACTTTGATAGAAAAGCAAAAAAGCATGTAAGAGAGCTGCTCCTAGCTATGGGGGCTGATTTAAGTAAAACAATTGTTTTGGATCAACCTTTTTCGGGAAACAATCCACAAGCTAGTTTTCCATTTTATGATGACCCATATGCAATAGTAGTTGATAGAGATCCAAGAGATAACTATATATTCGCAAAAACAAAGCTGTTAGGAAGAAATCATTTTATGGCCATTGATAATGTTCAAGATTTTGTAAAATATTATAGAGCCATAAGAGATAACCAACCGTATAAAAAAGCCAATCCAAGAGTGTTGTCCTTAAAATTCGAGAATCTTGTATATGATTATGATAATACGACTGCAGAATTAAGAAGATTTTTAAGGCTTCCGGATAATCCAAATCCAAAGTCAATCTTTGATCCTTCGTTGTCGATCAACAATACACAAGTTTTCAGACGTTTTCCTCGGTATAAAAAAGATATCGAGTATATAGAAGCTAATTTGAGCGATTATTTATTTGATTTTAGCAAATATCCGGAACCTGATTTAAATGGAGAAATGTTTTTTGGAAAATCACCATTACATAAATAGTCATATTACAGGCGGGAGATAGATATGTCAAACAATTTAAAGAGTAAGACTTTATCTGGCTTTGTATATAAACTACTGGAACGAATCGGTGCGCAAGGTGTAAATTTTATTGTTTCAATTGTTTTAGCAAGAATTCTTTTGCCAGAGGATTATGGCGTTATAGCTTTAGTGACAGTATTTATAACAATCTTAGATGTTTTTGTTACATATGGTTTTGGAAATTCATTAATTGCTAATAAAGAATCTGATATATTAGATTTTTCTACCTGTTTCTATTTTGGCATTATTTTCTCTATGATTGTTTATTTTGTCGTTTTTATTGCTTCTCCATATATTTCTAAATTCTTTGATTCTCCTAACCTTATATCAGTAATAAGAGTCATGTCATTGAGGATTCCATTTGCTGCTATTAATACTGTTCAGCATGCTTATGTATCAAAGCACATGATATTTAAAAAATTTTTTATTTCAACTTCGATAGGAACTGTGTTATCAGGTGCTATTGCTATTATTATGGCTTATTGCGGATTTGGTGTATGGGCATTGGTTGAACAATATCTTGGAAATGTGGTGTGTGATACTGTTTGTTTGTGGATTATAGTAGGCTGGAGACCAAAACTGTGTTTTTCTTTCAATAGCTTAAAATCAATATATAGTTACGGATGGAAGATACTTATTGTAGGGTTATTAGACACTGGTTATAATCAATTGAGAAATCTTATCATTGGAAAGATTTATTCAAAAGAAGATCTTGCGTATTATAACAAAGGCAATCAATTTCCCATGACAGCAATGAGTGTTTTAGAACCAACAATTGTTGGAGTTATGTTTCCCTCATTGTCGCAATGCCAAGACGATATAAATGAAATGAGAGGAATAACTAGAAGAGTCATTAAAACGAGTACATATATTATCTTTCCAATAATGATGGGTCTAATAGCAGTGGCAAAGCCATTAGTTGATGTTATTTTAACACCTAAATGGGAGCCATGTGTTATATATTTGCAAATATGTTGCTTTGCATTAATGTTTAGACCTTTACAATTTATCAATACCAGCGTTATACAAGCGTCCGGACACAGTGGTTTGCTTTTAAAATTGGATTTGATAAAAAAAGGATTTGGTATATTTGTTTTACTTATAAGTATTCCTTTTGGGGTAAAAGGAATTGCCATTAGTTTAGTGATAAGTAATTTGTTCTCTACCTTTATTAATATAATGCCAAATAGACAAATATTGCAGTACGGTTATGCTTTGCAAATTAAAGATATACAAGTTAATTTTATTCTTGCCTTTATTATGGGAGTTGTGACCTATTCTATTACTTTTATTCCTTTAAATGTATTCGTTGTGTTTTTCCTTCAAATAATTATAGGTATAGTTGTTTATGTGTCTCTTTCATATATCTTTAGTGTGGATAGTTTCGTGTATTTATTAGGTTTTATAAAAAAAATAAAATCTAGAAAAGCAAGGGGGATCTAATTTTATGATAACGATTAAAAATCTGAGGATGGAAAAAGATGGAACAAGTACAAAACTAATTGCTGACATATCATCTGATTTCAATCGGGACGATAATGAAAAGAATATTTGGGTTAGTGTTGCTAATGAGTATGCTAATATGCTCGAAACAAAGGTATATAATATGTTTTTGTTTTTACCATTGTATATGAGTATGTTTTATAATAGTAATCTACATATTTGTGGACCTGTTTCAAAAATACTATATAATAAAACTGATTATATACAAGGAGTGATGCTTGATTTCTCTAGTAAACTAAAAAAAGTAAAAGTTATTGTTGATGGTTTTGGTGAGTCAGAGGGAGATCATAACATTATTGGTACAGGAATATCATGTGGTGTTGACTGTTTGCAAACAATATTTTCACATTATGCTAATGAGGACGACATTGAACATAGAATTAATGCACTATTTGAGCTTAATTGCGGGTGGCATGGTTATATTAATGACCCTAATACATTAAAAATATTTAAAGAACGGTGTGAGGAAAACAGTAAAGTTGCTGATGATTTGAGTTTACCATTTATTGCTGTTGATTCAAATTTACATGCATTTCTTCCAAAACTAAAGGATCAGGCATCATATTTCTGTATCTACTCATGTGTTTTCGCTTTGGAAAAAGGAATAGGAAAGTACTACATTTCTAGTTCTTATAGTTATTATGAAACTGTAAAGTATGGATATCGTTCAAGAGAAAATGATTTTTCTGAATTCGGCGATGTAATGCTACTTCCATTGGCACATTCAAAGTGTCTGGAGATTATTGGGGATGGAAGCCAGTATAAAAGAAGTGAAAAAATCGAGTTGATATCTGATTGGATAATTTCAAAGAAATATTTAAATGTATGCTATAAAAACAATTCAACTGAAAACTGTTCTGTTTGTCATAAATGCGTTAGAACTCTACTGCCATTAGAGGCAATGGGAAAATTAAAAGAATATAAAAATGTATTTGATATAGAAAAGTATAAAAAAATAGCATACATTGAAAAATGTAGAATGGTAGCACAAAGAGGATATGTTGCCTTTCAAGCAGATAACTATCAATTTTGCAAGAGAAACGGAATGAAGCTTCCAAATCTATTTGTGGCTCACTTCTCATTATTACCAGAGTATTTGGCTAGATTATTCAAAAAAATACGAAGAATTATTAATAGACAATAATACATGAAAGGTAGAAATATAGTGCAAATGTATAAAATAGGCTATACAACAGGTGTTTTTGATATGTTCCATATAGGACATCTAAATATACTGAAAAGGGCAAAGGAACAATGTGATTATCTTATTGTTGGAGTAAGTACAGATAGTCTGGTAAAATCTTATAAACATAAAACCCCAGTAATTCCATATGAGGAAAGAGTTGCGATTGTAGAAGCAATTAAATATGTGGACAAAGTGGTTCCGCAGAAAACGATGGATAAATACTCAGCATGGGAAGAATTGCAGTATAATGTGATTTTTCATGGTGATGATTGGCGTGGATCAGATATGTATAATGAAGTCGAAGAAAAACTAAGCTCTGTTGGAGTTAAAATGGTTTTTCTGCCGCATACTCAAGGAACATCATCAACAATGCTTAAAGATGTTCTTCAGAAAATGCTTGAGGAGAAGTGAAATCAATGAGCCTTAAAAGCTATATCTCTATGTATCTAAAAGGATTTGATAGACTCAGAATTAATATGTCAGTTTTAAAAAATGGACAAGTAAATAATTATGCTATTCTTCAAACTGCTCATAGACTTGAAAAGGGACTTTGTATGAGAAACCCCAGAGGGCTTTGGGGATTTGATAAAGCGGAGTTACTTATTGATTTATTGGCAGCAGAATGCAGTTTAGAAAAACCAGACATACAAACGGTTAAAATAGGCGCTTCTGTTTTATCTGCATATATTACTTCAAAAGTAAGTACAAACAATAAAGAAGAAATTGCACGGGCTAATATGATACATAAAAAAGCAGAGCAGAAAGACATTTTGAAATATGCAGAAATAGAATATGGAGGAGCTATAACGCTAAATCAGTCTGATATTCTTCTCGATTCAGAATATTCTGAACGATTGTTTCTTACAAGGCATAGTGTAAGAGATTTTGCAGAAACACCTGTAGATATGAAAAAACTTGAAAGAGCAGTTGGATTAGCATTACAAGCTCCAAGTGCCTGTAATAGACAAGCCTCTCAGATATATGTCATAAGTGGAGATGACAGAAAAAAAGCAGGAAGCAGTAATGAATATCACGCCGATAAATACCTAATTATTACTGGTAACATGAGAGCTTTCACTGTCTCAGAGCTTAATGACTGGATTGTAAGCACATCAATTTTTTGTGGATATCTGTCTTTAGCGCTTCATGCAGAAGGTATTGCTTCGTGTATCTTTAGAAAAGATACGATTCGTGAAAGCAATTATAATAAGGCAATAAGAAAACTTTGTAATATACCGGCTGATGAGCAGATAATACTTGAAATGGCGATAGGTAATTATAAAGAAAAAATCACGGTTCCTGTATCAAGTAGACGAAATCCTAATGACATTATTCATATCAGGTAATATTAGGTAAAATATTATGAATATAATTCTCCTTCTCGGCGGTTCTTCACAACAAGTCATCGCAATAGAAACCGCCAAACGTTTAGGCTTTTATACTGTCCTCTGTGATTATCTTCCCGATAATCCCGGACAGTATGTCGCAGATAAGTTCTATTTGTTAAGCACAACGGACAAGCAGGCGATGCTTGACGTTGCAGAAAAAGAGAATATTGACGGTGTACTTGCGTATGCATCCGATCCCGCAGCTCCGACTGCTGCCTATGTGGCTGAACAGCTCGGACTACATACAAACCCGGCGGAATCTGTTGAGATACTGTGTAATAAGGATAAGTTCCGTAAATTCCTATCAGAATACGGTTTCAACACACCTTATGCAAATGGTTATTCTGATATAGAAACTGCGATCAACGATACTGACAAGTTTACGCTTCCAGTAATCATCAAGCCTGTTGATTCATCAGGCAGCAAAGGTGCAACTGTGCTTCGTAGTTGGGATAATGTAAAAGAAGCGGTTGAGTTCGCTTTTTCATTCTCCAGATGCAAACGTATAGTTATTGAGGAATTTATTGAAAAGAAGCATCCGTATCTTATTGGCGGAGATATATTTGTTTGGGACGGAAAGGTTATTATGTGGGGGCTGATGAATTGTCATAGAGACGGTAACGTTAATCCCCTTGTCCCAGTCGGAAAGAGCTATCCACCGGAACTGGATGATGAAGATCTGCAAAAGGTTAAGGACACTCTTCAGGATATGGTGGACAAGCTGCACATCACATTCGGAGCAATGAATGTCGAGCTTGTAGTTGATAAGAACGGAAGAGTATTCCCGATAGATGTCGGACCTCGCAACGGAGGAAATATGATCCCGGATCTTCTTGGATACATATTTGGCGTTGATGTTGTTGAGATGACAGTAAAGGCTGCTATGGGAGAAACACCTGATATAAAAATGAAAGAATCTGTGCCTTACTATGCCACTCATAATCTTCATGCTGACAGGAACGGAAAGTTTGCAGGTGTTAAGTTCAGTTCTGATGCAAAAAAGTACATTATTAAAAAATGTATCTACAAAAAGCATGGAGATGAAATTGAATACTTTGACAATGCTTCAAAGGCGTTGGGGATAGTTTTTTTCAAGTTTGACTCTGCTGAAAGTATGAGCAGGATCCTTGGCAATATTAATGAACATATAACGATTGAATATATGCCATAACGGAGGGCGTATGAAAGAATACGGCGGATATATAGAGCTTGATACATACAGGCTGCCAATGCTCCATGATGGTGCAATAGCACTAAATTGCGGAAGAAATTGTCTGGCATATTTGATCAAGTCCAGGCAGATCAAAAGAATAAAAATGCCGTATTTCATGTGCGACAGCGTGCTTAATGTATGTAAGAAATATGGCGTTGAAATGTCATTTTATCATATTGACAGTAGCTTCAAACCAGAAAATATCACTCTCGGAAATGATGAATGGCTGTATGTGATGAACTATTACGGTCAGCTGACTAAAGAGTATCTGGAAGAGCTAAAGCAGAAACATGACAGAGTGATTGTTGACAATGCACAGGCGTATTTTGATATGCCGATTCCAAACACGGACACGATTTATACTTGTCGAAAATACTTTGGAGTCGCAGATGGTGCATTTCTTTATACAAATTCTAAACTTGATGAGGAATTTGCAGTTGATGAGTCTTATGACAGAATGAGATTTCTGCTCGGAAGATTTGAACGAACTGCATCTGAGTTTTACAACGAAAGCCAAGCGAACAATCGCCTTTTTGCTGACGAGCCGATAAAGAAGATGTCAAAGCTGACAGACAATCTGCTTCACGGTATTGACTACGAATTCGTAAAACATCGTCGCACGGAGAATTTCAAATTATATCACAAGAAGCTGAAATCAATCAATGAGTTGGAACTGAGAGAAGTTGAAGGTGCATTTGCATATCCGCTGATGGTTAAAAACGGTGCAGAGGTACGCAGGAAGCTTCAGCAGAAGAAGATATATGTTCCTACGCTTTGGCCTAATGTTTTGAATGAGGTTTCAAAGGATGGTCGGGAGTACAGGTGTGCAGAGGATATTTTGCCGCTGCCTTGTGATCAGAGATTTAAAATAGAAGACATAAAATCAGTAATAAATATGATAATTGAATTGTTAGGAATGTGATAAAAATGGACAATACAATTTTAGTCACCCGTTCCTCCATGCCCACGCAGGAGGAATATCAAAAAGAAATATCCGAGCTATGGGAAACCCACTGGCTCACGAACATGGGTGCAAAGCACAAGCAGTTCCAGGCAGAACTCGAAGAAATGCTCGGCGTACCGCATGTTGCGTTATATTGCAATGGTCATTTAGCACTTGAAAACATCATAGAAGCTATGGATTTTCCAAAGGGCAGCGAAGTAATCACCACGCCTTTCACCTTTGCTTCGACTACTCATGCAATCGTCCGCAGCGGTCTAAAGCCCGTGTTCTGTGATGTGAATCCTGATGATTACACAATAGATGTATCAAAGATCGAAGCACTTATCACCGACAAAACAGTTGCAATCATTCCCGTTCACGTTTATGGAAATCTTTGCGATGTTGAGGCTATAAAAGCTATTGCTGACAAGCATAACCTCAAAGTGATCTATGATGCTGCTCACGCATTCGCAGTTAAGTACAAGGGCGTAAGTTCCGCTTGCTTTGGTGACGCAGCGATGTTCAGCTTCCATGCAACGAAGGTTTTTAACACAATTGAAGGTGGAGCGGTCTGCTTCCACGATGATGAGCTTGTTCAGAAACTTAATGACCTGAAAAACTTCGGAATACACGGCCCCGAGGAGGTCGCATACATAGGCGGGAACGCCAAAATGAACGAGTTTTGTGCGGCTATGGGTATTTGTAATCTGCGCCATTTGGATGAGGAAATTGCAAAACGAAAGGCTGTTGTAGAACGTTACAGAAGTTATCTTGAAGGTATTGACGGTATTAAACTTGCACCAATTCAGAAAGATGTGACACCTAATTATGCATATTTTCCGGTGGTATTTGATAAGATAACGTTTGGTGCTGACCGTGATGATGTGTTTGCACGGCTTGCTGAAAACGGTATAGGAGCAAGAAAATACTTCTACCCGCTTACAAACACATTTGATTGCTATAAAGATGTTTTTGACTCAAGTACAACACCAGTTGCTTTGGATATATCATTAAGAGTCCTAACTTTACCGTTGTATGCAGACCTTAGTATGGACGATGTTGATAGAATTTGCAATACAATTATTAGCTGTAAGAAATAAGGAGGTTGCGATATGAAAGGCATAATCCTCGCCGGTGGAGCCGGAACACGACTCTACCCATTAACAATGGTAACAAGCAAGCAACTTTTACCAATTTATGACAAACCGATGGTTTTCTATCCCTTGTCGACATTGATGCTTGCAGGTATAAAAGACATACTGATTATTTCTACACCTACTGATCTTCCCAACTTTGAGAGACTATTGGGAAACGGTGAGCAGTATGGAGTTAACCTTACATATTGTGTTCAGCCTTCACCTGATGGACTTGCACAGGCATTTATTCTTGGCAAGGAATTTATCGGAGATGACGCTTGTGCTCTTGTTCTTGGAGATAACATTTTCTACGGCAATGGCTTCAAGAAAATGCTCTGTTCCGCAAAGGATAATGCAGAGAAAAACGGCAGAACAACTATTTTCGGTTACTATGTAAATGACCCCGAGAGATTCGGAATAGTTGAGTTTGATAAAAATAAGAAGGTAATTTCTGTTGAGGAAAAGCCTGCAAATCCTAAGAGCAACTATGCTATTACAGGATTGTATTTCTATCCTGCGGGAGTAAGCGAGAAAGCTGAGCAGGTAAAGCCTTCAACTCGTGGAGAATTGGAGATCACAACTCTGAATGAGATGTATCTGAATGAAGATAAGCTTGATGTAGAAACACTTGGCAGAGGTTTTGCTTGGCTTGATACAGGTACAATGGATAGTCTCGTTGAAGCAACTGATTTTGTAAAGATGGTTCAAAATCGTCAGGGGATAGTTATCTCTGCTCCGGAGGAAATCGCATATAAGAATAAGTGGATCACAAAGGAGCAATTACTAAAGTCTGCTGAAAAATACGGCAAATCTCCTTATGGTGTTCATTTAAAGAACGTTGCTGAGAACAAATACTTTTTCTGATATGAGGTGTTAGTATGACAATCATAGTTACCGGCGGAGCCGGATTTATAGGAAGTAATTTCATATTTCATATGCTGAAAAAATATCCCGATTACAGAATAATATGTCTGGACAAGTTGACTTATGCAGGTAATCTCAGCACACTTGAGCCTGTGATGAATAACCCGAATTTCAGATTTGTCAAGGCTGACATATGCGATCGTAAGGCAGTTAACAAGCTGTTTGAAGAAGAACACCCCGACATAGTTGTTAACTTTGCAGCGGAATCCCATGTTGACCGCAGCATTGAGGATCCGGGGATTTTCCTTCAGACTAATATCCTTGGAACGCAAACTCTTATGGATGCTTGCCGTAAGTACGGCATAAAGCGTTATCATCAGGTTTCCACAGATGAGGTCTATGGCGATCTTCCGCTTGACAGACCTGATCTGTTCTTTACAGAGGAGACTCCGATACATACATCAAGTCCGTATTCAAGCTCAAAGGCTGGCGCTGATCTGCTTGTACTTGCATATCACAGGACTTACGGTTTGCCCGTGACGATAAGCCGTTGTTCAAACAATTATGGACCTTACCATTTCCCGGAGAAGCTCATTCCGCTGATGATCGCCAACTGTCTGAATGACAAGCCGTTGCCCGTTTATGGAGAAGGTCTGAACGTGAGAGACTGGCTCTATGTCGAGGATCACTGTAAGGCTATCGACCTTGTTATCCATAAAGGTAGAGTCGGTGAGGTTTACAACATTGGCGGTCATAACGAGATGAAGAATATTGACATCGTTAAGCTGATTTGCAAGGCTTTGGATAAGCCTGAAAGTCTTATTGTTCACGTTGAGGATAGAAAGGGCCACGATATGCGTTACGCTATTGACCCGACCAAGATTCACAACGAGCTCGGCTGGCTACCTGAAACTAAGTTTGAGGACGGCATAAGAAAGACTATAGATTGGTATCTGAATAACCGTGAGTGGTGGGAGACTATCATTAGCGGTGAGTATCAGAATTACTATGATAAGATGTACGGAAACAGAGCAGAGGTATGAAATGGGACAAATAACAGTTGAAAAGAATGTCGGCGGCATTGAAGGACTTTGTGTGATAACTCCTGCTGTTCACGGTGACAACAGAGGCTATTTTTATGAGTCATACAACGCCAATGATATGAAAGAAAATGGAATAGATATAGTGTTTGTACAGGACAACCAGAGCTGCTCAACAAAAGGCGTTCTTCGAGGGCTACATTTTCAAAAGCAGTATCCGCAGACAAAGCTTGTGCGTGTAATCAAAGGCAGAGTTTTTGATGTTGCAGTTGATCTCCGCAGCGGCAGCAATACATACGGCAAGTGGTACGGCGTTGAACTGACAGAAGAGAACAAAAAGCAGTTTCTTATTCCAAAGGGGTTTGCTCATGGATTCCTTGTTCTCTCTGATGTAGCAGAATTTTGCTACAAGTGCGATGACTTTTATCATCCAAATGATGAGGGTGGTCTGGCTTGGAATGATCCGGAGATCGGGATCGTTTGGCCGAAGGTTGTTGGTGAATACAAGTGCTCAGCTGACAGTGAAGGGTATGCTCTTTTTGACGGAACAGCTTTAAATCTTTCTGATAAGGATAAAAAATGGCTTGGTCTGAAAGAAACATTCAGTTTTTGAGGTGAGAAGATGAAGATACTTGTAACAGGTGCTAACGGATATCTAGGACAAGGCATTGTTACGCATATACTTGATCATGGTCATGAGGTCATTGCAGCAGATTTTGCTGTTGACCACGTTGATGATCGTGCGGTAAGAATGGCTTGCAATCTTTTTGAGATAGATGATCCTTTTATCTATTTTGGCAAGCCTGATGTCTTGCTTCATTTGGCATGGAGAGATGGATTTGTACATTATTCTGATGCTCATATTGAAGATCTGCCAAAACATTATGAGTTTATAAGAAAGTTTGCTGAATCTGATGTGAAGACTATTTCTGTTATGGGCAGTATGCATGAGATTGGATTCTTTGAAGGCAGTATCAAGGAAGATACTCCTTGCAATCCGACAACACCTTATGGCATCAGCAAGAATGCCCTTAGAGAGCTTACAAAAATGCTTTGCAAGAAGTATGAAAAAAATTTCTTGTGGCTAAGAGGTTATTACATAGTTGGTAACAGCCAATACGGTTGTTCCATTTTCTCGAAGATTACAGCAGCCGAAGCTGAGGGCAAAACAGAGTTCCCATTTACTATGGGACAGAATCAATTTGATTTTATTGACTATGAGAATTTTGCTGAGCAGGTAGCTTGTGCTGTGGGACAGGAAGAAGTTCAGGGAATAATAAATATTTGCTCCGGACATCCCGTAAAGCTTGCTGACAGAGTTGAGCGGTTTATTAAAGAGAATGGATATAAGATCAAATTGAAATATGGTGCTTTCCCTGATAGACCTTATGATTCTAAGGCGGTTTGGGGAGATAGCAGTAAGATAGATAAATTAATGACATGACATATGTTGAAATATTGAAATTTATGAATAATAACATTAAATGTCAATTGGTGAATATAGAATGCTCAACATAACCGATTATTATGTAACCCAAATCAAAACACCTCAAACCGAGTATATACTCGGTCACAAGGGACTAATAAAGGACGAAGGTTCATTTTATAGAATTGATAGCTCTTTTATCATCGACAAATTCCGGATAAAGGGCATAGAGCTAAATGACAATGTCCTTACAATACACACGACAAATGAAGACGTTATTTTAACAGTTGTTAAGAGCAAATAGTAAAAGCACCTTCCGGGGTGCTTTATTCAAAGGAGGGAAAGATCATGGCAATGCACCTATACGCCCACAACCAAACCGCATATAATGCAACCGTTACCATGCTCTCAGAGCGTGGCAAAGCCGCCGTGATCCACCCCACTGGAACGGGCAAAAGTTTCATAGGCTTTAAGCTCTGTGAGGACAATCCAGATAAAACAATATGCTGGCTCTCGCCCTCACGCTACATATATCAGACGCAGCTTGAAAACCTCGCCGAGACTTCCGACGGCTATCAGCCCGAGAATGTCAAGTTCTATACCTACGCAAAGTTGATGAACGTCAGCGAAGCAGAAATAGCCGAGATAAAACCAAACTACATAATTTTGGATGAGTTCCACCGCTGCGGTGCAGAGCTTTGGGGCGCAGGGGTTAACAAGCTGCTTCGGGCATATCCCGAAGTGCCTGTGCTCGGGCTGTCTGCAACGGCTATCCGCTATCTTGACAATCAGCGTGACATGACCGACGAGCTGTTTGACGGAAACGTCGCAAGCGAAATGACGCTGGGTGAAGCTATCGTGCGAGGCATACTGAATCCGCCGAAGTATATTCTCTCGGTTTTTTCAATACAGAAGGACTTGGAAAAATACGAAAGCCGAGTAAAGAACGCCCGATACAAATTCATGCGTGACGAAGCGCAGGTCTATCTCGATGCACTCCGCCGTTCGTTAGATCGTGCCGAAAAGCTCGATGTGATGTTCGGCAAGCACATGGATGATCGGGCGGGAAAATATATTGTTTTCTGCGCCAATCGTGAGCATGTGGACGATATGATAGATAAGGCTGACGAGTGGTTTGCAAAGGTAGATAGCAAGCCGCATATCTACAAGGCATATTCAAGCGATCCCGAAACGAGCAAGGCTTTTGCAGATTTTAAAGCGGATACCTCACAGCACTTGAAGCTGCTTTACTGCATTGATATGCTCAACGAGGGCGTTCATGTTGATGATGTTTCAGGAGTAATTTTACTCCGTCCGACCGTTTCTCCCATAATATATAAACAGCAGATCGGACGAGCTTTAAGCGCAAGTAAGTCTCACAATCCTGTCATTTTCGATATTGTCAACAACATCGAAAACCTGTACAGCATTGATACCGTCAAGGAAGAAATGCAGACCGCAGTTCACTACTATCACACACACGACGGCGAGGGTGTTGTTGTCAACGATACCTTTGAGCTGATCGACAAGGTTGCCGACTGTAAGAGCCTGTTTGAAGAATTGGAAGGGACTCTCTCTGCATCGTGGGACATCATGTATGAAAAGGCAAAGGCGTATTTTGATGAACACGGCGATCTGGAGATACCGAAGGATCACTACACCGAGGACGGTTTCAGTCTCGGTACTTGGATAGCAACGCAAAGGGCGGTATATCGTGGTACCGCTTCCAAAGGAAATAATCCTCTGACACAGGTACAGATCGACAAGCTGACGGCTATCGGTATGCGCTGGGAGCGTGCTGCCAATCTGTCTTGGGAGCGTTACTTTGAAGCGGCAAAGCAGTATTTTGAAAAGCACGGTGATCTTCTTCCAGCTGTGACATTTATTGATGAAAACGGAGTCGATGTTGGACGCTGGGTGCGCAGTCAGCGTACCGCACGAAAGAACGGTATTTCTCAGTATGGGTTGACCGAAGAAAGAATAGCTCGGCTTAACGAGATAGGTATGGTCTGGGACGTTCCCGATTATCTTTGGGAAGAGGGCTACGCTGCCGCTGTGCTGTATCACAAAGAGCATGGCGATTTAGATGTTCCGCAAAGCTATGTGGACAGCAGCGGCTTCAAGCTCGGTGCATGGATAAGAAATCAGCGTTTTGCAAGAAAAAGTAACGCTTCGTCACTGACCGAGGATAAAATAGAACGTCTTGATATGCTCGGTTTCAGGTGGGGCGACAAGTCCGAAAAGCTGTGGAATGACGGCTTTCAGGCGCTTTGTAGCTATTATCGCCAGCATAATTCCTTCAAAGTTCCTGCGAATTACATAAGTCCGTCAGGTGTCAAGCTGCAATCGTGGATAGGCACTCAGAGGGCGAAATATAAAAAGGGCAAACTGACCGATGAGCAAATAAAAAAGCTCGAAAGCATAGGCTTTGATCTTGAAGGATTTGCTTCATGGGAGGACAGATTTGCGCTTGCAAAGGCGTATTATGATGAACATGGCGATCTGGATATGCCGGCAAATTATGCGGTGAACGGCGTGAAACTTCGCTCTTGGCTTAATAAGCAGAAGAAAAAAGTCACAGGAGATACACCTTCAAAAATAACTCCTGAGCAGGTCGAGAAACTGCGTTCTATCGGGCTGCTCGATGAATCATCTCATGCGGATAAAATATGGCTCAAACGCTGCGAAATGGCGAAAGCGTACTATGATGAACATGGTGATTTGCGTATTCATAAAGACTGCGTTGTTGACGGATTTAATCTCGGCGTCTGGGTGCAGTTGCAAAAACAGAAATTCAAAAAAGGCGAGCTCTCGCAGGAACGAATTGAGCTTTTGAATAAGATCGGTATGGAATGGGAGTACCTATCCGATATTACAAATGCAAGATCTTATGAGGTAGGGTTTCAGCACCTTGCGGAGTTCATCAAGGAGCATGACCCCAACAAGATAAGGGCAACTACGGTAAGCCCCGACGGTTATCCGCTTGGGAACTGGGTCATGGCGAACAGGGCGAAATACAAGCGAGGTGAGCTTGCAGACGAGTACATTGAGCGCTTTCATCAGCTTGGCTATCCCCTCGATGATGATGAAAAGTGGGACTATCTTTATCAGGAGGTCAAGGAATATTTTGAAGAACACGGCACTACCACGCTGCCCGATAAGTATTACGGCAAAAGCGGTTTCTGCCTGACGTTTTGGCTCGGAAAACAGCGCAGAGCCTACGCCAAAGGCGAGCTGACCAAGGAGCAAATGCGGAAGATGGACGAGATAGGCTATCCGTTCAAGCCGGAGGTTTCTCATGTTGCACAGGCAAACCGTAAAAAATGGCAGGCTAAATATGAAATAGTCAAAGAATTTCTTGACTTGCACAAGGGTGAAAAACTCGCTCCCGAGGTGGAATACAAGGGCATAAAAATTATTGAATGGATTCGTCAGCAGCGCAATTTCATTCAGAACGGTGTTTACGACGATGACCGTGTTGAGCTGTTCAATGCGCTAGGTTGGCAGGTGGTGCTTGATGATCTTATCTCGCATTGGGATTTGATGTATGCGGCGGCATTGGAATATTTCAACGAACACGGAACGCTGCAAGGCATTGAGCGTGGAACTATCGTTGACGGCAGCGATCTGTATAACTGGATATTCACGGAAAAGAAGATCGTCAACGGCAAGAGAGATGTTGAGCGCACTCCCGAACAGCTTGAAAAGCTGGCGAAGATAGGCATTGTTCCTGCGACGGTGGACAGATTTGAAAAGCAATGGCTCACGAGGTTTGAGGAATTAAAAGCCTTTATTGAGAAACATAAATGTCTGCCGATGACGAGAAGGGCTAAGGGTGCGGAGAATAATACTGCGGTTTGGCTCAATTCGCAGAGGAAGAAGTATCGGGCTGGGCAGCTTTCTGATGAGAGGGCGGATAGGTTAAGAAGTATAGGGATAAAGCTATAGATTCTTGTAATATTCTTTTCATGAAATAATATAACGCAATACTGAAATAGAGGTGAGCAGATGGATCCCGTAAAAGTCGGATTAGCAATAAAGACATTACGAAATCAGAATGGATATACTCAGCACCAGCTTGCAGATTTGATGGGTGTAACTGATCAAGCTGTTTCTAAGTGGGAACGCGGATTATCAGTTCCAGATATATCCATCGTTACTAAACTCTCCGTACTCCTTAATGTTGATGTTGACAATTTGCTGGAAGGTAACATCACATATTTGGAAAAGACATGGCAGGGTCTTCTTATTCTTAAAGAAGATTTTGAGATTTTTTGTGGTTCTGAGGCTTATGGTAAACCGCTGGTTTACTTCTATTTGAGCTACTTCATGCTGGCTGGTATAGGAGAAATCTATATTGATTGCCCAGAACGGGATAGAGGATGGATAGAAGAACGAATTGGAGATGGAAGCAGATACGGAATTGAGCTTATCTTTTCTAGACCGAAAGAAGCTAGAAATACAATGGTAGTCTATAATAATCCTTTTGTTTACGGGCCAAACCTCACTAAGTATTTTCAGCGTGCGATGTCAAGACTATATGGAATTTCTGTATTGACGGTGGCAAAGACGATTGGCGGAAAAGAAATACAGGTATCATATGACAATTATAAAGCTGTACAAAATGCTGATCAGAATGGTATAGTGCAGTTTTGTGCACCGATTGTGTTTTTTCCGAAGAAGTATTTTGATCAAATCGTTCAAGTTGAAGATATCACTTTACTTGAACCGCTTTATGCGGAGCCGATGGGAAACGGAATGATTGAGTATCCAATTATGGATGAAGATTCGTTGTGGGATACATCATCTTTTCTAAGATACCTGAAAAAATGTATGGGTAAGGAGATTTATAATTTAGAAGAGATTGCTAAAAATAGAAATTTTGTTGATTTGGGGGAGTGATTTTCACTCCTCCATTTTTTCTACAGCAATCTGATGTTAACTAAACTGACAGTTGTTAGGCAAGCCTATCACTATGTGCTATAATATAACTGTAGGGTTGTACAGTGTGCAGCCTTTTATTATGTATAAAGTGGAGGAATCTCATAATATGGAAAAGATGTTAATGCTGGGAACGAGTTTGGCTAGTGAGGAAATGATCAAATATGCACAGTCACAGGGAGTTTATACAATCGTAACAGATTATTTGCCGCCTGAGAAGTCGACTGCCAAACTTATTTCTGATGAATATTGGATGATAAACACAGGAGAACTTGATGTCCTTGAGACAAAATGCCGTGAAGAGGGCGTTACTGCTGTAATATGCGGTGTAAGTGAATTTAATCTTGAAATGTCAATGGAACTCTGCAAAAGGTTAGGACTTCAGTCATATTGCACTCCAGAAGCATGGCATTATTCTCGTGATAAGGCTGATTTCAAAAAGCTATGTCATGAAGTGGATGCACCGGTAGCCGATGATTACTACCTGTCAGATGCTCTGACAGATGAGGAGTTGGATAAGGTAAAGTTCCCAGTTGTTGTTAAACCTGTAGATATGAGCGGTAACCGTGGAATCACCTATTGCTATAACAAGCAGGAACTGATCGATGCATATAAATATGCCCGTTCTCTTTCTAAGAATCCTAAGATTGTAGTTGAAAGGATGCTTAAAGGCAGAGAATGGTATAGTTACTATGCTCTTGCCGAGGGAACAATTCATCAGATTGGTCTTGTGGCGATGGAGTGTATGCCAGAACAGCTGAAAAATCTATATTCTCTTTCCACCACCGTTACTGATAATGTTGAACGCTTTATGGCAGAAATCAATCCAAAGATAGAAGAAGTACTTCATAAGGTAGGATGCAGAGAAGGAATTGCTTGGGTTCAGGTTATGCTTGATGAAGATGATCATTTCTACATAATTGAAATGGGATATCGTCCTACAGGAGATCGACCGGAAGCTGCTTTCCCTGATTTGAATGGCTTTGATGAAATAAAGTGGTTGGTTGATTATGCAAGAGGAATAAAACATAAGTCATCTGACCTTCCTCCGATTCAATGGCATAGCTATAAGAACTGCTGTTGCGGTTATTCACTTTGGACTCACAAAGGGGGAACTCTCAAATCATTTAATGGCTTTGAAGAAATCTGCAATATTCCTGGCATCAAATTTTATACTCAGCATCATGTTGGCGAGACATTCCCAGAGCATCGTCCTCTTGGAGTTGTAGGTGTATATGCTGATACCATTGATGAGTTTTGCGAGAAGATCGAAAAGATTAATAAGACGATTAGTATCCTTGATGAAAACGATGAGGATGTAATTATTCGTTATACTGATTTTGATCACATAAGAGAACTGTACAATAATGGAATTAAGCAGGGAGAAGAATCATCAGTAACGCTTGGAGGTGTTCTTGAATGAAAGAATTATTCGAACACCTAAAATCAATGGGTAATCTGGAAGGCAAGGCAACAGATTATCCTGTAATGTTTGTGGTATATCTGGGAATATTTGTGGCTTGTCTGGTAACTACCATTATGCTTGTATTTTCAAAGCATGGTAAGCGTGTTGTATGGCTGCCAGATCAGCACAATATAATCAAAAGCAAATTCAGCTATATGGCAATGCTGGCTTGCACCTTTACAGGAGTCTTTTTGGTTGGATCATTTCCGGCAGAGCTTCAGAATACATACGGAACATGGAATGCCGATTTCTTTTATACAATTGGTCAGACATCTGTAATGATTGCTGCCGGAATATATGCTCTTGCGACATATAAGGAAAAAAGAAGCACTGTTCTCAATATCTTATCAATTGTTATTGGACTTAGTACTTCGATTCCTGTTGCAGCTTCAGCTATACTTGCTCCATTTGATTTGCAGGGAGCTGCGAGAATTATTCCTATAATTCTGGTAATTGGCGTAATAGTTATTCTAGCTCTCGTATCAGTAAAATTCAATCTTCTGGTGAGATATTCCAGAATCAATATTTATATGTTTATTATTACCTCAATTGCGCTGTTTACCACAATATCTACTTATGATAATTCGTTGGTGGATGCAAGCAAAATCCTACCTTTCCAGGGTATGCTGAATGCAGAGCCGTGGCAGGAGTGGCTTACGAATCCTTATTGGTGGTACTTTGAATCTTCAGTGGTTTCTTGGTCAGTATTCTGTGGTAGATTCGTTGCTTATTGCAGCAATGGATATTCGGTACGTAATGTTATCAAGTACGGTACGCTTTCTTTGATTTTCTTGACAGTTGTATGGCATTTTGCTTCTGCAAGTACCGGATATACACTTGGACTTTCAAGAGGACCCCTCATTTACGGCCTTGCAGCATGCACGATGGTTGCCTTTGCGGTAACATCGTTAGATTCGGCCACAAAAACATTGGTAAATGATACTGCGAGGTTAATAGGTGAAAATGAATCTAAAAATGGAAAGAAGAAAACTGATAAGGATAAATTATTAAATAGAGTTACTTACGGAACTATTGGCACCTTGGGGTTATTAAACATGATTCTTTTAATGACAGGCTTCCCAAGGATATTTACTATTATTCTATGCTTGGCATTTGCGCCGTTCTTCGTTAGGGTGATAATTCATACATTCCGATTTGCTATAGGAAAAGTGGATTATTCCAAATCCGGTACAATTACAGAGGAAGAGTATAATGTCATAATTGCAGAAAATTCTGATAAAGTCGGTGATTGGAAAAACGATGAATGATCCTGAAACTGAAAACAAAAAGGAATCTATCCAAAAATTTGTGTAAACCTCCAAAATAGTGTATAATAGAAGAGACACTACTTGATATGGTTATGAAGGGTGAGATATGTGCTAATAGTTCGGCGCATTTGGTTTTGAAGGTGGAGAAACTATTACAGAATAATAGTTGAATGAAATGGAAGAATAACTATGACAAAGCACGATTACAAACAGCACGCATACTATATGATCTATCTGATCAGATGTGTGCTGCATGATCAGATTCCCAAAAAAGAAAAGCTTGACAAGATCGACCTGTCGAAGCTCTATGAGGTCGCCGAGAAGCATTCGCTTACGGCGATCACTGCTTATGCGCTTGAAAGTGCAGGAGTGGTGGATGAAAGGTTTACGCAGGCGAAAGCTAAGGCAATTAGAAAGAATGCCCTATTTGATATTGAACGCCAGCGTATACTATTTGAATTTGAAAAAGCGGAAATCTGGTATTTGCCACTGAAAGGTATCGTATTACAAGAGTTCTACCCAAGATATGGAATGCGGCAGATGGCGGATAATGACTTTCTTATAGATCTGTGGAGAACTAATGATGTCAGATACATTATGGAAAGTCTTGGCTTTGTATCTGAACACTTTGGCGGAAGTAATCATGATGTTTACCATAAACTGCCTGTATTTAATTTTGAAATGCATAATGAGCTTTTTCTTCCGAATTACGGAGAAAAGATTTATGAATACTATACGGACATCAAGAAGAGACTCATAAAGAACAATAATAGCAATTATGGCTTTCATTTCAGTAACGAGGATTTATATATCTACATAACTGCGCACGAATACAAGCATTTCTATCAGGGCGGTACCGGTATTCGGAATTTGGTCGATAGATATGTGTTACTGAGACGATTGGCTGATGACCTAGCTATGTCTTATGTTGAAGCGGAACTCTCTAAAATGCAGATCAAAAAGTATGAAAGTAATGCTCGAGAATTATCCCTAAAACTGTTTAATGGGATCAAACTCTCGCAAGAAGAAAAGGATCTTTTGGATTACTATATCTTCTCCGGGACTTACGGCAATACCGAAAACCTTGTCGAGAACCAGCTTGAAAAATCCGGTGGAGGATTTAAAGCCAAGATAAAATACTTTGCAGATAGATTCTTTGTTCCAATAAGCAAGAAAAACCCTATGTACAAGGCATACAAAGTGCAATACCCTGCATTCTATAAGAACAAGCTTTTGTTACCCTTCCTGCCATTCTACAGATTATTCCATTCTTTGAAAACAAGTAGACGTAGAATACTTACCGAGATCAAAACCTTGGTGAAATTCTGAAATCAAACCGAGGAGTCCCCAAACCCCCCGGTTCCCAGCCCATTACCTTGATTGTTACGTTTTGCTTGTTACGCTTTTCAATCATGAGAAGGAGTGCCTCCCATGCGCCCAAAACTAAAACCCGACTACGACCCCGAAAAGATAAAAGCTGAATTGATTGATGCCGTTTGCGAGGCATATGAAGCAGGCCACTCGCTTCGAACTGTAGCAAAGTTCTTCGGCTTGAGCGCTATGAAAGTCCGCAAGATACTGATCACAGGCGGAGCATACACCAATGACCTTGTCCGGCAGATAGGAGAGCTTCACAGAGAGGGCAAGTCCGTGACGAAGATCGCCGCTTTGCTCAATATGACCCGCGCCAACGTCAACTCCTACCTGCCCTACGAGGGCGTGATCTACAATATGCCGGAGCGCTCCGTTGCCGCTGACAGGCAAGCTCGTTATCGGAAGCGCAAAAAGGAAAAAGCCAAACCAATTGAGTAGGACTTTCAGTATTACTAACGTTTTACCTTTTTCTTTGCCTCCTTCTCCCTGCGCTTCCTTTCATCCTCAACAAGATTAGAAAGGTAATCCCACTTAGAGATCTCCGCATAAGTCTTAGCAATATCAGAATACACATCATACCGCTGCCGACAGCTTTCAAGGTTTTCCTTGAGGGCTGATATTTTTTTGCTCATTTTTGATATGTCCTTACACAGACGGTCAAAATCTGCATCTATGGAAATACCATTGTTCTCCATGGCCTGCCTGCAAACATTCTGCTTCAATTCATCCGCAGTAGATAGCTTATCCTTTGCTGAAAGAGCTTTATACATCTCCACCTGCTCCAACAGGCTCACCAAACGATTGTGTTCCTCAATATAATTATTTATCTCCAGTCTCTGCTTTTCATATTCAGCTCTGAGCCTTGCAATCCTGCCCTCCAGCTCTCCGATAGAGCTGATCCTGTCCTTGCTGATTACGGACAGCTGTGCCGACAGTTTGTAAACATCAAGATCATTATCGGGAGAGTATGGAAGTGTCTGCACACGTTTCCTTTGTATCTTTTTATGCTGCTCCGCAAGGATACGCACATCTCCGATAATCGAAACATACGCCGCTCTTAACTGAGATTTGTTATTCTGAGCAGGTGTAGTTCCGGCACCTACATCACGGTAAAGTATCCGAGTGTTCAGGCTCTCCTCGGTGTACTCCTCTCCGAGCGTTTTGGTACGAACAAAACGTTCCTGCCCCGGTGCTTTTACAGAAATGTACTTTCCATGCTTGATCTCATACCCACGCTCTTCAAGAGCCTGCAATAACTCATCAAGCGATTTTACCGAGCCTATCAGCTCATCAATAGTTTGTCTGATCTGTTCTTTCCAAGATGTGCCTTTCTTCCTCTGCTCCCATTCAAAATGGTCAATCGACCTACCTTTATTCTCAAAGTTAAGGGCGGGCGTTATTCCAAACGCCCGGCATATACCGTTTGCATTCTCACGGGCTTTGCGCAGAGTACTGCGGTTGGAAATATACTTCTGTCCCGTCAGCGAATACGAATTTATTATCACATGGCAATGTGTATGTGACTTATCAACGTGGGTCGCTATGACTGCCTGAACATCGTCACCGAATGTCTTACGCACGAAAGTCATAGCTAACTTATGTGCAAGCTTAGGCGTGACATTCTCTGAATCTGCAAAACTCATTATGTAATGAATAGCCTTTACAGAGCCCTTTCCCTCCAACGGGAGAGGGCTGTTGTATTTGTCTTTGGCAAACTGTTCGTAAACAAGCCTCATCTGATTGTAGGCTTGGTCGGCATTGGTCATGCAATTTATGGAGGTAGTGTAAAGCAGGTTCTCGGTCTTGTCGGGGTCAAGTATGTAGGCTAAACTCTTGTTGACCGAAGTGTGGATAGAAATTGATTTACAATACGGCAAACCTCGTCCTGATCCTCCTTTACCTTTTGAACATCCTCAGCGTAGATGTTATTCGTTTCATTTGCTTTCCGTGCGATCTGGTTAATGTTGTTGGAAATAATACGGAGACCGTTCAGCAGAGGTGCAAGCTCTTTCATATCGTAAAATCTTGGAGAGCTGTTCAGCACCGTTGTCCTTATGTATTTTGAAGTGTTCGTGTGACAAGCCTCAGCTCTTCGCTCTATGATGTCCCATTCCTTAATATCAAAGTCTATCTCCTTACGGTGTACCTGTTTATACTTTCCTGCCATTGTCATTGCTCCTTCCAATATTTTGATATTTTATCTCTGCCCTCGAAAGAGGGCTTTTTGTTTAGGGCGTCGGGTCCCCTAAACAGCCAAATCGCAGGGGTACTGCGATTTGGAATGGTGCCGTAACGCGAGTATACGGCACCATCTATACTTGCTGGTAGAATGCTTAAAGCGAATGACGATTTCTGCCATTCGCACATTTTTCAGCCCGTATGGGCTGCTCTAAAAAAATTTTTTCTATTTACATACAGGTTTTTTATATTCCCCCCTTCATAAGACACTACAAAATCAATCGAATAGTTTAGCTAAACAAAAACAGTTGGAGATGATATTGTACGAACAGACAAAATTGCAGGTGTTGATTTGTGCATAAAGTAGAACTGTTTGAGCAAAGAGGTGTTTCTGCTTAAAAAAAGGCCTATTTTTGTAGTGTCTTATGAAAGGGGGATGATTTCCCGATAGAAATCTATCGCCAAGTATCTATCGGCTGACGCCAATGAAATCATTACCCTTACCTCAAATAATCAAGGGAGGCTGATATGTCAAATATCTTTCAAGACATAAAAGATAGGGTGGACCTCAAAGACCTTGTTCGCTATTATGGTTTGGAGGTGGACCGAGGCGGCTTCGCCTGCTGCCCGTTTCACAATGAGCGCAACCCTTCCTTTAAAGTCTATGAAGATCATTATCATTGCTTCGGTTGTGGTGAGCACGGAGACCATGTGGATTTCGTTCAGAAGATATATGGACTAACAAATATTGAAGCTGCAAAGAAAATCAGTCACGATCTGGGGCTGGGACTTGATGACGGTGAACTCGCCATTCCCGTAAAGCCAAGATTGCTAAAGCCCAAAAAAGACGAGGCGTTTTTATTGTGGTTAAATGAATCGGTACATACGCTTCTTGAATACAAGAAGCTGTTGAGATACTGGGAGAAAATCTATGACCCCCGGAGTCCGATAGACAATGTCAATGAGCGTTATCTTGAAAGCATAAACAAACGGGGCTACACAGAATACTATCTCGATAAGCTGCTATACGGAAATGAAAGTGAACAGCGTATGTTTTATGAAATGGACAGGGATTATCCTCTGACCATAAAAAAGCGGCTGGATCAGCTTGATGCTGTCAGCCGGAAAGCGCCAAAACACGCTATGTAAAATATGGAGGAAAACATAATGATAAAGTTTATTATAGGGACAATGGTCGGCGGTACTGTCGGCTTTTTTACCGCAGCACTGCTTGCTGCCGCCAAGAGGGGTGATGAGTATGAGGTTTGATAATAGAGACACCGAGGTTTTCATGTACCTCGTCAAGACATTTGTAGCTGACAAGAGCACATACCTTCTCCCGGCAGATCAGTATTACATGATTGATCCGGGCAAAACTCTGCTTGGATATTATGATGAGGAATATGTCTACATCATTCCGAGTGTAGTCATAGGTATGTGTGACGATTACCTGACCAAAATAGGCAAGCCCCGCGTCAATATCCAGAACGTACTCAATACTCTGTTCAGGGCTAACCTCATAAAGGTCGGTTGGGTAATGCGCAAGGATATGAGATACCGCCCGGAAAAACGTATCGGCGGCAAGCGCAGAAGGTATATTACCTTCATCAGAAAAGAACTTATAAAGGAAAGGAATAAAAGCAATGGCTAATGAAAGAATCATTATGATGATGTTGTGCTTCGGAGTTAGCATAACCGAGCTTTCGGACCAGCTTATACTGTCAGAGGAGGAACTGGTCGATAAGCTCTATGCTGAAATGGACTTTGTCGAAAGCTTTGAGGTAATGCTGGCTATAGCTGACATAGTAAAAAGAGGAGAGAGGGCATAATGGATACACAGAAGTTTACAAGAGAGCTGGCAGCCCGAAGGGGTATATCAGAGCAGACAGCCTACCGCTACATAAATACTGTTATGGACACTATCCGGCAGGTGCTTGCCGAGGGTGAGGAGATAAAGATAGGCAGCTTCGGCAAGTTTACCGTTGTCACCGATCTGGAGGGCAACAAGACTGCTATGCTTTGTTCGGGCAAGTCGCTGCGGCAGGCTTTGACGGCAGGGGAGGGTATCGTATAAGACGAATAGGGGACACCCCCCTCCAAAGAATTATACTATTATAAAAGAAAGGATAATAGCCAAATGGCAGATAGGAGCAAAAGAGAAATAGTTGATGCTATAACCGCTCTGCTCACGGAGCTCATAGAGCAGGACGAGCGTTCTGTAAGGCAGGCAGAGGTCAAGAAGGAAAGTGAGCCTGTCGAAATGCTTACCGTTAGGGAATGTGCGGATCAGATCAAGGGGCTGACTGAGAACACCGTCCGCCAGCTAGTCAAGCAGGATAAGCTTCCGCACATAAGAAGCGGGAGAGGTGAGCGCGGCAAGATACTTATCAAAAAGTCCGACCTTTACGAATGTATCAGTAAAATGACATCATCAGACACATATTGATTACTAATACAAAAGGGGAACCGGATTGCTCCGATTCCCCCAAGTATGCATCCGAAAACACATACCCCGATTGCTTTCATTATATCATGAGAGTAAGGATATGTCAATAACGGGAATTATCTAAAAATATCACCAATTTCTGAATAACACCTTTGTTCGATTCGTAGAATTTGCGGGACTTTCGGAAAACCTCTTGACTTGCGGTTCATTCTGATATATAATAATTATAGCGAATTTAGCGCATTAAAGTGTGAAAGCGGATTCGCTAAAATAAATCTGCTCCGAGTGTAGAGTGCTGCGAACACTCTGAACACCCGAAGCAGATAGTCCGAATCTTTCCCGAATGGAGAAAGTGATACGAACTGTAGCAAGAATATTGTATCATATTTCTTCATTCGGGTCAAGAGTATTTTGACAATTTCATAAGAATGGAGGAATTTTGATGGCTAACATCAGAAAAAGAGGCAAGAGCTATCAGATAACTGTCAGCTGCGGTTATGATGCAAACGGTAAGAAGATCGCTCATATGATGACTTGGACACCCGACCCCGATATGGGCGTAAGGGCGATAAACAAGGAACTGAACATAGTCGCTGCCGAGTTTGAAAAGAAATTCAAGAACGTACAGAGCCTTGACAGCAAAATGAGGCTTTCTGAATACGTCGAGAATTATTGGCTGAAGCGTAAGGAGAAGGAGGTCGAGCCTACCACCTATACCCGCTACAAGGGAATGCTCAAAAGAATACTGCCTGCTCTTGGTCATTACCGCTTGGAGAACATTCAGCCCGGCGCTATCTATGCTTTTTATGACGATCTCTACGAGGAAAAGAGAGAGGACATAAAGTACAAGCCGACAGACCTCTGCAAGCAGATATGCAGGAAGGACTACACCAGACCGGAGTTTGCGGAGAAATGCGGCATAGGACTGACAGCTACCGATTCTATCAGGGCAGGAAGAAACCTCAATGAGAAAAATGCGAAGGCTGTGTCAAAGGCTCTACGCTTCCCGCTTGAGGATTTGTTTACCCCTCTTGAAAAGCAGCTTTCGGCAAGGACTATTCTTCATCACCATAGGGTGCTGTCGGATATATTGCAGAATGCTGTGTATGACGGACTGATTATCGTCAATCCTTGTTCAAGGGTCAGAGCACCGAGAGTACAGCAGAAGGAGGCGAGATACCTTGATGAAGAGCAGGCAATGCAGCTTCTTATCAAGGTAAATGAAAAGGCTGACAAGCCTTTTGATGTACTCATACCTTTATTATTGCTAACAGGTATGCGCCGAGGTGAGGCCTGCGGGCTTGAATGGCAGGACATAGACTTTGAGAAAAATCTGATACATATAATGCGGAGCAGCCTGTATCTGCCTGAAAAGGGAGTATTTGAAAGCACACCCAAAACAATATCTTCAAAGAGAGTTATCCACATCGACGCAGACTTGGCAATGCTGCTTCAGTATCACAAGAGGTGGCAGGAGGAACAGGCGGCAATGCTTGGCTCTGAATGGCACAACAGCGGGCGAGTGATTACGACCAATTACGGCAAGCCTATCAATCCCGGTACGGTGACAGCATGGTTTTATAAATTCGTGGCGGAGAATGTTCTGCCGGACATTTGCCTGCACTCCCTGCGTCACACCTGTGCGACACTTTTGCTTGCGGCGCACACACCGATCTCGGCGGTGGCGCAGAGGTTAGGACATTCCACATCAGCAACAACCAGCAGGATATACATTCATGCGATACAGAGTGCCGAAGCGCAAGCTGCGGAAACTTTGCACAACATACTGCCGCTGCCCAGTGCGGACAGCTTGAAAAAGGAAGCATAAAACAATAATAGCCTGCAAGCACCATGAGGGTACTTGCAGGCTATTAATTTTTTAATTTATGGATATTGACAACTGGAGAGAGCCTTGGTATAATGAGAACAGGGCTTTTACTGGCAGTATTAGGGCTTGTAATTTGGAATGAGGAATCCCTTGCTAAAAGTTGTTATATCTTTGGCTACGATCTGGTTTCGGACAACTATTTGACAACTAAAACCGTAAAAAGAGGTAAAATCATACATCAAGTTATTACAAGGCGAGCTTTAAAAATCGCGTAAAATCGGCACTTTCAAGAGGTTATATTATACGGCGCGAACAAACGTTCTTAACTCCAAAACCGCGTGCCGAGGGTTCGATCCCTTCTGCCCCTGCCACATGAAAGCCTGCAAACATTCGGTTTGCGGGCTTTTTTTCTTTGATGCTTTTGTGTAATTATATTTTCTGTTCTTCTTGATAAATATATAAAAATTTTAATGCGAGTGTTTTCCAAGGACGAATAGGCTGACATTTTTGCAGTTTATCTAAAAATCCGTTTTACAGGCTTTTTGGCCATCGTTTACAATGATCTATTATCAGATCGAAAGAAAAGAGGTATACTATGGATCCGATCAAAAGAAACATCCTGCTCAATCCCGGCCCCTCGACCACGACCGATACCGTAAAATACGCCCAGGTCATCCCCGATATCTGCCCCCGCGAGAAGGAGTTTGGCGGGCTGATGAAGGGCCTGCGCGAGGATCTTGTTAAGATCGTTCACGGCGACCTCGACAAGTATACCAGCGTGCTGTTTTGCGGATCGGGGACTATCAATATTGATGTGTGCGTCAACAGCCTGCTGCCCGAGGGCAAAAAGGTGCTTGTTGTGAACAACGGCGCATACAGCACCCGTGCTGTCGAGATCTGTCAGTACTATGGCCTGCCGCATATAGACCTGCAATTCCCTGTTGATGAAAGACCTGACCTTGCTGTTGTGGAGCAGACCCTGAAGGATAACCCCGATATCGGACTGGTGCATACCACACACAATGAGACAGGCACAGGTATTCTCAATCCTATCCGTGAGATCGGAGCTCTTGCTCATAAGTTTGGTGCTACATTTACAGTTGATACAACTTCCACATACGCTATGCGCCCGATAGACATTGAAAAGGATAACATAGACTTCTGTATGGCCTCGGCACAGAAGGGACTTATGGCCTTCACCGGGCTCTCCTTCATTGTCGGAAATAAGGCTATAATTGAGGCAAGCAAGGACTACCCCAAGAGGAGCTATTACTGCAACCTCTATCTCCAGTACGAGTTTTTTGAGAAGACAGGAGAGATGCACTTTACTCCGCCTGTCCAGACTATCTACGCCACCATTCAGGCTCTTAAAGAGTATTGGGCAGAGGGCGAAGAGGCTAAGTGGGCAAGACATACCAGAGTGTTCAACGCTATCAACGACGGCCTCGAGGAGCTGGGCTTCAGGCAGGTCATCAAGCCTGAGCTCAGAGCCGGTCTTGTTTCCTCCGCGATCTATCCCGATGACGAGAACTGGAGCTTTGAGAAGGTGCACGACTATTGCTATGAGCGGGGATATACTATCTATCCCGGAAAGATAAGCACTACAAACACCTTCCGCCTCTGCGCTCTTGGGGCTATAGATGAGGGTGATATAAAGGATTTCTTCGAGGTGTTCAGGGAAGCGCTTGAAGCAACAGGCGTTCAGATACCTGTGGTCTACAGCAAATGAGGTGTTGACATGAAAACAGCTTATACTTGTTTTTGCACAGATGTTATCCATGAAGGGCATATGAATGTCATCAACACAGCCAAGAGGCTGGGAAAGGTCGTAGTTGGCTGCCTTTCCGATAAGGCCCTTATCCGCTATAACAAGTTCCCTACCATCAGCCAGGAGGAAAGAGTAAGGCTATACCGCAATATTGAAGGCGTAGACGAGGTCATTATCCAGGACGATATGCTGTATGATGACATCATTGCCGAGCTGAGACCGGACTATGTTCTTCACGGGGATAACTGGAAGGAAGGCCCTGAAAGAACGATAAGGGCTCATGTTGTCGCGCTGCTGGAAAAGTTCGGCGGAGAGCTTGTGGATATTCCCTATACATATAACGAGAAGGTCAAGAAGATAGACCTTCAGCTGCGGGAGAAGCTGGCTATGCCGGAGTACAGAAGGAAGCGCCTCCGCCAGCTTATCGAGATGACGCCGATAATTAAGGCAATGGAGGCTCACAGCGGCCTGACGGGGCTGATCGTTGAAAAGACGGTCGTTGAGCATGAGGGCATGCTTGACCAGTTTGACGCAATGTGGCTCAGCTCCTTGTGCGACTCCACCGCAAAGGGCAAGCCCGACATCGAGCTCGTCGATATGACCTCGCGTTTCAGGACGATCGACGACATCATGGAGGTCACCACCAAGCCGATTATCTTCGACGGCGACACAGGCGGACTGACCGAGCATTTTGTATATAATGTCCGCTCTCTTGAAAGAATGGGTGTGTCCGCTGTCATCATCGAGGACAAGAAGGGGCTTAAAAAGAACAGCCTCTTCGGAACAGAGGTCGAGCAGACGCAGGCGACTATAGAAGAGATGAGCGCGAAGATCGCCGCAGGAAAAAAGGCCCAGCTCACGGATGATTTTATGATAATTGCCCGTATCGAGAGCCTTATCCTTGAAAAAGGGATGGAGGATGCCCTGGAGAGAGCCTTTGCCTTTGTAAGGGCGGGGGCTGACGGCATAATGATACACAGCCGCAAAAAGGACCCTGCCGAGATAATCGAGTTCTGCGACAAATTCAGAGCAAGTGACTTAAAGACTCCCTTGGTCGTAGTCCCCAGCAGCTTTGACATCATCACTGAGGATGAGCTTGCAGCTCATGGAGTGAACATCGTCATCTATGCGAACCAGCTGACACGTTCGGCTTTTCCCGCAATGCAGAAAACCGCCGAGGATATCCTCAGATATCACCGCGCAAAGGAAGTTGATGACAGGCTGCTGCCTATCAAGGATATCATCACGCTGATAGATGAAATATGATGGAGGGTGATCTTTGTGAACAACTGGAAAAAGATCTGGGAGAAACGGGAGCTCAGAGCCGAGGTGCTGGACAAGGCCGATAAAAACGAGCTGTTCGCCGAGCTTAAAAGATGCAACGGCTTCGATGTCGTTGGAGGCATCCCCCTTGACTCTCTGATCAAGCAGTATAACACGACAAAGGACAAGCTGCTGCAATACGGACCATCGAGCAGGTCGATCTATGAGGTTGGCTGCGGTTCGGGCGCAAATCTTTTTATGTTCGCTCAGGACGGCTGGAGGGTCGGCGGACTTGACTATTCAAACGCGCTTATCTCAATAGCCGAAAAAGTGCTGGACACGGATGATCTGCTTTGTGCGGAGGCGGCCTACACGCCCGAAGAGCCGAAGTATGATTGCCTCCTCTCAAACTCTGTTTTTTCATATTTTGAAAGCTATGATTACGCCTTGGCCGTGCTTGAGAGAATGTACAACAAGGCCAACAGCGCCATCGCGCTGATAGATATTCACGATATTGAAAAGAAGGACGCTTATCATGCTTTCAGGAAGGCCGAGATCGAGGACTATGAGGAGCGCTACCGCGATCTTCCGAAGCTCTTCTACAGCAGAAAGCTTTTTGAGGATTTCGCTGCAGGTCACGATATGCAGCTCGAGTTTTACAGCTGCGATATGGAAGGCTACTGGAACGATGATTTCACCTTCCACCTGATAATGAGCAAGAATAAGTAGGAAGAGATCATGTCAAAAGAGATCGCAATACTAATGGCAGCAGGCCTCGGCAAAAGAATGGCGCCCCTTACCGAAAGGGTGCCGAAGCCCCTTGTGAGGGCGCACGGCCGCCATTTGATAGATACTGTAATAGAAGGCCTCGAAGCAAGGGGCGTCGGGCATATATACATAGTCGTTGGCTACCTTGGCGGGCAGTTTGGTTTTCTCGCCGAAAAATATCCGAATGTTTCTATCATCGAGAACAAGGAGTACACGGTGAAAAACAACATCTCCTCGATCTACGCTGCAAGAGAGATGATGAGGACCGCCGACTGCTTTGTCTGCGAGGCCGATCTTTACGTTTCTGACCCGTCGATATTTACGGCAAAGCTGGACAAGTCCTGCTACTACGGCAGGATGGTGGAGGGCTATTCGGACGACTGGGTGTTCGACCTTGATGAGAACGGGATCATCATCAGAGTCGGCAAGGGCGGAAAGGACACCTACAACATGGTCGGCATTTCTTACTTCAAGCAGAGGGACGCAAGGATAATTGCAGACGCTGTTGAAGAGGCCTACGACCATGAAGGCCACGAGCAGCTATACTGGGACGAGATAGTAGATCAGCAGCTTAAAAAGCTTGACCTTGTTATAAACCCCGTGACCGCCGATCAGATCGTTGAGATAGATACGGTCGCCGAGCTTGCGGAGTTTGATGCGGACTATGAGAAATATAATTGAGGTGCAAAAATGAAAGTCGAAAAACTTGTTGAAATAATAGGCGCAGACTTTTACACCGGGGTGCCCGACAGCCAGCTGAAGGCGCTGTGCAACTACCTGATGAACACCTACGGCATAGACCGTAAGCACCACATAATCGCCGCAAACGAGGGCAACTGCACCGCTCTTGCGGCGGGCTATCATCTTGCCACGGGCAGGGTGCCTGTGGTCTATATGCAGAACAGCGGCGAGGGCAACATCATCAATCCTGTGGCAAGTCTGCTGAACGACAAGGTCTACGCCATCCCGATGGTCTTCATCGTTGGCTGGCGCGGCGAGCCGGGAATCCATGACGAGCCCCAGCATATCTATCAGGGAGAGGTCACCGTTAAGCTCCTGGAGGATATGGATATCTCAACTTTCATCATTGGCAAGGACACCACCGAGGACGAGGTCAGGGCCGCTATGGACGGCTTTAATTCTGTGCTTGCAAAGGGCAAGCAGGTGGCCTTCGTTATTCGCAAGGGTGCCATAAGCTATGATGAAAAGGTCGAGTATAAGAATGACAACACGATGATCCGCGAGGAGATAATCCGCCATATCGTTGCAGTCAGCGGCGAGGACCCGATTGTCAGCACCACAGGAAAGGCGAGCCGCGAGCTTTTCGAGATCAGAGAAGCCAACGGCCAGAGCCACAAGTACGATTTCCTGACGGTCGGCTCCATGGGCCATTCAAGCTCTATTGCTCTGGGCGTTGCGATAAACAAGCCCGACAGTAAGCTCTGGTGCATCGACGGCGACGGTGCGGTGCTGATGCATATGGGCAGCATGGCTGTGCTCGGTGCGAACAAGCCGAATAATATGGTCCACATTGTCATCAACAACTCGGCACACGAGACTGTGGGCGGTATGCCTACGGTTGCCGGTCAGATCGACGTTGTGGGCGTGGCCAAGGCCTGCGGTTATCCGAATGCGGTGAGCGTGGACAGCTTTGAAAGGCTGGACACAGCACTTGCAGAAGCAAAGGCGAATAATGAGCTTTCCCTTATCGAGGTCAAGTGCTCCATCGGCGCGAGAGATGACCTTGGCAGGCCGACCACTACGGCAATAGAGAACAAACGGAATTTTATGGAGAATCTGAAAAATATATAAACCGGCATCTAAGTGCCGCTGACCCTCGGCCTTTTGATAGGGAGTTGTTTTTTATGCCAGTATTGAAATTGCTTTTGCGGCCGATATCCGATTCAAAGACCTTCGGCCTGATATACGGTCTTGTGTTCATGCTTCTCTTTGGCGCGGCAACAGTGTTTATGACCGTCTTCTTTCAGCTTCCGCTGCCCGTGGTCATAGCGGTGCTACTGCTGCTGTGCTTTTTGTTTTACAGGATAAAGCTGCACACTCTGCTGATAAAGCTCCCGATAATATATCATATAATAGCCCTGCTGGCCTTTACGTATATGGCGCGAAGCTTCTACCTGTATGTTGACGGCAGCAAGCTGTATATGCTCGCTTCATCCGCGGCCTGCGGGATGGTCTTTTTCTCGCTTATCGAGATCGTTTCGGCGGCGCTGCTCAGCTTCCTGTCCGACGGCCCTCACCCGAAAAACTTCCCCATGGCGCTGGCAGCGGCCTTCCCCCTGCTGTTTACAACCATCGTGTATGTTCCTTCGGAGACATATTTCCTGAATTCAAAGGACTTTCTGTTTGTGTTCTTTGATTTTGCACCGTATATTTTTATCAAGGCAATAGCGTTCATACTGATCTCTTCTATAGCCGCCTGTGCATTGAGCGACAAGGCGTTTCGGGGAGCTTCTGCGGCAGCAGTGGGGCTTACGTTTTGTGTGTACTGCCAGTATGCCTTTATGAATAAGGACCTGCCGATCTTTATTGGCGATACGATAGACTGGGATTCAATGCTCCTTAAAAAAATAATAAATGCTGTTATTTGGGTACTTCTGTTCCTGCTGCCGATAGCATTCCTGCTTATCTCCGGGCGCATCAAGGCCATCAAGGGCAACGCCATAGCGCGCAACGCCCATGTATTTGCAGGGCTTTTCATCGGCGGCATTCAGCTGCTCTCGCTCGGGGTCCTGATCGTCACATCAGATCACAGCCTTTCAAAGCATGAAAGATATATGCTCAACAACGAGGAGCAGTTTGTCGTCTCCGGCAATAAAAACGTTATCACTTTTATTCTTGACGAAGCAGACAGGCATTATTTTGATGATGTTTATGAGCAGGAGCCCGAAAGGTTTGAATGCCTTAAAGACTTTACCTGCTACAACAACACCTGCATGATGTATGATTCGACCTGGCTGTCGATACCGCAGATGCTCTCGGGCGCTGACGAGCCTCCCGAGTACGATATTAAAGAATGGATAGACGAGAGCTGGTCATCGGAGCGCTGCACCGCATTTTATTCAAGGCTCCATGAAGCAAATTACACGGTGAACGTATTCGGCGATTTCTCGCTTGACTACTACACCCCCTATGCCGAAAGCTTCGACAACTGTGAGTTCCAGACCGAGGACGCTATAAAAGTAAAATATGAGGATGTGTATTCTAATCTGAATAACCTCGCCGCATACAGATATATGCCGCTGTTTCTAAAGCGATCATATTATGATGCGTACGATGGGCAGAACAAACCGGTCGTTTTCTTAAACGAATGCATAATGGAAAACGAGCCGTATCTTGCATCGCTAAAGCTTGAAAGATCTGAAAGCGATAAGAATTACTTTATCGTTGAGCATCTGGAGGGAACTCACAGGTGGTCAAGCAAGCCTGTTTCCGAGCGTGTTTACGAATGCTTGGACATATTGACGGAATACATCGACCAGCTGAAGGAAATGGGCCTCTATGATTCGTCTGTCATCATCGTAACTGCCGATCACGGCGTGCATTACAGATATGACGGCACTCCTATCTTTTACATCAAGACCGCCAACGAGCATCATGACGAGCTGCAGTTCTCCGGTGCACCCATACATCATACCGATTATCTTGCCACCTGCATTGCCGCCGCAGGGCTGGAAAAAGACGGCGACGAGGCCCTGTTCGGGCGGCCGATCTTCGATATCCCCGAGGACGAGCAGAGAGAGCGCCTTGTCTTTCAGCGGTACGGCTTTGAGTATGTGGGGGATATCGACTTCAAGATATGTGTCGATCCCAACCATAGGGGCGCCGCTTACGGATACTACTTCACGGGAGACCGCGAGGATCTGGTGGAAAGAGAAAAAGCCGGCCCTCCCGACATCCTCCTCGAGCTCAGCGAGGGCTACTGATGTTAAAGCAGGGGAGCAGGCTTCGGCTGCTCAGGGTTGCTTTTTAGGCACTGATATGCTATAATAAAGCCATATCCCATGCTGCGCATTGGCGGCGGCACCTAAGCGCCGCCTGCGGACATAGTCTTCTGATCGGGAGTTGTTTTTTATGCCAGTATTGAATCTGCTTTTGCGGCCGCTTTCAAGCTCAAAGACCGTCGGCCATATATACAGCCTTGTGTTCATGCTCCTGTTTTTTGCAGCATCGGTTTTCATGGCAGTCATATACAAGCCCGCTATCCCCGCATTCGCAACAGCGATTTTGCTGCTGTGCATTTTGTTTTACAAAGCAAAGCTCAGCGACCTGCTAATAAAGCTTCCTGTCATTTATCATATCATTGCCCTGCTGGCCCTTGTGTATACGGCCCGCAGCTTCTACGGCAGCGTCGGCGGCAGCAGGCTGTATATGCTTGCGGCCTGCGCGGCCTGCGGCGTGGTCGCCTTTTCCCTTGTTGAGACGGCCTCGGCAGTTTTGCTCAGCTTCCTGTCCGACGGCGCCCACCCGAAAAATTTTCCCATGGCGCTGGCGGCGGTCTTCCCTCTGCTGTTTACCACCATCGTTTACGTCCCCTCGGAGACGTATTTTGTGAATTCAAGAAGCCTGCTGTTTGTGTTTGAGGACTTTGCGCCGTATATCATCGTCAAGGCAACTGTTCTGATACTGATAATTTCCGTTGCGGCCTGTGCGCTCTGCGACAAGGCTTTCCGAGGGCTGTCTGCGGCAGCAGTGGGGCTCACGCTTTGCGTGTACTGCCAGTATATCTTTATGAACCGCAGCCTTTCCGTTTTTATCGGCGAGCCCGTGGACTGGGATTCTATGACCTCCCAAAAGATAATTAACACGGTGATCTGGGTGCTGCTGTTCCTGCTGCCCATAGCGTTCCTGCTGATCTCCGGGCGCGTTAAGGCCATCAAGGGCAGCGCCATAGCCCGCAACGCCCATGTGTTTGCAGGGCTGCTGCTGGGCGGTATACAGCTGCTCTCGCTTATTATCATGATCTTTACTACTGACATCAACCTCTCCGGCCACGAGCGGTATATGCTCAGCGGCGAAGAGCAGTTCGTTGTTTCCGGGAATAAAAATGTTATTACATTTATCATTGATGAGGCGGACAGACATTTCTTCGATGACATCTACGAGCAGGAGCCCGAAAGGTTTGATTTCCTTAAAGACTTCACCTATTACAACAATGCCTGCATGATGTATGATGCAACGTATATCTCGATACCGCAGATGCTTTCGGGGGCCACCGAGCCTCCCGAGTACGAGCTTAGCGCATGGGTGGATGAGAGCTGGACGTCGGAGCCCTGCACCTCGTTTTATTCGAGGCTCCATGAAGCGAATTACACGGTGAACGTTTTCGGAAGCTTTTCCTACGACTACACCCCCTATGCCAAATGCTTCGACAACTGCGAGTTCCAGAGGGAGAATAGTGTAAACGTAAAATATGAAGACTGGGCCTCCAACCTGAACGCCCTTGCCGCGTACAGATATATGCCCATGATCCTAAAGCCTTCGTTTTACGACAAGGTGGATGGGCTTGGCAGCTCGGTCGTTTATTCAAATGCCTGCATAATGAAAAACAAGGAGTATCTCGCAGCGCTAAAGCTAAAAAAGTCGGATAGTGACGAGAATTACTTTATTGTAGAACATCTGGACGGAACTCACGGAGAGGCAGGCGGAACGATCCCCGAGCGCGTGCGCGACAGCCTGGAGATCCTCAGGGAATATACGGATCAGCTGAAGGAAATGGGCCTTTATGACTCCTCGGTCATCATTGTAACGGGAGATCACGGAGTGCACTGTGCAAAGGACAACGTCCCTATCTGGTACATCAAGACCGCCAACGAGCACCACGACGAGATGCAGATCTCAAGTGCTCCCATACACCACATAGATTATCTTGCCACCTGCATTGCCGCTGCGGGACTTGAAAGGGACGGCGACGAGGCCCTTTTCGGGCGGCCGATCTTCGATATCCCCGAGGACGAGCAGAGAGAGCGGCTTGTCTTCCAGCGGTTTGGCTTTGAGTATGTGGGAGAGATCGACTTTAAGCGGTGCTTAGATGAAGAGCACAAGGGCGCCGCCTACGGATACTACTTCACGGGAGACCGCGAGGACCTGGCCGAAAGAGAAAACGCAGGCCCTCCCGACATACTCCTTGAGCTCAGCGATACCTACTGAGATAATGCGCTTCTCTTTTGAAGCAGGGGAGCTGTGAAAGCGGCTCAGGGTTGCTTTTTTAATGGTGATGTGATATAATTAGACTGAAATATCTTGACCAGCGGGGCGCCGATACGCCCGGCCTTTCGATGGGAGTCCTTTTATGCCAGTATTGAAACTGCTTTTGCGGCCGATCTCCGAGTCAAAGACTGTCGGCCTGATATACGGCATCGTGTTTATGGTCATTTTTGCCGCAGCAACGGTGTTTATGACTATCTTTTTCCAGCTCCCTCTGCCCGCTGTCATAGCGGTGCTCGTGCTGCTGTGCGTTTTGTTTTACAGAATAAAGCTTCACACCCTGCTGATAAAGCTCCCCATCATATATCATATCATAGCCGCTCTTGCCCTTGCGTATATGGCTCACGGCTTTTATCGCTACGCCGATGGCAGCAAGCTGTATATGCTCGCTTCATCCGCAGCCTGCGGTATGGTCTTTTTCTCGCTTATCGAAACTGTATCGGCGGCCTTGCTAAATTTCCTTTCCGACGGCCCGCACCCGAAAAACTTCCCCATGGCGCTGGCAGCAGCGTTTCCCCTGCTGTTTACAACCATCGTGTATGTTCCTTCGGAGACATATTTCCTGAATTCAAAGGACTTTCTGTTTGTGTTTTTTGATTTTGCGCCGTATATTTTTATCAAGGCAATAGTGTTTATACTGATCTCTTCTATAGCTGCCTGCTCGCTTAGCGACAAGGCATTTAAGTACATCTCCGCCGCAGCCGTTGGGCTTACGCTTTGTGTGTACTGCCAGTATGCCTTTATGAATCGGGACCTTCCGGCTTTTATTGGGCAACCTGTGGATTGGGACTCTATGGCCACCCAAAAGATCATCAACGCAGTGATCTGGGTGCTGCTGTTCCTGCTGCCGATAGCGTTCCTGCTGATATCTGGGCGCTTTAAGGCCATCAAGGGCAACACGATAGCGCGCAACGCCCATGTGTTTGCAGGGCTGTTCATTGGGGGCATACAGCTGCTTTCTCTCGGGGTCCTGATCTTAACATCAGACCACAGCCTTTCGACCCATGAAAGATACATGCTCAACAACGAGGAGCAGTTTGTCGTTTCCGGCAATAAAAACGTTATCACATTTATTCTCGACGAAGCAGACAGGCATTTTTTTGACGACGTCTATGAGAGGGAGCCGGAAAGGTTTGAATGCCTTAAAGACTTTACATACTACGACAACGCCTGCATGATGTATGACTCAACATTTCTGTCAATACCACAGATGCTCTCGGGCGCCGACGAGCCTCCCGAGTACAGCCTTAATGAATGGATCAAAGAGAGCTGGACGTCAGAGCGCTGCACCTCGTTTTATTCAAGGCTGCATGAGGCAAATTACACGGTGAACGTGTTCGGCGATTTCGCATATAACTATAATGCCTTTGCCGAAAGCTTCGACAACTGTGAATTCCAAGAAGAGGATACCATAGAAGTAATGTACGAGGGTGTGTATTCCAATATTAACACTCTCGCCGCATACAGATATATGCCGCTGTTCCTAAAGTCTTCGTTCCTTAACAAAGTTGAAGAGATGGACCGAGCCATCCTTTATTCAAACGAGTGCATAATTGGCAACAATAGCTTTCTTACATCACTGAAGCTTGAGAGATCCGAAAGTGATAAGAATTACTTTATCGTCGAGCATCTGGATGGGACTCACGGCCTAACACGTGAAGCGGCCTCAGGCAGCGTTTGCGACTGTCTGGATATACTAAAGGAATACACCGACCAGCTGAAGGAGATGGGCCTTTATGACTCCTCTGTCATCATCGTGACCTCCGACCACGGTAAGCACTTGAATAAGGACAATATGCCTATCTGGTACATCAAGACCGCGAACGAGCACCACGACGAGATGCAGACATCAAGTGCGCCCATACACCATACCGATTATCTTGCCACCTGCATTGCAGCCGCAGGACTGGAAAGGGAAGGCGACGAGGCTCTCTTTGGGCGGCCGATCTTTGATATCCCCGAGGACGAGCAAAGAGAGCGCCTTGTCTTTCAGCGGTATGGCTTTGAGTATGTGGGAGATATCAACTTCAAGCGAAATGTCGATCACAACCACGGCGGTTCCGCTTACGGATACTATTTCACGGGAGACCGCGAGGACCTTGCCGAAAGAGAAAACGCAGGCCCTCCCGACATCCTCCTTGAGCTCAGCGAGCCCTATTGATGATATGCGGATATAAATAACACAACTAATTTTTTATAAAGGTGATGTGATACTATGAAAAGAAAAGCTTTTAATGCACTTCGGTTTGCTTTCTATGCCCTGGGCGCGATCGTTGTTATGACGCCGACAGCCCACGCTTACATCGACCCCGCAACCACAAGTTATGTGATACAGATAATTGCGGGCATCGTCATCGCGTGCGGCACGGGCATAGGCATATTCCTGAACAGGATGAAAAGAAAGCTTCGCAAAAAGGACGAGGGTAATACCGAGGCTGCTCCCGAGAGAGAAACACAGGGCGGCGTAATGACAGCCGAGGACCTGCTGGACGGCGACGAGACCGAGCAGGACAGCTAAGGAAACGGTATGTCACATATTATCACCTTCCTTTCCGAGATACTCGGCTATGTGATGCGCGCCTGCTATTCTCTCATCGGGAACTACGGGCTGTCTATAATCCTGTTCACCCTTTTGACAAAGGTGCTGCTGTTCCCTCTGAGCATAATGACTCAGAAGAATTCCATCAAGATGGTGAACCTGCAGCCGAAGCTGGATGAATTGAAGATAAAGTACATAGACGACAAGGACAAGTACACCGACGAGCAGGTGGCGCTTTATAAAAAATATAAGTACAATCCGTTTCTGGATATGCTTCCGCTGCTGCTGCAAATACCGATAGTCCTGGGGCTTGTGGGCGTTATCTACAGGCCGCTCAGCTATGTGCTCTCGGTGGGCAGCGAGACGGTGGATAAGCTCAACAGCTGGCTTATCAATACGGTCGGCATCTCCGATGCGGGCAGCACCTACCAGATCACTATTGCCGAAAAGCTGAGAGCCGGCCTTGAGCCCCCTGCGGACGTGAGCCGCAGCGACATCAGCAGCATCCTCGGGCTCGATATGACCTTCCTCGGTATAGACCTCGGAAAGACCCCCTCATTCAAGGGAAACTACATCCTCCTGCTCATCCCGCTGCTGGCCGGCTTGAGCGCCTGGCTGCTGTGCTTTGCACAGAACAGGCTAAATGTTTTGCAGATCGCCCAGGGCAAGCTGAATAAAATAGCCACTACCGTGTTTATGGTCGCCTTCTCGACCTATTTTGCGCTGATCGTGCCCTGCGGCGTCGGGCTATATTGGATATTTGGAAACCTTTTTGCCATCCCGCTGATGGTGGTGACCAACCTTGTCATACCTCCGAAAAAATACGTAGACTATAACAAGCTTATGCTGATAAAACAGCAGAAGAAGCTCAAGGAGGAGGAATACAGCAAGCATAAAAAAAGAGAGGCCGCAGATTACAAGCGCTTCTTCTCCAACAAGGATATGCAGCTGATGTTCTACTCCGAGTCCAACGGCTTTTTCAAGTATTATGAGGCTATTATAAGCTACATCTGCGAGCACTCCGATATAGTGATACATTACGTTACCAGCGACCCCAACGACAACATTTTCAAGGACCCGAGAGAGCAGATCAGGTCCTACTATGTCTCAAGCGACAGATACCTTATCCCGCTGTTTATGAAGCTCGACTGCGATATGTGCGTTATGACAGTGCCCGATCTTGAAAAGTATCACATAAAGAGATCGCGGGTAAGGAAGGACATAGAGTATGTTTTTGCCTGCCACGGTATGGGAAGCATCTCGTTTTACCGCAAGGGCGCTCTCGATTGGTTCGATACGATACTGTGCCCCGGGATAGACCAGTTTGAAGAGATCAGAGCCTATGAAAAGCTCTACAAAACGCCAGAGAAGCTGATAGTGGAAACGGGTTACCCCTTGATAGATTCAATGCTGGCGGACTATGAGAGCCGCGAGCATCCGGCCCACGAAAGGCCACAGATACTGATAGCCCCCTCCTGGCAGCCCGAAAACATTATCGAGCTCTGCGCCGAAAAGCTGCTTGACGAGCTTTCAAAGGGCGACTATGATATCATACTTCGTCCTCACCCCCAGCAGGTAAGGCATGAGCCCGAGCGCTTCGAGCAGATGAAGGAAAAATATGCGTCCTTTGACAATATCGAGATACAGACTGATTTTTCTATAACAAACCCCGTTATGGAATCCGATCTGCTCATCACGGATTGGTCGGACATCGCTTGTGAGTTTGCATTTGTGACCAAGCACCCTGTGGTATATATTGATACCCCCATGAAGATCATGAATCATGATTACGAGCAGATAAACATCGAGCCCATGAACAAAAGGCTGAGGCCCGTGATGGGCAAGGTCGTTGCCCCGGATGCGCTTGATGATATCTGCGAGCTGATAGATCAGGTGCTTTCCGAAAAAGAGCAGTACAGCAAGGCTATTGACAAGGCCTTCCACGAGCATGTTTACAATGTGGGGAAAAGCGCTGTGCTTTGCGGGAAATATATCATAAGGTCAATAAACAAAAGAACGAACAGATAAAAAAAGTTATCTCACCCCTTTGTGGTGAGATAACTTTTTTACTTTGTGCAATTATGAAAACTTCTCGTCCAGCAGGGCCACCAGCTCCTTGTTTTCCTCTCTGCCGGAGCTTACGACATAAAGGGTGTTGCCCGCCTCCACATAGGATTGAAGGGCGCCGTAAAGAAGGGTGTTCGGGTCAATGTCCGTGTCCGTCGAGCACACCACCGATACCTCCCCGAAGGTGATATGGTAGTACACCGTCTCGGGGTCCAGCTCGATGTGATAGCTGTCAGATATGCGGCTCAAGGAGATGCCTGCAGGGGTGTGGACCACAGAGCCTATAAAGCTCATGACCTGCTCCCGGAGCTCGCTGTCATCGGCGTCAAGGGACCCAAGCTCCGTGCCGTCGCCCCGGACCTTGGTTATCGACAGCTCCGCCGCCGGCTGATAGCCCTCCTCCAGCAGCACCAGCATAAGCTGGCAGGAGTTGTAATAGTAGACCTCGTCGGGGCTTGCGATGTTGCCGATGTCCAGCGTCAGCACACTGTTCCTCATGTCCTCGAAGCTCTGGCCCTCGGGCAGGGGCAGGGTCAGGCGGCACATCATGTGGGTGGGGTCTTCACTGTTCGTCGTCCACCCGAGCGCCCAGCCGGATGCTTCGTAGCTTTCGAGGAAGCCTGCGCTTATGTCCGTTTCAAGATATTCTGTCCCGTCCGGGATAATGGGCAGGCCGTCCGTGGACTCAGCCAGCAGGTAGAGCTCCATAAAGGGATAGCCGCCAAGCTTCCTGTAGCCCGCCAGCATCAGCCCAAGCCTGCCGGAGGAGGACATCCTCAGGGGGTGCTCAAAGACCCTAAGCCCCTCGGTCTCTGCCCCGAAGCTCGTCAGGATATCGGAATAGTCCCCGCTCTCCTCCCATGGGACGGCGTCGGAGTCGTAGACCGTGCCGGAGGCCGAGGAGCCGTAGGCCATGTCGGGTCGGACCACCTCGCCGAAGCCGATGACCGTTATATTCTCCCTCTCGCCCTTGCGGCTGGCGTAGGGGCTGTTTGCCGAGGGCTGCCACTGGGCGATGGCCACAGTCAGGTCAGGCGTGATGTAAACATAGAGCCTGCCGCTCTCCGGAAGCTCCGGCTGGGGTATATGGACCGTGACCACGCCGTCTCGGTCCGTCTCGGCGGAAAAGAAGCCGGGGATGTCATAGGTGAGCCCCCGCCCATAGTAGAGCTCTGAGGCAAGGGTGCTGTAGCCCTGCTCCAGCTTCTGTTTAAGCTCCATAAGGGTCTTATAGCCCATGCTGTCGGGGGCTTCAAGATCGGCCACAAAGCCCCTGAAGGGCAGGTCGTCGAGGCTCAGCATACCCTCCCCAGCCGCCACGCAGCAGGCGTCGAAAAAGTCGTAGACCTGCAGGGCCATAGTGTCCTCGTAGCTTAGCGCGTCGCCCCCCTCGCTGTCGTTCGGGGCAATGTCAGTGATGCTATCCTCCGAGGGAGCAGCCACTGTCGGAGGGGCTTCGGGCCCCGACCTCTGCTGGGGCCCAAGGCGGCTGAATATCCCCGCAAACAGCGCTATGGTCAGCACCGCCGCCACCACCGCAGGCAGCGCCGTTTTCTTTTTAAGCGGAGCCGAGGCCCTCAGGGGCTCGCCCTCGGCCACTGCCCGCTCGTTCACTCGGGATATTATCCCCGCGTCCTCGTCGGGGCAGCTTTTGATTATCCTTTCAAGCTCAGGCTCGAACTCCGCCAGCTCCTGCTCGTCGGCGGTGGCAAAAAAGTCTTTTAAGAACCTCTCCATACCTCAGCCCTCCATCATGTCCCTAAGCCTTTTCAGCCCCCGGGATATCCTCTGATCTACAGTGTTGGTCTTCATCCCAAGGGCCTCGCCTATCTCGGCGCTTTTCTGCCCAAGGAAGTATTTTCTCAAAAATATCTCGCAGTCGGGCTCGCCCAAGCTCTTCAAGGACTGCACCAGCTCGGCGCGGTCGTAGGCGGCCTCGTACATGGGCTCCTCGAACTGCTCCTCAAGGGGCACCGCCCGCAGGCTCTTGGCCTGCTCCGAGAACATGGCCGAGCTCTGCCGCACCGCGATCACCGAGATAAGGGCCTTAAGGCTCCTGACCTCTCGGCCTCGGCGCCGCAGCGCTTTAAGTATCTCAAAGAACACCGCGCTCACGGCATCCTCGGTCAGGCTGCTGTCCCCCAGCTCTCCCAGCCGCGACCGCACCACCGTGCGAACGTAGGGGGCATATTTCTTCACCAGCAGCGCAAAGCCTTCGTCCTCGCTGTGCCTTAGCCTCTGCAATATTTTTTCGTCCGACATACCCCCACCGCCTTTCGCAGGAATTACTTCTGTATATATAGTGCGCCACCGCGCCAAAAAACTGACAGCCCCACAAAAAAATCGGCCGCCTTTTTCAGACAGCCGATCGGCGCATCACTACTCGAGCTTGGTTATGCCGTCTCCTTTTCCGTTTGCTTCGAGGCTCTCTTTTTCTTATGTGATGCCCCACGGCCTCTGTGTGATGCTGCCATAAAGTATATCACAGCTCCTCTCCTATTTCAAGCGTGCCTCGGAAACAAATAGTTACAAATTGATTTCTCGGCTCCCTCAAAAAACTATTGCAAAACCCCGCCCCCTTGTGCTATAATATAAAAAGACAACACCGCCCTGTCACGCGGTGTACACATTGGCGTGTTATCATATTTGAATATAAACGGAGGTAGCGCTATGCCTAAAATGTTAGTTGTGGATGATGAGATAAGGATTAGAGAGCTCATCAGAGAGTATGCGGAATTTAACGGCTTCGAGGTAACTCAGGCCGAGGACGGCATGGACGCCGTCGCAAAGGTCCGCGAGCAGGACTTCGATATCATCATCATGGATATCATGATGCCCAAGCTGGACGGCTATTCCGCCTGCAAGGAGATAAAAAAGCTAAAGGAGATCCCCGTCATAATGCTCTCCGCCAGAGGAGAGGAGTACGACAAGCTCTTCGGCTTCGAGATCGGCGTGGACGACTATGTGGTAAAGCCCTTCTCGCCCAAGGAGCTCATGGCAAGGGTAAAGGCCGTCATGAACCGGGTCAAGGCCTCCCAGAAGACCGAGGACGTCATCACCTATCAGGGCCTGGTGATAAACTTTACCGCCCGCGAGGTCACCATCGACGGCGTCAAGGCCTCTATGACCCCGAAGGAGTATGATCTGCTGTTCTATCTCGTCAAGAATATGAACATCGCCCTATCCCGCGAAAAGCTGCTTGAGGAGGTCTGGGGCTTCGACTTCTACGGCGACGACCGCACCGTCGATACCCACATCAAGATGCTGCGCAACAGCCTTGGCCCCTACAGAAACCTTATCGTTACGCTGAGAGGAATGGGTTATAAGTTTGAAAAGATCAGATAAGGCCGCAAGAAAGCGGCGCAGCCTGCGCTCCTATGTCTGGCTGTATTTCATGGTTTTCGCCCTGCTCATACTGCTGCTGCTGTGGGTGTTCCAGTATTTCTTCCTCGCCAGCTACTACCGCTCGGCAAAGATACGCTCGGTATCCAACGCCGCAAAGAACATTACAAGAAAGTACGACTCGGGAGACCTGAGGTCCGTGCTCAAGCGCACCGCCTTCGATAACAGTATGTGCATCGTGATAACGGACAATGCGGGCAATGTCATCGTCGGAGAGAACAACCTTGGAAGCTTCTCCTTCCTCTTCCGGGATATCTACGGCGAGCACGGAAAGTATATCTATGAGCTGCGCTCGGAGCTTGCCGACAGCGGCAAGGACGAGCTCACACGGACCCAGAAGAACGAGGACTTCGGCAGCGAGGAGATATTCTTCTGCATGAGCTTTGAGACCTCTGAGAGCGAGGAGCCCTATTATATCTTCGTGGAGACCGCCGTGGACCCCATCGACTCCACCGTCTCCATCATCCGCGAGCATCTGATATTCATAACCATCATCCTCTTTGAGCTGGCCTTCATCATCACAATGTTCATCTCCAAGCGGCTCTCACAGCCCATCGTGGATATGACCGAGACCGCCAAGGAGTTCGCCGCGGGAGATTTCGGCGTGGAGTTCGACGCCAAGGGCTATAAGGAGATCGAGGAGCTCTCGGCAGTGCTGGACAAGGCAAAGATCGAGATCGGCAAGGTCTCGGAGCTCCGCACGGACCTCATCGCCAATATCTCTCACGACCTGCGCACCCCCCTTACAATGGTCAAGGCCTATGCCGAGATGATACGCGACCTCTCGGGCGACGACCCCGTGAAGAGAAACGAGCACCTTAATATAATCATCGACGAGGCCGACAGGCTAACGAACCTTGTAAACAATATCCTGGAGCTCTCAAAGCTGGAGAGCGGCAATATGGAGCTCAACTACAGCGAGTTCTCCGTCCACGATAAGATACACGACGTCCTCACCCGCTATACGCTGCTCATCGAGGAGCAGGGCTATGACATAAGCTTCGTCCCCGACGAGGACAGGACCATCCGCGGCGACGCCGACAAGGTGGATCAGGTGCTGTATAATTTCATCAACAATGCCATCAACTACAGCGGCGACAGCAAGCGCATCAGGATAAAGCAGACCAATAAGCAAAACGCCGTCCGCATCGAGGTCATCGACAACGGCCGCGGCATCTCAAAGGAGCTGCTGCCAAAGGTCTTCGACCGCTACTACCGCGGCGAGAAGTACAAGCGGGACGTGGTGGGTACCGGCCTCGGCCTCTCCATCTGCAAGGAGATACTGAAAAAGCACGGCTGGGCCTTCGGCGTAAAGTCCGAGGAGGGCAAGGGCTCTACCTTCTGGTTCGAGGCAGAGGCGCTGCCTGCCCAGCAGGAGCAGGAGTAAACAAAGAGATATTCTACCCTGTGCAGGGCAGAATATCTCTTTGTTCGTATTTAAGCTCTGCTCTCACGGCAGCTGCCGCACCGTGAGGGAGCCTCTGCTCACGGAGATCAATATTTGATCGAAAGAGGGTATTCCCCCGCCAGCGGCGGGGGAATACCCTCTTTCGACATCCGCAATTTTGCCGCAGAGCGGCAAAATTGCATATAGAAAAACGAAAATTGATATCCGTCTTGCCTGCCGTTAAGGCCTTGACTTGGGAGAGTTCGTGTGTTATAATACATAGTATATTGGGAAAGTGTTTCTTCCTGAAAAGGGGGCTGAAAAAATGATCGGTAAATATAAGATAGCGGGGCTGTGTCTTTCAAGGATACATGACGAGTCTGCCCACGAGATAACCGTCGAGCTCAATAAGTGTTTGCAGGAGATCGGGTATAGGCTCTTCGTCTTCCACACTACCTCTGACCTCTTCTGGGACACCCCCAGCGAGCGCGGCGAGGTCACTGTCTTTGACCTGCTGGACTTCCGCACCGTCGATGTACTTATCATCGTCGATGAGATGATAAAAAACAAACAGATAGTAGATAAGCTCATCGAAAAAGCGGAGATCTTCGATAAGCCAGTTATCATGATCGGCGGGAACAGAAACGACGTAGTCAATATCGGCTTTGACTATGTGAGCGGCTTCGAACTTGTGGTCCGCCATGTGGTCGAGCACCACGGCATCACCGACCTGCACTTCATGGCCGGCATTCAGGGCAACGATTTCAGCGAGGCAAGGCTCAACGTCTTCAAGCGCGTCTTAAAAGAAAAAAACATCCCCTTCGATCAAGAGACCATGGTAAGCTACGGCGACTTCTGGAGCGTGCCTACCGCCGCCGCCTGCAAGCGCCTGCTGGAGCGCGACCACCTTCCCAGAGCCATCATCTGCGCCAACGATTCCATGGCCGTCACCGTCAGCGACACTCTCTCAAATTCCGGCGTAAAGATACCCGACGAGGTCGTTGTAACAGGCTTCGACGGAATACTCGATATAAATTTCTCTTCTCCCAGAATAACCAGCTGCCTCTGCTGCTACGGCGATATCGCCCGCAAGATCACAGAGCTCCTGCTGCTGCCTCAGGAGGATTTCCCCGCAGGCGAGAATTTCATGATAAGCCCCAGAATGATAATAAACGAGAGCTGCGGCTGCTCGGGCGGCGGCCTGATAAACGTTGCCAAGCACCTGAGCGACCTCCACTCCCGCTTCTACAGATATAAGGAGGAGGAGAAGTCCTTCAACGAGATCGGCGTCCGCATACTCTCCAGCGAGAACCTGAGGGCCGCAGCCAACGAGCTCTCCACCAATATAATCTACAATATGCGCGTGATGCTGAAGAAGGACTGGACCGACGAGACCGTTGATCCCTTCGACCGCAGCTACGAGCGCGGCTTTGGCGAGACCCTCTGTGTCTTCTTCGATTCCGATGCGCCGCCGCCGTTCGCCCCTCACGACTTCCCGGCAAAGGGTCTCTTCCCGGGGCTCGAGGTGGCGCTGCTCACGGGCTATCCGATAATCTTCACCGCCCTGAATTTTCTTGACATCTCTATGGGCTATGTGGTGTTCAATTTCCAGAACTACGATCTCCAGAATTACGAGAAGATACCTCAGATAGTCAATGCCCTGAACAACTCGCTGGGCGCCTACAGAACGATGCGCTATCAGAAGCATATCACCGAGCAGGTGCGTATGCTCTCGCAGTATGACCAGCTGACGGGCCTCTTTACCCGCGGCGGCTGCACCCGCAGCTATAACAGGCTGATAGAAAAGCTGGACCGCCAGAGCAAGCCCATCACCGTTGTTATGATGGACCTCGACAGGCTGAAATACATCAACGACAATTTCGGCCACAACGAAGGCGACTTCGCCATCAAGTCCACCGCCACCGCCCTCAGGAGCGCCTGCCCCGAGAACGCCGTGTGCATCAGGATGGGCGGCGACGAAATGGTGGCCTTCATGTCCTCCTCCCTGCCCGTGGACGACATCAAGGTGGAGATAGAGGCAAGGCTAAGGTCCATAAACCGCACCTCGGGCAAGCCCTATAAGGTCTCGGCCAGCATCGGCGTCTACCGCTCGACGGAGAGCAGCGAGCTGGACAGCTTTGAGGGCCTCATCAAGTCCGCCGACGAGCGGATGTACAAGGACAAGGCTATCAAGCGCCGTCAGGCCGCCGAAGAGGCCGCCCGAAAGGACGGAGAGTAAATGCTTGGCGGGCTGCTTTCGAGAGAGGAATGCGCCGAATGCAGGCAGTGCTGCTCCTTCGAGGGCTACAGCCTCTGGGACACACCGCTCATCCCCCCGGAGCTTAAAGAGGAGATACTCTCCCTGCGGCCGCAGCAGGAGTTTGTTAGCCGCGAGGAGTGCAGCATCCTTAAAATGCAGCAGGCGGAGGGCGGGCTATACGTCTGTCCGCTGCTGGACAGCGAGCGGGGGTGCATCCTTGGAGATGGGAAGCCCTTTGACTGCCGCATTTTCCCCTTTCGGGTAATGGAGCTGGAGGGCAGGAGGGTGATAGCCTTATCGCCGGACTGCCCCGTTGTAGCGCAGCGGCCCATACAGGCCATCATGGAAAAGGTCCAAGAGCTGGAGGGATATATCTTCGCCGAGGCCGACAAGCACCCCGAGTATGTTAAGCCATATCGGCGGGGGTTTGTGGTCGTAGCAGTGGAGCTTTAGGTTCTGGGGCTCAGAGTTGAGAGTTAGGAGCAGGAACCCCTCTCCTCCTATGGACGGAAAGCGCTTGGCCGCTGCGCTCCCTCGCTGTTCCTGCCTTGTGGAGGAGGCGACGTCGTTACGGCGCAGCATTACGCCCCCAGCGGGGTGGAGCGGGGCGCAAGTTAACGGTCTCCTCTTTCATCGGTGCCGCGCCGAGTGTAAGGCACTAAGTCTGCGCCTATTTCGCGGGTCCGCGACAAGCCTCTGACGCGAGTCCCCCGCGCGCGTTTTTTAATGCGCTCCGCGAGGGGGCCGAAAGATTCCGCGCCTCATAATTATCAACTATCAACTCAACCCTCCGCCCCGCAAAATAATTATGCATTGAAAAAAACGAAAGCAGTGATAAAAATGTCTACCGTTTGCGCCGTGTGTACGCCCCTCGCGCAGGGCGGGCTGGCTGTAATAAGAATAAGCGGAGAAGGAGCCGTCGATGTGGCGTCGCGGGTCTTTTCTCCTTTTTTGTCTTTTCCAAGTGTGCAGGATATGCCCGGCTATTCCTGCGCCTATGGCAGGGTCATCGACCCCGCCACGAATGAAGCCGTTGACGACGCCGTCCTCACCATCTTCCGCGCCCCCCATTCCTACACCGGAGAGGACACCGCCGAGCTCTCCTGCCACGGCGGCGTTTATATCGCCAAGCGCGTCCTCAGGCTCTGCCTTGCAAACGGCTGTCAGCAGGCCGACCGCGGCGAGTTCACCAAGCGTGCCTTCCTTAACGGCAAGCTCTCCCTCACTCAGGCCGAGGGCGTAATGGACATGATAAGCGCCCGTGGCGAGGACGCCCTCAGGGCTGCAAGGCTCACCAAGGAGGGCAGGCTCTTCAAGGAGGCCGACGACATCAAGCGGCAGCTGGTAACTGCTCTGGGCGAGCTGGCGGCCTGGGTCGATTATCCCGAGGAGGATCTTCCCGCCGTGGAGCGCCGCGCCCTGACCGAGACTGTCTCCGCCGCCCGCGCCCGCCTGAAAAAGCTCATCCAAGGCTACGACACGGGTATGCTGCTGCGGCGCGGCATCGACACCGTCATCGCGGGCAAGCCCAACGTGGGAAAGTCTACGCTTATGAACACCCTGCTGGGCTACGAGCGCTCCATTGTCACCGATCTGGCAGGCACCACCCGAGACGTCATCGAGGAGGGCGTGCAGCTGGGTGGCTTCGAGCTTCGGCTCTCCGACACCGCAGGCATCCGCGCCACCGAGGACAGGGTGGAGAGCATGGGCGTCTCTAATGCAAAGAAGCGCCTTGCGGACTGCGCCCTTATCATCGCCGTCTTCGACACCTCCGAGGCCGCCGACGCCGAGGACAGGGAGCTCATCGACTACATCGCCTCCCTTGGCACGAGGACCGTTGTGGTGCTGAACAAGAACGATCTTGGCGACCGCTTTGACCGCTCGCTGCTGGCGGGGCTGGGGTGCAGGGTCATCGAGCTCTCGGCCAAGCAGGGCGAGGGCCGCGAGGAGCTTGGCGCCGCCGTCCGTGAGCTGTTCCTTGGGGCGGAGATCGACGAGGACGGTTCGATATTTGCCAACGAGCGGCAGAAGCTTTGCATCGAGAAGGCCGAGGAGCGCCTTGCGGCTGCCGAGGCCGCCCTCACTGCGGGAGAGACCCTTGACGCCGTAACGGTAATGCTGGACTACGCCACAGAGGAGCTGATGGAGCTCACCGGTGAGCGGGCAAATGAAGCCATAGTGGCAGAGGTCTTCTCCAAATTCTGCGTAGGCAAATAGTGCTAACGGCGCACGGCCGAAGTCGCGTGAGCGGCGGCACGCCGCCTCACAACTGTGTAAAGTGAGGGGACTCCCTCGCGATACGGTGGCACTCAGAGAAATTGAGCAAGAGGAGCAGCGAAGCGCTTTCCGTCCATAGGAGTACATATGCCGTCCCTCTGCTTTTGCGAAAGCAATTTGAAAAAGAGCGACAGCTCTGCCGCGGGATGCATCCTGTGAATACTTGACTTTTTTTAGGCCGTGTGCTATAATACTTTTGTGCCGCGCCGCCGTGGTGGAATAGGCAGACACAGGGGACTTAAAATCCCCCGGAGTAAAATCCGTACCGGTTCAAGTCCGGTCGGCGGCACCAGTGCACAGCGTGCACCACGCAACGCCCTCGCCCTCAACATGGGGGAGGGCGTTCATTTTGATTGGCTCGGGGCCGGGCTTTGATGTGGCTTGCGGCTTTTGTTTATTGTTTATAAATGTCTTTGTTAGACGCGCATATAATTCGGCGGGAAATGGTATTCTTCCCCTCTGTGGGGAGAATACCATTTCCCGCACCTCTCCGAGCCGCCGCAGGTGGCGAGGAGCAATTTAGCACCGTAAGAACGGAGGGATAGTATGGATTTCGAGCAGCTGCTTTTGTCAGAGCTGCGCCTTGTGCCCTATGCTGTCGGCAGCAGGGAGCCCACCGAGCAGGACGTGGTCAAGGCAATGACCGCCAACGAGGAGCTTGTTGCCCTCGGGTATACCCTCGCTCCCGCAGATATACTGCGCCTCGCCGCCTCGGACAGCCTCGACGGCTTTTCAGAAGGGGTAAGGGCCTCTTTGGGGGATGTCAAGGCAAAGCCTATGTACCCCGACTTTCCATCTCAGGTCATGGAGATCAGCGCCGCCGTTTACCGCTTTCACCAGCTGGTACATTACCTAACTACCTACGGCCTCGAAAGCGTTACGGGCGCTAAGGTCATCAAGGGCTGGCTCCCGAATATGACCGAGACCGAAAAGACCGAGCAGGACGAGGCCCTGCTAAAGACCCGCACCCTCGCTCTCGTCAGCATAGAGGACAGGTTCATCATCCCCTATAAGCGCATCCTCTCCAAGACCGAGCGCATGGACGACAAGGAGCGGGAGATAATAAAGGCCTGCATCCCGGGCCTCTCTCCGGAGCAGCTCAGCGGCGTCTCCGTCGCCTTCAAGCAGAACCTGCTGGAGGTCTTTGATTTTGTGTTTACCTCCGAAGCCATCGGGCGGCAGGAAAAGCTTGCCCACCTCCGCGCCCTCTGCCAGCATACGGGGGATGTCTGGAAGTGCATGGACTACTCCCTCACAAGAGCGGGCTTCCATTTCAGGACCTCTCAAAAGCGGCTGCTGGTGCGCCTGCTGGAAAGCTACCCCATCGAGGACTTCAAAGCAAACCTCATCCTCTCCAACAAGAAGGGCGAGAGGGTGCTGCTCATGCTCAAGTTCCTTGACTATAACGAATATTCGCAGAAGAAGGAGTTTAGCAAGGCCGTCGCGGCCCTTCGGGGCGGGCGCTGCCGCTCCTGGGAGTCGGCTGTCAAAAGGCTCGTGGAGCAGACCTCTCCCGAGGCTCTGGATATGTATGCCCAGCGCCCCGGCATGATGCTCCGCCACCTGACCTATCTTATGCGCAGCGGCTACCCCTCCCCTAAGCTCTTCGATAAGCTGCTGCCCATGGCGCCCAAGCTCAAGACCCAGACCCTTGTGCGGATAGCCTCCTACTTCTCCCGCCCGGGGGTAGAGCAGCTGGAGCTCGAACGCTATGAGGAGGCGGTCATCCTTTCAAAATTTTCCCGCTATCTGCTGGAGCGCAGGCTCGCCGCCAACGACACCCCCCTTCGGGGAAAGAAGATCTTCGTCGATATGCCCGAGTTCGACCTGGACCGCTCGGAGATAAGAGTTACCGACAAGTCCGCCGAGGGCGGCTACATCCGTTCCGGCATAGCCTACAGGATACCCCCCGAGGCCACGGCTATCCGCTTCTTTGTCTACTGGAACGACAAGGAGCGGGTGGACATCGACCTCCACGCCTCGATCAGGAACATGGACGGCACCAAGGAGCAGGTCGGCTGGAACGCCGATTTCAGAACGGGCACCGTGGTGATGAGCGGAGACATAACCCACAGCGACGCCGCCGAGTATATTGATATCGACCTCGTCCGCGGGCTGGGAGTGCTGAGCGCCGTCACCCTTAATATCAACCTCTTCTCGGGCTATGATACCTTCAGGGAGATAGACGAGTGCTTTGTCGGCGCCATGGCCGTGAGCAAAACGGGCGCCGAGGTAAAGCTCTACGACCCCAAGAACTGCTTCTTCACCCACTATCTTACAAGCGACTGCAGAAGACTCAACTACGGCTTTGTGGACGTCAAGAGAAGGGCCATAGTCTTTGACGGCCGGCCCACAGCGGGCGGCTATTACGACGACGGTCTGGAAAGCGGCGGCCTGTCTCTGCGGGAGTATCTTGCGCGGCTCTTCCGCTCTCAGGGGGCCTCCCCCGTCAGGAGCGCCGAGGCCGCAGACCTCACCCTCGTCATGGGCAAGCCCTCCGCCGAGAATGAGCTCAGCCTCATAGATAACAACTTCTTTATGGAGGACTAGACAATGCACAATGAAGGTATCGCCTTCGGCGACGTCATGCCCGTTCGGGCACATAGGTCGTGCGGCGCAAAGCTTTTGTGCCTTGAAGAGCATTGAGCGTAAGATATTATGCAAGCAAAAAAATGAAAGCCTATATCCATCTGCATCGGCCGAATGGCCATCCGTCCGCGCAGCGGACACTATAATTGTGCATTGTGCATTGTGCACTGTGCATTGCAAATAATTACAGCAGTCGTTCCTGCACACCCGTGGCAGCATACTTTTGTGTACCGAGAGGTCACCGCTATTTGGCGTCATGTGCAGTGAGCTTGCTGCCAGATAGACTGCTGTGGACCTTTGGGCGTTGTTCCTGCACCGCGTCCGGACGCGGAAGGTGACCTACTTTTAACATCGGTTTTTATGTTGCGGGCAGCTTGCTGCCCTGCGGGAACAGTCAGTCACCGGATAGCCCGAAGAGATAAAAATGGCAAGCGTTCCGACGCCCAGCCCGGGAACGGGCAGATGACATCCTTTTATTCACCATTTCCTTGATGAGGGCGGCGGAGTTCGTCATCGGATAGCTTGCCGAACACCTATAACGGCCCTTGGGCCTGTAGTATAAACCAAAAGAGGCTGCTGCACGAGCGGCTTTCGACTAAAAACGGTACCTCATCCCGCAGGGGGTGAGGTACCGTTTTTAGCAAATTTCCGTCAAGAGGAGCATCGGAGCCGCTGTCGGCTCTGCCGCCCGCGTTATTTTGCAAGCTCTTTTTCGAGCCTGTCATACTCCTCGCGGTTCTTTCTCATTGCCGAGCCCATTGCCTTTTCATCGACATAGAAATAGCTCCATGAGCCCTCGCGCTTCTTGTTAAGGGCGTTTTTCTTGCCTGCGTAGTCGCGGTCAAGAGAGTCCATTTTTTCCTTGATCTTCTTCTTGTTGGCGGAGGAGCTGCCTGCGCTCGAGCCTGCGGAGCTGCCGGAGGATCCCGACGCGCTGTTAAGGAATGCTATCAGTGCCACTCCGGCGATCGCGGCGCCTGCAACTGCACCAAGAGCCTGAGCAACGCCGACCATAGCGACCTTGATGACCAGCGGGACGACGATAACTGCGAACACTGTGGGAGCAGCCCCTACCAGAAAGAGCTTGGGGTTGCCGAGCTTGGCGAAATGAAGGAAGCCGCAGCCAAAGAGCCCGATAGCCAGCACGCCGACGATGATGTCCTTGTTGGCGATGCCGTGGGTCTTGTCAACGATCAGCGCAGCTGCTCCAAAGCCGATCATCCCGACGAGGGTAACTATAAAAGCGGCGGGAGCGTTTGAGATCGACACGATCTCGTGTATCACGAGCATCAGCAGCAGGCTGATGAAAATAAAGCCGTAGATCACACCGGTCTCCATATACTCAAAGGGAGAATCCACTCTGGGAGTGCCGTCGCCGAGGCCGTTCTTTAAGGCCTCGAGGATGTAGCCGTCGCGGGGGAAGGCGCCGAAGGCGCTGTAGATCTTATAACCGATGATCCCGGTAACGATGGCGTACACGGCCATGGCTGCCGAAACTGCTAAGGCGATATAAAACAGGATCCTTGTGATAGTCTTGCTTCTGATCTGCTCAAACATGATAAACGCTCCTTTCGTCATCTGCGCCTGCTCAGGCACTTGCTCTCATACTGCCGCAGGCTGTGGAAACGGCGTACAGTATGCTGTTGTGATAATCGTTCTCGGTGCTGCTCAGCGCGTCGATCTTTTTGCTGATGCTTTTAAGGCGGAGCCTCTGGAAAAGGCCCTTGCCCGCCAGCGCGAAGCTTGTTGAGAGGGTGCCGTATTCGCTGCTCATGTTTTTATCCAGCTTGCGGTTGTTCTTTTCCTCTTTCTTTGCTATCTTGTTTGCCTTCTTGCAGAGGGCGTCGATCTTCGACTCGCCGTACCATGCAAGGTTGAGGGCGCTTCCGAACTCCGTTCCCATAACGATCAGCACCAGCTTTCTGAAGTCGTTAGGTGCAGCGCTGTTAGAGATCACAAGGCACTGAGCCTCGCCGTTCTTGAACATCCCTGTCTTGTAAGAGAAGACATCCTCTGTTACTGCGGCCGCGATGCCGTTCTGTGCGAGCTGCTGCTCGATGGCTGCCTTTGTTATTGCGATCGCCTCGGCGGCGCTTGCCGAGATAGTTCCTGCTGTGAGCTGTGTGTTCTGTCCCTGAATGCTGTAAGTCTGTTTTTCCTTGATCATTTTCTTTTCCTCCGTTTTTTCAGATATTGTTTTTTTGTCTTAAAGGCTTTTCTCTGCCTTTCTGTTTATTTGATAATCCGGGATGTGATCTGGTTATAAGAAAAATTGTAAATAAATTATGAACGAGAAAAATAAAATATAACCGTCCTCCGTGCAGCCTCGTCAGCAGAGGTCGGGCAAGGAATATTCGGCGCAAAAAGGGAGCTTCCCCCCTGCCGCGAGCGGCGGTCACACCTTTTTAAAGAGATCTCCCGCAGCCTATTGCCACGGAAAGAATTATATTATTCTTGCAATTATTCGGCGAAAAAAGCTCTCCCCCGCGCCAGCGGGGGAGAGCTTTTTTCGCACTTTCCCCGAGTCGCCGCAGGCAACGAGGGTATAATACATACGATGAGCGGTACACATCAAAAATGGGAAAAAAGAAAAATGATTTCCCGCAGCCTATTGTCGCCAATGCTTGACAAACAAAAAATTAAGGTGTATAATAATATTACATGACAATACGGGGCGTAACTCAGTTTGGTAGAGTGCTTGCTTTGGGAGCAAGATGCCGCAGGTTCAAGTCCTGTCGCCCCGACCAGTACACGCGGTGTACCACCGAACGCCGTCGCGCGGGGGCTTGAGCAGACCTCGGGCTTTGCCGCGCTCCGGAACGGGACATTGAGCGAGACGGTACGCTCATGGAAAGGACCGTCCGCAAGATCAATATATATTAAAGTATATTATAGGCGAAAGTAAAACCCGGCGGAAAAGAAGCAGACAAGGCTTTACGCTCGGCTATAATATAATGTATCACACGATCATAACTGAAAGGGGATATAAATATGCAATTACTTGAAGTTCTAGGCGAAGAAAGTTCGATCAATATTCAGTCAACAGAATGGCAGTTCGCGATCAAGCAGCTGCATATTCAGATGCCTATCGACGTTGATAAACTAAATTATACCAAATGCTATCCCTGCAGGTTCACTCTGAAGGGCAACCGCAACTCTGTAAAGATCTCGGAGCGCAACGGCTATTTCATCGGCTCGACCTCGGGCATTCTCGTTGTCTGCCCCGCCACCGACGACCTGCCCATCACCCTCTTCATCGACAAGAAGACCATCCGCGTGGTCCAGTCGGAGTCAAAGCTCTTGAAGTCCGAGCTCAGCGTAAAGACCAACGAGGAGATGTTCTGCTTCAAGGGACCCAAAAAGGTGGTCTCCGAAATGGAGCGAGAGGTCAATAAGGTGAGGTTCATTTAAGGCCCTGCGCCGCAGAAAAAGTGGGATACGTCGGGCCTGCTCATGTGCTTGCCATGACATAATTCGGTCCTCAGATCAAAAGTGATCCGGCGGGCATAGCCCCCCAAACCCCGATTATGAATTGATTTGTCAAGTTGGTTAAAACAATTATTTCGTTCACAATTTGTGCAAAATAGGCGCTGCATTGGTCAATTTTGCTTATTTAAAAGCAAGGATTTGTGTAACCTGCCAATTTTTTTTCAGAATACAAAAAAACTATTGACATTTCCGTGGGGCTGGTGTATAATACAAGTACAGAAACGAACAAGAGGCAAAGTGCCTCCGGTCGTTCTTGAAAAACGGAAAGTTCAGTAGACGCAAGGTCTGCTGCTTTTATAAAAATTTATTATGGAGGGATTTTCTATGAAAAAGGCACAGAAGGGCTTTACCCTGGTTGAGCTTATCGTAGTTATTGCCATTATCGGCATTCTGGCAGCCATCCTTGTTCCTGCAATGATGGGCTACGTTAAGAAGTCCAAGCTGAAGTCCGCAAACTCGAGCGCTAAGCTCGTATTCACAACCGTTGAGGGCGCTGCTACCGACGTTCTTTCTGACGGCGGTCAGATCTCTGATGTAACTGCTGGTGCTCCTACCGGGGCTGTTACCATCGGTTCGCTTTCTACCGCTACCGCTAAGTGCCCCAAGGCTGTTTACACTGCTCTGAAGGACAATGGTGACTCCGCCGGTATGGTTTACTGGGCTATCGACACCAAGGGCAATCCTACCGTTGCTCAGTTCGCTGCTGGTAGTGCTACTTCCGGTATCGTTGGTCAGTATCCTGATCCTGAGACCGATCCTGATGAAGTTAACACCATGGGCGCTAAGTTCTAATTAAAGAACAACACAAAGAAGTCGCGGTCACGCGGCTTCTTTTTTTGTGCTTTTTTCTTTACGCTTGTGGTTGTGCGGGCGTTCGGCCTTTCCTTGCACCTGGCCTTGGGCGCGCATAATGCCTCCCCTGAACAGCGGCAGCCAAAAATGCCTCCCCTGAAAGGGGAGGTGCCCGATAGGGCGGAGGGGTTTTCGGAGGGGCACAAGCCCTTTGCTTCTCTCCTTTTCTTTGTGGTGTTCGCTGCGTCTGCGCTCGGTTGCGAGGGAGGAACCACAGGGACGGAGGGGCCCCTAAAACGCTTGCGCGCAAAAGGGGGCGGTTCCCCTCCTTCCCTGAGGTTCCTCCCTCGCGCTCCCTCTTCCTTACTCTTCCTCCCCCACGCCCCCTTTTACCTCGTAGTAAAAGGGGGAGGCTCCTCTTTCTCTATTGTTCAAGGTACAGGCAGCTAAGAGGAGGGTCTTGTGTTCTTATCTATCCTTGTTCAAGGCGATTTTCAGACAGCGTATAAGCAGATACGCAGTGTGCTGGAGGCGACAGCTGCGGGGTATCGGTTTGCTCGACAAAAAATCGCGGGCGTACAACCCTTTTTCAGCACTATCCTATAGCGCGAAAAGCCTAAACATGGGGAAGATAAGGAGAAGGGGAGCGCGAGGGGGAGGACCTTAAGAGGGGGGAAACAAGGTACCCATCACATCAGATCGACGGGGAGCCCCCTCTTTTGGTCCTCCCCCTCGCAACAGGGCGACCGCCGATGTTGGGCCTACAACAAAGCCAAGGTCGTGCCACAATCCCCCACGCAACCGTGCGCGGACGCGGCGACCACCACAAAGAAAAGGATAGAAGCAGAAGGCTTGTGCCCCTCCGAAAACCCCTCCGCCCTATCGGGCACCTCCCCTTTCAGGGGAGGCATTTTTGGCTGCCGCTGTTCAAGGGAGGCAGGATGCGCGCCCAACCCCAAGTGCAAGGGGAGGCAGGATGCGCGCTCAACCCCAAGTGCGATGGGAGACAAAATCCCCGCCCCGGCCCGCATAGGACCCCCGCACAAAGCTCACCGAACGGCTGCACCGCCGCCTCATCCACCAAGGCACCCGCCTCCCCTCCGGGGGTGCTAGCGCGCACGGCGCAAGTCGCGTGAGCACTCGCAAGCTCGGTCGGTGCCCCGACGGGGCAAGTCGCGTGAGCGCTCGCAAGCTCGGTCGGTGCCCCGACGGGGCAAGTCGCGTGAGCACTCGCAAGCTCGTTTACAACGATGTGATGTGAGAGGGCTCCCTCGCGAACCAGCAGCCAGCGGGAAACCACCCGCACAAAGCTCACCGAACGGCTGCACCGCCGCCTCATCCGCAAAGGCTCCCACCTCCCCTCCGGGGAGGCGCTGAGATTTCACGTGTGCGCACGATTGAAACCTTGGTGGGGGAATTAAAAGAGGTGGGGGAATTAAAAAAAGGGGTTTACTTTTGGGGGAGGTTGTGGTATAATAAAAAGGTAAATGAGCTTTTGACATGGAGGAGAGGAACGGAGCATGGAAAAAGTCGTGGTTTCCAGAGAGCGGACCTGCTGCTTTACCGGACATAGAGACCGTGACCTTCCGTTCTTCGGCGACCGCTCCACCCTTGGGATGCGCAACCTCGAAAGCAGCCTCGCCCTGGAGATCGAGAACGCCGTCAGCGACGGCTATGATACCTTCATCTCGGGCATGGCCGAGGGCATCGACCTCATCTGCGCCGAGCTGGTCTACGCCCGCATCGCAAGGGGCGAGAAGCTCCGCCTCATCTGCGCCCGCCCCTTCCCCCGCCAGTGCGAGCGGGATTATAAGGACGCCCGCAACAAGTACGTCAATTCCCTCATCACAAGCGCCTGCGGCACCGTCGATGTCTCGCAGAGCTATTACCGCGGCTGCTACGCCGCCCGAAACAGGTTCATGGTCGCGCACTCGTCGCGGCTCATTGGCGTGATAAAGCGCAAGGTCGGCCCCTCGGGCACCCTCCAGACCGTAAGGCTTGCTGAAAAGCAGGGCCTCGACATCCGCCTTATCGAGCTTGACAACAGCCAGATATTCTACCTCTCTCACAGGAGCCTCCTGGGGGGAGCTGGAAATAAATAAATGACGAAAATACAGATCAGAGGAGTTTAAGGATATGGCCACTAAAAAGAAAAAGAGATCGCAGGCGCCTGTGGCTCTTGTTTATTTTGCGACCCTGCTGCTGTTCATGGGAGTTTTCGGCTTCATTGCCTTCAAGCTCATGCAGAAGGTGAATGACATGAACGGGGACGACTCGCTGGCGCCCATCGACGACTCCGCCGACTATACCCTTATGATAGCAAGGATCAACGACACCAGCACCCTCGCGGATGTGGGGCTCTTCCGCTTCCGCCCCGGCAGCGACAAGATAGTCATCACCCCCGTCCCCTCCGAGACGATCTATCAGTCCGAGGGCGTGGACCTCAGCACCGTCTACGACGACGGCGGCATCAGAAAGCTTGAAAGGGCCGTCGAGGAGACCTTCTCCATTAACGTTGATTTCTACGTTACCACCGCAGAGGAGAATTACGAGAGCGTCTGCGACGTCTTGGGCGGCATCGTCTACACCCCGACAGTCGAGCTCTACAAGCTCTCCGAAAAGGACATCGACGACATCTCCTACCGCGCAGGCGTGGCCGTGACCATGAACGGCCGCCAGATAAGGCTGCTGGTGGACACCCCCGACGTCTTCCCCGCAGGCTACCCCGACGCTCTGGATTTCTGCGGCAGCGCCCAGGCCCAGATGGTCAACAACGCCTTCCAGCAGGTCAACCTGACCAAGAGCAGCATGGATAACATCTACACCCTGCTCACCGCCGATGGCGAGACCAACTACACCAAGAACGACTACAGGCTCCACAAGAGCTACATAAACGAAATGCTCGACCACAACATCAAGCCCGCCGAGCTCCTTGTGCCCGAGGGCACCTGGGCCGAGGACGGCAGCTTCACCGTTGACCGCACCTTCGTCAACGAGCTCCTCGAGGCCTACGGGGTCTGATCCGGGCGAACGAAAACCGCATAGGAAAAAGGTATCTCCCTCCGCAGGGGGAGTGATACCTTTAATTTCCCGAGCCGCCTCAGGCGGCGAGGGTTTCCATTATTGATCTAAAGGGGGACACCGCTTTGAAGCTAATGGTCATCATTCTCAACAAGCTGGACTCGCTGGAGTACCTGCTGGAGGGGCTCTCTGCCGCTGGCATCGGCGGTGCGACTATAATTGAGTCCTCGGGAATGGCAATGACCCTCTCCAAGCTGGACAGCTCCTTCGTCAGCGCCTCCCTTAAAGCCCTGTTCAGCTCCGATGGAAACGAGGATAACCGCACTATCTTCTCCGTCATCCGCGACGACCAGCTCGACGTCGCCCGAAAGGTGATCTATTCTACCGTCGGCGACCTCTCTCTCCCAAACACGGGCGTCATTTTTACCCTCCCCATCGACTTCGCCGAGGGCATACGCAAAAACCGCAGCCTCCCCCCAAAGACATAGGCGGAAACAAAAAGTTCAGGATTATTTTATAAATTGAACACATTTTCCACCCCGCTCCCCTTGAAAAACTCGGAAAAACCTGCTATAATGTATTCAATACTTTAATGAAAGGCTGGAAAAACAAATTTCCGGTCTTTTTCATTGTTACAGGCTCTGCCCACCCGCCCCGCGCTCCTGCCGGAGATCAATTTTTTCAAAATTTATCTCCAGAAGCAAGATGTTCAGAGGCAAGAAGCAAGATATGGTGTCCGCAAAGCGGACAAATTATCTGGAGCTGCGCCGCAGGCGCACCTTATCTTGCTTCTTGCTTCTGAAAGCGAAGCGCTCTTGCTTCTGCGGAACGCAGGGGGCGGGTGGGCAGGGACCATGAATAAGGAAGGAATGGTTTGAAAAAATGAACAAGGAATTATTTGAGGCACTTACGCTCTTAGAGAAGGAGAACGACATTGATGCTGCGGCTTTGATAGAGACTGTAAAGGGCGGCATAATGAAGGCTATCAAGAAGGACTACCCCAACTGCGAGAACATCTCGGTAGAGATCGAGCCGGAGACGGGCAAGTTCGAGATGAAGATACTGAAGGAGATCGTTGAGGGCGAGCCCGAGGATCCCGACAATCAGATAAGCCTTGACGAAGCCAGGACCATCAGCAAGCGCGCGAGGGTCGGCGGTGTGGCAGAGATCAAGCTGAACCCCGGCAAGTTTGGCCGTGTTGCGGCCCAGAACGCAAAGCAGTCCATCAAGCACGAGATCAAGGGCTTTGAGCGCGAGAAGCTGATAGAGCAGTACAAGGACAAGGTATGCGAGTGCGTGCCTGCGGTAGTACAGAAAGTCGAGCCCACGACCCTTAACGCGGTAGTGACCATCGACAAGAACGAGGTATACTTCATAAGAAAAGAGCAGATCCCGGGAGAGGTGCTCAAGCCCGGCGACATCATCAGCGTGTATGTAGTTGGCGTGTCCTCCCCCGAGAAGAAGCCTTCCATCCGCATTTCCAGGACCCACAGAGAGCTTGTAAAGAGGCTCTTCGAGCGAGAGATACCCGAGATCGCCGACGGCATCGTAGAGGTAAAGGCCATCTCCCGTGTGGCGGGCTCCAGAAGCAAGGTAGCTGTCATCAGCCACGACCCGAACGTTGATGCCATCGGCGCCTGCATCGGCCCCGGCAAGAGCAGGATAACCGCCATCGTCAACGAGCTCAAGGGCGAGAAGATAGACATCATCCTCTGGAGCGAGGACCCCGAGGAGTTCATCGCCAAGGCCCTTGCCCCCGCAGAGGTCAAGAGCGTAGAGGTCTACGAGGACGAGGAGATCAGGGAGTGCAGAGTTGTGGTACCCAACAACCAGCTCTCGCTGGCCATCGGCAACAAGGGCCAGAACGCCAAGCTTGCGGCGGGCCTCACGGGCTACAGGATAGACATCATTCCCGAGGTTCCCCTGCCCGAGGAGGAGCCCGAGGACACCGACGACTGATAAACCGATAAGGAGAGGCAAATGAAGACCAGAAAGATACCCATGAGAATGTGCCTTGGCTGCGGCGAGCAGAAGCCCAAGAAGGAGCTTATCCGCGTGGTGAAGTCCAAGGAGGGGGAGATATCCCTTGACCTTACGGGACGCAAGGCAGGCAGAGGCGCATATGTGTGCAGAGATGTGGAGTGCCTTAAAAAGGCCCGCCGCTCTCACAGGCTGGAAAAAAGCTTCGAGTGCCGCATAGAGGACGCTGTGTACGACGGGATGGAGGCTGAGCTTGAAAATGAACAGTAAGCTGGGACTTATCACGATGTGCGCAAAGGCGGGGCGGCTCTCGCTGGGAATGGACATGGCCAAGGACGCCTGCCGCAGCGGCAGCGCAAAGGGGCTGTTCGTGTCCACGGACCTTTCTGAAAAGAGCCTCAAGGAAATGAAATATTACAGCGCAAGATACGGCGTAAAGCTCTGGTCTCTGGGGGTCGGCATGGACGAGATACAGTCCGGCCTTGGCCGCAGGACGGGGATAATCGCCATCAACGACGCAGGCTTCGCGGCCTCGTGCGCAAAAGGGCTCACGCAGATAGACGTGAGCGACATACAGTTCTGAAAATATTAAGGAGGAATCACTGCCTATGAATAAGAAATACAAGCTCAACGAACTGGCAAAGGATCTGGGACTTGCAAGCAGCAAGCTCGTGGAGTGCCTTGCCGCCCTTGGAGGAGAGCCAAAGAAGACTGTCTCGGCCCTTACTCCCGAGGAGGTCAGCTTTGTGTTCGATTTCTTTACACAGCAGAATCAGGTGGAGAGCTTTGACGCCTACTTCGCCAACACCGTAAGGCCCGAGGGCGCCCCGGAAAAGAAGATCAAGAAGGTAGTAAAGCCCAAGGCCGAGGAGAAGAAGCCTGAGCCCGAGAAGCCTGCCGAGACAGCCCCAGCTGCCGAGGCTGCTCCCGAGGCAAAGCCCGAGCCCGAAAAGGCTGCTCCCGCACCCGAGGCAAAGAAGCCCGAGGAAAAGAAAAAGAAGGAGCCCAAGAAGCAGGCCAAGAAGCAGGAGCACGGCGTAAAGACCGTTATCGGCGGCTCCAAGAAGGATTCGGACGAGAGCTATACCGTTTCCTCTCAGGAGACTGCGGGCAAGCACGTTGACACAAGGGGCAGCTATGTAGAGCTGGATAAGTATAACGAGAAGTACGACAACCTTGCCAACACCAAGCAGAACAAGAGCAAGGAGAATTTCCAGAAGAAGCAGAAGCTCACCCAGAAGTCCCAGCAGTATAAGAAGCAGCAGAATCAGGGCGCCCGCCGCCGCGAGGCCGAGACCGAGAAGGAGAGGCTGCGCCGTCTGGAGCTTGAGAAGGCCAGAAAGCAGCAGCTCAAGGTCCTCATCCCCGACGAGATCGTTGTTTCCGAGCTGGCCAGCCGCCTCAAGGTGACTGCCACCGAGGTCATCAAGAAGCTGATGGGTCTGGGCGTAATGGCCTCCATCAACGAGACCATCGACTACGACACCGCCGCCCTCGTTGCCGAGGAGCTGGGCGCAAAGGTAGAGAAGGAGGTCATCGTCACCATTGAGGAGCGCCTCATCGTTGACGAGGAGGACAGTGAGGAGAACCTTGAGGAGCGCTGCCCTGTAGTTGTTGTTATGGGCCACGTTGACCACGGCAAGACCTCCATCCTCGACCGCATCAGGAACGCCAATGTTGCCGAGGGCGAGGCCGGAGGCATCACCCAGCACATCGGCGCCTATCAGGTATATTACAATAACAAGAAGATAACCTTCCTGGACACCCCGGGACACGAGGCCTTCACCGCCATGCGTGCAAGAGGCGCAAATGTTACCGATATCGCCATCCTTGTTGTTGCGGCGGATGACGGCATCATGCCCCAGACTGTCGAGTCCATAAACCACGCAAAGGCTGCGGGCGTCTCCATCATCGTTGCCATCAACAAAATGGACAAGGAGGGCGCCGACGCCGAGCGCGTTAAGCAGGAGCTCACCGAGCACAGCCTTGTTGTTGAGGAGTGGGGCGGCGACGTTATCGCTGTGCCCGTTTCCGCAAAGACAGGTCAGGGCATCGACGAGCTGCTGGAGAACATCCTGCTGGTGGCCGAGGTCAAGGAGCTGAAGGCCAATCCTCACAAGGCTGCCAAGGGTACCGTTATCGAGGCCAAGCTGGATAAGGGCAAGGGCCCGACAGCCACTCTGCTGGTGGAGGGCGGCACCCTGCACACAGGCGATGTCATCATCGCCGGCACCGCCGTGGGCCGTGTAAGAACAATGACCAACGACAAGGGCCACAAGATCGACAAGGCAGGCCCCTCTACCCCTGTTGAGGTAACGGGCCTCGCAGAGGTGCCTATGAGCGGCGACACCTTCAACGCCGTTGCTGACGAGAAGCTTGCCCGCGAGCTGGTAGAGCAGAGAAAGCATCAGGCCAAGGAGGAGGAGTTCAAGAAGTTCCAGAAGGTAACGCTTGACAACCTCTTCAGCCAGATCAGCGAGGGCGAGGTCAAGGAGCTGCCCATCATCGTAAAGGCAGACGTACAGGGCTCCGTCGAGGCCGTAAAGCAGAGCCTCGAGAAGATCTCCAACGAGGAGGTAAGGGTCCGCGTTATCCACGGTGCGGTAGGTGCCGTAAACGAGAGCGACGTTATGCTTGCCAGCGCCTCCAATGCGATAATCGTAGGCTTCAACGTTCGCCCCGACCCTGTTGCCAAGGAGAACGCCGAGCGCGACGGCGTGGATATCCGTCTTTACAGGATAATCTACGATGCTATAGAAGAGATAACCACCGCCATGAAGGGTATGCTTGCCCCCAAGTACCGCGAGATCGACACCGCAAGGGTGGAGGTAAGGCAGGTCTACAAGATCTCCAACGTGGGCAACGTTGCGGGCTCCTATGTGCTCTCCGGCAAGATCGGCAGGAACGATCTTATCCGCGTAGTGCGTGACGGCATCATCGTTGCAGACGACAAGATGAGCTCCCTCAAGCGCTTCAAGGACGACGTCAAGGAGGTCGCCGAGGGCTACGAGTGCGGCATCACTCTCGAGAAGTTCACCGACATCAAGGAAGGCGACATCTTCGAGGCCTACCAGATGGAGGAGTATAGGGATTAAGTCGGTGCCCCGCAAGGGGATTATGACCTCTGACATTTTGTACAAGTGATTTGTAAGACCGGCGGAAAAACAGTATTTCTTCCCCGCAGGGGGAGAGAATACCTTTTTCCGCACCTCCCTCGCCGCCGGAGGCGGCGAGGGCCTGTCAAAAGAGAAGATGGTAAAGGGGGAACCGTTATGAAATCAAACAAGCTCAGAAAGCTCCTTGCGCTGCTGCTGGCTGGGGCCATGAGCCTTGGCCTTGCATCCTGCGGCAGCAAGGACAGCAGCACAGACACACAGAGCCAGGAGGGAGAGGCCGGCTACGTCAGCGAGCCCACCGCCCAGACCGTGCCCGAGGGGACCTATTTCGTTTTCGACCTTGCCCTTGAGGACACCGCAGCTCGCATGAACACCACCGCTGACGATTTCCTTGCCAAGGCGCAGGAGGCCTATTCGGGCTTCGACGGCCTTGATGCCCCTTATGGCGAGATGAGCCGCGCCAAGAGCAGGACCATCCAGTTCTCTAACGGCGCCTTTACCGCCTTCGACGGCTACACCACAGTGTATAAGTTCGAGGGCTCCTGCACCGCCGATGACAGCGGTCTCAGCTTTAACTATGATAAGCTCACAAAGCTTTCCTACGTCTCCCGCAGCATGGGCGGAGAAGAGGAACAGGGCGTGCTCACCGAGCCTAAGATCACCGAATATCCCGCAGGCGGCAGCGACGACGAGGGCCTTGGCCGGCGCCTTTCGGACCTCAGCAGCGACGGCTCCTATATCTCTCACGCGGGCTCCATGCGCTTCTTTACATATTTCAATGAGAACCCGCCCAGCGGCATAGCCTATGCCGACGGAAACAATGCGGATACCGATCCGCTGCAGCTGGTGCCTGTTATCACGGGAGACCCCGGGCGCACTGCCCTTTGGCAGCTGCCCGCCGAGACCTACGCCCTTGCAGGCTCCGAGCGGCTGAGCGTCCGCGGAGACTTCCTCTGCGGCAGCGCTGTTGGCTGGTCTCTGGATGACGGCTACACCCCCGGCGAGAGCTTCACCGTGACCTATGACCCCTCTCAGACCCTGGCCGCCCGCGCCTATGAGGAGACCGAGGGCCAAGCCGCCGATGCCCTTGCCAGATACGAGACTGTGATGGGTACGGTGGGCCCCACCAAGATAGCCTTTAACGAGGGCTATTGGAAATGGACCGCCTCCGACGGCACCGTCATATCCTCGGGAGAGTATACCGAGAGCACTCAGCGTCCGGGCTTCATCATAATCAAGCCCAGCGCCACCGCCGAAAACAAGCGCCGAGGCATCGTGGAGTATGTCTACATCGAGGCGGGCAGCTTCTATTACCCTTATGCGATAAAGGCGGAGCAATAATAAACAGAAACAAAACGAAAGGAGTCTTTGAGCGATGCGCGTAAAGGTGATACTTTTCCTCTGCCTCTGTGTCGGGCTGACGGGCTGCAGCAACGAGGCCTTTGGCGACGCAGGCGGCTGGAAGGAGAACACCTCCGAAATGACAGAGTATGACAACAATGGCTCCTCAAAGGATGAAGCCCCCAAGGGCGAGACCGTCACCGAGTACCACCGCCTGAACGACGACTACTTTACCTCGGCCTCCGGCGTTGACGAGGGCCTGGCCATACTAAAGTCCAACGCCGACGAGTATTACACAGAGACCTCGCCATATTTCGTAAAGACCCTGCGCCTCTCCTCAGACGGCAGCTTCGAGCTCTGGGAGAGCCTTGCCGCCGAGGGCGCGCCCGAGAGCGTTTTCACAGGCGGCTGCACCATCGACGCCAAGGGCGGACTGGAGTTTGAGTACAAGTCCCTGCGCCGAGGCAGCACAGCCGTGCTTGCAACAGCAGAGGACGAGGACGGCACCGCCATGAGAGGCATGAACCTCACTGGCAGCTATCCCGACTTTATCTGCCCCCCTGCGGCCCAGCTGCAAAAGGACGACATTTACGGCGAGCTGCCAATAATGCGGCGGCTGCCCCTTGCAGAGCTGCCCTACGCCATAACCTCGGGGCGCTACGATATGCAGGTGTATAAAAAGGACAGCCTGCTTTGCACCGATCTTTTCGGCGTAAAGCTCAAGGGCAGCTATGAAGCCGACAAGCCCTTTGTTTTGAGCTTCACCCCCACCGCCATCTACACCGACGACCCCCTCTATGCCGACGGGGCCTTCTATTCCAAGGAGAAGATAGATAAGGAGCTGGCCGCGGTCACTGCCGCTGTTGGCACCGACGGCGAGACCGAGATAAGCTTCTCGGAGGGTAAGTGGATCTGGACCGCCGCAGGAAGGACCATCTCTACAGGCACCTACAGCGAGAGCTCAAAGCTCCCGGGCTTTGTCAGGATGACCCCCGATGACCCCAGCTCTGCCGCAATGATCACATGGTTCTATATTACAGATGACGGGATATACTATCCCTTTATGATCGAGACCAAACAGGAGGAAAAATGAACACAGCCGAAAGAGTAAGACTTCTGGCGCAGCCGCTCTGCGACGAGCAGGGGCTGTTCCTTTGGGACGTAAGATTTGAAAAGGAGGGCGCCACTTGGTACCTCAAGGTGCTCATCGACCGCGACGGCGGCATCGACATGGACGCCTGCGAGGCCTTCACGAGGCCCTTCAACGATATCCTCGACGACGCCGACCCCATAGCCCAGAGCTATGTGCTTGAGGTGGGCAGCCCCGGCCTCGGCCGCGAGCTCCGCCGCCCCGAGCATTTCATCGTCTGCATCGGCGACGAGGTAAGGGTAAAGACCATCCGCCACAACGCCGACGGCGACAGGGAGTTCATCGGCATACTGATGAGCTATGACAAGAACGAATTCACCATCGCCCAGAGCGAGGCCGAGGAGGACAGGATAACGTTCAAACTGGCAGACTGCTCATATGTAAAGTTGAACGATGACAACATATAAAGGCCATTAGAGGCTAGAGGTTAGAAGCTAGAGGCTAGAAAGAGGAGCAGAGGCCCCAAAACCACCCGCGGAGCGCATTAAAAAACGCGCGCGGGGGCCTCGCGTCAGAGGCTTGTCGCGGACCCGCGAAACAGGCGCAGACTTAGTGCCCTTCACACGGCGCAGCACAGGTTAAAAGGGGAGCGGAAAGCCTGCGTCCTGCTCCACCCCGCTGAGGGCGCAATGCTGCGCCGCAACGACGTGACCTCTTCTACAAAGCAGGAACAGCGAAGCGCTTTCCGTCCGTGGAACGAGAAGGCGGCCTCTTTGTCAACAACTCTCAACTCAGCACAGCAGAAGCCTTGACAGGCGAACTAATGAAAGACAGAAGGAGAATTAAACATTGGGAAGTTATAAGGCTGGGCGTATGTCGGAGGATATACGCAGGATAATATCGGGAAAAATGAGAGAGCTCAAGGACCCCCGTATCGGCGGGGGAGAGATGCTCACCATCGTCCGCTGCGAGGTCGCAAGCGATGGGTCCTTCTGCAAGGTCTATGTCTCCTCCATGGAGGGCTTTGACCGGGCAAAGCAGGCCGTCAAGGGCTTCGAGAGCGCCTCGGGATATCTCAAAAGAGAGATCTCGAACGTCTTGGGGCTCAGAAAGGCCCCCGACCTCAAATTCGTCGCCGACGACTCCGCCGAGTATTCCGCAAGGATATTCGAGAAGCTGAAAAACATCAGCGCCGCCCGCAGCGAGACCGAGGACGAGGAAACCGAAACGGAGGAAACCGATGGAGAACAGGAATAATATCGACTTTGAAGGCATCGGCCGCTTCTTCGAGGAGCACGACTGCTTTAGCATCCTTACCCATAAAAGCCCCGACGGAGACACCCTCGGTGCGGGCTTTGCTCTCTGCGCCTACCTGCGGGACATGGGCAAGAGGGCAAACGTGCTCAACTCCGACGGCTTCCCCGAAAGGTACTGCTTTATTTACGAGGGGTACTTCGAGCAGGAGTTCCGTGAGCAGTGCGTCGTTGCCGTCGATATCGCCGATACCACCCTGCTGGGGGGCGCCCTCTCGCGCTATACCGAAGCGGGGGCCATCGACCTCTGCATCGACCACCATATCTCAAATAAATATTACGCCAAGCAGAGCTATGTGGACGGCACCGCCTCCGCTGCCTGCCTGATACTCTACCAGATCTTCAAGCAGCTGGGAAGGCCCATAAGCAATATAATCGCCAAGTGCCTCTATACGGGCATTGCCACCGATACAGGCTGCTTCAAGTACGAAAACACCGTCCCCGAGGCCCACATCGCCGCCGCCGAGCTCATGCAGTACGATATCGACTTTGCAAACGTCAACCGACGGATGTTCGATATCAAGAGCCGCGCAAGACTGCGGGCAGAAATGATCTCCACCGAGAATATGGAGTATTTCTACGAGGGCCGCTGCGCCATGATAATAATGACCACCGCCGCTATGGATTCCTACGGCATCGAGGCCGCCGAGTTCGAGGGGATATCCTCTATCCCACTTACTGTTCTGGGCGTAGATATCGGCATTACAGTAAGACAAAGACACGAGAAGGTCTTCAAGCTCTCGGTCCGCACCACGGATAAGCTGGACGCCTCCGCCTTCTGCCGACAGTTCGGCGGCGGCGGACATATCAGAGCCGCAGGCTGCGAGATAAACGGCACCCTCGAGGAGGTAAAAAAGCTGGTCCTCGAGGCCGTCGGCAGGCTGCCGGGCATGAAGGTGTGAAGCCATGACCGATCGCAGCACCCTCTGCGGCGTCCTGCCCGTCTATAAGCCGAAGGACTGGACCTCCTTTGACGTGGTGGCAAAGCTCAGGGGCATACTTAAAATGAAAAAGCTGGGCCACGCAGGCACCCTCGACCCCATGGCGGAGGGCGTGCTGCCCGTGCTGGTGGGAAGGGCCGCCAAGGCCTGCGATATCCTTCCCGACACCGCCAAGGGCTACGAGGCGGGCTTCAAGCTGGGCCTCACCACCGATACTCAGGATATCACGGGAACAGTCATCTCTTCCCGAGAAGCCAAGGTCGGCATCGCCGAGCTCACCGCCGCCGCCGAGAGCTTCGCGGGAGATATAATGCAGCTGCCGCCAATGTATTCCGCCGTCAAGGTGGGAGGCAAGCGCCTCTATGAGCTGGCCCGAGAGGGAAAAGAGATCGACCGCCAGCCAAGGCCCCGCCGCGTGGAATTCATCGAGATACTCAGCTACGACGAGCAGAGCGCCGAGGGGACCCTCGCCGCCGAGGTCAGCCGAGGGACTTATATCCGCACCCTGATAAACGACATCGGAGAGCGGGTGGGCTGCGGCGCAGTTATGACGTCCCTTAAAAGAATAAAGGCTTGCGGCTTCCTCGCCGAGGATTGCTTCACCCTCGAGGAGATAGCTGCTGCCGCCGCCGAGGACAGAGTCAGGGAGCTCATTGCCCCCGTGGAGGACCTCTTCGAGGATCTGCCCGACGTCACCCTCAGCGCCCATTTTGAAAGACTGTATAAAAACGGAGTAAAGCTGCGCCCCGAGCAGATCGGCGCCCCGGAGGGGCCCTTCCGCGTCTTCGGGGAGAGCGGCGGCTTCATCGGCATAGCGCAGGTCAACGAGAAGAACGAGGTAAGAAGCGTCAGGAATTTTCACGGGGAGTGAAAATAAATGCTGGAAATAACAGAACAGGGAATAGGGCAGGGACAGCGCACAGCTGTCGCCCTTGGCATATTCGACGGCGTCCACCTTGGCCACAGGCTGGTGCTGGACAAGGCCGTGGAGCAGAGCGCCCGGGGGCTTGCACCCGCAGTGTTCACCTTCAAGAGCGGCACCCTGACCACCAAGCCCCAGAGCGAGCGCCTGCTCACCGAGGAGGCCAAGGCAGAGCGGCTGGAATCCTTGGGGATAGAATATATCTACGCGCCGGATTTCAAGGACCTGCGGGCTTTGGAGCCCGTTGCCTTCATCGAGCAGGTGCTGGTGGGCAAAATGGGCTGCGGCTGCGCCGTCTGCGGCAAGGACTTCCGCTTTGGGCGAGGAGCCGTTGGCGACGCCGCACTGCTTAGACGAGAGGGAGAGCGGCTTGGCTTTGAGGTCAAGGTCCTCGACAAGCTGCAAATGGACGGCGCACAGGTAAGCTCCAGCAGGATAAAGAAGCTTGTCCGCACGGGAGATATAAGAGAGGCCAACAAGCTGCTGGGCTACACCTTCGGCTACACCCTGCCTGTGGTACACGGCAACGAGATAGGCCGCACATGGAACTTTCCCACCATCAACCAGCGCCTGCCCGAGGGCATCGTGCTGCCGAGGTTCGGCGTGTACTGCGCGAGGGTGACTGTTGGCGGGAAGGAGTTCAAGGGGGTAGCGAACGTGGGGGTAAAGCCCACCATAGAAAAGAAGATCGCCCCTTTGGCGGAGACCTTTATCCTTAACTTTGACGGGGACCTGTACGGGAAGGTAGTTGACCTTAGGCTGGACGAATTTCTGCGCCCGGAGCAGCGCTTCAACGATGTAAAAGCCCTTCGCGCGAGGATACAAGCGGACGTGATGAGAACGGCAGAATTTTATGCTAGCGCGCATGGCGCAAGTCGCGAGAGCACTCGCAAGCTCGTTCACAACGGTGAAGTGTGAGGGGGCTCCCTCGCGATACGGTGGCACTCAGAAGGGTCGTGCTGGGCGATAGAAGTTGATAATTAGGAGCAGAAGCCCTAACACCACCCGCGGAGCGCT
>JAFVAN010000037.1 GCA_017480485.1 Ruminococcus sp. | reverse complement strand
GTAAGGCACGGGGTCTGCGCCTGTTTCGCGGGTCCGCGACTTAGTGGCGCTGCCCCTAAGAACCCTGCCAAGGGCTAACGCCGCCCTTGGAACCGGCGAATGCGCTCCGCTGGTGGTTTGGTAGCTTTTGCTCCTCTTACTCGATTTCTCTGAGTGCCACCGTATCGCGAGGGAGCCCTTGCGGTCTTCACCATGGTGAGGCGGCGTGCCGCCGCTCACGCGAACTGCGCCGTGCGCGCCAGCACAGCGAACCACTCACGGACCCAGTAGGTCGGGATGAAGCGCAGCTCCGTGCTTGCGGACAGCGCTCCTATCTTCCCGGCGCCGTGGCCTTTGGCAATAAGCTGGGCGCGGTATTGATGGTAGCCGTCCGTCACCAGCACGATGTCCCGCCCAAGGCCCAGCTCGTCCATGAGCTTAAAGGAAAATTCAAGGTTCTCGTCGGTGCTGGTGGACTTGTCCTCCATGATTATTCGATCTGGAGCTATGCCCTGCTCTTCAAGATATCTGCGCATACATTCCGCCTCGGAGATCTGCTCGTCGGGACCCTTGCCGCCGGAGACGATGACCAAGGCCTCGGGCTCCTCGTTAAGGTATTCCAGCGCCGCGTCAAGCCGCCGCTTCAGCATCCGCGAGGGGCGCTCGCCCTTTACCTGACAGCCCAGCACTACCACCACCTCGCCCCGCTCGGGCTCGCGGTGCATGGCGCCTATCATCCGTGCGCTTAAGTATATCACAAGGCACAGCCCCGCTGCTATCAGCACCCCCACAGCAATGAGCGCCGCCTTTCCCGCTGCGCTGCCCCAAAGGCGCTTTACAAGGCCCGAGAAGGGCCCAAAGCCCGCTGTGATCGCTATCAGCACCAGCGACGCCCCGATGCCCGCTATGTTCCCAAGGTTGAACACCGGGAAGGCCGCCAGGAAGGAGAGCAGCAGCAGGCTCTCCAGTGCGATGAGTATACTTTTTACTATCATGTCTGTCTCCTTATGTCTGTCTTTTCCTCGCTGCCTGCGGCAGCTCGGAGAGATGCGGAAAAAGGTATTCTCCCCCTGTGGGGAAAGATATCTTTTTTCGCCCCGCTTAATGCAACGGCACTCCCGCTTGGAACGGAAGTGCCGGGCTTTTTTGTATCTTATTTTCCGTAGTAGGCCGAGAGGTACAGCTCCTTGATCTCGCTGATGAGGGGGTAGCGGGGGTTGGCGCCTGTGCACTGGTCGTCAAAGGCGTCCTCGCACATCTGGTCCAGTGTCTCGAGGAAGTATTTCTCGTCCACACCGTAGTCCTTGATGGTGGGCTTGATGCCGACTCTTGCGATCAGCTCGTCGATGGCCTTGCAGAAGATGTCAAGGGTCTCTTCGTCGTCCTTGCCGTTGAAGCCCAGGTAGCGAGCGCACTCGCAGTAGCGCTCGAGGGTGTGGGGATACTCGTACTGGGAGAAGGTACCCATCTTTGCGGGGGCGGGGTCTGCGTTGTACTTCATCACCCTTGTCAGCAGCAGGGCGTTGGCCACGCCGTGAGCAATGTGGTGATAGGCCCCAAGCTTGTGGGCCATGGAGTGACACACGCCAAGGAAGGCGTTTGCAAAGGCCATGCCCGCCATGGTGGAGGCGTTGGCCATGTTCTGTCTGGCCTTGTAATCGGTCTGGCCGTTGTCGTAGGCCGAGACGATGTTTTCAAATATCAGCTTCATGGACCGCAGGGCGATGCCGTCGGTGTAGTCGGTGGCCATGATGGAGGCGTAGGCTTCGAGGTCGTGCACCAGAGCGTCGATGCCCGAGGCGGCCGTAAGGCCCTTGGGTGCGCTCATCATCAGGTCGGTGTCAACAATGGCCATCTTAGGCAGCAGCTCGTAGTCCGCAAGGGGATACTTGGTGCCTGTCTTCTCGTCGGTGATGACCGCGAAGGGCGTTACCTCTGAGCCCGTGCCGGAGGAGGTGGGGACCGCCACAAAGTAGGCCTTCTCGCCCATCTTCGGGAAGGTGTAGACCCTCTTTCGGATGTCCAGGAAGCGCATCGCCATGTCGTAGAAATCGGCATCGGGATGCTCGTAGAGGACCCACATGATCTTTGCAGCGTCCATGGAGGAGCCGCCGCCGATGGCGATTATCACATCGGGCTCGAAGTTTCTTATGAACTTAACGCCCTCCAGAGCGCAGGAAAGGGTGGGGTCAGGGGCCACGTCGGAGAAGGTCTCGTGGACGATGCCCATTTTATCCAGCTCCTGTGTGATGGGCTTGGTGTAGCCGTTCTTGTAAAGGAAGCTGTCTGTTACGATGAAGGCCCGCTTCTTGCCCATAACGTCGCCCAGCTCGCGCAGGGCCACGGGCAGGCAGCCTCTCTTGAAGTAAACCTTTTCGGGAACACGGAACCAAAGCATATTCTCTCTCCTCTCGGCAACGGTCTTTACATTCAGCAGGTGCTTGACGCCCACGTTCTCGCTGACGGAATTTCCGCCCCATGAGCCGCAGCCCAGCGTGAAGGAGGGGGCAAGGTTGAAGTTGTAAAGGTCGCCGATGCCGCCGTGGGACGAGGGGGAATTTATGACTATTCGGCAGGTCTTCATGCGGGAGGCAAAGCGGTCGATCTGCTCTCTTCCCGCCACTGGGTCGATGAAGAGGGAGGAGGTGTGACCGAAGCCGCCGTCGTTGATAAGGCGCTCGGCCTTGTCCATGGCGTCCTCAAAGTCCTCGGCCCTGTACATTGCAAGCACGGGGGAGAGCTTTTCGTGGGCGAATTCCTCGTCGATGTCAACTCTCTCCACCTCGCCGATGAGCACCTTGGCTCGGGGGTCTACCTTAAAGCCCGCCAGCTCGGCGATCTTTGGGGCGCTCTGGCCCACGATGCGGGCGTTGAGAGAGCCGTTGATTATCATGGTGTGCCTTACCTTGTCGCACTCCTCGGGGGAGAGGATGTGGCAGCCGCGGAGGGCGAACTCCGCCTTGACCTCGTCATATATCTCCTTTTCGATGATAACGCTCTGCTCGGAGGCGCAGATCATGCCGTTGTCGAAGGTCTTGGAGTGGATGATGGAGGAGACGGCCATCTTGATGTCGGCGCTCTTGTCGATGATGGCGGGAGTGTTGCCCGCGCCAACGCCCAGAGCGGGCTTGCCGCTTGAATAGGCGCTCTTTACCATTCCGGGGCCGCCTGTGGCAAGGATGATATCCGACTCCTTCATTACAAGGTTCGTCATTTCCAGCGAGGGCACGTCTATCCAGCCGATGATGCCCTTGGGGGCGCCTGCTGCCACTGCCGCTTCAAGGACTACCTTTGCGGCGGCGATGGTGCTCTTCTTGGCCCTTGGGTGGGGCGAGATGATGATGCCGTTTCTGGTCTTCAGGCATATCATAGTCTTGAAGATAGCCGTAGAGGTGGGGTTGGTGGTGGGGATGACCGCCGCCACCACGCCGATCGGCTCCAGCACCTTCTTTGTGCCGAAGGCTGTGTCCTCGTCTATAAAGCCGCAGGTCTGGGTGTTCTTGTAGGCGTTGTAGATATACTCGGCGGCGTAGTTGTTTTTGATGACCTTATCCTCGACCACGCCCATGCCTGTCTCCTCCACGGCCATTTTGGCCAGAGGGATGCGCTGCATATTTGCGGCGATGGCTGCGGCGCGGAAGATCTTATCCACCTGCTCCTGAGTGTAGGTGGCAAATATCTGCTGTGCTGCTCTAACTTCTTTGATCTTGGCTTCAAGTGCTTCTACGGAATCAACGATGCCGTATTCCATGTTCTCTGCCATAGTCTGACCCTCCATAGATCATATTCTTATCCTTATTATATCAGTTTGTCAAAAAATTGTCAATCTGATAATACAACGTATTTTAGGCAACTTTTGGAGTTTCTGTTGTCGGTGTTGCCCAAAGGGCCTGTAAATTTCCGACCCCGCAGTTTACTGGTAATCGAAGACGTCTATCCAGCGCATGAGGAAGTCGCGCTCCTCCTCGATGTTCTTTTCAAGCTGGGCGGCGGCCACGATAGGCAGCCATGCCTGAACGTACTGCTTCGAGGTGCCGCTGCGCTTGCAGTAGAGGTCGAGGAAGGGGTCCGCCAGAGGCTCGTTGTGCAGCTTCAGCAGAAGGTAGGTCTTTGCGGCGTCGGCGGAGGCGTTGCCCTGTCTGGCGTGGCCCCAGTTGAGCACATATACGCCCTCGTCGTTTATCACCACGCTTTTGGGCTCGAAGCTGTTGTGGCAGAGCTTGATGTGCTTGGGCATGGAGTCCAGCCTTGTCAGCAGCTCATATTTCTTTATCTCGTCCAGCTTCAGGGACTTGATCTGTCTTGTCATCTTGTCCTTGAGCTTAGAGAGCAGGGGCATATACTGGTCGTGTATCTCGCACTGTACCTCCACGAACTTTTCGAGATAGTAGTCCGTCTTGTCGGGGTTTTCGGCGATGAGCATCTCGATACTCTTGCCCTGTATCCAGTCCATGATGTTGCACCACTTGCCGTCGATCACCTTGACCTCGTGGAGGGTGGACATTTTGAGGGATGAATAATTGAGGAGCGTGGTCTCGACCCTTGCGTGAGTAAGCGCCGCATAGAGGCATTTTTCCTTGTATTCGGGCTTTCTGTACACGTTCACCGCGATATCGCCCGATCTGTAAACGTCGTAATAATCATTCTCGGTCATTAGCTTTCCAAGTTCCATAACATTCGCTCCTTTTTAGAAAATATATCGGCCCGGGGGCTCTTTGTCTATTGTACCACAAAGCAGCCAAAAAAGCAAGGGCTTTTAGAGGTTAGAGGTGAGAAATTAGAGGTTAGAAGTGGTGCTCCTTTGGTGCGGATCATGTCCGCTGCGCGGTTTCTGACCTCTAACCTCTAACCTCTCAGTGCCAAGGCCTGACTCTTTCGCCATCCTATAACATTCTCCCCATCCTCCGCATACAATAAAGTATAATTCTAAAAGAGGAGGATATTTGATGGATAAGCTTAAACTGCTATGCGCCGTGGGCGACGCACGGCATTTATATATGTGCAGGGCGCTGGCGGCGGAGCACGAGGTCTACGCCGTTGGGTGCAGCGAGCTGCCGAGGGGGGTCAAGAGGCTTTCGGAGCTGGAGGGCAGGGCAGACGCCCTCATCCTGCCTATGCTTAACACCGCCGAGCATCGGGGCGGGGATGTTTTTATCCGCTGCGCCGAGGGGGCCGTGAGGCTCAGCGAGCTGATCTGGCGGCTTGGCGAGGGGGCGCCTGTGCTTGGGGCCCTGCCCGAGGAGAAGACGGCCTCTCTGGTGCGTGAGCTGGGCCACGGCCTGAGGGATTATTTCCAGGACCGTGAGCTGGTGCGGCGGAACTGCATCCCCACCGCAGAGGCGGCCCTTGAGATCGCCATGCAGGGGCTGGACGTCACCGTGGCAGGCACCGAGACCCTGATACTGGGTTTTGGGAACGTTGGCCGCGAGTGCGGGCGGGTCTTCGGGGCGCTGGGCTCCCGAGTTACCTGTGCCGTCCGCCGGGAGGAGGCCGCTGCCGAGGCCGTGGCAGCGGGGTACAGGGCTGTGCTCATGACCGCCGAGGGGGCCTTTGAGGGCGGCTACGATCTGGTGCTGAACACCGTCCCCGCCCTTGTGCTGGATGAAGAGAGACTGCGGGCGCTGGGGCCTCGTGCGCTGGTCATCGACCTTGCCTCCCGCCCCGGCGGCACCGACTTTGAGGCCGCCGCAAGGCTTGGGGTAAGGGCCGTTCACGCCCTGTCCCTTCCCGGGAAGTACGCCCCCCGAAGCGCGGGGGAATATATCGCAGAGGCCGTGAAAAGGCTGCTGAGCGAGCATTTTGAAGACACAGACAAGAGGGGAGGGACAGAGCATGACACTTGAAGGAAAAAGGATAGGCTTTGCCATGACGGGGTCCTTCTGCACCTTTGAGAGGGCCTTTGAGACCGCCCGCAGCCTGCGGGAGCTTGGTGCGGACCTTACGCCCATAATGAGCTTCAACGCCGCAGGGCTCTCCACCCGCTTTGGCACAGCGGCGGAGCACAGGGAGAGGATAGAGCTCATAACCTCTCACAGGGTCATCGAGACCATCGAGGACGCAGAGCCCATCGGGCCGAAGAAGCTTTTTGATCTGCTTATCGTTGAGCCCTGCACCGCAAACACCATCGCCAAGCTGGCCCTTGGGATATACGACACCCCCGTCACCATGGCGGTGAAGTCCCACATCCGCAACGGCAGGCCCGTGCTGGTGGCGGTGTCCACAAACGACGCTCTGGCGGCCTGCGCCAAGAACATCGGCGCCCTGCAAAACAGCCGCTGCTATTACTTCGTCCCCTACAGGCAGGACAGCTTTGAAAAGAAGCCCAACTCCGTGGTGGCGGACTTCTCCATGACAGCCGCCGCAGCCGAGGCCGCTCTGGAGGGCAGGCAGCTGCAGCCCCTGCTGCTGGGTGCGGAGGCATAAGCGCTGAAAACTAAACGGTACCTCGCTCCCTTTCGGGACGAAGTACCGTTTTTACCTTATCATTTTATCCTGAAATACAGCGTCTTCTTTCCGCCGAAGCGTTCGCCGCGCCCGAGGATATTGACAGAAGCCACGCCGCGCTCTATGTTGTTTTCGTGAGTGACTTGTAGTCCTTGCCCTTTTCGAGCAGCTCGCCATCGAAATAGACCTCGAGGGTCTGCCAGAGCTTTTTGCCTGTGTATTTTTTGTCTTTAAGTCCCTTGACCTCGAATTCCTTTGCGTTGCGCCTGATAAGAACTGCTCGCTTTTTTCACCATGGTTCCTGCCGATGCCGCGTATCGTTACGGTCGCCATACCCGCCTTGATGTTATCGGTATACTCGACCTCATAGTCTATGCCCTCTCTGAGCTGGGCCGTGCCGTGGGTGACGTCGAGCTCCTTGAGGGTCAGGGGCTTGCCGGTATAGAGCTTTTTGGTTATGCCGTGTATCTCGCACTCGGAGATGTCCATCGGCGGAAGGTCGCAGAGATAGCCGTCGCGCTTGAGGGCTTCAAACAGCCTGTCGGTGTTGTGCCCGTCGTTATAGGCCACGATATCTCTGAATTTCGCAATGTGCTCGGGGCGCTGGGGACCGTAATAGTTTCTCTCTATCAGGGCGGGAAGGTCATCAAAGGAATAGCTCACGTCCGCAAAAACATTGTCGTCGTTGAGCACTACCCACATCTTTGACATCCCGGCAAAGTATTCCTTCTCCTCCCAGCAGAAGATCACCTTTGAGCCTCTGTAGAAGGCGTCATAGGAGACGCTTGAAACGTCGGTTATCATCAGCTCCGTCTTTCTTAAAATATCGTCATAGGGAACATCGGTAAGGATATGCCTGCCGAGGGGAGTGTTGTCAAATTTGCCGCGCACAAGCGGGTGAGTCAGTATCACTGTCTTTTCTTTGAGCTTGTCCGGCACAGCGTTGTAGATGTTCAGCATATATTTGTAGTAGCTGCTGGAGGTGGGGTCGTCCTCGTACATATTGATCTCCCATTTTCTGTAGGTGGGCATTATGACAATAAGATCGTGCTGCTCGTCAAGCTTCGAGCGGTCGAACTTCGGAAAGCCCGTGATGTAGAGATCTCTGTGAGGCATATGGGCGTAGTCGGTAATGTGCTTTGCCTCGGTCTCGGAGGAGACCACCATGCGCCCGTACCTCGGGAAGGACTTGCCTTTTATAATAAATGAGTCCGCCTCGGTGATGCCCTTGATGTAATACACGCCGTGCTGCAAAAAGATATAGCGGTATTTTTCACCAAGTATCCTGCCTCTTGCCAGCGGGTCCTTGACGTGGTATTCAATGCCGTGCTGGACGAACTCAGAGCTTAAAAAAACATCGGCATAGAAGAACAGAAAGTAATGCTTGTAGCTGTACTGCTCCACGATGTATTTTCTGTATTTCTCAGGCACTTTATCGCGGTATACGCTGTCCTTGGAGAGAACGAAGTACACGGGCTTCATTCCCTCGAAGGCGTTGTCGATGATCTTCTCAAAGACGATGGAGCCGCTCTCCTCGTACTTCTGGCTCTTCTTTTCAAACATCAGTATGCAGCCTGTGCCGCCCTCGGCTCGTTTTTTCATGGCAGCTCTGTAGGCCTTGCGCATCTTGTGGTTTTCCCAAAAGTTGTCTATTCGGTTCGGCTCGTGGACGGAGAGGTAGACGTTGTTCAGCTTGGTCTGCCTGAGATACGCTGTGAGCTTCGGCCTCGGGTGAGAGGATCTGGAAGCTTTAGGGAACCTGCCGCCCTCGTCGCAGATCGGCAGCTCTGGATCCAGCTCCCATTTCAGGCTTTTGCGGCCGCCGAAGCCGTTCTTGTCTTTGAACACTATGTACACAGGGGCATTTGCGCCAAAGCTCAGCAGGCCTTCCATGGGTATCCTTGCCCTGAAATTCTTCCCCGAATAGAGGTCGCCGTCAAAGGGAAGGTCCCTGCACACGCCTGACCACTCGAGTTCAAAGGCCCGGCCCGCGATCTCAAGATAAAGGTCGGAATGCTCTATGGGCAGGGTGTTTTTCTGTATGAAGATACGCCCCTCGGCGACGAAGCCCTTCTTGTTTGCCTTCACCGAGGTAAGCTCGCTCCTGAGTTCATAAAAGCGGTTATATATCCTTACCCCGTCCTCGTACTTAACAAGGTCGGTTATCTCGCCGTTGCGTATAAGCTCGTAGCCATAGCCCTCGTCAAGTATCGTGTATTCGTCATTGATCCTTAGCTCCATCTTAACACCTCTGAATAAACCGATATTGCCCCGCTCTTGGCCGAACGGGGCAAACTGGTGATATTATTAGTCCTTGTCTACTACCTCAACGATGCCGCCTACATCCTCGGCGCCGTCGGAGAGGTCCTCGGCCGCGCGCTTTACGGCCTCCTCGCGGGACCTTTCAAGAGCCTCGGAGATATCCTTCCCCAGAAAGTCGGGGAGCTCCATGCCTGCCTGCTTGAAGAGATCGCCAAGAGGGGGAACGGACTGCATCAGGCCGCTGAGGAAATTGGCTGTAGAGCCCTTACCGTCGGTGCCTGTGCCTGTGTCCCAAACGGTGATCTTGTCGATCTTGATGTTCTTGATGGCCTCTACCTGGATGGCTATGAGCTGCTCCAGCTTGTCGGCAACTATCAGCTTGACTGCCGCATCTGCGTCGCCGCCTGCGGCCTCTACGAGGCGTCTCATACCTTCGGCCTGCTTTGAGAGTATCTCCTGATTACCCTTAGCCTCGGCCTCCATCTTGGCGAAGATGGCGTCAGCCTCGCCTCGTGCCTTGCGGCGTGCTACCTCGGCCTCGGCCTCGGCTGCGATCTCGGCCTCCTGCTTGGCGACCTGAGCCTTAACGATGATGTCTGCCTGCTGGGTGGCTCTTTCAAGCTCGGCACGGGTCTGCTCTGCCTGCTGCTGAGCTATGTAGGCTTCCTGCTTTGCCTTTGCGGCCTGAACGGCCTCGGCGGCGGTAGCCATGCGCAGGGCCTCTGCCTCTGCCTCACGTCTCTTGGCCTCGGACTGGGCGATCTCTACCTTTGCGGTGTTCTCGCCGTCGATGGCGGTGGCGTTTGCAGAAGCCACCTGGATGCGCTGGTCCTTCTGGGCGTTAGCCTGACCGATCTCACCGTCGCGGTGCTTTTCGGCAACGGACTTCTTGGCGTCGTTGATGGCCTTTGCGGCGGCCTCCTTACCGAGGGATTCCAGATATCCCGACTCGTCTGTGATATCTGTTACGTTTACGTTTATGAGCCTGAGGCCGATCTTTTTCAGCTCGATCTCAACGTTGTTGGAGACAGCGATAAGGAACTTGTCGCGGTCGGAGTTTATCTCCTCGATGTCCATTGTGGCGATTATCAGACGGAGCTGACCGAAGATTATATCCTTTGCGAGCTCCTGTATCTCGATGAGCTTGAGGCCCAGCAGGCGCTCGGCGGCGTTCTGCATGACCCCCGGCTCTGTGGAGATGCCGACGGTGAACCTTGAGGGCACGTTGATACGGATATTCTGCTTTGAGAGAGCGTTTTTAAGGTCCACGTTGATGGATATGGGCGTCAGGTCCATATACTGATAGCTTTGCAGCACGGGGATGATGAAGGCCGCGCCGCCGTGGATGCACTTTGCGCTCTTGGTCTGGCCGTTCTTGTCGGTGCCGACCTTACCGTAGATGACCAGCACCTTGTCGGACGGGCACTTGCGGTACCGTGAAAGTATCGCCGCGATGGCCGCGAAAAGCACTACGACTACTACGCATACGATGATAAGGGTCTCTGCTCCTGGCATAAAAATTTACCTCCTTATGTAGCATGAGCCGAAGCTCAATGCTATTATACTATATTTTCTTCTGTTCTGCAATAGGTTTTTTACATTTTGTTCAATTTTTATGTATCCTGTAAACAGCCGCGAATATTCCGGCGGCAAGCATCAGCACGCCGATGACGGCGCAGGCTATCCGTCCCCACAGGAAGGGGCTGGACACACCCGCAAAAATGACTATCACCTCTATGAAGGCGACAAGCACAAAAAGCACGGCGTATCTGATGAGCCTTGGGATGCTCCTGTTAGCAAGAAAATCGGCGATATAAGGCTCCATGGGCTCAGCTCCTTTCTTCTGTTTCAGTTTTTTATCCCTCGCTCTCGACAGTCACGGTGTCGCCAGAGATGTCAGTTACCCGCACCTGAGTGCCTGTGGAGATAAGCTCCTTGGAGCCGGAGACTGCGGTGAGCTCCCGCAGCTGGCCTTGGACGGTCATCATTATCTTTCCGCTGCCGCTGCCCTTGGGGGGGATGGGGACGTAGACCGTTCCGACCTCGCCGAGGCAGTTGCGCATATCCAAAGTGCCGTTCTCGACAAGCCTTGCCGAGAGCTGGACGATCTTTGCCACCGCAAACATCACCAGAAAGCCCAGCACAAAGCCCACGCCCATGGCCAGAGCCGTCGGCATACCCGACTGCACGCAGACGATGGCGGTCCAGCTGAACACCGTTAGGAAGGCCACGACAGTTTGCAGCGTGAACATACGCATTGAGGAGAAGTCGTGGGGGTTGCCGCCGTCAAGTATCTGGTGGTGGCCCGTAACGTCGTGGTCAAGGATGCTGTGGGCCCCGCCAAGGTCGGCGCCGGAGATATCCGTGTGTACATCGAAGCCGCCGTGGATGCCGCCGCCGTCGAAGTCTATCCCCGAGGTGTCGGAGATATCAACGCCGCTGCCGCCGTCGTGCATACCTATAAGAGAAAGTATGGTCTGCAGCAGCAGGATGAGGGTCGAGGGCAGCGCGATGCAGTAGAGCACCTTAAGTAATGTGCTTAATCCTTCCCACCATTCATTCATTCTGATCTCTCCCTTCTGCTAGAAGCAAGAGCTAAGAGGCTAGAGATGCTTTTGGCCTGTTATCCTGCTTTTCTAGTGATATGATGTAAATATCATTTACATAGATTATACCCTGTTTACCCTCCGTTGTCAATAGCATTTTGATAGAATTTTTTTATCTCGATTTGTGTATTATGCCGAAAATAGCACAAAAACGGCTCTGCACAAAAATTATTTCGGCGGAGGGGTTGACTTATGATAAAAAGTGTGGTAATATCAATGTAAATAAAATTTACCCAAAAGAAAGGAGCCGCGACTATGGACAAGGCAGAGCTCGGCAAGCGCCTTAAAGAAGCGCGCCTGGCCAAGAAGCTTACACAGGCCGAGGTGGTCGGTACATTTATAACAAGAAATATGCTCAGCCAGATCGAGAGCGGCACGGCGCTGCCTTCGGTCAAGACCCTGCAGTACCTCTGCGAGAAGCTGGAGATACCTATTTCCACCTTTGACACTCAGGAGGAGCCGGCCCCCGCCGAGGCGGGCGGCTACACCGCAGTGCGGGAGGCCTTTCTCAAAGGGGACTATCAGACCGTGGCGGAGGCCGAGTGCGAGGGCTACAGCGACGAGCTGGCGGCCCTGAAGGCCCGGGCCCTGCTTGCCCTTGCGAATGACGCAAACGAGCAGGACGCAGACTCCCTCCGTCAGGCAGCGGACTATGCCAAGCGCGCCGCCCGCGCCGCCGAGCAGGGGATATTCGCAAACGAGTCCCTGCGGTCCGAGGCGATGCTCAGGTTCAATTATCTGGCGCTGCGGCTCTCGGAATACTACAAGAGCATGGTGGACAGCGAGCTTGCGGGCATAATGGGCTGAGACCAGGGAGGTGAAAAGTATGGACCCGATATTTATTATTGCTGTTATCGTACTGGCGGGGCTGGGGGCGCTGATGTTCTTTGCACCCAAGGCCTGCACCCGCGCCGATAAGCGCGACGACCCGGACTCCGTGGCACAGATCAAGAAGTTTGGGACAGTGCTGATGCTGGCGGCGGTAGGTGCGCTGCTTTACATGATAAAATTCACAACCAGATAAGAGCTATACATAATGTGGAGAAAAGCATGGAAATGCGCGAGAGCTACCGCGGCTACAACGACGCCATGCCGCAGGAGATATTTATTATAGTGCTCACGGTGCTGGGGGCCCTGGGCTTTGGCTATGCCGAGGGTTTTACCAAGAACCCCACAAGGGCGGGCATACAGTTTTTTATAACTATCATCTATCTGTTTCTGACCATCGCGGCGCTGCTTACCACCAAAATGAAGTCAAGCCTTGAAGCGGACGGGACCAAGGTGACCTTCCTTCGGCCCTTTCATCCCACTGTTACCATCTACTATCGGGACATCGACGAGATAAGGGTCTACACCGAATTCAAGCGCATAAAAAGGCACCGCTTCGGCTCAAAGAGGTTTTACGTTGAGACCATCGTGTTCCGCACCGTGGACGACGAGGAGTTCAGGTTCTCAAATGTTATGGACATCCATCCGGACCTCAGGATGGAGGCTCTGGGGCTGATGGACAAGATGCTTGAGATGGGGAAATTCAAGGTGCTGCAAAGATTTATTGAAGCCAACGAGGTGTATTGATGAGACGGTTTGGCGTTAAGGCCTTCTTGGCCCTTATAGCGGCGGTGCTGCTGTGTGCCTGCGGGAATGTAGATCCCTCGGGACAGGCCTCTTCGGAGACTTCATCGACTACTACGACAACAGCTGCCGCCTCGACAACGGCCACGACTACTACAGCCGAGACCACTGCCGCAACGACGACTACTACAACAACGGCCGCGACCACCACAGCAAAGCCCCGGCCCGACCGGCCGGAGGTGGTGCTTGATACGGTGCTCTACGACCAGCTGACGGGCAGGAACAATTCACTTGTGGGCTGCGGGCCCACCAGCGCTGCCATGCTTCTGACCTCTGAGGTCGGGCTGGAGGTGTCAAAGGACGACGCCGTTGAGCTTGCCTACGCGAAGAAGTATTACTATTCCGCAGGCTACAACTTCACCTCGGGCTTCGGGGTGATACAGGAGGACATCCAGAGCCTGCTGCGGGAATACGGCTGCGAGAGCGAGATAGACCACCTCTGGACCGACACGGACGGGGAGATCATCGAGAAGATAGACTCCCTGCTGGACCAGGGCCACAGGATAATTTTAGGCCACCGCAAGCCCGACTGGGTGCTGCACTATGCGGTCATCTACGGCAGGACGGGGCAGGGAGACGGGGTCAGGTACCTGGTCAACGACCCATGGGGCGGCGTTCAGTGGCAGTGGACGGAGCAGGAACTGCTTACCCGCATAGGTAACACTCAGGGCTATGATGCCACCACCGTGCAGGGCCTTGTCAAGGGCATCCAGTGGATAACGAAGCTGCCGGAGAGCGGCGAGGAAGAATGACCCGAGTGTGATCGTAATATACTCGGCGGAAAAATGGTATCTCTCCCCCCGTAGGGGGAGAATTCCATTTTCTGCACATACCCGAGCCGCGCAGCGGCGAGGCGCCTAATGCCAATCAAGGTGTAAAATAAAACAAAGGAGACGACTATGAAAAAAGCATTTATCATCCTTGCGGCCTGCCTGCTGCTGACCGCCTGCGGGGACTCGGACTCAAGCACAGCCGAGGCGGCCTCTGCCGCCGAGACCACCACGGCCACCGCCGCCTTCCCCGAGGAGCTCGCGGGCCTTAGCACCACAGAGGAGGCCGTGACGCTCAGCGAATACATGATGGAGGGCAGCTATGAAAAGGTGCGGGCCTCCTTCAATGCAGAGCTTTATGAAAAGCTCTCCGCCGAGCAGCTGGAGGCCTACTGGAACGTGCTTGCCGTGGATGCGGGAGACTACGAGGGCCACATCGACACCATGTCCTCCGTTGAGTCGGGGCTGACCGTTACCGAGTGCATCCTTGACTACTCCAAGCGGGACATAAGCCTCACCTATGTCTTTGAGGAGGGCGGCCGCGTGGGCGGCTTCTGGCTGGACTTCGCGGAATAGGTTTTAAAAGGCGAAAAAACAGAGGGCGTTCCTTCCCCAGCGGGAAAGGATGCCCTCTTTGCTTGTGTTTTTTACTTGACTGTTATGGACTTCACATCACTGTAATTGCCGTAGCGTGTGGAGGTCGCCTTGCCGTCCTTCGTTACGAACGAGCGCACCTTGACATACCATGTCTCGCCGCTCTTCGGAACGCTTGAGAAGTTCTCGCTAAGGTCGGAAAGATTTGTCGAGGTGTATGAGTGAACATTGGTCTTGAAATTCTTGTCGGTCGAATACTGCACCTGATAGCCCACGGCCCCTGCGGTGGCCTTGGTCCATGTTATCTTGAAGGCGCCCTTGGTGGTGGTGATGGACTTTATCGCGTTCTTCGCGGGCTTTACGACAAAGGTTTTCTTGTATGTGCCGGTGGTGTTCTTGCCTGTGCCCTTGACCGTGATAGTCGCCACGCCGACATTCTTGTTATTGGAATATGAAAGCGTGTAGTCGGTGGTGGGTATCACGTCGCCGTCCTTGAACTTGACGGTCACCTTGGGCTTGATAGCCGAGCCCGTGTAGGTGTAGCTGCTGTAGGGGATAGTGATCTTGGCGTAGCTTGATGTCAGATCAAGCGGCTTTACCTTGAAGGTCTTTTTGTAGGTGCCTGCATACTTGCCCTTGCCTGTCACGGTGATCGTCGCGGTGCCGACGTTGGTGTTGTTGGAATAGGAAACGGTGTAGTCCGTGCCCTTTACCAGCTTGGTGGAGCCGTCCTTGACGGTGACTGTCGGCTTGATGCCGCGTCCGCGGTAGGTGTAGCTTGAATAGGGGATAGTGATCTTGCTGTAGCCGATGTATTCTCCGTTCCGGGTGATCTTCAGCTTGTCCGCCTCTTTGCCGTCCGAGGTGTAGAGCGCAGAATCGTAAATGCCCTGCTCCTCGTCATAGACTACTTTTTTGTATTTGCCGCCGGCTGGGGTCTTGAGAGTGCAGTTTTCGAGCTTTAAGCCGCTCGTGAAATAGGCGATGACAGGGTATGGGTATTCGTCATTACCGCCCGTTGTGACGGCGGTGATATCGGAATTATCAATGGTAAGTGTTGTGTCATAATGATCCCCGTAAACGTTGCCCATAATGGATTCAGACCCCGATGTTATATCAAGGCTCGTGTTTTTAATGGTCAAAGAGCCGTTTGTCATTATGCCGCACCATTTACAGTCTTTGATGGTCAGCTTGCCCTTGCCTGTAATGGTCGCATTGTAGTCAAAGGCAATAGCGTCTGTGCAGTTCGTTATGGTGGCGTTGCCGTTAACGCTGATAGTAATGCCTGTCATTCTGAACAAGATGCCTTCTCCGCCCTGGGCGTCGTAGGTGCCGCTGTTGATGTTCAGGGTACTGGTCTTGGCGTCAAAGGAAAACATTCCGTCCCCGAGGATATCCGAGGCGTTGCCGCCCGTAACTCTGACAGGATCACTGCTTCCGCCGCGGAAATAGATGTCATACAGGTCGTAGTCAAAATACTCGAAGCCGAGCTCGAGATAAACTGTCTGGAAGCCGCTTGAATTTGCATTGGTGTAGGTCGCGCCTGCTCTCTGACCGTTGATGGTGGCATAGAAGCTCTGTGAGTCAAAGTAATAGCCCGACTTCGCCACAAGCTTTATCATCAGGGAATACTCGTGGTTCGAGGCGTATTTGCCTGCCTTGGCCTCGGCCTTTTTGTCGGTGACGTTGTACCAGCCGACGCCGCTGCGCAGGATGTGAGAGAAGGTGCGGTATGTGTCGTAGTCGTAATAATCGCGGCTCTCCGTGGCCGTGGTGCTGACATTAAAGCCCGTGCCTTCCGTGATAGTCGGGGTGAAATCGACGGTCTTGCCGTTCTCGGGTGCGTCGATCGAGATCTCGGCGCGAGTGATCGCTGTTGCAGCCGAGGCCTTCATGCCTCCCACCGCGAACAAGCAGACCAGCATAAGCAGCGCCGCTGCCGCCAGCTTGATCGAAAAACTTCGTGAAACCATATCCATTCCTCCTTGTTTTTCTGTTCAGGCTCTTCCGTGAGCCTGTTTACAAGGAGATTATAACATATTTTTCCGCTTTTGTAAATAGTATAAGCCGAATTTAAGCGAAAAAGCCCCGCCTTTTCCGACGGGGCTTTGCTTATGCGTTATGCTTATTTTACCTTGATAGTCTTTACATCGCTGTAATTTCCATACCGTGTCGAGGTCGCCTTGCCGTCCTTGGTCACGAACGAGCGCACCTTGACATACCATGTCTCGCCGCTCTTCGGAACGCTCGAGAAGTTCTCGGAGAGGTCGGAAAGATTTGTAGATGTGTAGCTGTGAACATTGGTCTTGAAGTTCTTGTCGGTCGAATACTGCACCTGATAGCCCGTAGCGCCTGCGGTGGCTTTATTCCATGTGATCTTGAACGCGCCCTTTGTTGAGCTTATGGATTTTATCGCGTTCTTCTCGGGCTTAACGACAAATTCCTTTTTGTATGTGCCCGTGGTGTTCGAGCCCTTGGCCTTGACGGTTATCGTCGCCACGCCGACTTTGGTGTTGTTGGAATACGAGAACGTATAGTCCGAAGTCGGGATAATGTCGCCGTCCTTGAATTTCACCTTGACAGCCGGCTTGATCTGGCTGCCCGTGTAGGTGTAGGAAGAGTAGGGGATAGTCACTTTCGCGTAGCTTGACGAAAGATCGAGCGGCTTTACCTTGAAGGTCTTTTTGAGCTCGCCGAAATAGCTGCCCTTGCCCTTGATCGTTATTGTCGCGGTGCCGACCTTGGTGTTGTTGGAATATGAGACCGTGTAATCCGTGCCCTTGGTGAGCTTCTTGCCGTTTGCATCCTTGACGGTAACGGTGGGCTTTATGCCGCGCCCGCGGTAGGTGTAGCTTGAATATGGAATAGTCGCCTTGCAGGTAAAGAGATCGTTCTTGGCGACGAACTTTATGCTGTGCTCCTTTGCGAATGTTTCGGCGGCCGAGCCCTTTGCACCGTAGATGGTCTTGATATTCCTGTTTTTGAACACGTCCTCATCTATATAGTCCACTATGCTCGGGATATAAAGCTCGGTCTTTGCGTTGGGGATAACGGACAGGGCGTTCGTGATGTTGATATCGCTGTCGGTGTTCTTGTAATAAACAACGCCGTCATAGCTCCAGATGTTTGTCTCGCCTTCTTCAACATTGATCTCTTTGAGCTTGGTGCAGTAATAATCAGCGCCGTTCAGCCACACAACGTTTAAGCCCGAAGGGATAGTCAGAGTCTCCTTTGCGGGAGGTATGCAGGTTATCATCGCCATTTCCTGACCGTTGAAAAAGGTATGCCAGCATAATGCGCCGTCATACGAGCGCAGCTTTTCGTTGTCCTTGCTGACGTTTATCGTCGTCAGGGAGGAGCAATCTTTAACACAGTCCGCAGAGAAGTTCCAGCCGATGCCGCTGGACAGGGTGAGCGTTTTCAGCTTTGTCATGCCCTGGAGGGCTGTTGAGCCGATCATTGTTACAATATGCCCGTCGATCTTCTCGGGAATGGTGAGGCTCGTTGCCGTCTTGCTGCCGAGATACTCGACCAGCATGGCGCCCTCATTGGTGATCTTGTAGCCCCATGTCTTCGTGTACATGATAGGTTCTGCGATCTCTGCTGCGCCGGCAACGGGAGTGTTGTTCAGCACGCTGTCAGCAGGCAGCGCTGCAACAGTACCGAACATGAGCGCCGCAGAGAGCGCTGCCGTCAAAAGCTTTTTCATTTTGTTCCTCCTTTTAGTGGTCGTTTGATATGATCCGTTTATTCTCTTACATCCTCGTCCTTCAAGTTCCCGAGGGAGAGGGATTTAAGGTAGGCGTTTATGAAGCCGTCCAGATCGCCGTCCATAACGGCCTGAATGTTGGCGGTCTCAAAATCGGTGCGGTGGTCCTTCACCAGCTGGTAGGGCATGAAGACGTAGGAGCGAATCTGGGAGCCCCATGCGATCTCCTTCTGGACGCCCTTGATGTCCTCTATCTTCTCAAGGTTCTGCTGCAGCTTGATCTCCAAGAGCTTTGCCTTTAACATACGCATGGCGTAGTCGCGGTTCTGGAACTGGGAGCGCTGGGTCTGGCAGGCGGCGACGATGCCTGTGGGCTTGTGTATCAGGCGCACAGCCGAGGAGGTCTTGTTGATGTGCTGGCCGCCCGCACCGGAGGAGCGGTAGACCTGCATCTCGATGTCCTCGGGGCGGATGTCGATCTCCACGTCCTCGGGCAGGTCGGGCATAACGTCCACCGCCGCGAAGGAGGTGTGGCGGCGGCCCTGAGAGTCGAAGGGAGACACACGCACAAGGCGGTGGATGCCCGCTTCGCCTTTAAGATAGCCGTAGGCGTTCTCGCCCTCGATAGCGATGGAGGCGGACTGAAGGCCTGCCTCGCTGCCCTCCAGCACATCGAGCACATTGACCTTGAAGCCGTGGGCCTCGCCCCAGCGGGTGTACATACGGTAGAGCATCTCGTTCCAGTCCTGAGCCTCTGTGCCGCCCGCGCCCGAATGGAAATTCAGGATGGCGTTGTTCTTGTCGTACTCGCCTGTCAGCAGGGAGGCAAGGGTGAGGGCGTCCACCTGAGAGGCCAGAGATTCCAGCTCCTGCTCGATGTCGGCGATCATGCTCTCGTCGTCCTCCTCGGCGGCCATTTCAAGCATCACCTCGATGTCCTCTGCGGAACGGGTGAGCTTGTCGTATTTTTCCAGCCTGCCCTCCAGGGTGCGGGTCTCCTGTAGTACCTTCTGCGAGGTCTCCAGGTCGTCCCAGAAGCCGGGCTCGGCAGCCTTGTTATGCAGCTCCTCCACCCGCTCCTTGCTGTTCTCGATGTCAAAGACCTCGGAAAGCTCCTTTATTTTCGGCTTGTAGCTTTCAAGCCTCGATCTCAGATTTTCCAGAAATATCATGTTCATTGCTCCTTGCGGTTATAGTTGTTTTCATTATAACACAGTTTGGTGAGTTTGTCAAAAAATATTTTGTCAAAGCAGCGATAACCGATGGCCGTTCATAGCATAGAACAAGGGCTGTTCCACAGAAATGGGAACAGCCCTTTATCGGAATTATGGTGGTATCAATTAGTACCCATGATCTCAATAGAGTAATTTCCTTCTTCTACTCTATAGAATGTGGCACTTTCGTTGCTGAAATACTGCCCCTCGGCAAGTGAAGGCGTATATAAGATCTTGCTGTCTTTTACGTTACCGTATCCATCGTAAAGCTTGATCGCTATTTTACCGCTTCTGGATTGTCCTGCGCCATTGGCATCATAAAGCTTATAACCGGAGCAGTATACGATAAGGTTAACTGAACCGCCGGCATGGCCTTCAAAGGTGTAAGTAATATTTGATACAACGATTGTATCGTTGATCCTATTATTGTAGCTATAGTTACTGATCTCTTTGGGAAGGGGAGTGGATATTACGCAGGTCCTGCCCGCACTGGCATCTAAAGGAGATCCTTCAGTAGCTCCGCATCTATAACATTTCTTCGGTTCGCTGAAGGTCGCATCTCTCCATCTGTGGCCCAATGCCTCGCCCTGAGTTGTGCCGCACGTTTTGCAGGTCTTTGGTGTTGTACAAGTAGCCGATTGCCAACTGTGCGATTTAGGCGAGCCGCTTGTTTCTCCGCATACAGCGCAGGTCTTAGGACTAACACAGGTCGCGGCTATCCATTGGTGGGATGTTGTTGTTCCTTCGGTCTCGCCGCAAATACTGCAGGTCTTGGGGTCCAAGCAGGTCGCTTCTATCCAGCTGTGACCAGCAGGCTTTCCCTCTGTAGTTCCACAATCCAAACAAGTTTTTGGTTCTGTGCAAGTTGCTTCCATCCAGTTGTGTTCGAGAGGGTCGCCCTCGGTAATGCCACATACAGAACAAGTTTGAGGAGCTTGGCAGGTGGCGTCTATCCAAATGTGATCGCCGATATCACCTGTTGTTGCTCCACACTCTTTACAGGTCTTGGGCTGCTGGCAATTTGCTTCTTCCCAAATGTGCTGATGTTCTTTTTTAGTTGTGGTCGTTGTGGTTGACTCTGTTGCAGCGGTGGTTGTAGTTGCTTCCTTTGCTGTGGTGGTCGTAGCTGTTTCATTAGCTGCTTTGTTTTCGCCCTTGCTTTCATCTGTGTCTCCGCAGCCTGCAGCGGACAGGCACATTGCAGCCGTTAAAACTGTTAAAAAGATCTTCTTGATATTCATATGATCTCCTCCCTCGATTTGAAATAATATGATTATATTATCATACCGACATTATATCACGTTTTGTGCAAAATGTCACTATGCTGCCAGCATAATCGCAAAATTTTGGATAAAAGCACAGAAACAGCCTCTCTTGATTGTTGATTTCGTCAAGAAATTATGCTGACAGCATAATATATTGTGCTGTCAGCATAATTTTTCGGGGAGAGCGGGCCGCAGGGGAGAGAGGGCTGGGCTGGCCTCGGGCAGGTGCATTTGTGAAAGATAGAAGAAATATTTTCAAAAACTATAGCTTTTTGGAAAAAAGTATGCTATAATAAAATGGAATAAGTATGTTGACCCTCTGGAAGGAGGAATATCATGAACAGATACTCGGGCTGCAAGTGCTTTGCTTGCGGCAGGATGTTTACGGACGTTGACGACGTTGTGGTCTGCCCCGACTGCGGCACCCCCTATCACCGCAGCTGCTACACCGAAAATGAAGGCTGCACCAACACTGTGCTGCACGAAAACGGCGGAGCGTGGACAGAGGAGCAGGGAGATCCCGCGGCAGCGACGGGAGAGCCCAAACGCTGCGCCCGCTGCGGACAGGAGAACCCGCCCTACGGCCTTTTCTGCAACCGCTGCGGTATGCCCCTTGGCGGCGCTTACGGCGAGCCCAGACCCTTCAATGGCTCGGCGCCCTACGGCCCCGGTTACGGACAGCCGCCCTACGGCCAAAACCCATACGGCCAGAGCCCATACGGTCAGCCCCCCTACGGCGGCCCGGCCCAGGGCGGGAACGGCCGATACAACGCCCCCTACGGCGGACAGGGTATGCCGTCCTATGGCGCCCCTGCCATGCGCTTCGATCAGGACTCGGACATTGACGGCGTCAAGCTTGGGGATTACGCCCGCTACGTGGGCAAGAACCAGTTCTCGTTTTTGACGAGCTTTATCCGCTTTGCGAAATTCGGCGGCAAGGCGAGCATCAATTTCCCCGCGCTCATCTTCCCCGAATACTATTTCTTCTACCGCAAGATGCCGCTGCTGGGAACGCTTTTTCTGGTGCTGTTCCTTGGGCTCTCGATACCGTCCTTCATCTACCTCATCGCGATGGACAACACGGGCAGCTTCCCGAATATCGTGCTGCTCAACAGCCTTAATGTTACGGGCTCGAAATTCCAGATGCTGCTTAACATCACCTCGACGCTGCTGATGGCGGTGCGCTGCATTGCCGCGATCTTCGCAAATTACTGGTACTACAAATCCGCGAAGAGGAACATCAAGCGCATCCGCGAGAGCACGGAGGACAGCGAGGAAATGGTTAATGCCCGCATCAGCGCCAAGGGCGGCGTGTCGGTCGGGGCGTTCCTGTTCTCGGTGCTGGTCTACTTTGCCCTGGTGGTGTTGGGGATGTTTATAATGTACAATATAAAATAATATAGCTTTGATTTTTCTACAGATTGGACTGAGCATCATGAATGAAATAAACGACAGGATAGAACAGCTTGCGGAGACCCTGATGGAGGACTACAAGGGCGGGCGCTCCGTGGACGAGATAAAGCACTTCAACCATCCCGAGAGGGAGGCTGTTGTGGACATCCTCGAAAAGCTGAGGCGGCTCGTGTTCCCGGGATATTTCAGGAGCAGGGGCTACCGCTTCTACACCATCCGCAACAACACAACGACCCTGCTGGAGGACGTTATCTTCAACCTGATCAAGCAGATCACCCTTGTGCTGCCCTACCGCGAGGAGTTCGCCGAAGCGGAGGCCGAGGCGTTGAACAGGGAGGCCGAGAGGATAACCTTTGAGTTCCTTGGCAAGCTGCCGATGATAAGGGAGTATATCGAGACGGACATCCAGGCCGCCTACGACGGCGACCCCGCCGCCTACAGCAAGGACGAGATAATCTTCTCCTACCCCGGGCTCTACGCCATACTTACCAGCCGCATCGCCCACGAGCTGTTCCTGCTGGGCGTGCCCCTTATCCCGAGGATGATGACAGAGCACGCTCACAGCCTTACGGGCATCGACATCCACCCGGGCGTCACCCTTGGCAAGTATTTCTTCATCGACCACGGCACGGGCATCGTTATCGGCGAGACCACGGTGATCGGAAACAACGTCAAGGTATATCAGGGCGTGACCCTCGGAGCCCTCTCCACCCGCGGCGGCCAGAGCCTTAGGAACAAAAAGCGCCACCCGACGATCAAGGACAATGTTACCATCTATTCGGGAGCCTCGATACTGGGCGGCGACACCGTTGTTGGCAAGGATGCTGTTATCGGAGGCAACGCATTTATAACCTCCTCCGTTCCCGACGGCGCAAGGGTGAGCATCAAGACTCAGGAGCTGGTCTACAGCTTCGGCTCCAAGAAGGAGCAGGAAAAGGTGGACTTTGAGAACGCTGATAACTGGTTCTACACCATCTGAGGCTGCTCGGCGGTTTGCTTTACAATTAACAGAAAATTTACAAACACCCACAATAGCCCGCGGTTGACAAAAGGTCGGCCGCGTGTTATAATGTTTAGGTATCCTTGCTTGTGCCCTAAGGCGCAGGCGAAATCCAGAAGGAGGTGCAAAGATAATGGCAAAGATCAACGAGACTTACGAGGCAGTTGTAGTTTTCAGCTCCAAGGCCGGCGAGGAAAAGGTCGCCGAGCTCACCGCAAAGTTCGATGAGATGATCAAGGCTAATGCCGAAGAGGTTTCTCTGAACGACTGGGGCAAGCGTAAGTTGGCTTATGCTATTAACTACGAAACGGAAGGAAATTACGTTCTGTGGACATTCACAAGCGTACCCGCATTCCCCGCCGAGCTTGAGCGTGTGCTGGGAATTACAGACGGCGTTCTTCGTTTCCTTGTAACTGTCAAGTAAGACAGGAAGTTAATAAGTGTAAGACCGATTTGAAAAGAGGGGAACTAAAATGCTGAACAAAGTTATTTTGATGGGCAGGATCACACATGATCTGGAGCTGAGGCAGACACCTAACGGTGTCAGCGTGCTTTCTTTCTCTGTGGCTGTTGACCGTAACTACGCGAGACAGGGCGAGGATAGGCAGACAGACTTCATTGACTGTGTTGCATGGCGCCAGACCGGAGAATTCATTTCCAGATACTTCGGTAAGGGAAGAATGATCGCTATCGAGGGCACTCTTCAGACCCGCAATTATCAGGACAAGAACGGCAACAACCGCAAGGCTGTTGAGGTCGTTGTGGATAATGCGTCCTTTACGGGTGAACCGAGACAGCAGGGCCAAGGCGGTAATTACGGCGGCGGTTATCAGCAGAACAGCTATAACGGCGGCGGCTACCAGCAGAATGGCGGCTACCAGAACAATGGCTATCAGAATAACGGTTATCAGAACAACAACGCGGGCTATCAAAATCCTGCTCCTGCACCGCAGCAGAGCCCTGCCGACCAGCTCAACATTGGCGGCATAGACGATTTTGAAGTGCTCAGCGACGACGGAGTACCCTTCTGATCTTGTGAAAGATCGCAAAAACTGCTTTAGTAAGGAGGATTAAACAATGGAAAGAACAGGAAGACCTGTTAAGAGAGGCCGCAAGAAGGTTTGTATGTTCTGTGTTGACAGAGCGGATAAGATAGACTACAAGGATATTGCTAAGCTGAGAAAGTGCATGACCGACAGAGCCAAGATCCTTCCCAGAAGAGTTACAGGCACCTGCGCATACCACCAGAGAGAGCTGACTACCGCTATCAAGAGAGCCCGTCACCTTGCTCTGCTGCCCTATGTTGCAGACTGATCGGCACGCTGACCGAAAATGCTTTAAAGGTATCCGAAAGGGTACCTTTTTTGTTTGCGCGAATTTGCACGCAACGTAATACCCGGTTTACAAACAGGCAAAATGCAGGCAATATTTTGGTAGTATAAAGCACTTGAAATATGAGCCGATATGTGGTATCATTAAAGTATACAAGAAAAGTATACGCGCCATAAGATACATTCACAGTGTGAGAGAACAAAGGAGGCTGCTATGGAGGATAAAAGAATAAAGATAATAGACGGCAAGCCCGTATATCCCTGCGTGCCTACAAGGGAGCTGGTGGTTTTCCCCAACATGGTGCTGCAGTTCGACGTGGGAAGGCAGAGCTCTGTAAGAGCCATGAAGAACGCCATGACCACAGGCGAGCTGGTGTTCCTTGTTGCTCAGTGCGACGCCACCGTGGAGCATCCCGAGAAGAAGGATGTCTTTGAATACGGCACGCTGGCAAAGGTAAAGCAGATCGTCAAGACCCCCTCGGGCGTTTATCGGTGCCTGGTGGAGGGCGTCAGAAAGGCTAAGCTTAAAAAGCTCTATGACAAGGAGCCCTTCTACGAGGCGGAGGTCAGGGAGGTGGCCAATTATTCTCAGGGCCAGCTCAACGACACCGAGACCGAGGCCGTTATGCGCGAGCTGAAGGAGATCTTCACCGAGTACACTCAGGTCATCCCCAGAATGCCAAAGGAGCTGCTGGTGCAGGTAATTGCCGCAGATACGCCCATTAAGCTTTTCGAGGCCATTGCCTTCAATATAGTGCTGCCCTTTTCCGATAAGCAGACCCTGCTGGAGGTGCCTGCCGCGTCCAGCAAGCTCGTGATGCTCATAACCCTTATCTCTCACGAGATAGAGATACTCACCCTTGAGGCCCAGATACACGAGCAGGTGCACGAATCCATCGACCGCAGCCAGCGGGAGTATTATATCAGGGAGCAGATCAAGGCCCTGCAAAACGAGCTGGGCGAGGGCGCCCCTATGGGCGATATGTACGACGACATCGCCGAGTACAGGGAAAAGATAAACGCCCTGAACGCGGGAGAGGACGTCAAGAAAAAGCTCAACGACGAGCTCAAGCATTTACAGAGCCTGCCTCTGGGCTCTCAGGACGCGGCGCTGCTGCGCAATTATTTTGAGACCGTCTTTGCCCTCCCCTGGGACGTAAGGACCACGGATACAAAGTCCATGGCCAAGGCCGCCAAGATATTGGAGCAGGACCACTACGGCATGAAGAAGGTCAAGGAGAGGATAATCGAGAACCTTTCGGTGCTCAAGCTCACAGGCGGCAGCAAGGGCCAGATAATCTGCCTTGCGGGACCTCCGGGAGTCGGCAAGACCTCGGTGGCCAAGTCCATTGCCCGCGCTCTGGGCAGGAAGTATGTGCGGGTGTCCCTCGGCGGCGTTACCGACGAGAGCGAGATACGCGGCCACAGAAAGACCTACATCGGCGCCATGCCGGGACGCATCATGGACGGCATGAGGCAGGCAGGTTCCAAGAACCCCGTAATGCTGCTGGACGAGATCGACAAGATGGGCCACGACTTCCGCGGCGACCCCTCCTCGGCAATGCTGGAGGTGCTGGACAGCGAGCAGAACACCAACTTCCGCGACCACTACCTTGATGTGGCCTTTGACCTGAGCGAGGTGCTGTTCATAACAACAGCCAATACTCTGGACACCATCCCTGCCCCTCTGCTGGACAGGATGGAGCTCATCGAGCTGCCAAGCTACACCAGAGAGGAAAAATTCAATATCGCGAAAAAGCACCTGATACCCAAGCAGCTTGAAAAGCACGGCCTCAGGGCCTCGCAGCTGCGGTTTGGTAACGATGCTATCTACGCCATCATCGACGGCTACACCCGCGAGGCGGGCGTGAGGACCCTCGAGAGGAACATCGCCGCCGTTTGCCGCAAGGCCGCAAGGCGCGTCATCGAGGGCGAGGAGAAGCTTATAAGCGTACGGGGCCAGAGCATCACCGATTTTCTGGGCCACAGAAAGTACCTTGACGACGATGTGTCCAAGAAGGACGAGATCGGCGTTGTGAACGGCCTTGCTTGGACTTCTGTTGGCGGCGTTATCATGCCCCTTGAGGTGCTGGTGCTGGACGGCAAGGGCAAGATAGAGCTCACGGGCTCCCTTGGAGACGTGATGAAGGAATCCGCAAGGATAGCCGTCAGCCTCTGCCGCAGTCTGGCGGGGCGCTACGGCGTTTCACCTGATTTTTACGAGAACAAGGACCTGCACATCCACGCCCCCGAGGGCGCGGTGCCTAAGGACGGCCCCTCTGCGGGCGTAACCATGACCACGGCCATAATGTCCGCACTAAGCGGCCTCAAGGTCCGGGGAGACGTGGCAATGACGGGAGAGATCACTCTGCGGGGCAAGGTGCTGCCCATCGGCGGCCTGCGTGAAAAGACAATGGCAGCCTACAAGGCGGGGATGAAGACCGTCATTGTGCCAAAGCAGAACGAGGGCGACCTTGACGAGATCGACGACACCGTAAAGCTTGGGCTGGAATTCGTCTTTGCCGAGACCATCACCGATGTCTTTGACACAGCGCTGATAATGCCAGCCGCCAGAAAGAACGAGCAGGTGCCCTACGAGCTTGTGAAAAAGCCTATCAGAAAGACCAGAAAGGCACAGGTTTGATATGAACTACAACAATGCCAGCTTTTACACCTCCTTCGGGCTGCTCTCACAGATGCCCGAGTCCGACAGGACGGAGATCGCCTTTTCGGGGCGCTCGAATGTGGGTAAGAGCTCGCTGATAAACAAGCTGCTGGGCCGCAAGTCCCTTGCCCGTGTGAGCTCCATGCCCGGAAAGACTGTGACCATCAATTTCTACAGTCTGGAGAACATCTACATCGTGGACCTTCCGGGCTACGGCTACGCCAAGACCTCGAAGGACATGAAGCGCAGCTGGAACGACCTTATAGGCGGCTATCTGGGCGCCGACCGTCAGCTGGAGCTGGTTTTCCAGCTGATAGATATGCGCCACGCCCCCTCTCAGGACGACCTGAACATGATAAACTACATGATCGAGGCAGAGATGCCCTTTGTGATAGTTTTCACCAAGGCCGACAAGCTGAAGCCCACCGCAAGGCGCGAAAGGCTCGAGGCCTTCAAGACCGAGATACCCTGCTTTGAGGACATTACCCACATCGAGTTCTCCGCCGTGACGGGGGAGGGCGTCGATGAGCTGCGGGGCATCATAGAGGACATTGCAGAAGAATAGTTACAACGAAAATAATACCTCACTCCGTAGGGGGTGAGGTATCTTTTTTGCTTTTCTTTTCACATAAGCACCGTGCGGCTGTCCTTTTCGCCTGCGGGGACGCTTCCGGGGGCGCGTCGCTCCATGGTGGTGGTGCCGTCCTTGTTGGTGCGCCAGACCACGGGAGATGACTGGAAGAAATCCTCCTCGGGGGGCTCGGGCGGCTTATTCGGTGCGGTGGCCTTCATAAGCTCCCGCTCCAGCTCCTTGCCGCTGAGCTCGCCCTCGTCAGGGGCGTCGAAGTGCATATTTTTCAGGTTGTCCATGGTGTAGCCCGTGTCGGCCTTGTCGTGCTGCCTCCACACCTGCTTGCGCTGCTGAAGGTTCTTTGCGGGGTCGGGCTTCGGCGGCTCATAGGTCTTCTTTTCGCCTTCAAAGAACTCCTCGCCGCCCACGGACTGCACCTTGCCTTGATTCATCGAGTTTTCAATAACCTTTAATGCTCTTTCTCCCGACACGCCGCTCAAATAGTTCTCGCGAACACGAGTGTCGAATGGAAAGTTCGGGCACTGCTTCATCGTCTCGATATCGAGTATAAAGGGGTGCGAGAGCCAATTCACCAGCACGGTCGCGGCAATAAAGCCGAGGCAGATAAATATTTGGCCTGATTCTGCTCCTAAAAGCAATGTCAGCACAAGCAGCGCAGCCTGCACTGCGACGTCTGTCGCCGTTAGCTTGAAATGCCTGTCGCTGTTCTCGGTGAGCACAAAGGTAAGACCCACAAAGCCTGCGGCGCAGGAGAGAAAAAAGGTAATATCCGACAACGGCGAGCCCGTATCACTCAGGTCAAAAATGTCAAGGATCAAGCCCTCCGCGGCCATAGCCAAAAAGAACGCGCCCAAGGCCATCGGCAGCCCCAGCAGCCGCTGTATCCGCCTTGTTTCCTTATATTTTTCGTGCATAGTTTCGTTCGGAAGGATCAGATAATCCTCGCGGTCGATCTTTTCCATTATGGCACCTCCGGCGCTGTCATGCTTATTTCATCTGCTCTGCCAGCTCGTTCAGGTAGGCGAGGCCCGCAGGGTCGTTGGCCCCAAGGGAAACGTTGGGGTTTGCCGAGGTGTAGGCGTTTGCCCGCTTGCCCTTGCCGATGAGCAGGCCGAGGCAGTCGGTGAGGTAGTATTCGCCCTGAGCGTTGTTGGGGGTCAGCTCAAAGAGCACATCAAGCAGATCGGCGGTGTTGAACCAGTAGCAGCCCGAGTTTATCTCCTTTATTTCGGCCTGTTCGGGGGTGCAGTCCTTCTGCTCGACGATGCCCGAGATGCCGCTCTCGGTGCGGATTATGCGGCCGTAGCCCGTGGGGTCCTCCTTCTCCGAGGTAACGACGGTGACGGAGTTGCCCTCGCGAGTGTGGAGCTCGAGAGCCCCCTGGATGGTGGGCGGGTCGATGAAGGGAGCGTCGCCGCAGAGTATCAGGGTGTTGCCGCCCTTGTGGGACTCAAGGAAGTCCTTTGCCATCTGTACGGCGTGGCCAGTGCCAAGGCGCTCGCTTTGCAGCACGGTGCTTATTTCGGCTCTGCTGCTCCTTTGGGACAGAAATTCGTCTATCATCTCGGCCTTGTGGCCCTTTACCACGCAGATATCCTCTATCCCCGCATTCTCGCAGGCGGTGATGACCCAGTCCAGCATGGCACGGCCCTGCACCTGACAAAGCACCTTCGGCCCGTCGGACTTCATCCTCTTGCCCTGTCCTCCCGCAAGGATCAAAACGTTGTTTTTCATAGCTGTTCCCTCCGTAAATATGCGCCTTCGGGGCGCTTTCTATTTGTATTATATCACAAAGCGAAAATGATTGCTTGCAAGGGCATTTTTGCGCAGTGATACAATAAAGCTGCGGACAAAGTCCGCAAGCGGCGCCTTCGGTGCCGCAGTCCATGCGCAGCATGGACTATGGCTTTATTATACCATACTTTGCGCCCGTTGTAAACCGCCGCCCCGCAATATTTTTTAAATTTGCTCTTTACATTTCCGCTTTTATGTGATAAAATATAATCATGATTTAATACTTTAATCTATGAAAAGGAGTGCTGACAATGCGCGAAAAGCTTGAGATAAAAAATCTGGATGACCTTTACAGGGCGGTGCTCTGCCTTGAGACCGTGGAGGAGTGCAGGCTGTTTTTCAAGGACCTCTGCACCATTCCCGAGCTGAAGGCCCTGTCCCAGCGCTTTCAGGTGGCAAAGCTGCTGGTGGAGAACCACGTCTACAGCGACATAGTGGCCGAGACAGGCGCCTCTACCGCCACCATCAGCCGCGTGAACCGCTCTATCTCCTATGACGGCAGCGGCGGCTACAACATTGTTTTCGACAGGCTCTACAGCAAGGATAAGGATGAGGAAAAATGAGCGGCTACGGCGCGTTTTCCTACTTCTACGACAGGCTGACGCAGAACGTTGACTACTCGGCCGTTGCGGACGCTGTCGAGAGCTATATCGAACGCTTCGGCGGCAGGCGGGGCATCCTGCTGGACCTTGCCTGCGGCACGGGGAGCCTCTGTGAGCAGCTGGCCCGCAGGGGCTTTGACGTTATCGGGACGGACGCCTCCCCCGATATGCTCAACGCCGCCCTGGACAAAAAATACGACAGCGGCCTGCCTATCCAGTATCTTTGTCAGGACATGACCAAGCTGGATATGTACGGCACCATCGACGTCACCGTCTGCACTCTGGACAGCCTGAACCACCTGCAAAGCCTCGAGGAGCTTAAAAAGGCCTTCGAGCGGGTGTCGCTGTTCGCCTTCCCGGACGGGATGTTTATTTTTGACGTGAACACCGCCTACAAGCACCGTGAGGTGCTGGCCCAGAACGCCTTCACCTACGACCTTGACGGGCTATTCTGCGCATGGCAGAACCAGTACAACGAGGAGGACGGCTCGGTGGATATCTTTCTTGATATCTTTGAGCAGAACGGGCAGGGGAGCTATGACCGCTTTTCCGAGAGCTTTACAGAGCGGCTGTTCGCTCGTCGGGACATCCTGCGCCTGCTGGAGGAGACGGGCTTCGAGCTGCTGGCGGAATACGACGGCTACACCGACCGCCCCCCGCAGGAGAAGAGCGAGCGGGTTGTGTTTGTGGCGAGAAAGCGGAGCGAGGAGGACATACCTTCTGCCGAAAGAATAAACCGATGATACACGGGCAGGTGAGCGGGTTGAAGATCGCAAACGGAATGGAATTTATAAATGACGAGGCCGTGATCGGCAGATGGGAAAACATCGGCTGGGCGGAGAACACAGAGGATGCTTCGTCAAATCACCTTAACGATGTCAGCGGTGAGTTCAAAACGCTCTACTTTCTTCCCGAGGGAGAGCCGTACTGGATCTTTGAAGGCTGGACAAAGGGCGTGCTTCTTATACATTACGGCGGGGACGAGCCGATACTTTCCTACAGCTATGACATCCGCAGCAAGTGCGATAAGCAATACCTGCTTCTGAGGATGGAAAACAGGACCGAGGTATTCGTGAAAACGGACGACCGCCGCTATACCAAAGAGACCCTTGGCAACCACGATGATATAAACAGGCCATTCGTTCCGGATGACCGGGTGCTTGGCAAATGGAGGTCGGTGGCCTTTGTTGCCGAAGCGGAGGATTTTGACGGCAAGGAAACTTCGCAGGGCCTTTATCTCAGGTCATTGGAGTTCTTCCCCAAGGGTGAGCTGGTCCAGACATATATGGATGATATCTGGAACGACAAATGGACAAAGGGCCTGATACTCAGCCTGCACAGAACGACCGCCGCGAAATACTTCATAAAGGAGATGGGCGGCAGGGAATATCTGTTTATGGAGTGGAAAATGGGCAACTACATCTACGGAGGGATGAAGCCCGATATATATGTTTTCAAGCGTGACAGATAATATTAAGGCAACATTATTGAAAAAGGAGCATACAAATGGGAAAAATAGTAAGGACCATCAGCGCTGACGCCTCTGTGGTGTGCAGTGCGATAGACGGGCGGGACATTGCTGCCCGAATTGAAGAGATACACAAGACCTCGGCGGTATGCACGGCGGCCCTTGGGCGGCTGGCGCTGGGGGCGTCGCTGCTGGGCTTCGGCCTCAAGGGCAGGGACGACAGCATCACCCTGCGGATGGCGGGGGGCGGCCCTGCGGGCACCCTTATCGCCGTGGCGGACAGCTTCGGCAACGTCAAGGCCTACATCCAGAACCCGGTGGTGGAGATACCCCTGAACAGCGTGGGAAAGCTGGACGTTCGGGGCGCTGTGGGCACCAGCGGCACCTTTTCGGTCATCAAAGACCTTGGCCTCGGCGAGCCCTATTCGGGCCAGATACCCATAGTTTCCGGCGAGATCGCGGAGGACATAACCTCCTACCTTGCCACCAGCGAGCAGGTGCCAAGCGTCTGCGCCTTGGGTGTGCTGGTCAACCCGGACCTGACTGTGGCTCAGGCGGGGGGCTTTCTCATCCAGCTGCTGCCCTTTGCCTCCGAGGAGACCATAACTCAGATCGAGGAGAACATCAAGTCCATGCAGTCCGTGACCCGGCTGCTTTCAGAGGGCAGGACCGCCGAGGACATCGCCATGATGGCCCTTGCGGGGCTGGAGCCAAATGTGCTGGATGATTTTGAGGTGAACTACGTCTGCGATTGCAGCCGCGAGCGTGTAGAGCGGGCGCTGGCATCCTTGAGCCCCGAGGAGCTCTCCGAGATCGCCGAGGACGAGCAGACCGAGGTAAAGTGCCACTTCTGCGACAAGGCCTATTATTTCACCAGCGACGAGATCAGGGCGCTGATGAAGAGAAAAGAAGAATGAAAAAACGGGGCTGCTGCACAGTGCCTCAGGGTGTTAAAAAACGGTACCCCACCCCCCGCAGGGGGTGGGGTACCGTTTTTTAGCCGGAATTATTCTTATCATCTTGCGCAGATATAGAGAATGTACACTATGTAGATGCCGATCATCACGGCGCCCTCCCACTGGATGAGCTTGCGGTTGGTCTTGCAGAACCAGAAGGTAACAACGCTTACGAGGATGAACATCACGATATCGATAAGGTTCGCGGAGCTGATGCTTATGGGCGAGATCAGCGAGGCCGTGCCGAGCACGAAGAGGATGTTGAAGATATTGGAGCCGATGATGTTGCCGAGGGCGATGTCGGTCTCCTTCCTCAGGGCCGCCAGCACGGAGGTGAAGAGCTCCGGAAGGCTGGTGCCTGCCGCAACTATGGTCAGGCCGATAAGGTTGTCCGAAACGCCGTGGGCATGGGCGATATGGGAGGCCGCCGAAACGGTGACACGGCCGCCGACTGCCAGAGCGATGATGCCGATGGCTATATAAACAAGGCACTGCCACAGTTCCATCAGCTTTTCGGGAGCGGGCTCCTCCTCGGCGGAGCCGCGGGCGCGCTGGGCGGCGTTAAGGGTGTACATCAGGAAGACCACAAAGAGCGCCAGAAGCAGCAGGCCCTCGATGCGGGTTATGTGCTTGCCCGTGATGCAGAAGACCAGCAGGGCACCCGCCACCAGCATCGAGAAGGGGAACTCACGCTCGACGGTGAGCTGTTTGATGGTGATCGGTATTATAGCCGCGCAGACGCCGCAGACGATAAGCAGGTTAAAGATATTGGAGCCGATGGCGTTGCTCATTGCAAGGTCGTTCTTGCCCGCGATGGAGGCGGCGATGCTCACCGAGGCCTCGGGCAGGCTGGTACCCATTGCAACGACGGTCAGGCCGACGATCATCGTAGGCACACGCAGCCGCTTGGCAAGGCCGGAGCTTCCGTCAACAAAGAAGTCCGCGCCCTTTATCAGCAGCACGAAGCCGAGCACAAGGAGAAAGTATTGCATTAGCCAACATTCCTTTCATGAGAGAATGTACATATTATGCTACAATATATTATAGCACGAAGGTGGGACAATGTCAACTGATTTTGTCGCAGCGGCAAATTTGCAGGTGCCTTTGGGCGGCAGCAATTTGAGCGGCCGGAAAAAATATGAGTGATTATCCGTTCTCCTGCGGATATATAAGTGAAGGTACTTTCAAGGCGGTGATCCGATGGATGACAAGGAGCTCCTTTCGCTGCTGCAGAGCGATGACAATAAGGGACTCAAGATATTGATGCAAAAATATGAGAAGCTTGCGGGATATGTGGTGTCGCGGCTGCTCTCCGACCCCTCCGATATAGAGGAGGCGGTGTCGGACACCTTTCTGCGCATCTGGCAGGGCCGAGGGCGGATAGATCTGTCAAGGTCGAGCCTCAAGAGCTATGTGTGCATGGTGGCCTCGGGCTGCGCCGTTGACAAGCTGCGCCGCACCGACAGGGCAGAGCGCGAGGATATCGACGACTGCGACATCGGCGTGGACGTGAGCTACGAGGACGAGGCCGCCCGCAGCATCAATATGAAGGTGATAGCCCACTGCGTCAGCACCATGCGCCACCCGGACCGAGAGGTCTTTATCGAGCGCTATTATCACAAGCTGGCGGTGAAGGAGATCGCCCAGCGCCACGGATTGTCGCCAAAGAAGGTGGAGAACATTCTCTACCGAGGAAAGAAAACGCTTAAAAAAGCACTTTTGAAGGGAGGAATAATCCTATGAGAGATATAACAAGGCTTCTGGAAAGTATTCCTCTTGACGAACTGACAGGAGATGATACTATGAACAAAAGATCAGAAATAAAGATAAAGAGCCGCGCACCCGCCATTGCTGTGGCTGCGGCCTGCGCTCTGGTGGCCTGCGGAGGCGCGGTGGCTGTTTTCGCGGGAAGGAGCAGCGCTCCCGAAAAGGATGAAGCACCCAAGACCCCCGCCGCCGTCATATCCGAGGCCGAGAGCGAGGAGCAGTCCGAGGCGGCCCCCGAGACCACCACGACCACCGCTCTTCACACCGACCCCGTTCCTGCCGAGGCGGGCGAGCCCTTAGCCTACAGTGCAGATTCCGCCGACAGGCTGGAGGCCCTTTACGTTCAGGCGGCCCAGAGCGGCGACTATTACGACTTCAACAAGGCGCTGAGAGAGGAGGTAAACGGGAAGTACCTTATCGAGTCTCCCGTGCTGGAGGAGACCATCAACTTCTCCCGCCAGAAGCTGGGCGCACAGGACGTTGTTGACGGCGTTGACCTTTGGGTATCGGGCTACAGCTGCTCATACCCCTTTCTGAACGTCTATGTTGCGGCGGCCACGAGAGACGCTTCTCCCCTTGGAGACATCATACCCGCCCAGACCTCCTTCAACATCTTTTCTTCGTCCATCAACGGCAGCTATATCACCCACCACAGCGGCGGCTTCTTTGAGATAGACGGCGCCTTCGGGCTCTGCTCGGTGACGATATATCTCAACGAACCGTACCCCTCTGAGAGCTTTAACATCGTTGACGGCGAGAACGACATCACCTTTGTTGTTGACGGCCTTAACGGCAGGGAATACGGCTCGGAGGATGATATCTACGTCTCCGGCACACTGAAGGCCGAGTTCAAGGCCGACATCTTTGGCGACCGCAAGACCATCGACGGCCTCAACGCCCCCGGCAGCTGGGACAACAAGTATTACGGCGACCAGCACTTTGCCATGGACTACACCGTGAAGAAGCTGGACTACAGCAAGAGCGGTCTGGCAGTCACGATGCAAGGCAACATCAACATCAGCGATCTTAAATTAGGGCTGTTCCGGGGCGAGAACGCGGTGGCAGTAAAGCACCGCGGCATTGAGGGCGCCGATAACTCGGAGATCACCGAGGCCTGCGACCTCACGGGCACCAACGCCTTTGTCTCCCTCATCATGAAGGACGGCACTGTCAAGGAGCTTGAATACAGCAACTTTGAGTCAGAAGTCAACCCCGACGCTACAGTTACGGTCTACCTTGATATGACGACCTTCGGCATCGACCTTGACAACGCCTCGGGCATTATGATTGGCTCGGCAGAGATAGACTTCTGAGGCGGCGAGCTGCGGCCGAGCCCGAAAGGAGGAGCATTATGTCAAAGAAGCTGAACAGAGCGCTCATAGCCTTTGTGGCTGTGGCCGTTATCGCGGCGGTCTGCGTCTATTCCTTTGTGACCTACACCACCCCGAATCCCTTTAAGGCCCTCTACGCCAGGGGCTGTATCAGTGAGAAGGGTGTGTACGAGCTGAGCGAGGGCAGGTACATGGTAAGCCGCGGCAGCACCGACGAGGAGACCTACGGCAGGCTGGTGCATGAGCTGGACGGCGAGGGCCTTGAAAGGGCCTCCGACGGCCTGCGGCCCTACTGGCAGCTGCGCCTTGAGGGCAGCACAAAAAGGATAGATCCCCTGACCGACGGCAGCGGATATATCATAGTTGAGCTGGTCTGAAATAAGAATAAGGTTTATAGCCGCCGCTTGCCGTTGTGAGCGGCGGCTTTTTATAGGAGGTATCATGAAGAAAAGTGTATTTATATTAGCGGCGGCGCTGCTGCTCTCGGCCTGTGCCGAGACCCCCGAGGACGTTAAGCAAAACGCCGATCAGCGGGCCAAGGGCACCGAGGCTCAGGCTGTCTATATACCCGAGGCGGGCAGCGACCCCTCTGCCGTCTTCAATCTGAGCAGCGGGCAGGAGGGAACTCACAGCCTTGCGGAGGTCAGGGACCAACTGGCAGAGGACCTTGCGGCGGACTACGGGAACCTGACCATCCGCTTCGCCTCTGTTGGAGAGGGGGAGGAAATGCCCGTCTACAGGCTGAAACCGGGCCTTGGAGAGGGCTTTGACCTTTCGGCCCTTGCGGCGGAGATCTATCCCGGCGAGGATATTGAAGGAAGCGGCATCAGTGAATACCTTCCCCGGGACGACGGCGGCACTGCGGCCCCCGAGGGCTTCGAGGGCTACAAGGCGGGCTACACCGAGGAGGGCATCGACCACCTTGTACCCTTCGCGAATTACTTCGACCAATGGATGCTCTCGCCCCTCTCCGAGGAGGAATACGGCACGTCCCCGAGGATGGTCACCGCCGAAAGCAGCGGCGAGGTCTTTGTTTCCCAGACGGGCTACCTCGGGGACGACGAAGAGCAGAACTATTACAATTACGAGAACAGCTCCTGCTCCGCCGCACACTACTACCCGCAGTACGAGGATGTCTCCGAGGTGAGCTATGCGGTCTACGGCGGCGAGGAGTGGGCTCTTGACGAGGCGGTGGCCTTTGCCGAGGAGTTCTATAACAAAAGCCTTGCCCCCTCGGACCCCGAGGAGTTTTATTACAGAGTGCGGCGGGTGGACGTGATACCGACCTCCGACAGCACCTTTGGCTACCTGATGGACCTGCAGCGCTTCACTAAGGGCGGCCTGCCCTTTGACAGCGACAGCTTCGGCACCATCGACGGCATTTCCGCAGAGAACGGCCACAGGGCGCTGCTCGGCAGCTGCTCCACGGCCTTCCTGACAAAGAAGGACACCCTGACGAGGGTGGAGAAGAGCTTTTCCTACTCCCTTGAAGAGGGGGAGCCGGGCGGCGGCCTGCTGACTCTTGGTGAGGCAGCGGAGCTTCTGCGCAGCGCCTTTGCACAGTATATGCTGCTGGAATTTGACACCGCCGAGCTCTGCTACGCCGTGACGGTGGACAGCTATCCCGAGACCGATGTGGGCGGCAAGACGAATTTCAATGAGGGCTACGCCCTGCAATACTGCCAAATTTCGGCGCGGCCCTACTGGTGCTTCAAGGAGCCCGAGAACCACGATCTCGACACCTGGAGCACAGGCACCGCCTATTACGTTGACGCCTGCACGGGAGCGATCAAGCTTGTGAGCAACCGGATGTATGCAGGGTGAGCGCCCGCAGCGGCAGCTTCAATTTATGCACAAAATTCGCCGCCGACTGTCTTAAAAACAGTCGGCGGCGTACTACGGAGCAAAGGAGGTAAATGCTATTTTATTGTTTCTTCTTTGCAACGATGAAGGCTATAATGATACCTATCAGGGCAGCGGCTCCGGCGCAGATACCAACGATGGCGCCTGTGCCGAGGCCATCGTCAGCCTCGCCGGGATCGCTCTTGCTGGATGAAGCCTTGGACTCTGCGGGAGCGCTTTCCGCTTCGGCGGTGCTCTCCTGCTCTTCAACGACCTCCTCTGCGGCAGATTCATCTTCGGCGGGCTCCGGCTTCTCGGGCAGGCCTGCGGGAGCAAGATCGATGGTCATAGAAAGAGTACCGCCGTTGAAGGCGCCCTCCTCCTCCCAGCCTGCGACCTCGGGCATTGCGGGGGTGATGACCTCGCCTGTCTCCTCGTCAACATTGTCGGTGGGTCTGATATGTATACGCCAGCCGCTCTCGGGGTCCTTGGTGGCCTCGGTGATGGCGTTGATCTCAGGGAATTCGGTAACGTTGCCCTCGTCATCGGTGAACTTTGCGTCTGTTATCTCAACATTGTATGGGTAGTTATCCTCGGGAAGGTTCAGGATCATAACGCCCATGTCGCCGAGGGAGCCCTTGTCCTCCATGCTCGGGTCGGTGAGGGGCTTGCTGATCTTGTATTCGATCTCGATCTTGCCCTCATCGTTGATGCCGACCCATTCGCTCTGGTTCCATTTCCACTGCTGGCTCATGTAGTAGCCCATAGCGCCGATGGAATAGAAAGCGTCGTTGATAGCAGCGTCATCGTCGGTCGGATAAACGATATCTCTAAGGTCTGTTGCGGCAAATGCCGAAAAAGTCATGCAGCTGAATGCGATAGCTGCTGCCGAGAAACCAGCCAGGATCCTTCTTAATTTCATAATTATTTCCTCCGTAATATTTTTGGCTATAGTTTCCCACTATACTGTAATGCTTCAAGTGCATTATAGCAAACGGCGGGCGGTAATGCAATAGAGGATGATCCAAAAGCACTAACATATTGTGCTTTTTTTATTTTGCCTTGAGGACCCGCAAAGAGGCCTCTGCACATTTTGTTAGCGCGGGAGAAATTACGACATATTTTTAATAAAAAAAGCAAATAATTGTTATTACACAGCTTAACGATATTATATAATGAAAGCACAAAACGACCACTATACTGTAATGCTTCAAATGTATTTATCGTTTTGATATCGGGCAGGGAGGTGTCGGGGGATGCGGATAACAAATGTAGGATATGACCATTTCCATGGGGCGGATCTCCGTATTGACCGCCCCGAAGGCTCGGGAGATCATCTGCTGCTTTTGCTAAAGACCCCTGCGGTGTTTGAGCTGGGCGGAGTTGAGCAGCGCGCAGAGGCAGGCTCGGTGATACTCTTCAACATTGGCACGCCCCAGCGCTACAGAGCGGCAGGCGGGGAGTTCGGCAACGACTGGATACACTTTCTTCCCGACAGCCGTGAGGACGAGCGCTTTATCAAGGCCCTTGGCTTCGAGCTTGACAGGCTTTACAGGCCGAACAGCATCTCTCAGCTTTCTCTGCTTGTGGACATGATGTGTCGGGAGAATTATTCCCGGGACAGGTTCAAGGCCGACACCACCGATCTGCTCTTGAAGCTTTTTCTTATCAAGCTGAGCGAGAAGCTCAGCAGCACTCGGCCAGAGGCCGCAGGCACATGGTTTGACAAGCTGTCGATACTTCGCACAAAGATCTACAACGACCCCGGCCGCGCTTGGAGCATTGACGGCCTCGCCCACGAGCTCACCATGAGCCGCTCCTCCTTCCAGCACCTTTACAAAAAGAGCTTTGGGGTCACGGCCATGAACGATGTTATCGCGGCGAGGACAGAGCTTGCAAAATATCTTCTCTCCACCACGGACCATTCTGTGGCCCACATTGCCCAGACCTGCGGCTACTCCTCGGACATACATTTTATGCGGCAGTTCAAGCAGAGGACAGGGCAGACGCCCTCGCAGTTCCGGGCAGGAGAGCAGGCCAAAGGAGCCTGAAAGAAAACACCCCCATGCCGCGCCTGAGGCGAGACATGAAAATTTCGATCACAATTAATTATACGGAGGAAATGATAATGAGAAATATCAAGAAGCTTGCAGCAGGACTTGCTGCGCTGACGATGGTCGTTTCACTTGCGGCCTGCGGCAGCACCGACGACGATTCGTCCATGTCGGAGAAGACCCTAAACGAGGACCAGCAGCAGATAGTTCAGCGCCTTGCTGACAGCATCACAGAGCCCAGAGAGCTTCCCACCAACGAGATCAAGTGGTTCTCCTTCTGGGACATCAACCCCACCTCCAGCGATGACAAGGACATCGGCGTTGATCTTGCCCTCTTTAAGACCAAGTACGACGGCAAGATAACCTATGTTTCCACCACATGGGAGAAAAAGTTTGATGACCTTGCTGCTCTGGTACTGTCAGGCGACTCTCCCGACTTCTGCGGAGCCGACGACATGGATATGTTCCCGAAGGGCGCTATCAAGAATATGCTGGACCCCATCGACGATTACATAGACTTTAGCAGCGAGCTCTGGAAGGACGTTAAGGTAGCCTGCGACAAGTTTGAATACAAGGGCAGCCACTACGTTGCGGTCTCCAGAGTTGACCCCTGCTATGTATGGGTGTACAACAATAACACCATCGAGGCAGCGGGCATGGAGGACCCTGCCGAGCTCTACGCCAAGGGCGAGTGGAACTGGGACACCTTCTATGATATGTGCGTAGAATTCACAGACGCCGAGAACGATATGTACGCGCTGGACGGCTGGTACTACGAGAACGCCCTGACACAGTCCACAGGCAAGCCCATCGTTGGCATGGAGAACGGTGAGATCGTCAGCTATCTCACCGACCCCGACATTGCCAAGGCTCAGGATATGATGTATAATCTTCAGAAGAACGGCGTTGTTTATCCAAAGAACGACTACGGCTGGAAGGTCCGCGGAGACGTGTTCGGCACAGGCCTTGCCTCGGCCCAGACCCTGTTCTATCCTATCGGCCTGTGGGGCATTGAGGACGCGCCCTCTGTTACCGCCCCCTACGGCGACATCTCCGCAGGCGACGTTATGTTCGTTCCCGTTCCCTGCGCCGCAGACAGCGACACCATGTATGTTCCCTCCCGTGTACACGCCTTCTGCATCGTGCACGGTGCAAAGAACCCCGAGGGCGTTGCCGCATGGATGGACTGCACCCGCTATGCAGAGCTTGACGAGAGCGCAAGAGGCATCACCGAGGAGCAGCTCCGGGACGACTACGGCTGGACCGATGAGATGATAGAGATGCGCGAGAACATCTACCAGCTGGCCGCCGAGCACCCTGTGTTTGAATTCAGTCAGGGCATCTCCTCCGACGTGTCGAGCCTGACAGACAACATCGTAAAGGCCACCATGAACCCCGCCGAGGCCACCAGCTGGACCCAGGTAGTCAGCGAGAACGAGAAGGGCCTTAACTGGCTCCTCGAGGACGCCCAGAAGAGCATTGATTGACAGCCGACCATAATATTATTTACTTCCTAAGGAGGCGGCGGGCTTTTGCCTGCCGTTTTCTTTTTGGCTTTGGGTTCGCACTAAAAAAGCTCCCGGTTTCCATCGGGAGCTTAATTGTCTATTCTATTGCCAGATCTTCCTCGGTGAGCTCGATCTCACCGTTTTCTTCTTCGTATTTCTGTATCGCCTGCTTGATGACGGTCTCGATCATATTATTTATTGAACGGTTCTGCGCCTCGGCGATCTTCTTGATCTTTGCGTGATCGACAAGATTGAGGCGGAGAGTGAATTGAGTTTTTAGTACAGCCATAGTGATACCTCTCTTTCACATATATGATACCACTTTGACTACAGTTTTTATGTATTCGGATTGACACCACATTGAAACCATAGTATAATTATTATGGGGGTGTAAGTATGGATATATAACACAGTGAGCCTGTTCGGGCACAGGCGTATTGACAGCATTACAGAACTTGAAAGCAAGCTGGAGCCTGTTATACGGGAGCTTATAAAGTCCAAGCCATATGTTGATTTCCTCATTGGCAGAGAGGGCGAATTCGACCAGCTCGCTGCGGGCATAATCCGCAGGGTATGCCGTCAGCTTGATTACGGCAATACTCATCTGACACTTGTGCTGCCGTACATGATTGCGGAGTACAGAGACAATGAGGAATACTATCTTGATTATTATGATGATGTAGAAGTATGTACCGAGTCCGCTTCCGCACATTTCAAGGCAGCCATACAGCTGCGAAATCGCTCTCTGATAGACTGTTCCGATCTGGTTGTCTGTTATGTCACGGGCGGCGCAGGAGGGGCTTACAGGGCGTTACAGTACGCTTTGAGCAGGGGCGTGAGGGTAATAAATTTGGCAGAGCTTTATCAAGAAAATTGATCGCATAATTATCACATTTCGCCCGCAATATACAAGCCGCGCTTCTAACCTCCAATTAACATTTCTCAACCATTTCAAAAACAACTCTCAAACAAAAGGGGGGTATCATAAAGCCATACCAAACAAATGAAAGCGAGGACTTTACCATGAATACAATGAACACCACAGCCGTTTGCGAGAAGGTAAGAGCAGGACAGCCCTATCTTTACAGGGAGCAGGGCCTTTCTTGCAAAGAACGGCGAGACAGTGGAGGAAGCCAAGCTGCGCCTTCCCGAAAGTTCGGGAGGGCGCTTTTTCGTTCCTTAGTGTAGAATAAAAGCAGGCAGCTATTCAAGGCTATGATCGTGCCAACGTATCGCGAGGGAGCCGCTTTGCTTCACACAGTTGTAAACGAGCTTGCGAGTGCTCACGCGATTTGCCCCGTCGGGGCACCGACACAGATAGGATTTGACTTTTATATAAAAATTTGGTAATATTAAAGAAGCGAAGATCACTGACATCGGGAGAGTGATAAAATGAGATACGCTTGGAAGGAGATCGCCTTCGGGAAGAAGAAATACATCCTGATCGAGCTGCTGCTGATACTGCTGATGTTTATGGTCCTGTTCCTTGCAGGGCTGGCGGAAGGCCTCGGGCGGGCTGTGTCCTCGGCCATCGAGACCATGGACGCCGACAGCTTTATCGTTGACGACTCGGCGGAGCAGCTGATAACCGTTTCAACAGTTGACGCACAGCTGCTGGAGGACCTGAGAGCTCAGGGCGCCGATGCCGCGCCGCTGGATATACAGAGAATGTATATCAGGAAGCAGGATGACGACAAGAAGCTGAACGTCACCTATTTTGCCATCGAGCAGGGGAGCTTCATAGAGCCGGAGGTCATAGAGGGCGAGGGCCTGTCCGGAGACGACGCCGAGGACCCCATACTCCTTGACGACGACTACAGGCTTGAGGGCATCGAGGTCGGCGACACGGTGGTCGATCCTTCCTCTGAGATGGAATTCACCGTGGCGGGGTTTGTGAAGGACAGGATGTACGGCCACACCTCGGTGGGCTACATAACCGTTGACAGTTACACGAAGCTGCGCACCGCGCTTGACCCCATGTATGCGCCCGCCTATCACGCCATTGCAGTGCGCGGGGATGTGAGCTATGACTTCTCATCCAACGGGCTGGAGCTTGTCAGCCGACAGGAGATAATTGAGAACATCCCATCCTACACCGCAGAGCATATGACCATTACCATGATCGTCTGGGTGCTGGTGGTGGTCTCGGCGGTCATCATCGGCATATTCAATTACATACTGACCTTGCAGAAGCGGAAGCAGTACGGTGTTATGAAGGCCATCGGCATCGGCAGCGGAGAGCTGGCGGGGATGGTAGTGAGCGAGGTGTGCATCATATCGGTGTTTGCGGCGGCGGTGGCCCTTGGGCTTACCTTTGCCATGTCTGCGGCCCTGCCCGAGACAATGCCGTTTTATCTTGAGGTGCCGAGGGCGCTGGCGGTGACTGCGGCGTTTGTGCTTATCTCCGTGCTTAGCAGCCTGCTCTCGGTGATAAACATTTCCCGCATCGACCCGATGATAGCCATAGGAGGTGGGGACGAATGAGCAAAACACTGCTGGAGCTTAAAAGCATAAGCAAGTCATATCAGGACGGCGCCGCAAAGCGGCTCATCCTGGATGCTGTTTCGCTGAGCGTCAAGGCAGGGGAGTTTGCAGCCATAGTTGGGCCGTCGGGCTCGGGCAAGAGCACGCTGCTCTCTGTGGCGGGGCTGCTGCTCTCTCCCGACTGCGGGAATATCCTGATAGCGGGCAGGGACGTTACTGCGGCCTCTAAAAAGGAGCACACGGGCATCCGCCGCAGGCAGATAGGCTTCATCTTCCAGAACCACGACCTGCTGCCCTTTTTGAAGACAGAGGACCAGCTGCGGCTGGTGCAGGATAAGGCCCAAAGGGACAGAGTGGACATTGACGAGCTGCTGCGGGAGCTTGGCATCGAAAATTGCAGAGGTCAGTTCCCCGCGAAGATGTCGGGAGGCGAGAAGCAGCGCACCGCCATTGCCAGAGCCTTTGTCAACGACCCTGATGTCATTCTTGCGGACGAGCCCACCGCCAGCCTTGACGCAGAGCGCGGCAGGCAGGTGGCTGAAATGATAAGGAATGAAGTCAAGAAGCGCGGCAAGGCAGCAGTCATGGTGACACACGACACGCGCATACTCGACCTGACGGACAAGGTTTACAGGATAGAGGCCTGCGGTCTGGTGCTTGAGCGCTGAGCCGAAGAAAAAAGGAGGGTCAACCGTGAAGGAGATCTTTACAAGGATAAGTGTTAGAAGATTTGAGGACAGGGCAGTTGAGCCCGAAAAGCTGACGCAGCTGCTCAGGGCGGCAATGCAGGCCCCCTCGGCGGGCGATCAGCAGCCCTGGGAGTTCTATGTGGTGACTGACAGGGAGAGGATAAGTGCGCTGGCGGAGATAAGTCCATATGCTTCCTGTGCAAAAAACGCACCTGCTGTCATCGTCCCCTGTTACCGAACAGAGGGGCTGCGCTGGGAGGATACTGTGCTCCTTGATCTTTCCTGTGCCACAGAGAACCTGCTGCTTGAAGCGGTATCGCTGGGGCTGGGCGCGGTCTGGCTTTGTGCTGCGCCTTTAGAGGACAGGATGGAAAAGGCAGAGGCTGCCCTTGGAGCTCCGGAAGGTCTTCGCGCCTTTGCGGTGGTGCCTGTTGGCTATCCCGCAGAGAGCAGGCCGCAGCAGGACAGGTTCGAAGAGAGCAGGATACATTATCTTTAAGGAGGAAGAAAAATGAAGATCTACGGAAGCAAGCAGTGTCCCGATTGCAGAAAATGCAAGGCGACGCTCGAAGCAAACGGAGTGGCTTTTGAATTCATCGACATCACGGAGGGGCTGCGGGACTTGAAGGCCTTTTTGAAATACCGCGACAGCGAGCCCATGTTTGACCGCTTCAAGGCAGCGGGCAAGGTGGGAATACCCTTCCTTGTCTTTGAGGACGGCACCATGCTCCACGACTGGGAGAGCTGGTGCAGGGAACAGGGCATAGCTCCCGCCGAGGTAACTGTAGGTCAGGCCTGCGGTCTCGACGGCAAGGGCTGCTGAATTTGACAAATGGAGAAAGCTGTGCTATAATAATAAAGCAGCCTGCGGGTATGGCGGAATTGGCAGACGCGCCAGATTTAGGCAGGGTTCCGACATTGGAAATACCTTGTGTGTATGCCAAACCGCATATTTGTCCCCCAGAAATCAAATAAGCGCCTGTGGTGAAATTGGCAGACACGGCAGTTTTAGGCAGGGTTCCGACATTGGAAATACCTTGTGTGTATGCCAAACCGCATATTTGTCCCCCAGAAATCAAATAAGCGCCTGTGGTGAAATTGGCAGACACGGCAGTTTTAGGTGCTGCTTCAGAGATGAGTGCAGGTTCAAGTCCTGTCAGGCGCACCAATGAGGGAAGCTCGCATTTGCGGGCTTTTTTCTATGTAAAGCCGCAGTTTCCTGCGGCTGTTTTTTACTCCTGCTCTTCCTCAATGCTCACCGTGCAGCTTGGTGCAAATGCCCCATTGAACACAAGCTCCACATCGAGGCTCTTGTCCTCGTTCTGATGCACGAGCACCTTCTCCACCAGCATTCGCAGGTCAGCGTTACTGATGTGAGGCTCTGTCAGGATATCCTCAAGCATCTCGGCTGTGCCTTTCAGTTCACGGCTCCTGCCCATGCTCACGGCATCGAACCTGCGCGTATCCTCTATCCTCTTTTCAAGTTCAGCGATCTCCGCTTCACGCTTGGCCAGCATCTCGTCGTAGATCTGGGCGTGAGCCTTGTCGGTGATGCGTTCCATCAGAATGCCCTGCACCTGTTCACGCAGCAGCTTTATTCGGTCATTGTATTGCTCTATTCGCTGCTCATATCTGGGCTTGTTCTTCTGCCATTCCCTGACTATCCTGTCATATTTTTGGCTTTTCTCTCTGATACTGTCCAGCAGCAGGAGCAGCTCTGCATTGACTAGTTCATCGAGCTGGCTCTCGTGTATACGGTGTGGAGAACAGTACTGCTTGCCGTAGCGGTGGTGGCTGTTGCAAGTGTACTCGACGTATTCCTCTCCGTTCCACTTTCGGCGCTTGGCTATGAGTATCGCTCCGCAGTCTGCACACTTTATCATGCCGGAGTACCGATGAACAAGCCCGCCCTTTGTCCTGACGGCATTGGACTTTCTGCTCTCGATCACAGCCTGCACCCTGTCAAAATCCTGCCTGCTGATTATTGCCGGAACGAAATCCTCATGGCGGTAACGCTCATCTTCGGGGACAACTCTCTTGGTCTTGTATATCTTGCTGGTGACCGTCTTGTGGTTGACGAGTGTTCCGGTATATATCTCATTTGTCAATAACCGTTTGACTGTAGTCTGCGCCCAAAGATATTTCTTGCACATCTCAGTTCGCTGTGACCCTATCTTCCTGTGCGAGAAATATTCGGGAGATTTGACCTCACGCTTGTTCATGATCTTTGCTATGGCAGACAATCCATAGCCGTCAAGGAACATCTTGTATACCTCACGCACAATGTCGGCTGCGATCTCATCGACCATTACCTCTCCGGTCATCTTATCCTTGTAGTACCCCATCGGCAAGTTGACGATCAAACCTTTCTTCTGCTTCTGGTCAATGCCGGTTCGTATCTTGCGCCCGATATCCTTAGCGTAGAAGTCGTTGTATATCTGCTTGAAGCCAATGAGCAGGTCGTCGTTCTCATCGGTAGTATCGATACTTTCGGTGACGGAGTAGACCTTCACATTGTTCATGTGCAGGTGTTCGATGAACAGCGCACTCTGAGTCCTATGCCTCCCGAGACGACTCAGATCTTTCACCAGCACCAACTCAACTATGCCCTTCTCCACTGCCGCATCAAGCTCCTTCAAGCCCTTTCGGTCGAAGGTCATGCCCGACACGTTGTCGTCAAAGCTCTCGCCAACGATATCGTGACCGTGCTTTTCAGCGTAGTCAACGAGTATCTGGCGCTGGTTCTGAAGACTGTTCATCTCTGCGTCCTCATCACGGGACAGTCTGTAATATAGCCATGCTTTCAAATTATCAGATCCTTTCTTTTTCATTCATTCGTTATGCTGATGCAAGCAGCTCCGTTTCAGCTTCTTCGGTCATATAGGCTTCGGGAATACACATTGCGGTTCTTGCAAGGTATTCTTCGATCAGCGAGTCAATAAACCTGTCAAACATCGCTGACCTGCCGTTGTACAACACTGTCACCGAGCGTATCCTCGGAGCTTCGGCTTTGCGTCCTGCGTTGCTGCCTGCTGCGGTTGTGGTCTTTGGATTTGTCATAAGATCATTTCCTTTCGTTTATATTTGGCATACGCATCGGGTGGTGCCTGCGTTACAACAGACACTACCACAACTGCGCCGACAAATCCAGACCTTACGCCGTTTTTTCGGAAATTTCTACCTTTTGTACAGAACCGTCCCCCTCAAAGTTGGGCATACTATCCTGCTCCAGAAACTCAGTTATCAGAGCCTCAATGAACCTGTCAAACTGACAGCTGTTCCCATTGTAAGTGACGACGGTAGAATTGATCTTCGGTATCTCTGCCTTTCTTGGCATTTTATCACTCTCCTTGTTGTCTCAGTTGTTGTGTGTTTTATGATGCTTGCATTGTTCATTTTTCTCATTCCTTTCATCAAGATCTAATTGTTAGGCTCCTGTTCCGGCAACTTACATCATCAACATCCCCTCACCCTCATCATATTCAAACTCGTCCTCCATACCGGCGTTCATTTCCTCCAGCTGTTCCGAGAGCAGCTTTATCGCTTCGACCACAAAGCCTATCACAAACCCAGCATTCTGAACAGCCCTCACGCTGTCAATGTAGCGCTCCAGCTCCTCGGGGTCGGTGGGCGAGTTGTCGATGATCGCAGCAAGGTCAGCCAAGCCGCTGACGATATCCGCACCGACCTGCATTTCAATGTGTCGATGATAGTACCGTCGCTCCGGCTCCCAGCCTGTTACTCCGGTTGCTTGAAGCTCACCGATTCTTATTCTGAACTCATTCTCCATTGCCTCTTTCAAAAATTTGTCATCGTGCAGCCGCTTGTCCCTGCACCTGTAGCCCGTAGGCGTGGTGTAGGTTATATATTTTCGGTTGTCCTCCCAGCGAACGTTGTAACCGAAGTTGTGCTTCATCAGAAAGCAGAACTGTTTCTTCGATTTTGCGACCTTCATGCAGCTGGTGATCGCAAGTTCAAGTCTATCCTTCCAGCTCTGATTCTTCTGCCATACTCGGTATTCCCGGTCGGACATTTTTGTGACCTTCTTTTTGCCGACTTTACTTGCCGGGTCACCGAGAACACTCACGCCATGTTCCACACAGATCTCATCTGATAGCTTCATCAACTCCTTCACACTTTCAAGGTTGGAGTGGTACTTGCGCCCGTCCTCGAAGCTGACGGAGTTGAACACTATGTGCGAGTGAATATGCTCACGGTCAATGTGGGTTGCGACCACGCACTCATATTTGCCAAATGCCTTCTCCGCAAACTCACAAGCTATCCGATGTGCAAGCTCTGGCGAAATGTCATAGCCCTTCGGAAAGCTCTGCACCAAATGATAGTAGAGCCTGCCGCCTGTCTTGTTGTAGAGCCGCTTGGTCAGCATCATTTCCTCATAGCTGCTCTGCGGTGAACAGTTTATCCCCGTCACATATTTTCTATCCTCTCGGACAGTTTTCTTCTCCTGCGACACATAACCAAGCACAGTTTTCATGCCCCCTGCGGACTGGGACTTGTTGTTCACGAAGTGTACTATCGGCACTACCTCACCTCCTTGATGATCTGTCCGAGCAGACCGTAAATAGCATAGAGCGTCCTTTGCACATCGCCAAGCTGAACAGCCTGTACCCGACCTTCGTTGACGGCCCGGGCTATCTGATTCACGTTATTGCCCAGGGCTTTCAGCTGCCGCACGACCTCATCGAGCCCGCTCACAACAACTATTTTCTTGCCCAGCGCCGAGCGCAGGACGTAGTCAGAGAGCTTCAAGCCATGCTGTGCTGCTCTTGCCTTGATCTTATCTCTCTCGTCCTCGGTGCAGCGGACGGTGATCGTTACATTACGTTTTCTCATTTCATTCACTCCTTTTCTTCTTCGTCATAAAGGGGGGCCGGGGTCCTCCCCGAGCCAGCTGCCTCGGCGGCCGCCAGCCCGCTTTTGCGGAGCAGGTGGACAGCCAGAGGCGATGCTGGCATTGACAGAAACCCCACGCTTTGCCCTCGGAAACGGACTGCCGAAAGCACCCGATATTCAGCGCACTCTCATCGGCGGAAAGAGAAACGGTGCGCTCTGCCTTGTGCGCCCCACAGCCGCCCACAAATCGCTTGTGCGGCGTTTTGCGCCTGCCCTCGGCTGTTTCCCCGACCTCGAAGGAGAGTGGGTTTAAATCGGCTCACGGTGCGAGTTGTAACTCCGGCACGAGGATACCACGCTCCTGATAGATCTGCGCTCTGATCTTGGCGGCACAGCTGTGAAGCAGGTCGTCGATGGAGAACCTCACGATAGGCACTTGCTTACCGTCGATGAGAACATACTCAGGGTCGGCAGCACCGTCAGCAGGGACAGCAGTTTCGCGCACAGGGTCAGTAAAAATGTCTGCGCTTATACTGCCATCATCAACTGCTAATGCCGTATTTTCGACGGTTTCCGAACAGTCAACGTTCTCCATAGTGACGGTAGGGTCAGCAATTTGAGGCTGCTCGGGCATCAGCATTTTACCGTCACTACTGTCACTATTTTTATCATAGTGGAGCAGCAGGAGCCGCTGACCGTTGCTGCGTTTTGGCTCAAAGGTCACACCCAGATCACGGAGTTCGTAGGCGTGTTTGAACATATCTCTCGTCAGTCGGTTGGCAAAATACTCACTGCCAAACCTGTCTTTCAGAAGACCGCATAGTTCAGTTGCTGAGCCTTTGAACGAACACCTTTCCACCATCAAGTCATGCACAGCGAAAGGAAAAGTGTCCGGCGGCTTTTCAGTACGCTCATCAGCCAGTACCCACCTTGCGCCATGCTTTGTCAGAGACAACTCTTGATCTTCTATGTCACGCCCAGTGACATAGAGTAAAGCTTGTGTACCACCTCTCTTATCTTTTTTCAGCACCAGCTGACCGTCAGTTGCACCGCTCAGTCCTGTACTCCCGGAGATCATATTGAACGGGTCGCTGTCGGCTGCCTTGCGAAGATGATGGACAAGCACTATCGTTATCCCAAGCTGCTCCGCAAGAGACTTGAGCGGAACGATCTCCGCATAGTCGCTGCCGTAGCTCGACTCCGTTTCGTTGCGGACCATTTGCAGCGTATCGATGACAACGAGCCGCAGGTCGTCATGCTCGGACTTGAATTTCATTATCTGTTCCTCCAGACCGTTGCCTATGCTGTCGGCTTTCAGAGCAAAGAACAGCTTGTCCGACGGTTCATCGGTCAGCTCGTAGAGCCGAGACTGAATGCGAGGGTAGCTGTCCTCCAAACAGAAATATAGTGCAGAGCCTTGCTGTGTCGGACGGTCAAGAAGCTTCGCTCCTTTCGCAACTGACAAGCACAGTTCAAGAGCCAGCCACGACTTTCCAACCTTCGGTGAGCCAGCGAGTATGAACAGTCCCTGCGCCAGAAGGCCGTCTACGGCGAACACGGTTGGCTGGTACAGCGTGGTCATGATCTCCTCGCTTGTTTTGGTGTTCAGATTTCTCAATCTATCAACTCCCTTCAAAATTTATGTAAGCAGAACAGTCCTCATATATACTACCGTTGGCGAGTGCCGAAAAAGGACACGCCGTTTCAGCCGTTTGTAGGCACACAGTTTTTTCGAGACGGGGTGCTGCCCGAATCGGACTGCACTGTTGGCTGTGCCCAGCTGGTTTTTGCCGTCAGCAGGCGCCAGTCCTTGAGGGTCGAGCCCACAAGGACAAGCGCAAAGCACGTTTTGTTACGCACCATAGGTGCCGACGAATTATGTAGTCCACATTCAGTACCGTTCCTCTGATCTGCCTTTGCGTGACAGAACAGGTATTTCCTTACCCAGCGCGCTAGCCCCTCCTTAAGGTATCGTGGCGCACTCTGACTTGTGTACGGATAGATAAGGTATCACTCCTGCTGTGGGATTCAATTGTCAAGTTGCGGGCAAAACAAAAAGGCCCTCTACATATCATCACGAACAGCAAAGCTAACAGCACACCGAGATGTACTGCCTGAATTGCATATTCGTGCCGATATGTAAAGAGCCTTGTGGCTTAAGTTGTCGGCTTGAGCCGACTATGGGTGGCACGGTTTTATAGTAAAATATTTATGTGGCCTTTAAGCCTGATTATATTATATCAAACCTATGTTCGTCTGTCAAGTGCTTCGTTCGACACTTTTCGAGATTCAGCAACTTTGCACAAATCGAACATCCGTTTTATATTTAAAACATACAAAAAGAGCAGCTTCCTGACTGAAAACTGCTCTTTATTATATATTATGGGAACTTTTTTAGATTTGAATAGAATCGTGTAACATTTAATTTTAGTTTGCTGCGACAATTCTTATGAGTATCTATTCAGAGTAGTAACTATTCTTTACTTTGAACAGCAAAAAACAGACCGCCTATACAGACGGCCTGCTTTCACATATGGATGTGTATAGAGAAAAAAATCTTACTTTTTCTTCTTTGAGACTATAACAGCGGCGGCTGCCAGAGCCAGAGCGCCCATGCCAGCGGCTGCTGCACCTGTGGCGGGATTCTCGGTCCCACCTGTCTTGGCAATAGGTGAAGTTGAGCTGCTGCTTGAGCTATCGGACTTAGAACTGCTGTCCGGCTTGCTGCTGTCGGGCTTCGAGCTGTCGTCTGCCGGAGCAGCGGCAACCTTGACCTCTACGTAAGCGGGCTCGCTGTCGTTGTGATTTTCATCGCCGATGACCTTGTACCAAACATAGTAAGCTCCTTCGTCTGTGGCAGTGGGGATAGTCTCGGAATATTCGTCATCAGCAGGTGCTTTGTCCTTGTCGGTGGTGACTGCGTAAACGAGCTTTCCTCCCTCGGTCTCGCCTGCGGTAACGAGCTCCTGATACTCGCCATTAGCGATCAGACCGCTAACCGCTTCCGGAGCAGTCTTGACGGCAGCGTCTGCCTTTGCGATGTTTACCACCTTGCTGCCGCTTACGGGGTCGGCCTCATAATTCTTCGATACAATGTAGAAGTAAACGGTGTACTCTCCCGCATTGGTGTAGGTGGGATTTTCTGTGCTGCCGGCGGTTTCAAAGTTCTCGGCGGTAAGCTCTTCGGTGCCATAGTAAATAACTGCGTCGGTCTCGCCCTCGTAGGTCACGCTGATACCGTGAGCCTCGCCGTCGTATATCCCGTCATAACCGGAAGCTGTGATAGAAAGGTCAGCCTTGGTGATAGTGTACTTGCCGGGAACGAGAGTAGCTTCGTAGTTGCCGTTATCGTATTCAACGGTTATCTCATATTCACCTGTTTCCGAGTCTGAGGTGGCTGAGGTCCTGATGGTAACTCCCAGGTCATCGCCCTCCACATAATCTCCGCTCACCTGATATGTCAGCTCTGCAATATCATCAAGATACTGGCTGCTCTTGTCATCAGCGGTTATGGTGAGTGCTGCCTTGCTGATAGTGAAATCTGCACCTGTGAAGGCGAGCTCATAGTTGTCGCTTGCTTTGAACGTGCCCTGTGTAATAGCGTAGGTCCCGACATTCTCGCCAGCTTCACGGGTAAGCTCGCCTGTAACAGTATCCTCGCCCACCAGTCCTTCTGCTGTGTAGGTAAGTTCAGGATCGTCCTTGCCGTAGGTCTTTTCCTTGGCTTCTGCGGTGACGGTGAGTGCAGCCTTGTTAATAATGAAATCCGCACCCGTAAAAGTGAGCTCGTAGTTATCGCTTGCTTTGAGAGTTCCCTGAGTGATAGCATAAGTGCCGACGTTCTCTCCTTCTTCACGGGTGAGCTCGCCTGTGAGAGTCTCTTCGCCTACAAGCCCTTCTGCTGTGTAGGTCAGCTCGGGATCGGCAGTGCCGTAGGTCTTGGACCTTGCCTCTGCGGTAACAGTCACATCTGCCTTTGCGATGTTTACAGTCTTGCTGCCGCTTACCGGCTGCGGGTCGTAGTTTCCGGTCGAGATAAAGTAATAAACCGTGTACTCACCTGCGTCGGTATATTCCGGATTTAATGTGCTGCCGGCTATGTTGTAATTGTCAGCGGTAAGCTCGGAAGTGCCATAGTAAACAACTGCGTCCGAGTCGCCAACGTCAACGGAAATGCTGTGAGCCTCGCCGTCGTAAACTCCGTCATAGCCTGTAGCAGATGTTGTTAGGTCTGCCTTGGTTATGGTATACTTGCCGTTTACAAGGGTTGCGGTGTAATTGCCATTCTTGTTCCAATCAACAGTAATGTCATACTCGCCGACAGGAGATGTCTTTGTTGCGTCAGTGGAAACCGTCACACCGAGGTCGTCGCCCTCCACATAATCGCCGCCGATCTGGTAGGTCAGCTCTGCGAGGTCGTCCTTGTACTTGGTGCTCTTGTCATCTGCTGTGATGGTTATTTCAGCCTTGTTGATGGTGAAATCTGCACCTGTGAAGGTGAGGGTGTAGTTATCGCTTGCCTTTAGTGTACCCTGCTTGATAGCATAGGTGCCGACGTTCTCGCCAGCTTCACGGGTGAGCTTGCCTGTAAGGGTATCTGCGCCGACAAGCCCCTCTGTGGAGTATGCGAAGACCGGGTCGTCCTTGCCGTAGGTCTTGCTTGCTGCTTCTGCAGTGACGGTGAGTGCCGCCTTATTGATCGTAAAGTCTGCGCATGTAAAGGTCACATTATAGTTATTGCCTGCCGAGAGCGTTCCCTGATTGATAGCATATGTTCCCACATTCTCGCCAGCTTCGCGGGCAAGCTCACCTGTGAGGGCATCATCACCCAAAAGACCTTCTGTAGTGTAGGTCAGAGCTGGATCGGTCTCGCCGTAGGTCTTGCTTGCAGCATTTGCGGTAACTGTTAGGTCAGCCTTATTAATAGTAAATACGGCGGCTGTGAAGTTCACCTTGTAGTTGTTGCCCACATCAAGACCGCCCATACCTATTGCATAGGTGCCTGCGTTTTCGCCCCTTGCGCGGGTAAGAGTTCCGGAGATAGTATCGCCGTTCTTGAGGCCAGTGACGGTGTAGGTCAGCTCGGGATCGTCCTCGCCGTAGGTCTTGCTGAGTTCGTCGGCGGTAATGGTGAGCGTCGCCTTGTTGATGGTGAAAACTGCTCCAACAAATGTGATGTCGTAGTTATTGCCTGCGGAAAGCCTGCTTGCGCCGATAGCGTAAGAGCCTGCGTCCTCGCCTGCTGCACGGGTGAGAGTGCCGGTGAGGGTATCATTGCCGATAAGTCCGGAAACCTCATAAGTCAACGCGGGGTCGGTATCGCCATAGGTCTTGCTTGCGGCGTTTGCTGTGACTGTAACCTCTGCCCTTGCTATGCTAACGGTCTTGCTGCCGCTTATGGGCTGCGGATCGTAGTTGCCGGACTCGATATAATAGTAGACTGTGTACTCGCCGGCATTGGTATATTCGGGATTTGTCGTGCTGCCTGCGGTATTGTAATTATCAGCAGTGAGCTCGGTGGTGCCGTAGTAAACAACTGCGTCGGAGTCGCCAACGTCAACGGAAATGCTGTGAGCCTCGCCGTCGTAAACGCCGTCATAGCCTGTAGCCGAGGTAGTGAGGTCGGCCTTGGTTATGGTGTACTTGCCGTTTGTCAGCTCGGCGTTGTAGTTGGGGTTGCTGTTCCAGCCGACTACAATGTCATAGTCGCCGACAGGAGAGGTCTTGGTGGCTCTGGTCGAAACCGTAACGCCAAGGTCGTCGCCCTCGACGTAATCGCCGCCGATCTGATAGGTCAGCTCTGCGAGGTCGTCCTTATACTTAGTGCTCTTGTCGTCGGCTGTGATGGTGATAGCCGCCTTGTCGATAGTGAAGTCTGCACCAACGAATGTAACCTCGTAGTTATCGCCTGCGGAGAGAGTACCCTGATTTATCTTGTAAGTGCCTGCATTTTCGCCTTCAGCGCGGGCAAGTTTGCCCGAGAGGGTGTCACCGGCCACAAGTGCGGTGTTGGTGTAGGTCAGCTCGGGGTCGTCCTTGCCGTAGGTCTTGCTTGCGGGGTCAGCGGTGATCGTGAGAGCCTTTTTGCTTATCGTGTAATCCACGGCCGCAGTCGCGTTGCCGACAGTCACCTTTGCGGTGTAATCACCGGCATTTACGGGTGCGCCGCTAAACTTGGTGCTGCCCTTGTAATACTCGATAGTGTAGTTATCGGGGAAAGCCGTTGTATTGTACCCCGTGCTGAGCTCCGCACCGTGAGCCTCGCCGTCATAGGTGGCATCGGCAGCGCTTATAGTCATTGTCAGACCGTCAGTGATCTTGCAGGTACCCTCGCCTGTGCATTCGGCTGTTATTGTGTCACCGTCTGCTGTGTAGTTGAAGGCGTGGCTGTGAACGCCGAGCTTCAACTGTTTGCTGGTGCTGTCTTTTATAACTTCATAATCAGCGTTATCGCTTGTGAAGTTGCCTGCAACATTGTAATCGGTGTTCGTGCTTTTGGTGAATACGCCGGTTTTACTCATCATAGTCACGCCGACTGCGGTAGTTGGAGTAAAATCACCTACATTGACCTTTGGTGTTCCTCTGCTTGTAAAGTAGAGATTATTGTCAACTACGGGGTGATTTGAAGTGCCTTCGCCTGCTGTATTTCCCGTGACAGTAGGTGTGCCCGAAAGAGTGAATACGCTTCCCGCACCATCGATAACTATACCTCCGCCTGCATTGGCGTTGTTTGTCCAAGTACCATTCGTGTGGTTATTGGTTATCTCAACGGTTCCTCCAATGCTGATATTTATTCCTCTTGATGTAGTACCGGTGTTTGCATTCATGTGTACACCGCCGCCAGTACCGTTAGATCTGTTATACTCGATCACGCCACCGGTAAGTGAAAGATAAGTAAACCCACTGCCGGCTGCACTTGAGCCAACTCCGCCGCCGTATTGTGCAGTGTTGCCGATCAACGCACCTCCGGTCATATTAAATTTACCTGCGCCGCCGACAAATACTCCGCCGCCTGTTCCTGTACAGTTATTGCCAATAATTGTACCGCCGTTCATATTGAACGTTCCTGCAACAATTACACCGCCACCGTCTCCTCCGATATTTCCTCCGGTTATGTAACCGCCTGTGAAAGTCTTTACGGTCTCGCCGGTTGCGCTGTCATTTACAGTCGCAAGACCTGCGCCGTTGGCTGTCGGTGAAGCAATGGTGTAGTGATGAGTGGCTGTGGGGTCACTGTCATTTACAGTAAGAGTGGCCCCGCTGTTTACAGATACAACTCTTCCGCTTCCGGTCTTTATGATACCGTGCCCGTTCAGGTCAAGGGTCTTAGTTCCCGTAACGCTGATAGTGCTTGCAGTGGTAACGTCTTTCAGCAGGGTGAGGTTGCTGTTGTCCGTCCAAGCGCTCAAAGCATCACTGAACGTACTGTAAAAAGATTCTCCTTCGTCGCTTTTTACTTGTGCTGCCAAAGCCGTATAACTTTCAGGAACATAAAGTCTTACGCCGTTATTTACATTTGCTACAAATATGTCACTTGTATTTGAGTAAAAATCGGTAACTGTAATTTTGGTAGGATTTTTCCATGAAAAGCCGATGTTATTGAATGATTTGATATTGCTGTAACTGCCCGAAAAGGCACAGTTTGTTATTGTGGCTGTACAGGTCTGGCTCCATCCGATAAAAGCACCGATGAAATTTCCTTTATTAGCACCTGTCTTATTGATATTGCCGGAAAACAAACTGTTTTCAATATTTATTGTATGGGATGTACCAGCGTGCCCAATAAATCCTCCGATATAATCGCCGGAGCAATTTACATCGGCATTGATATCCACATTTTTTATGGTACAGCTGCCTCCGACTGATCTTACCAGTGCCGCCGTATGGATTCCTGTTCCTGTAACAGAACCTGCTAAAGTCAGGTTCTGGATAGTGCCATTGGTAACGGTATTGAACACTGCAACGCTACCACCTGAAATGTTGACAGTCAATGTATGATTTCCACCGTCAAAGATACCGCTGAAAGTACCTTCAACCATTGTTGTGACAGAACCGATATCTGCTGTCAGCATGACAGTTTTTCCACTGTATGTATTACCGTTTTTCACGGATTCAGCAAATGTGTTCCACTCCTCAACACTGCTGATGCTGAAGTTTTCTTCCGCACTCGCCGTTATAGCCGTATCAAACAGCTTCACTCCGCCCAAATTTGCAGGCACAGTCCCCGCCACAACAAGCACCGCGCAAAGCCCTGCAACTATACGTTTTAGGTTTTGTGATAGATTTCTCGCCATATCTTTTTCCTCCTTCAAAAAACAAAGCACCCTGCGGGCATAGTTATCACGCAGGGTGCCTTATGAACATATTAACTTGTAACGCAAAAAGGGCGCAGTTAACCTGTGCTGTGCTGTGCTGTGCTGTGCAAGTATAGCGCAAAACCATTGCCCTGTCAACCCTTTCCCGTAAAAGTTTACATATATTTAATATGTT
>JAFVAN010000036.1 GCA_017480485.1 Ruminococcus sp. | reverse complement strand
AGCGCTCCGCGGGTGGTGTTAGGGCTTCTGCTCCTAATTATCAACTTCTATCGCCCAGCACGACCCTTCTGAGTGCCACCGTATCGCGAGGGAGCCCCCTCACACTTCACCGTTGTGAACGAGCTTGCGAGTGCTCTCGCGGCCTAAAAAAGATGTGCGCCGCTGGCGTACAGGCGTATTTCACAACGCTACAACCCAAAGGCGGCGAAAATTCTGCAAAATGCACATTGACGAAACGAGCCCGAATGTTATATAATTAACAATGTGATGCGATATGCACGAATTATGCTGTATGAACGGAGAATGATGTATGATCAAAGTAGTTAAATTCGGCGGCAGCTCCCTCGCCAGCGCCGAGCAGTTCAAGAAGGTCGGCGATATCATCCGCGCCGAGGACTCCAGACGCTTCGTCGTTCCCTCTGCCCCCGGAAAGCGCTTTTCCGATGACACGAAGGTGACGGATATGCTCTATGCCTGCTACGACCTTGCCGCCAAGGGCAAGAGCTTCGACGAGCAGTTTGAAAAGATAAAGGAAAGATATAACGAGATCATCGAGGGCCTGGGCCTGGACCTCTCCCTCGAGGAGCAGTTCAATATCATCAAGGCCTGCTTCATTGGCAAGGCGGGCCGCGACTATGCAGCCTCCCGCGGCGAGTTCTTAAACGGCATCGTAATGGCCAACTATCTGGGCTATGAGTTCGTTGACGCGGCGGATGTGATCTTTTTCACCGACTCCGGCGAGTTTGACGCCGCACGCACAGACGCCGCAATGAAGGAGCGCCTGACGGGCATCGAGAGGGCCGTTATCCCCGGCTTCTACGGCTCTATGCCCAATGATACCATCAAGACCTTCTCCCGCGGCGGCTCGGACGTTACGGGCTCTATCGTGGCTGCGGCCGTGGGCGCCGATATCTACGAGAACTGGACCGACGTCTCCGGCTTCCTGATCTCCGACCCCAGAATAATCAAGGACCCCCTGCCCATCCACACCATCACCTACAAGGAGCTCCGCGAGCTCTCCTACATGGGCGCGGGCGTGCTGCATGAGGACGCCATCTTCCCCGTCCGCAAGGCGGGCATCCCCATAAACATCAGAAACACCAACGCCCCCATGGACCCTGGCACGATGATCGTTGAAAGCACCTCTCAGAAGCCCCAGTTCACCATTACGGGCATCGCGGGCAAGAAGGGCTTCACCGTTGTTAACATCGAAAAGGACATGATGAACAGCGAGCTCGGCTTTGGCAGGCGCGTTCTCGAGGTGTTCGAGAAGAACGGCCTCTCCTTTGAGCATATGCCCTCGGGCATCGACACCATGAGCGTCATCGTTCACCAGAGCGAGTTTGAGCCCAAGGAGCAGGAGGTTCTCAGCGGCCTGCACCGCAACGTTCACCCCGACTCCATCGACATCGAGACCGATCTGGCGCTTATCGCTGTAGTTGGCCGCGCCATGAAGTCCAACCGCGGAACTGCGGGCAGGATCTTCTCGGCCCTTGCTCACGCTCATGTGAACGTAAAGATGATCGACCAGGGCTCCAGCGAGCTCAACATCATCATCGGCGTTGCCGAGAACGACTTTGAGGCCGCCATCAAGAGCATTTACGAGATATTTGTTATCCATCAGCTGTGATGTAGCTGTATTATGCGAAAAAGGGTATTCCCCGCCCGGCGGCGGGGAATACCCTTTTTCGCTGTAGATGAAGCTCGGGGAAAAATAAAAGGATATCCGCCCCTGTTCGGGGCCGAATATCCTTCTCTCATTTATCTTAATGCTTGGCCCTGTCCTTTGCCCTCTGAACATTTGAAAGTATCTGCTTCCTTATCCTCAGGGACTTGGGCGTTACCTCAAGCAGCTCGTCGTCTGCCAGAAATTCAAGGCAGTCCTCGAGGCTCAGGTTGCGGGGAGGGATAAGACGGAGAGCGTCGTCACTGCCGCTGGCGCGGGTGTTGGTCAGGTGCTTCTTCTTGCAGACGTTTACCACAAGATCGTCGGACTTAGGCGAAGCCCCCACGATCATGCCCTCGTAAACGGCGGTGCCCGCCGTGATGAACAGCTCGCCACGCTCCTGAGCGTTGTAAAGGCCGTAGGTAACGGCCTCGCCGGTCTCAAAGGCCACAAGGGAGCCCGTTGCGCGCTTCTGGATGTCGCCCTTGTACTGCTGGTAGCTGTGGAAAACAGAGCTCAGAATGCCCTCGCCCTTGGTGTCCGTCAGGAACTCGCTGCGGTAGCCGAAAAGCCCGCGGGAGGGAATGAGGAATTCCAGCCTCATGCGGCTGCCTACAGGGGTCATCTGGGTGAGCTCGCCCTTGCGGGTGCCAAGCTTCTCCATAACGGCGCCCACGCAGCCCTCGGGCACGTCGATTACAAGCCTCTCGATGGGCTCGCAGAGCTTGCCGTCTACCTCCTTGTAGAGCACGCGGGGCGTGGAAACGCCCAGCTCGTAGCCCTCGCGGCGCATATTCTCGATAAGTATGGACAGATGCATCTCGCCGCGGCCCGCCACCTTGAAGCTGTCGGTCTGGTCGGTCTCGGAGACACGGAGGGAAACGTCCTTCAAAAGCTCCTTGAAGAGCCTGTCCCGCAGCTGGCGGGAGGTAACGAACTTGCCCTCTCTGCCCGCGAAGGGAGAGTCGTTGACGCAGAAGGTCATCTCCACCGTAGGCTCGCTGATCTTTACGAAGGGCAGCGCCTCGAACTTTCCGAACTCGCAGATGGTGTCGCCGATGGTGATGTTCTCTATTCCGCTGATGCAGACGATGTCGCCCGCTCTGGCGGTGTCAACAGGCACTCGGTTAAGGCCCTCGATCTGGTACATGGTAACTACCTTGCCCCGATATTCCTTCTTGGTGTTGTGGTAGTCGCCCACGGTGACATCCTGATTCACCTTCATCTCGCCCCGCTCGATGCGCCCGATGGCGATGCGGCCTACATAGTCGTTGTAGTCGATGGCGGAAACCAGATACTGCATACTGCCGCTGTCATCCACCTCGGGGGCGGGGATGTAGGAAAGTATCTCGTCCAGCAGGGGCATAAGGTCCTTGCCCTGCTCGTTGGGGCTGTAGGAGGCGGTGCCGTCCCTGCCGGAGCAGTAAATGATGGGGCTGTCCAGCTGCTCGTCGGAGGCGTCAAGGTCCATCAGCAGCTCCAGAACCTCGTCGCCCACCTCGTTGAGTCTGGCATCGGGGCGGTCTATCTTGTTGATGACAACGATTATCTTGTGGCCCAGCTCCAGTGCCTTTTGCAGCACAAAGCGGGTCTGGGGCATTGGGCCCTCGGCGGCGTCAACAAGCAGTATAACGCCGTTTACCATCTTCAGCACTCTCTCCACCTCTCCGCCGAAGTCCGCGTGGCCCGGGGTGTCGATGACGTTTATCTTAACGTCCTTGTAGTGGATGGACGTGTTCTTGGCAAGGATGGTGATGCCCCTCTCCCGCTCGATATCGTTGGAGTCCATCACCCGCTCGTCAACGGCCTGGTTCTCGCGGAAGGTGCCGCTCTGCTTGAGCATCCCGTCAACGAGGGTGGTCTTGCCGTGATCGACGTGGGCGATTATGGCTACGTTCCTGAGGTCTTCTCTTATCATACTTTTTCCTCCTGAAATATATTACAATGCTTTTATTGGTTAGGTTTTTCCGCCGAGATCCACAGCGCTTTTATGTCAGCTCTCACCGCCCGTGAGCAGCTCGAAGGTAACGCCGTACTTCTCGGCGATGTCGCGGGCGTAGGACATCCCCTCGGGAGAGGCGAGCTCCAGCTTGAAGGAGCGCCTTCCGCCGTCTGTCCTGACAACAAGGGATGCGGCCCCCGCACCCGAGGCTTCTCGGCTCAGCTCCTCCGCATCAAGGGCGAGCTTGTGCATATGGGTGTTGTAGATGGTCCTGACCTGCTTTTTAAGCAGCGCCTTCACCGAATCTCTGGCTATATAATACCCCTCCTCGAAGGAGGTGGTGGAAAAGGTCTCGTTCAGCAGCATAAGGCTCTTGTCCGTGCATTCTGAATAGATCTCACGAAAGCGCACACATTCCTCTCCAAGCCTTCCAAGGTCCATGGTCTTGTCCTCGTCGGCGGGGAAGTGAGTGTAGATGCAGTCCGCAGGGCTGAAAACAAAGCGCTCCGCGGGGACGTGTACCCCTCCCTGTGCCAGCAGGAACAGGATGCCCACGGCCTGAGTAACTGTGGTCTTGCCGCCGCGGTTGGCCCCCGTCAGGATATATACGGTGTGCTCGGGCCCGAAGCTCAGGTCGTTCTTCACCAGCTCGTCGGCAGACCCGAGGGAGACTGCAAGCTTGAGATTATAAAAGCCCTCTGCCTCCATGAGCCCCTTTTCCTCTATAGGCTCCGCCTTGCAGAAGCTGAAGCCCTTCGCGGTGTACTTCTCAACGAACTCCGCCGCCCTGATGTAATAGGTGAACTCGGGCAGCAGCTGAGAGATGCTGACAACAGTGATGTTTGCGTATTTCGTCAGCGTGTCCCGCAGGCGCTTCACAAGGGAGTCCAGCATCTTGTTGAGCGTGTTCTCGAGGTAAAAGGTGGAATTTTTGGCGCCGTCGCCGTCGGCGGTGCTGACGATAGTCGAGCTTGTCCCGGCGTCCACAAAGGGCATTATCTTAGGGGCAAAGAAGGCGGCCTCCTTCTCCACGGCGGCGGCAAGCTTACCCGATCCGCTGTCTATGGGGTGATAGTGCATATCCCCGTCCCATTCCTCGGAGGGATTGAGCTTGCCCTTCGAGGCTATGGCGTCCGCAAAGCTGCCGACTATCCCCGACTTTTTGAAGGGCTTGCTGTTGACGGAGATCAGCCCCATGCTAACTGCCTCGAACCTCTCGTTTACGTTGATGCCAAGAGTGACGCTCCTGACCTCCGAGGCCTTGATGCGCAGCGCGGCGATGTCCTTCTTCATCTGCTCAAAGCAGGAGTCCTTGTAAAGCTCCTCGATATGCTCCCTCAGCGCCAGCAGCCCCCGAGAGGCTATGCGGCTGTCAGAGAGGCACTCTCTCATCGCCTCGACACATTCGATGTAGTCCCCAAGCTCCTCCATCCGGTGAAAAAGGTGCCAGAGCCCCAGCTCCTTGTCCATGCTCTTATGCATTATTCCAAAGGTGCGGATAAATTCCATCCTCTCGAACAGTCGGCTCATGCGCTCTCTCAGCTCGGGAAGGACCAAAACATCCGAAAAGACCTCGCTCCTGAAACGGGCGGTGTCGGGGTCGGCGCTCATGTCGGCAAGGACGTCGCGGATCATGTGCTGCTCCTTGGCGTCCTCGGTCAGGGCGCGGCAGATGGTCTCGAGCCCAAGGTCATGGCAGGCGGTGTCGGAGAGCCGCTTATGCTCGCCGCTGCCCCGGAAGAGGATACTGAACCGACCGTCAGTTTTCATAATGCTAACCCCCTGTGAGATCCGTTATAAAAGCCCGTCCGAGAAGGGCCGCAAGCCGCTTCTCCAAAATAATATTATAACACACCCCGCAGCTTTTTGCAAATAAAATAAACGCCCGCCGGACCGCGCATTTTTGGTGATTATGACAGCCACAGGACCCTGCGGCCGCAGCAGTGGGGCGCGCTGCTGCGGGCCCCAGACCCCCAAAAGCAATTTATAAGCCAAATTAAATTTTAAAATTGTGCAGGTTTACGATTGACAGCAGAGGCCGCCGATGGTATAATTATTCTGTTATATTATAAATGTCAGAAAACGTTTTCGGGGGTGCTGCGGAAAGGGCGCCGACTGATATTGAAGCGAGGTTGTTGACTTGGTTTTTGCAGATCTGTTTTTCATATATTTCTTTATGCCGCTGTGCCTGCTGTGTTATTTCATAACACGGAAGACAAGCTTCCGCAACGCGGTGCTGCTGGTGTTCTCGCTGATCTTCTACGCCTGGGGCGAGCCGGTGTGGGTCATCATGCTCATCGCCTACTCCTTCCTGAACTTTACAACGGGCCTGATGATCGAAAGGTCGCGGGGCAAGCCCGCCGCAAAGACCGCCCTTGTAATCGCCATTCTGGTGGACATCGGCGTGCTTGGCATCTTCAAGTACAGCGGGTTCATCGTTGAGAACCTGAATCTCATCGTTCCCTTCCACATCCCCGTGCCGAATATACGGCTGCCCATAGGCATCTCCTTCTACACCTTCCAGACCCTCTCCTACTCCATCGACTGCTACTGGGGCAAGGTCAAGGTGCAGCACAACTTTGCAAAGTTTTTGCTCTATGTTTCCATGTTCCCCCAGCTGGTGGCAGGACCCATCGTCCGCTATTCCACCATTGCCGAGGAGATCGACGAGCGCCACGCCAGCCTCAAGGACATCTCCGACGGCTTCTCCCGGGTCATCCTTGGCATAGGCAAGAAGGTAATAATCGCCAACAGCCTGAACTCCGTGGTAACGGCCTGCTTCGGCACTGCCGAGAACGGCTACGACGCCACGGGCACCCTTTCGGTGCTGGCCGCCTGGGGCGGAGCCGCCATGGTGGCCCTTTGGTACTACTTCGACTTCTCGGGCTACTCCGATATCGCCATCGGTCTGGGTCGCATCTTCGGCTTCCACTTTGACGAGAACTTCCGCTATCCCTTCGTCTGCAAGAGCATCACAGAATTCTGGCAGCGCTGGCATATATCCCTTGGCACCTTCTTCCGCGACTACCTGCTCTATGTGCCTATCTTTGGCAAGAGGAGGAAATACGGCGGGCTGTTCCTTGTTTGGTTCTGCACGGGCCTCTGGCACGGCGCCAGCTGGAACTTCATTCTCTGGGGCCTCTACTACGGCCTGTTCGTCTTCATCGAGATGAAGATAGGCAAGAAGAACATGAAAAAGCTTCCTGCCTTCTTTGCCCACATCTACACCAAGCTGGTCATCATCGTGGGCTTCGGAATATTCTACTTCGAGAACTTCCCCGCCCTCGGTCGGTTCTTCAAGGCTCTGGTGGGCGCCAACGACAACGCCCTTTCAAATCAGGTCACAAGGACCCTCTTCCTTGGCAACGCCTTCCTTATCGCGGCCGCGGTGCTGCTCTCGACCCCCATTATCCCCAAGCTTCGCGAGGTCTCGAAGAACAGCCAGAACGCCTACAACATCTTCCGCACCTGCGGACTGCTGCTCAACGCAGCCATTCTGGTGTCCAGCAGCCTGCTGCTGCTCAACAGCACCAACAACCCCTTCTTGTATTTCAGATTTTAGGAGAGAGCACAGATGTCAGATCCGCATAAAAAAGAATTCGATCTCTTCCCCGATCTTGATCAGCTTGAGGCCGCCTATTCCGACAGCCTGAAAAAGCTCGACATGATCGGCTTGGGCTCGGCTCCCGATGAAGCAGGACAGGAGCCCCCACAGGAGAACCACCCCATCGACGCCGCAGACTACAAGGACCCCGAGGAAAAGGACAACAAGGTCTACGACAAGATGCTGGACGAGCTGGAGCGCCGCCGCAGCCGCAAGAGCATTTGGAGCGACGAGCCCGTAATACCCGTTAAAAAGAGCATATGGCTGGACGACAAGCCCGCAGAGCCAACGCCCCGGAAGGCCGAGCCCAAGCCCGAGCCCAAGCCCGAACCAAAACAGGAACCAAAGCCCGAGCCAAAACAGGAACCAAAGCCCGAGCCCAAGCCCGCCCCCGAGAAGCACCAAAAGCGCCCGGGCCGCGAGAACATGGAGACCATCGAGCTTAAAATATCTCCCGAGGTCCAGCAGAGGATGCAGGAGGCCAAGGAGAAAAAGCGCCGTGAGGCCGCCAAGCTTGAGGCCGAGAGGCAGAAGGCAGAGGCAGCCCGTGCCGAAGCCGCCAAGCTCGCCGCAGAGGAGCGGGCCGAGGAGGAGCGCCGCGCAAGGGCCAAGAAGGAGCGGTCCGAAAGGATCGAGAAGGCCGCCAAGGCCCCGGTTATCCCCGCTGCCGCAGCCGTTCCCGCAGCAGCTGCCGCCGAGGCAGAGGGCTCCAAGGCCGTCAAAAAGGCCGCCTCCGCCGCAGGAGAGCTTGCCGAGGGCGCAGTAAAACCCAAGAACAGGCAGCGTCCCGAAGGCGAGGCAAAGCCCAGAACAAGACAGCGCCCCGAGGGTGAGGCAAAGCCCAAGAGCAGACAGCGCCCCGAAGGCGAGGCAAAGCCCAGAACGAGACAGCGTCCCGAGGGTGAGGCAAAGCCCAAGAGCAGACAGCGCCCCGAGGGCGAGGCAAAGCCCAAGAGCAGACAGCGTCCCGAGGGCGAGGCAAAGTCAAGAACAAGACAGCGCCCCGAGGGTGAGACCTCCTCAAGGACCAGACAGCGCCCGACGGCAGCCGCCGAAAAGCCCGCCGCCCGCTCCAAGAAGCGCAAGCAGGCCCCAAAGATAAAGGAATACGAGCTGGAGTTCAGCTTTATGAACACCGTGCTCTGCATACTGATGATATTCGGAACGGGCATCGCCCTGCTGGTGATGAAGCGCGAGAGCGGCGTCATCGAGAGCGAAAAGCGCTACTACGCCGAGATGCCCGAGCTCACCGCCAAGACCTATTTCAACAGCGAGTTCACCGACGGCGTTGTGACCTACTACACAGACACCATCCCCAACCGCGAGAGCCTCAAGGGCTTTTCAGACTGGTTCTCCAACCATCTGGGCATCCACAAGGGCGACGTCCAGATACGTGGAAACGTAAAGGCCGTAAAGCAGGAGACCCTTGACGAGGAGAAGAAGGCCACCACCACCACCGTTGGCCTTGTAACAGCCACCACCACCCCGCCCGTCACCGAGCCCGGCGAGGTGACCTCTCCCACCGAGACCACCACCAAGCAGACCACCACCACAAAGCAGAAAAAGGTAGTGGCCGACGAGGGTGAGTGGGCCGGAAACGTAGTCATCGCCGGAAAGGGCCCCGAGGTAAGGGCAATGCCCGCCTTCTACGGAATGTTCAGCCTTGGCGAGAAATACGCGAATGTCATCAACAAGTACAAGGCCGCCCTTGGCGACGGCGTCAACGTCTTCAACATGAGCATCCCCCTGTCCTCGGCCTTCTATATGCCCGAGAATATGCAGGACCAGTTCTCCGACCAGCACGACTGCATCGAGAACGTGGGCATGAACCTCAAGGGCGTTATAAACGTTGATGTCTACGACGCGCTGGACGCTCACGCAGGCGAGTACATTTACTCCCGCACCGACCACCACTGGCAGCCTCTGGGCGCCTACTACGCGGCTCAGGTATTTGCCGAAAAGGCCGCCGTGCCCTTCCCCGACATCTCCACCTACGAAAAGTGCGAGATAGAGGACTTCCTTGGCACCATGTACACCTTCAGCGACTACGTTCAGGAGCTGGCCGACTACCCCGACAGCTTCATCTACTACAAGCCCGACAACAGCTACACGGTGAAGTATTACGACCAGTCCTTCTCCAACGGCTATGAGGACAGCCTGTTCTTCGACTACGCCTCCGGCAGCAACTGCTATTCCGCCATACTCGGGCGGGACGACATCATTGCCGAGGTGAGCACCGACTGCGACAACGGCCGCGTGCTGGTAATAATGAAGGACAGCTACGGCAATGCCCTCGTTCCCTTCCTGACCCACAGCTTCTCGAAGATCTACGTGCTTGATTTCAGATACCTGAACATCAGCGCCGTAGAGTTCATGGAGAATGTCGGCGCCACCGACGTGCTGTTCTCCATCTCCATCTCGGGTGGCCACACGGAATCCCATATCGACTCCATCGACGAGGATATGTAACGCGGCCGCGGAAAAAAGCTTTATCACAGGCGCCTCTGCTGCACCACGGCAGAGGCGCCTTTTCATTGCCGGGAGAGCATCCCTTTATTTCTCCACCGAGCCGCTGCGCGTCTCGGTGGGAAAGCCGGAAAAACATACTCCCCCGGTTGGGGGAGCACGTTTTTCCGGCAGAAACGCTTTCGCCCGGGAGTATGTTTTCCGGCAAAAGCGCCTTGCAAAAAAACTTTTCAAAAAAAATGAACCCGAAGAGTATCAAAGTGCTCTAATATACAGAGGCCGCCAAGGAGGCGGGCATACAGACAGCATCTATACCGAGGAGGAAGGATCATGAACGATAACGGAGCACTGGCACAGAGAGCCATGCAGGGGGACCAAGCCGCCTTTGCACAGCTTTATTACAACCACACCGACGAGCTGAAGCGGTACATCATCAAGCTTGGGGCCAAGGAGCAGGACGCCGAGGACCTGGTGTCGGAGGCCTTTATGGAGGCCTACACCCATATCTCCGACCTGCGGGAGCCCCAGTATTTCAGCACCTGGCTGCACACCATCGCAAAAAACAAGTTCCTTGCCATGACGCGGCGAGACAGCCGCCTTCAGCGGGTGAGCTTTGCCACAGAGGAGCAGCCCAACGACGAGGTGGATCAGGCCGCCTTCGCAGGCTGCGACGAGGCCGACGACAGCCTTCTGCTGCCCGACGACTACGCCGACAGCGAGGACGTGAAGCGCCTGCTGGCGGAGACCATCGACGGCATGAAGGATGAGCAGCGCAGCGTGCTCTATCTATTCTATTACAACGACCTGACCGTTCGGCAGATCTCGGCCCAAACGGGCGTCTCTGAGGGGACGGTCAAGTCCCGGCTCTTTGCCGCCCGCGCCCAGCTGAAAAGAAAGCTGGAGCAGCTGCAGCGCCAGGGCGTTGTGCTGGCGGCGGTGCCTTTCCCGATGCTGTTTGCTGCCTGCAACATGAGCGAGAAGCTGAAAAAGGCCGCAGCAGGCCTGGCGCTGGCAGGCGCCGGAGCAGGGGCTGCCTCTGCCTCGGCGGGCGCCGGCCTCAGCGTGAAGATAGCCGCCGCCCTCACGGCCCTTGTGATAGGCGCAGGAACCGTCACCGCCGCCGTGATGCTGGACCGCGACAAGCGCATGGAGGCCGACAGCAGCTCCCCGGCGGAGGTCACAACTGCTGTGACCACAACGGCCACCACCACGGCTCCTGCGCCCGCCGTTGCCGAGACAGTCACGACCACTACAGCCGAGACGACAACGACCGCCACGACCACAACTACTACCACCACGACAACAACGACCCCGGTCTCGACCACCACACCCGCTCCGCTGATGACCACGACATCGGCCACCGTTCCTCCCACTCCGCCGATGCCTGCGATCGTTGCTGCAGGAAGCTGCGGCGTCGGAGTTAGCTGGAAACTCGATGAAAACGGCTTGCTCACTATCAGCGGGTACGGCGACCCCGACTGCCCTGACTACTGGATCGCTTCCGTGTTTGAGGGCTATACCGAGGACATAAAGGACGTAGTTATCGAGGAAGGCATCGAGAGCATAGGTGCATATATGTTCTATTTATGCACTAAGCTGCGCAGTATAAGCATCCCCTCAAGTGTAAAAACTATTAAAAGCTATGCTTTCGGCAGCTGCGACAGTCTTAAAAGCATCGTAATACCCGATTCCGTCACAAATATGGGCATTCGGGTATTCATTGACTGCGATAACCTGGAAAGCGTCACCTTCTCTAAAAACGCAAAGGTCCTTGAAGAGGTCATTTATTCATGCGACAAGATAACCACGCTGACGATACCCGAGGGCGTGACCGATTATACTTTCGATGTCGCCCGATTCTGTTCGGCCCTGAAAACTCTGAACCTGCCCTCGACCCTTACAACTTTTTATTATAACTTTTTTGACAGCTGTGACAGTCTCACACAGATAAACGTAACGCCGGGCGGCGCCTTTTCCTCCTATAACGGAGCTCTCTACAACAAGGACTTCACCACTCTGGTCCGCTGGCCAAACGCCGTTGCCTCGGTCAGTATTCCGTCTACGGTAAAGGTGATCGGCGAGAACAGCTTCGCAAACTGTAAGCTAAAGACGGTCAGCATTCCCAGGGGCGTTACGGAGATACAGCCTGGCGCATTTGGAGGTTGCAGTGACCTTGAGAGCGTGACCATCCCCGACACGGTCACCGTTATAGGAGCGCAGGCCTTTAACGGCACAGCCCTCAAAACGGTCACCATCCCCGACAGTGTCACGAGCATCGATGTTTTTGCCTTTCCATCGGACACCACCATCATCTGCAGCGCGGGATCCGCTGCCGAACGATACGCCAAGGACAACGGCAATCCCTGCACCATAAAATAGGCCCCGCCCGAACGGGCAGATAAAACGGGCACCTCTCCCCAAAAGGGAGGGGTGCTAACGGCGCACGGCCGAAGTCGCGTGAGCACTCGCAAGCTCGTTTACAACGATGTAATGTGGGAGAACTCCCTCGCGAAGCAGCAGCCGGCGGGAAAGCACCCGCGCAAAGCCCTCCGAACGGCTGCAACGCCGCCTCATACACAAAAGCGCCCGCCTCCCCTCCGGGGAGGCCCGCAAGGCCCTGTCAAACGATGAATTAAAAGATGGTGGGGGAATTAAAAAAGGTGGGGGAATTAAAAAAAAGGGGTTTACTTTTTAGTTATATTATGGTATAATATTTAATGTATGTGAGAATTTCCAAGGTGGATGTAATAAGATCGTAAGGAAGGGTAAAAATATGGCTGAGAAGAAAAAGAAAAAGAAGAAGTCAAATAAACAGGTCAGGCTGCAAAGAACAAGGGCCATTCAGGGCTCTGTCGGGGTCATTTGCCTGTTTATAATAGGCTTTGTGCTGGTGTGGGCCGCAAAGGGCGCCTTCAAGACCATCTCCGATGACGACTCGGAGGCCGTTAAGACCGCCCCCGCCGAGAGCGTTGCCGAAACGTCCGACGACGAGTCCGCAGAGGAGTCCAAGACGGAGGAGGACAGCACCGCCGACACCGAAAGCACCGAGGAAAAGGACACCGAGAGCAAGGCCGCTGACAGCGGCGCCAACGAGTATTGGAGCGAGGTCAGCGACGACAGCGAGAGCGAAAAGAGCGGCGACGACAGCGACGAGGACGGCGATGATGAGGACGAGGACGAGAGCGGGGACGACAGCCCCTTCCCCGAGCCCTACGACATCGACGACGATTTCTCTGACGCCTGCTTTATTGGCAACTCCCGCACCGTGGGCCTTGGCATGAACTGCGGAAAGCCTCTGGCTACCTTCTACGCCTCCATCGGCCTGAATGTCGAGAACCTGTGGTGGGAGGGCGAGGACGCCGCCCAGTACAACCTGCAGATAGATCTGGACGACGGCACCAAGGGCTCTGTCTTCGACGCTCTGGAGCAGAGGCAGTTCGAGAGGATATATATCATGTTCGGCATCAACGAGATGGGCTGGCCCAGCTGGGATATGTTCGAGCAGAAGTATACCGAGTTCGTAAACGAGGTCAAGGAGCTCCAGCCCGATGCCAAGATCTACATCCAGTCTATCCTCCCCGTTTCGGCCTACGCCCTGAACAACAACTCTTGCTTCACAACAGAGAATGTTGACGCCCTTAACGAGAGGGTCAAGAACGTTGCCGCAGCTACAGGCTCTACCTATCTGGATGTAAACTCTGCACTGCGCCTTGAGGACGGCTCCCTGCCGCTGGAGGCCTCCTCCGACGGCATCCACCTTATCCGCGAGTACTGCCTTGTTTGGCTCAAGTATGTCGCCGACCATTCGTGATATCTGAAATAAAAGAAAGGACCTGATAGAAATGAAGAAAATGAACAAAAGACTGGCCGCCGCGCTCTGCGCACTGATGCTCTGCTGCACCGCCCTTGCGGCCTGCGGCGACAGCGACAGCTCCGCTGCCTCCGAAACCAAGTCCGATAACTCCGCCGCTCAGGCAGATACTCCCGCCGACGCAGACGTGACCTATGACGTGGTCGCCATCGCCGACAAGCTCCAGAGCGATATCACCTATAAGGATACCCTCAGCCCCCTCGACCCCTCGATGATCGAGAAGATCTTGAAGGTAAAGCCCGAGCTCTATATCAACAGCAAGATCTATATCGGCGCGGGCGGCGCCACCGCTGAGGAGATCGCCTGCTTCGAGGCCACCGACGAGACTGCCGCCAATGATATCTATTCCGCCCTCGAGGCCCGCATCGAAAACCAGAAGAAGAGCTTTGAAAACTATAATCCCGAGGAGCTCGATAAGCTCAATGACCCCGTCCTCGTCAAGAAGGGCAAGTATGTCTTCATGTGCCTCTCTGACGACAACGCCAAGGCCAAGGAAATAATAGGCTGACACCCCGCCCTCACAGGAGAGAACTGGGTGGAAACCTTTCTGAAGAAAGGTTATCCCCCCAGACCCCCTTTCCAAAGACTTTTAGCGAATTTTTGGCGAGGGTGTCTGCGACTTCGGGAAATAGCAGAGACTTTAAAGTCTGATGCACTCAGGGAAAACTCAGGCACCCTCGCCAAAAATCATTAAAAGTTTTAGTGAGGGGGTT
>JAFVAN010000035.1 GCA_017480485.1 Ruminococcus sp. | reverse complement strand
CGCCCGAGCTTGCGAGTGCTCACGCGACCTGCGCCGGCGGGGCACCGCCCGAGCTTGCGAGTGCTCACGCGACCTGCGCCGGCGGGGCACCGCCCGAGCTTGCGAGTGCTCACGCGACCTGCGCCGGCGGGGCACCGCCCGAGCTTGCGAGGGCTCACGCGACTTGCGCCGTGCGCGCTAGCACCCGCCGGATGATTGAGTATTCTCCAAAAATATGCTATGATGCCACCGGAGGGATATGTATGAAAACCAACCGCTTGATAACTGTATTTGCCGCAGCGATACTGCTGACCGCCTGCGCAGGCTCTGCCGACAGCAGCTCTCGGCCCGAGGGCGATACAACGACTATGTCTGGACGCTGCAGACCGCCGACGGGCAGGCTTCCAGAGAGACCTCCGTGCGCTTCCTCGTGTGGCTGGACTATATGTACTCCACCGAGGATATTGACGTGATAAGGCGCCGCTGCCCTCCCTTCCCGTCGTATACATTCTGACTAAAAACTGCCAAATTTTTCTCTCCTGCCTTGGGACTGTGACGATTTTTCTTTCAATTCCTACTTTTCCTATTGACTTGATAGGCAAAAGGGCGTATAATAAGAAAAAACAGATCACAGGAGGAACACACCATGTCATACATAGTACCTTTTCAGACCGTTGCACTGTTTGAAAGCACCTTCAAGCGACAGATAAACAAGACCACAGGCAAGATCGACCAGCGGAAATTCGTCTTTGACAGGCTCTTCGGCGAGGGGGAGGACAGGCTGCCGGTAGAGGCCGACCGCTACAGGCTTATCTGGATGCCCGGCTGCCCCCACTCGAACAAGGCCGTCATCACCCTGCGGCTGCTGGGGCTGGACAGGGTAATAAGCATCGGCGAATGCGGCGTGCTGCGGGACCCACGGGGCTGGGTGTTCTCGGAGGACATGGGAGAGGTGGACCCTGTGCTGAAGATACACTACCTTGATGACGCCTACCTAAAGGGCGACCCCACCTTTACGGGGCGGTCAACTGTCCCGGCGATAGTCGATGCAGAGAGCGGCAAGGTGGTGCAGAACGACCCCATAAATATCCCTAAGTATTTTGTCACAGACTGGAAGGCCTTCCACAAGGAAAACGCCCCCGACCTCTACCCCGAGGCGCTGCGCGGCGAGATAGATGAGTGGAGCGACTACATCAACAAGGAGGTCAACGCCTACGGCTGCGGCTTTGCGAGAGATCAGGAGACCTACGACGAGGCCTTTGAGAGCTATTTTGCCTCTCTTGACACCCTTGAAGAGCGCCTTGCTGACAGGCGCTTTGTGAACGGCGACCACATCACCCTCTCGGATATTCACCTGTTTGTGGCGCTCATCCGCTTTCACATCAACTATCATCTTGTGTTCGGGGTGAACAAGAAGCGGCTGGAGGACTATCCAAATCTGTGGGGCTACACCAGAGACGTTTATCAGACCCCGGGCTTCTATGAGTACACAAAGCTGGAATGGATAAAGAAGCACTACCAGCTCTCGCCCCACATGAGGGCAAAGCTTGGAAACGTCCACGGCCTGCTGGGGACAGGCCCCGACAACAGGGCGCTGCTCCGACCCACCGGCAGGGAGGCTCTTTCCTCCGACCCGGATAACAAGTTTGTATATGAGCAGGAGGGGCGTCCGCTGTTTGCTCACACGGATGTGGAAACAGAGCTTGAATATCTGAACCACGCGCTGCTCACACCGATAGAAAAAGCGGCGCAGGCCACCTTCCAGACAGAGCTTGAGCGCTGGGCGCATCAGGAGGAGGACGCCCTAAAGGAGCTCGACAGGCGGCTGTCCTCGCGGCGTTTCCTGCTTGGGGACGAGCCCACGGCGGCGGACGAGCTGCTCTACAAGACCCTTCTCCGCCACGACCACATCTACTACTATCTTTACAAGCTGAACTTTGCCAAGAGCTTCGACTACCCGAATCTTGCAAGGTATGAGCGGGAACTGGGCGAAACGGATGCAGCTTCGACGATAGATATAGTTGCCGAAAGGGAGCAAGCCTTCCTCGCCCTCGAAGATGACAGGGACCCCTATCATCTGGTGTTCAGAGGGCCCGAGGTGAGATAACAGGAGGCAAAAGCGAAAACGGCACCTTCCCCGCAGGGGGAGAGGTACCGTTTTTTTGTTTGCGGTGGCGGGCCGCATTTATCTCCGCTGGGGTAGGCGCTTAGCTCCTTCCAGCGGGCGTCCATGATGCGGTCAAAGATGCCTGCCTGGATATCGTTGTTAACATAGATGGATAACGTCGATCTCGGCGCGGAACAGGGGGCGCATACTCACGCCCCTGACCGTGAAAGCTATCTTGCCCGTGCGCTCCAGCTCGCTTTCGTAAGAGGCGGTCATCATTCCAGCAGCAGTCCTTCTTTTCTGAGGATCCCGAGGAACTCGGCGACGTTCTGTCTTATCTCGCCCTCGGTGGACTCGTCGTACTTTTCGGCCAGAGCCTTTTCGAGCCTTTCGGGGGTGGTGTCCTCGGCCAGCAGGCGAATTATCTCCGCCGCGGACTCGTTAAGGCGCAGCATACCGTGGAATTTCGAGCTGTCCTCACCCACGGCCACCGCCGAGATCTCTCCGCCTATGTCCATTACTGCCATTTCAACTGCAAGCTTCATATTTTTCCCTCCATAAAAAAGCCTGCAGCCGTGAGCCGTAGCCACAGCTGCAAGCAGCTTGATCCATTCCTGACGACTGAGTTATAACACATGGCAGGCTGTTTGTCAAGGAATTTGAAAGATATTTGGTAATAATACACAAAAGCCGTGAGGCCCGATACATCAGGCTTCTCACGGCATTTTGAATTAAAGAGCGCAGCGGCCTCAGGCCTCGATCTGCTTGCTTAAAAACATTGCTGCGGCCTTGGCCAGCATCAGGTTCTTTTCGTCGGGCTTGGCTTGACCGTCGGCGCTGATGAGGGTGACGGCGCCGATGGCGTCCCCTGCGGAGATTATGGGCACAGCGGCGAGGGCGGGCTTATCCATGCCCTCGATCGGGAAAAGCTTCGGGGTGTCGGCGCGGTCGTAGGCGTAGGTCTTGCGGCTCTCGATAAGCTCCTCCAGAGCGTCGGAGATGCGGCGCTCGGCGTACTCGGTCTTGCGCACCCCCGAGACGGCCACCACCCTGTCCCGGTCAAAGACCACCGCGGCCTCCCCCGTCAGCTTTGAGATGACCTCCGCCGCCTGCAGGGTCCCCGCGTCCAGCTCCCCCACGGGAGAATACTTTTTGAATATTACCTCCCCGTCCCCGGAGGTGTAGATCTCAAGGGGTGACCCCTCCCGTATCCGCATGGTCCTTCTTATCTCCTTGGGTATCACTACCCTGCCAAGGTCGTCTATCCTTCTCACAATTCCTGTTGCTTTCATGTTTGTCCTCCGTTTTCTTTCGTTCTGCGCCCTCCGGGGCGCTTTTGTCTTGTTGATATTATCTGTGAAAGCTGTAAAATTATTCACGCGGCGAGTGTCAATTTTTTTCGTAAGAAAAACGGATCAAAGAGCGCGGCGCCGCACCAGACTCATAACCGCGCCGCCGCCCCGCGAGGGAGTCCCTTCACTTCACACCACTGTAAACGAGCTTGCGAGTGCTCACGCGACTTGCCCAGGCGGGGCACCGCCCGCGACTTGCCCAGACGGGGCACCGCCTGCGACTTGCCCAGGCGGTGCCCCGCCTGTTTAATATATTGACAAATTTGCAAAATTGTTGTATAATGTAAAAAGCCCGCAGGCCTTGCTCTGCGAGCAGATAGAACAAAAAGGATATGGATCCCAAACGAAAGGAAGAATGAAACATGGCTGAGAACGAAAACTCGGGTGCTGTGCTGCAGGTGCGCGGGCTCTCAAAGCAGTACAAGAAGGGCATCTATGCCTCTCAGGACGTCAGCTTTGAGGTCGGGCGCGGAGAGATCTTCGCACTGATCGGGCCCAACGGCGCAGGCAAGACCACCACCATCCGAATGATATCCACCCTGTTAAAGGCCACGGAGGGCGACGCCATCGTGGACGGACACAGCATACTTACCGAGCCCGAAAAGGTAAGACAGTGCATCACCTACCTGCCCGACGAGGCAGGCGCCTACAAGACGATGACAGGCAACGGCTACCTGCGCTTTATGGCAGAGATCTACGCCGACAGCAAGGAAAAGGCCGGCGAGTATGTGGAGCTGGGCCGAGAGATCTGCGAGCTTGGCGAAAGGCTTAACGACAAGATAGGCACCTACTCCCGAGGCATGGCAAGAAAGCTCTTGCTGGCAAGAGCCATCATGTCCCGCCCCTCGCTGGCGATACTTGACGAGCCCACCTCGGGCCTCGACATCATCAACGCTCTGGAGATCAGGCGGATGATAAAGAAGCTGGCCTCTCAGGGAATGAGCTTCCTGCTCTCCTCTCACAATATGCTGGAGATCGAGTACGTCTCCGACAGAGTGGGCATAATCGCAAAGGGCCACCTGCTGGAAACAGGAACCCCCGCCGAGCTCAAAGAAAAATATCAGAAGCAGAACCTTGAGGAAGTATTTGAAAAGGTGGTGACGTCCCGTGAAATTTCTTAACCTTCTTAAAAAGGAGCTGCGGGAGGTCATTACTCCTCAGACCATCGCAATACTGGTGCTCATCCTCTTCGGAATGACCATGCTGGGCAACGTTATGACCAGCGAGATAGAAGAGGCCAACGAGGAAAGCTCCAAGATCGTTATCTGTGACCAGGACGGCACAGAGTTCACCAACGACCTCATCGAGCTGCTGCGCAACCCCGGCGGCGTGGAGAACGACGTTACCGTGGTGGAGCTTGAAAGCGACGACTACGCCGCAGAGCTCAAAAGGCTTGACCAGAAGAACGTCCTCATCCTCCCCAAGGGCTTTACCGACCAGGTGACCAAGGAGGGCAAGACCGCCGACATCATCTACGTCTGCCGCCTGAGCTCCCTCTCCACCATGAGCAATATCTCCACAGGCTCCGAGACCGCCAAGCTGCTTATCGAGGCCAATATCAAGACCCTGCTCTATAACCAAAAGACCGCCAAGGGCCAGCTCTCCAAGGAAGAGGTCGAGCAGCTCAATACCCCCATCAGCATCGAGGAAAAGACAGTAGTCAGCGACAACAGCGCCGACATCTCCTCCCAGCTGGTGCTCTCCATGAAGATGATGGAGAATATGTTCCTGCCTATCATCGTCTTTGTGCTGATCGTTTATTCCTCCCAGATGCTGCTGGGCGCCGTCAGCACCGAGAAGATAGACAAGACCCTTGAGACCCTGCTCTCGGCCCCTGTTTCAAGGATGTCCGTGCTGACCTCCAAGATGCTGGCAGCGGGCCTTGTGGCTGCCCTCTATGCCATCGTTATGACCATCGGCATGAACCGCATGACAGGTGCCATCTCTCAGGACGCTCTGGACGATTTCCGCCCCATGATCGAGGACCTTGGCCTGACCCTCAGCTTCGGACAGTACGTCCTTGTGGGCCTGCAAATGTTCGTCAGCATACTCATCTCGCTGTCCCTTTCACTGGTCTTCGGCGTGCTGGCAAAGGACGCCAAGAGCGGCCAGTCCCTGCTGCTGCCCATACAGATAACCTCCATGGTGCCCTATATGCTCTCCATGTTCATGGACATCCGCAGCCTATCCCCCGTGGTAAGATATGTGATCTACGCCATCCCCTTCACCCACACCTTTATGGCCACCGAGAACCTGATGTTCGGCAACATCTCTCTCTATGTGGGCGGCCTGATCTACCAGCTGGTGCTGCTCGTGATCTGCATGACCTTTGCAATAAAGGTCTTCACCAGCGACAAGATCTTCACCATGACTCTGGGCGGCAAGTCCTCGGGCGGCTTCAGCTTTGGAAAGAAGAAAGCCTCTCCCCCGGAGGAATAAGCGCTTAAAGCATAAAAGCCGCTGCCTCAGCGGCTTCAGGCGAAAAATGGTACCTTTCCCGAAGGGGAAAGGTACCATTTTTCGCACTCTGCGGCGCTGCGATGCAACGCCGCAATTACATTTTTGGGGAATGTGGCCGCTTGCAGCAGCACTTCATCATCTTGGCAACTCGCCCTTGGCGCTCTTGTGGGCGCGCTTTTGCTCGTACATCAGCTCGTCCGCCAGACGGATGCACTCGTCAAGGCCGTCCACAGTGGAGAACCGACTGCTGATATAGCCGGAGCTCACCCTTATCCTGTAGTCCAGACGGGCGCGCTTGGCGTAGTCGTCCAGAGCGGCCTGCACCCTTTCGCCGAAGCTCTCAACATATTCGCCGTCGTCATCCGCAGACATCACCGTGAACTCGTCACCGCCGAAGCGCGAAACGATGTCGGCGCCGTCGGCGCAGCGTATCAGGGCGTTGGCAACGGCCTTGATGGCCTTGTCGCCCTCGGTGTGGCCGTAGTTGTCGTTTATGTCCTTTAGGTCGTCCATGTCCACCGAGAAGATCACTGCCCTGCCGCCTGTCTTGTTAAGGCGCCTGATAAGGGACGAGGCGTGCTTGTAAAAGCCCCGCCTGTTCAGCAGCGCCGTCAGCGGGTCACGGATGTGCATCTCTGCCAGCTTCTCGTTGGCTCTGGCAATGGTGCGGCGGTTCTTGAAGCTCTCGATTATCTGCTTGGTCAGGGAAACAAAGCGGAAGGTGTTGTGGAAGACCGTATAGCCCGGGTGTATCATGAAGGCTATATAGCCGATGATCTCCGCCTCGTAGTGCAGGGGGCAGAGCATTAGCGAGCCCGAATCCTCCGACTGCTCCGCAAGATCGGGTATCAGCTCTTCTGTAGGAAAGCTGCTGTTCCAGCGGTCGGCATCCAGCTCCGTTGTCATCATAAGCTGCATCTCCTCCGTAAAGGGGGCGGTGCGCTTTTTGCTGCGCCTTTCGGAAAAGTAGTCGGTGTTTATGCAGCACCAGGTCTTTGAGTCGCAGTAGCGCCGCATGGTCTCCGAAAGCTTTTTAAGGTCCGAGCAGCCGATGGCTCGGGTGAGGTAGGTGAACATATACTCCTCGTGGCCGTCGTCTCGGACGATCTCGTTGTTGAGCTCGAATACCCTGTCGGCGATGGCGCTGACGTTGCCCTCCTCGCAGCCGCAGGACTGAGATATCCTGCTGCGGTAGGGGATGACAGTATTCTTCGGCGGCTCCTTGCCGTCGAACAGCTGCTGCGCGATATCCATGGCGGCGGCGCCTGCCTCGTTTATGTCAACAGCGGCGGTGGTGAGCCGCGGCGTGCAGTATTTTTCCAGCTCTATGCCGTCAAAGCCCGTAACGATGATATCCTCGGGCACCCGCAGCCCGTGCTCCTTCAAAGCGCGGCAGGCCGCAATGGCCATCATGTCATTGGCGCAGACTATGGCCTCGGGCAGCTCCTCGCCGGAGGACAGCCAGCCCTCGACGACCTTTCTTGTGGGCAGCTCCCAGAAATCGCCGTAGCCAAGGCGAGAGGGCTCAAAGGGTATGCCGTGCTCCGCCAGCTCTTTCTTAAAGCGCTCGATGCGCTCCTCGGAGAAGGGGTTGTCCTTCATCCCCGCAATAAGGTTTATCCTTCTGCAGCCGTGAACGTTTATCACATGGCGAACGATATCCTCGAAGCAGTCGGCGTAGTTGAATTCCACAGACCAGCAGCCCTCTATCCTGCGGTTGACGGAGATAACGGGCAGGCCGCGCTCGCGGGCCGCCGCGATGATGCCCTCGGTGACCTCGTCGTTTTTAAGGGCCTCGGGCAGGATGATGACAGCGTCAAAAATGCTGCTGGAGGCAAGGCTGAAAATGCTGGCCTCGCCCTTGTTGGAGGCGCTGTGCTTGTACAGGTCCACCGAGGTGTTGAGGAACACCAGCTTGAAGCCGTGGGCATTGGCGGCAGAGATCAGCGCCAGCACCGTGGCGTTGACATCCTCCTTGTGAACGGCCGCACAGCATACAGCTATCACCTTATTCTGTTTTCCGTTGTGCTCAAGCATAGTCGTTCCCTTTTTCTCTGCCGAGGCGGTCCCTGCGGCATACTCGCGTCTGCGGCGGCATAGAATATATCAGCCGCGCACTGACAATTATCCTTATACATCATATCACAAGAGGCGGTATCAAGTCAAGAAAAACGCCCCCTCCCACCAAGAATATAGTGATATTGTATAGAACACGGCTGTGATTTTTTTACATATCGACAAGAGACGACCCACGACACGAAAGGTACATCACATGAATATTTATGAACTCACCGCACTTGCCGCAGGACTCTCGATGGATGCCTTTGCGGTCTCGGCCTGCAAGGGGCTGGCTCTGGGCCGGGCCGGGGGCCGCGATATGCTTCGGTGCGGGCTGTGGTTCGGTGGCTTTCAGGCCCTCATGCCCTGCATCGGATTTTTCTTCGGGGCGGCGGTACACGGCGGCCTCACCGACTTTGCAAACAAGCTGGCCTTCGGGGTCCTGTGCTTCATCGGCGCCGATATGCTGATAGGCGCCATTCGGGGAAGGAAGGAGGCCCTGTCCTCGGGGACCTCTCCCGCCGAGCTGCTGCCGCTGGCGCTGGCCACCAGCGTGGATGCCCTTGCGGCGGGCGTGAGCCTCGCCTTCCTCGGGACAGACATTACAGCGGCGGCTCTGTTCATCGGGGCGGTGACCTTTGCCCTCTCGGCAGCGGGAGTGCGCCTTGGCGCAGCTCTTGGCGAGACCCGCCGCCGCGCAGCCCTTGCGGCAGGAGGCCTGCTGCTGATAGCTCTGGCAGTGACCACCGCCCTTTGACGGCATACCACATACACGAAAGGAGACAACCATGGCAGACATTCAGGGAAAGCACGGCGCGATACTTGAGAACCGCAGCCGACTAACACTCTCGGGGGTGACGGACGTTGACAGCTTCAACGAAAGCACCATCGCCCTCTTCACCCAGCTGGGCGAGCTGACCATCCGCGGAAGAGAGCTGCATATCAACGAAATGAGCGTAGAGAGCGGGGATATGACCATCGAGGGCGACATCTCGGCGCTGGTCTACGGCGACCGCGACAGCCGCAAAAAGCTCACCGCCCTCGGCAAGCTCTTCAAATGAGCAGCGAGCTCTACCCCATGAGCCTCTCCCCCGAGAGGCAGTACGAGATCTTTGCCCTTGCCCTCGGGGCGGGGCTCTGTCTGGGGGCTGTTTACTGCGTCCTCTCTGCCCTCCGACGGGGCCTGCACACTCCCCGCCTCGCAGACGATCTCGCGGACTTCCTGTTCATGCTTTTGGGCGGGGGCGTTTATTTTATACTCAGCGTCGCGCAGGCGGGCGGGGCTCGGCTCTTTGTGCTGGCGGGAGCGCTGCTGGGGGCCCTCTGCTGGCGCTTCACCCTCGGCAGGCTGCAAATACTGCTGCTCTCTCCCCTTTTCGGGGCGCTGGGGCGGGTGTTTGGGCTGCTCCTTGGGAAACCATATGACAAAATTAAACAAAAAGTCAAAATCGTTTTTGTGAAAAATAAATCAAAATCAAAAAAATCAGTAAAATCTGCAAAAAAGGGCTTGAAAGTATAGCCGCAGTGGGTGTATAATGTATTGGAGTAGGTGCGCCATAGCGCAAAAACGGAGGCGATGAAAATGGCAAATGAAGAAAAGACCGCTCAGGGCGACAAGGCAGGACTGGGTCATGTTATTGTCGTTGTGGCTGTTTTCTGCCTTATCATTTATTCCATATTCAGCATCATCTCGCAGCAGGCCGAGATCGCGCAGCTTGAAAAGGAAAGCCGCGAGCTCTCTGCAAGGATAACCGAGGAGGAGCAGAAGAACGACGAGTACAACCGTCTTCTCGGGGCCGAGGACGAGGCTGAATACATGGAGCGCGTTGCCGTCGAGCAGCTTGGCTATGCCTATCCCAACGAGCGCCGCTACTATATCGTCGAGGTCGACGAGTAAGGCGCCATCACTTTGAAAGTCAGAGAGGGTAAAAAAATTTAATGCAGCTTGAGGTAGGAAAAATTTATGAAGGCAAGGTGACGGGTATCACAAAATTCGGCGCCTTCGTAGAGCTCGACAAGGAAACAACAGGCATGGTACATATCTCCGAGGTGGCCAATACCTTTGTCAACGACATCAAGGACCACTTGCAGGAGGGGCAGACCGTCAAGGTCAAGGTGCTCTCTGTGGGAGACGACAAGAAGATAAGCCTTTCTATCAAGAAGGCCCTTCCCGCACCCCCGAAAAAGAGCTTCGACCGCAGACAGGGCGGCGACAGGTCCCAGCAGGGCCGCCAGCCGAATTTCAGAAGGACCGAAAGGCCTGCGCCTGTGGATCTTGCAAAAAATCCTCCCCCCGTTTATGACCCATCAGAGCGCAGCTCCGACTCGGGCTTTGAGGATATGCTCAGCCGCTTCAAGGCAAGCAGCGAGGAGCGTATGTCTGACCTCAAGCACGTCATAGACAACAAGAGAAGAAGCTCGTCCAGAAGAAAATAATAATAACAGGCTGCCGCTTTCGGCCTGACCGTCAGCGGCGGCTTTTTGTTTAGGAGTTTTATAAAATGAAGAATTTCAAAAAGACCTTCGCCTTTATATTTTTCGTTCTGGCAGGGATCGTGCTGGGGGCCTTTCTGGCCTATGTGTGTGCAGGAAAAGCCTATGTGGGCTGGCTGGCCTGGGGCAAGGAGCTTGGCATCCAGAACGTCGCCGTGGACCTCTATGTCATCCGCTTCAATGTGGGGCTGATGTTCAACGCCACCATCTCCCAGCTAATAACCATCCCCTTGGCGCTCATCATCTACGCCAAGACCTGCAAGAGCCTATGAGCAGAGTGATAAAACGGATGATAGCAGCCCTGACAGCGGCTGCCGCAGGGCTTTGCATGACAGCCTGCATGGGCGCCAAGGACGCCGAGGGCGCCGAGCTCATCAAGCAGGCCCGCAGCGACTACAAGTCCCTTGACAGCGCCCGGGTGCTGATGACCAACACCGAAACAGGCGAGGTCGAGCAGGAGTTTGCTTTCAAATACGACGAGAAGGACATCCTCATGTTCTCATACAAGGGAAAGAGCGAGAAGAGCGAGTACGCCCAGTATAACAACGGCGTGGAGTGCTACACCTACGACAACGGCGAGCTGAGCTACGCCCACAAGGGCGACGAGGGCTTTGTGCTCTACACCCGCGCCGCCACTCACCCTCAGGCCGACGAGGGCCTCATACTCTACTCCCCTGCCGCCATCAGCGACTCCAAGGTAACGGAGGAGGACGGCGTCACCCACATCAGCCATATCTACGACGTCAAGAAGATAAAGGCACAGGCCGAAAGCGGCACAGTCACCGCCTTCCGCACCGATTATTACTTCAAGGGCGAGGAGCTTCTGTACTTCACCGAGACCACCGAGACCGACGAGGACGGCACCCACAGGGTACATTCCTACAAGGTGGAGATCACCGAGCGCAACGCCGTGAAAAAGATAGAGAACACAGTCAAGGGATATCAACAGAAATGACAGCGGGCCGATCCACCCATTTGGGAGGACCGACCCGTCGTTTTTTTATTTACACTATCAGAATCTGAAGGGAGCCATAGGGATGCCGTTTACGCCGAACACCGAGTACTCGGGGAAGTTGGACCAGGCGTAGCGGGCGTGGAGCGGGGCAGGGACCTTGTCGCTTGTAAGTATCACGCTGCTGCCCGAAAGCTCTGCCGAGGCGGGATAGAACTCGTTGTCCTCGCCTGCCAGCTCAAAGGCCGTGAGCTCGCCCTTTGAGCACATACCCTCGGCGTAGTCAAGGTCGATGACCATCCTGCTGCCCTCGGCGCGGTGGTTACGGTAGAGGGGGCCGAAGGCCGCAACGTCCATGCCGTAGACCAGCTTCTCGGCCTGTAGGCAGAGGCGCTCGCCAACGGGGCGCTTGTCGGTGGGATGGATGTTGTCGAACTCGCCGCAGTCGATGCAGACGGCGATGCCCGTGTTCTTGACGGTCTCGAAGGCGCGCATCTGGGCCTCGCGGATAAGGCACCAGTGCTTGTAGTCGGGGTCGTCCTTGAACTTGAAGGCGGGCAGCTGCACCATTATAAAGGGCAGTCTGTCATCCTCCCAGCGCTCGCGCCAGAGGCGGATGAGCTTTGTGAAAAGGGTGTAGTAGGTCTGGGGCTTGTGGTCGTCGCTCTCGCCCTGATAGTAGAGGAAGCCCGCCAAGGTGTAGGGGCAGACCCGCATGAGCATGGACTCGAACATCCGCCCGGGGCTGAAGGGGTTAAGGTCGTTCTTGGGTCCGGGCCACAGGTTCTTGCCGATCCTCTCCTGAAGCTCGTTCCAGCCGATGGCGGGCTCGGTCTTGTAGACCTCCTGAGCCTTCTCGTTCCACTCTTTGTCGTATTTCTGATATTCCTCGTACTCGCGGCGCTGCTCCTCGAGACTCTTGCCCTCGGTGGCGGCGTAGTATTCGTCCATGTAGGAGGCTATCTCCTTGTCTCCAAGGATGTGCTCTGTGTCTATCCATGAGGTAGCGGAGGTGCCGCCCCAGTTGCAGCCGATAAGGCCCACGGTCACGCCCAGCTCTCGGGAGAGCTTGCGGGCAAAGTGATAGCCCACGGCGCTCCAAGCTCGGGACCCCTCGGGGTCGCATACGCCCCAGCCCGCGTGCTTCTCGGCCTCGATGGCCTCCTCCACGGTGCCAACCTTGTTGGTGTAGTAAAATCTTACGGGGATGTCGGCGGTGAGGGTGGAAAGCTCCTCCTTGCCGTCCTTGGCGTTTTGCAGCTCCAGCTCCATATTGGACTGTCCGCCGCAGAGCCAGACCTCGCCGATCATAACATTACAAAATCTGCGCTGCTCCTCACCGTCAAGGGAAACAACGGCCTCATAGGGGCCGCCCGCCTGCATGGGAGGCAGTGTGACGCGCCACTTCCCGTCCCTTACGGAGCCCTCAGCCTCGGTCCCCGCAACGCTCACGCGCACAAGGCTGCCGCTGTCGCTCTCTCCCCAAAGGGCAACGTTCTTGCCCCGCTGGAGAACCATGTTATCAGAAAAAACTGCTGCGATCTTGAACATTTATCATTCCTCCTGTTTTATCACAGAATAAATTCGCCAGTCGTCGTCCTCGGTGAGCCTTGCAAGGTAGAAGCGCCAGCCGCTGTGCTCGCCGTCCATGGACTTGTCCCCCGCGCCAAAATGGCTGTTATAGGTGAAGCTGACATCATAGGCCGCAGTCTCAAAGCAGCCGCTGTAGCGGAAGTCGTCCTCGTTCAGCTTCTTGCAGCCCGTCAGCTTTATGTCGCACAGCAGGTCGAGCTCCGCCACATAGTTCTTCGAGACGGAAGCTGCGCTGTTGGCGTCGGGCAGGGCTGCCAGCTGCATTCCGACGTTGTTGCCCTCGTCCCAGTAGTCGAAATATCTGCGGAGGGTCTCCTCCGCCGTCAGGCCCTGAGAGAGCTTTGTCTCGGCGCATTTATCTACCATATGCCGAACGTGCAGCACGGTCCCGACAGCCACGGCTGCCGCGATCGCCAGCACCGCCGTAAGGCCGTAAAGCACGTCCCTTATCACGCGGCTGCGGCCCTTGGCGTGTTCGGCTTCGGGCTGCTTTTCGGCATCCTTCTGCTCATCCTCGGGGGCATCCTGTGCGGGCTCCTCGTTTTCCACGGGGGGCTCCTCCTCGGCGGGGGCCTCGGTCAGTATCTCTTTTTCTTCCATTGCTTTCCCTCCGAAATTCGGGATCAGTGTTTATTGAGCTCCGCCGCAGTGCTCAGGCGCTCGGCGGCTGCTTTGTCCTCGTAGCCCCGCTCGGGCATGAAGAAGCTGGCGTAGCTGTAGAGCGCCACGCCGTCGGCGCCGTAGGCGTAGCTGTCGGCGATCTGCGAGGCGATGATATCCTCTGTTACGGTGTACTCGTTCACCAGCGCGATATTTGCGGGGGCCAGCCCGATATAGATGGCGGCGCCGCTGTGTCTTGGCATCTCCATCCACTGCTGCAGCCTCTGCAAAAACGGCGAATAGGAATTATTATAGCCGAAATAGATCTGGGGGGCTATGTAATCCAAAAAGCCCGGCTCTGCGGCCCATCTGTAGACATCGGCGTACTGGGCGCTGTAGTTGGCCTCGATATTGCCGCTGGGAGCGACGCCGAAGGCGATGTCTCCGTCGATGGCCTTTACGGTCCTGTATATCCCCGCGACGGTCTCAGAGCAGTTCCAGAGCCTCCAGTCGGCGAGGCTCAAGCCGCCGCCGTAGGTGGCGTAGGCCCCTGCGTCGAACCAAGTCTCGGTGGTGGGGTAGAAATAGTCGTCGATGTGCAGGCCGTCCACGTTATAGCGGGAGGCGATCTCCGCCACGCCGTCATAGATATACTCCCTCACTGCGGGGATGCCTGGGTTCAGCCAGCACCAGCCCGTCGAGCTGACGTAGTTCACATACTCGGGGTAGGCTGCGGGGTCGGAATACCATTTCTTGACGATATAGCTGTCGGGGATGGCGTTCAGGTTATCGGGCTTCTCGGCGCGGTAGGGGTTTATCCAAGCGTGCAGCGAGAGGCCGCGGCTGTGGGCGCAGTCTATCATTATCTCCAAGGGGTCATAGCCGGGGTCTCCGCCCACAGCTCCCGTCACCCACTTGGACCAGGGGTACATGGAGGACTTATAGAAAGCGTCGCTGAAGGCTCTTGTATGAACATAGAGGGTGTTGACGCCCAGAGCCTTTGAGTTATCACAGAGCTCCTCGAAGCCTGCACGGAACTGGGCCTCGCTCCTGCCCTGCATAAGCTCCGCAAGGGTCATAAAGGGCACCCAGATGCCCTTCTGGTCGGAATAGTTTATCCTTGTGCCGCTATTATTCTGCTGGGGGGCAGCGGCGGCGGTCTCGGTCTTTTTGCCTACGGTGGTGGTCTCGGCCTCGGTCTCTGCGGGCGCTGTGGTCTCGGGGACCGTGGTGGTAGTTGCGGCCTCGGTCTCGGTCACTACCTCCGTGGTCGTCTCGGGAGGTATCTCCTCCTCGGCGGTGGTGGTGGTCTTTTTGGTGGTCTTTTTCTTGGCAGTGGTCTTTGCGGTGGTCGTTGTTGCCTCGGTGGCGGATGTGGTGGTGGCGTAGGTCACGGGCATCACCTTCATCGCAGGCGCGGCAGCCACGGCGGTGAGCGCCGCAGTGGTGGTGGTCTCGGCGGGCTCGGCAGTCTCGATGGCTCTGCTCTCGCCTCGGAGCTCAGCGACACTCGGGGCAAGCAGCATTACAAAAGCCGCAGTCAAAGCCGTAGCCGCAGATTTGATTTTTCTTAACTGCATAACACTGCCCTCCTTTTTTAATGTCGCGGTGTTAGCGCGCACGGCGCAATTCGCGTGATCACTCGCAAGCTCGTTTACAGCTGTGTGATGTTATGGGGCTCCCTCGCGGAACGGTGGCCCACTAGAGTCTAGAGGTCAGAGGCTAGAGACTAGAATTGTTTTCAAGTGCTTCTCTAGCTTCTAGTTTCTTGCTTCTAGCATCTAGAAGTAAAGTTCACTCTATAAAGGACTTCATCCCGCGCTCGCGGCGATAGTCCAGATATTCCTCATAGGTGCCCTCGCGGCTGATGCAGCCATCGGGGGTTATCTCGATTATTTTGTTTGCCACGGTCTGCATGATCTCGTGGTCGTGGGAGGCAAAGATGACCACGCCCTTGAAGTCCCGCAGGCCGTTGTTGACGGCGGTGATGGATTCCAGATCAAGATGGTTGGTGGGCCTGTCCAGCAGCAGCACGTTAGACCCGAAGAGCATCATGCGGGAGAACATACATCTTACCTTCTCTCCACCGGAGAGCACGTCCACCTTCTTGTAGATATCGTCTCCCGAGAAGAGCATCTTGCCAAGGAAGCCCCGCAGGAAGGTGTCTGTCACCTCAGAGGTGGAATACTGTCTTATCCAGTCAACAATGGTCATATCGCAGCCGTTGAAAAAGGCACTGTTGTCCTTGGGGAAATATGAGCGGGAGGTAGTGGAGCCCCATTTTATAGTGCCCTCGTCGGGCTCGGCGTTCTCGGCAAGTATCTCGAAGAGGGCGGTTATGGCCTGCTCGCTCTCGCCGATGAAGGCCACCTTGTCGGTGCGGCCCAGAGTGAAGGTAACGTTGTTGAGCAGCTTTACGCCGTCCACGGTCTTTGAGAGGCCCTCGACCTTTAATATCTCCTTGCCGGGCTCTCTGTCCATCTCGAAGCCCACATAGGGGTACTTTCGGGAGGATGCGGGCATCTCCTCGACGGTCAGCTTATCCAGCAGCTTGCGGCGGGAGGTGGCCTGCTTTGACTTTGACTTGTTGGCGGAGAAGCGGTTGATGAACTCCTGCAGCTCTTTTATCTTCTCCTCGGCCTTCTTGTTCTGCTGCTTTATCATCCTCTGCATAAGCTGTGAGGACTCGTACCAGAACTCGTAGTTGCCGACATACATTTTTATCTTGGTGTAGTCGATATCGACGATATGGGTGCAGACGTTGTTTAAGAAATGGCGGTCATGAGAGACCACGAGGACGGTGCCGAAATACTCGGAGAGGAAGTCCTCGAGCCAGCGGATGGCGTCGATATCCAGATGGTTGGTGGGCTCGTCCAGCAGGATTATGTCGGGATTGCCGAAGAGCGCCTGTGCCAGCAGCACCTTCACCTTCTCGTTGCCAGAAAGGGCGGACATCTGGGTATAAAGGATATCCTCCGAAAGGCCGAGGCCCTGGATGAGCTTTGAGGCGTCGCTTTCGGCCTCCCAGCCGTTGAGCTCTGCAAACTCGCTTTCAAGCTCGCCTGCGCGGTCGCCGTCCTCCTCGCTGAAATCCTCCTTGGCGTAAAGGGCGTCCTTCTCCTGCATTATGTCATAGAGCCTTTTGTTGCCCATGATGACGGTATCGAGGACGTTGTACTCATCGAAGGCAAAGTGATCCTGTCTGAGGACGGACATACGGGTGCCCTTGTCGATGATGACTTCTCCCTTGGTGGGCTCGATCTCCCCGCAGAGGATCTTCAAAAAGGTGCTCTTTCCCGCGCCGTTGGCGCCGATTATGCCGTAGCAGTTGCCGCCGGTGAATTTAAGGTCGGCGTCCTTGAACAGCAGCTGCCCTCCGAAAGAAAGGGACAGGTCGTTGACTGTTATCATTCCATACTCTCCTTAATACTTTTTGTCAGTAACTTTTATTATAACATAGGCGGGAGGATATTGCAAGTATTTTTTTACAGAAACACAGCCGCCCGTGTGGGCGGCTGGTGATGGGTGATTATACGATTCATCGACCTTTGAAAACAGATGGCTTCTTGTCAGGATCTTTGTTCTCGATGGCTTCTCTAATCTTTGTAAGCTGATAAATCTCTTCGCCTCTTAATTTGTCAACGGTTACTGCGGTAGCAACGATACAGATAATAAGTATCAGTTCCAGTACAATCTCTAATATTATTCCTGATTCCATTTTTTCACCTCCTTGTCATCAAATATCAAGCATCCGCTCAGTAATAAAAATCATCATCCTCAACATAGCCCCAATCTCCGCTATCGGTCCTCTCTATTTCATACTCCTGGGGCTTTGACCACATAGAACATGAAGGGTTCCCGCAGATAAATGTCCCTTTAAGTCCTCCCGAAGAAAAGATATGACCAGATTCCCAATCACAGTATTCACATTTATTAACGTATTCAACAGTGCCGTATTCATCTACGTCGATAACTACAGCTCCTTTTATCCCGACTGCTGAATAATCGTGAATGAACTCATACTCTCCCTCTTCCTCCTCTTCTTCACTGCTGTCTGAATCGGGGCTTTCTTCTTCCGCTCCGCTTTCGGCAGGTGTTTCCTCCTCTGATTATTCTAATGCGGACTCTTCGGATGTTGAAATATCCTGAGCCTTGCTGTCCGTGCCCACAACAGAATCAGAGGACGCCTCTGTCGTTTCAATAGAAGCCGTGCTCGAAGAATCCTTTCCACAGCCTATACAAAGCAAAGCAGCAAACAGAGCAGTCAATACAGCAGCTGTTAATTCTTCTCTTCTGGTCATAATATACCTCCTTGATCATTTTAAGCCGAGCCGTATGCTCTGTATCCAGCATACCACACCCGGTGCGCAGAATTCTGCACAAGCGGCGCATTTTTCGACCGGCTTTATCAAATTATACCATAAATACATCGCCTTGTCAGCTATTACTGTACATAATACCACCGAAATGATACACTATACGGGTATACTAAATCTTGACAGGAGTTGAAGTATTGTGGATTTTGGAAGCAGACTGAAGGAGCTGAGAAAGCAAAGCGGGCTGACGCAGGAGCAGCTGGCCGCCCGCATCGGGGTGACAAAATCGGTCATCTCCTTTTACGAGCTCCGGGAGCGCTCGCCCTCGCCGGAGGTGCTTGCAAAGCTCTCGTATATTTTTCACGTCAGCACCGATTACCTGCTTGGCATCGAGCGCGGGCGCACCATTGATGTCTCTGACCTGGACGACGAGGACATCAAGGCCGTCCAGCAGATAGTCCACAGGCTGAGCGCCAAAAACAAAAACAAATAACAGGCCGCAGGAGTCGATAACCTCTGCGGCCTTTAATATTACCGGCATTACCTTCAATATGCTCCTATTTTTTGAACTTTCAGCCTTGTCTTTTGTACAAATCCACAAAACAAAAAGTTTTTTTCAAAACCTATTGACAAAGTAGGAGTGGTGTGTTATAATACACTTAACCTAAATAACCTACTAAACAGATAGGAAAGAGGGAATTAAATTGAAACTCTACTTTGAAAGGCTGCTGAGGCAGAATTACCGCTTTGGACGAATGTATGGGCGATGTTGAAAGGCTTCCCGCGCCGCAGGGCGCAAACAAAAGTACAAAACATCAAAATACATTTATAAAAAAGAAAGAGGTAATTTATCATGAGTAACTATAGATTTGAAACACTGCAGCTCCACGTTGGACAGGAACAGCCCGACCCCGCAACAGACGCAAGGGCCGTGCCCATCTACCAGACAACTTCCTATGTTTTCAAGAATTCCGCTCACGCAGCGGCCCGCTTTGGCCTTGCGGATGCGGGCAACATCTACGGCAGACTGACAAACTCCACACAGGGCGTGTTCGAGGACAGGATCGCTGCTCTTGAGGGCGGCTCCGCAGGTCTGGCTGTAGCCTCCGGTGCTGCTGCCATCACCTACGCCATCGAGGCCCTTGCTCAGGCAGGCGACCACATCGTTGCCCAGAAGACCATCTACGGCGGCACCTACAACCTGCTCTCTCACACTCTGAAGCAGTTCGGCGTTGAGACCACCTTTGTTGACGCTCACGACCTGACTGCCGTTGAGACCGCCATCAAGTCCAACACCAAGGCCATCTACCTTGAGACCCTTGGCAACCCCAACAGCGACATCCCGGACCTGGACGCCATTGCCGACATCGCTCACAGACACAACATCGTGCTGGTAGTTGACAACACCTTCGGCACACCTTATCTTATCAGACCCATCGAGCACGGCGCAGACATCGTTGTTCATTCGGCTACCAAGTTCATCGGCGGCCACGGCACCACCCTTGGCGGCGTGATCGTTGAGAGCGGCAAGTTCGACTGGAAGGCAAGCGGCAAGTATCCCGCCATCGCTGACCCGAACCCCAGCTACCACGGCATCTCCTTTGCGGACGCTGTTGGCCCTGCTGCATTCGTAACCTACATCAGAGCCATCCTGCTCCGCGACACGGGCTCGACACTTGCTCCCTTCTCGGCCTTCCTGCTGCTGCAGGGCACCGAGACCCTCTCCCTGAGGCTGGAGCGCCACGCCGAGAACACCAAGAAGGTAGTTGAGTTCCTGGCAAATCATCCTAAGGTATCGAAGGTAAATCACCCCTCGCTGCCCGATCATCCCGACCACGCGCTGTATCAGAAATACTTCCCCAATGGCGGCGCCTCGATCTTCACCTTTGAGATCAAGGGCGGTCAGGAGGAGGCTCACAAGTTCATCGACAGCCTGAAGATCTTCTCGCTGCTGGCAAACGTTGCAGACGTTAAGAGCCTCGTTATCCACCCCGCTACCACCACTCACTCCCAGCTCTCCGCCGAGGAGCTTGCGGATCAGGGCATCACTCCCGCTACCATCCGCCTCTCCATAGGCACCGAGCACATCGACGACATCCTTGAGGACCTCTCTCAGGCCTTCGATCAGGTATAAGCACAGATAACTTTCATATAATAAATATAACGAAAGAAGGATAATTATGGCAAACATTTATTCATCCGCAGCAGAGCTTATCGGAAAGACTCCCCTACTGGAGCTCCGCAACATCGAAAAGGAGCTTGGCCTCAAGGCTAAGATCCTGGCAAAGCTTGAATACTTCAACCCCGCGGGCTCCGTTAAGGACAGGATAGCCAAGGCTATGCTGGACGACGCCGAGGCCAAGGGCAGGCTCAATGCGGGTACGACCATAATCGAGCCGACAAGCGGAAACACTGGCATCGGTCTGGCCTCTGTAGCGGCCGCAAGGGGCTACAGGATAATCATCGTAATGCCCGAGACCATGAGCGTTGAGCGCAGACAGCTGATGAAGGCCTACGGCGCAGAGCTGGTGCTGACAGAGGGCGCAAAGGGCATGAAGGGCGCTATCGCCAAGGCAGAGGAGCTGTCCAAGGAGATCCCCAACAGCTTCATTCCCGCACAGTTCTCTAACCCCGCCAACCCCAAGGCCCACCTCGAGACCACAGGCCCCGAGATCTGGGAGGACACCGACGGAGATGTTGATATCTTTGTTGCAGGCGTAGGCACAGGCGGCACCGTTACCGGCGTCGGCGAGTACCTCAAGAGCAAGAAGGCAGACGTGAAGATCGTTGCCGTTGAGCCCGCTTCCTCCGCAGTTCTCTCTACCGGCAAGGCAGGCCCCCACAAGATACAGGGCATCGGCGCAGGCTTTGTGCCCGACGTGCTGAACACCAAGGTCTATGACGAGATCATTCCCGTAAGCAACGAGGACGCCTTTGCCAACGGCAAGCTGGTAGGCCGCAAGGAGGGCGTGCTGGTAGGCATCTCCTCCGGCGCTGCACTGACAGCAGCCATCGAGCTTGCAAAGCGCCCCGAGAACGAGGGCAAGACCATCGTCGCCCTTCTCCCCGACACCGGAGACAGATACCTCTCCACTCCTCTCTTCGAGGACTGAGTCCTAAGCTCAAAGCATGACCAAACCATACAATTACAGCAATACTAAGCCATAAATCTATACCAAGCCATAAACCATACAAAATCTCCTGAACAGCCCGCCGCCCACGACGGGCTGTTTGCTTTCACTGCGCCCCGCCGCAAACGGTGGTTCATTTTACCCTCTGCGGGGCCTGCTGGGGGGAAACCTTTCTGAAGAAAGGTTATCCCCCCAGGCCCCCCTTCCAAAGACTTTTAGCGAATTTTTGGCGAGGGCGTCTGCGCCCCCGGGAAATAGCAGAGACCTTAAAGTCTGATGCACCCATGGAAAACTCAGGCGCCCTCGCCAAAAATCATTAAAAGTTTTAGTGAGGGGGTTTGGGGGATGACCCTTTTTCAAAAGGGTCTCCCCCAATATGCCACGCAGAAAATAGGATAAACTATCGTTTGCGGCGGGGCGCAGTGAGAGCAGAAAGCACTATGCACAATAAGGGGAAAAAACTTTTGTTTATTATTGCCCTTGTTATGAAATTGTTAATAATGTATAATTAATAGTGGATGACTATGCTCTCGGGGAGGTGAAGGCTAATGAAGGCAAACAGGCGGATAGACGCGACAAAATACCGCTCCTTTTCCCTGCCGAGCCTTATAAGGCTGACGGCGCTGACGCTGCTGATAATTCACGCCTTTTTCATGATCGACTTTTTCCTCAACGACATAATCGAGATGGCTGTGTTCAATATTTTCAGCGTGCTGCTCTACACCTATCTGACGGTGTTTACGAAAAGATATCCCCAGCGGCTGAATTATTTTGCCTGCTTTGCCATCTTTGAGATAGTGCTGCACGCCGCCTTGGCCACCCTGTTCGTGGGGTGGGAGTCGGGCTTCATGATGTTCGTGGTCTGCGTAACGCCCTTCCCCTTCTTCCTGCCCTTCAAAAACGACACCACGGCCTTCCTGATAAGCGGCCTTTGCGGGGCGGCCTTCGTGGCGCTCAAGCTCTATACGAACAGCGGGGACCGGGTGATCTATGCCGACGAGATATCACAGGCGGGCATCAACGCCATGTACACCTTCAACACTGTGCTGTCCTTCCTGATGATAATAATCTTCTCTACTATCTACAAGATCAAGAAGCGGCTGGACGAGGTGGAGCTTATAAACAAGAACGAGTCCCTGAGTATGCTGGCAAAGATCGACCCCCTGTCACAGCTTTTTAACAGGCGGGCGATGATCGACTTTTTGAAGACCATCGAAAAGAGCGCCCTTGCAAAGCATGAGACCTACGTTATCGTAATGGGAGACCTGGACGGCTTCAAAAGGGTCAACGACACCTACGGCCACTCCTGCGGCGACGAGGTCATAAAGGCCGTTTCAAGGATAATGATGCAGAGCGTCCCCACCGAGGGCTACGTCTGCCGCTGGGGCGGCGAGGAGCTGCTTTTTGCCATCCCCAACAGCAGCGAGGAGGACGGCGAGCGCGTTGCCGAGAGCATCCGCGCACAGCTGGCGGCCCAGCGCTTTTCCTCGGAGGGCAGGAGCTACTACGTGACCATCACCTTTGGCGTTTGCCAGTGCGACGGCAGCCAGTCCTACGAGCGGGGGCTGTCCGTGGCGGACCGCCGCCTGTATTACGGCAAGGAGCACGGCAAGAACAGGGTAATAACCTCTCGAAACGAGGAAGAGTAAAGAATAACAAAAGCGGTGCCTCATCCCATTTTTCGGGACGAGACACCGCTTTTTCTTTCACCGCCGCGAATACCTTATGCCGTCAAACTCCACGGCCTCTATCTCCTCGATGTCGATGACCTCTGCGAAGGCGGCGCGGCTGTAGCTGCTCTCGGGCACGGAGGAGGAGTAGTGATTGTCTACAGACACGAATAACTGCTTGTCCTCTATCACCGTTCCGTCCGTTTTGTAAAGGCGGATGTTCTTCATCTCTACCCCTTGGGTGAGGTAGGTGCTCATGTACAGCCCCACGGGAGAAAGGGTCACGGCCTTGCCCTCCTCGGACCGCAGCTCTGCGGTATCAAGGTTTTTCTCGAAGCTCACGTCCGCAGTAACCAGCAGCCGAGGCGGCTCTCCGTCCTCGCCTTTCTCTCGGAAATACAGCCTTATCTTCCGCGAGGTGTCTGTGGGCCAGAGGTCGAAGGTGAAGCGGTACATCCTGCTGTCGTCGGCGGAGCCATGAGACCAGAAGCTGGAGCTTTCGCCGTCGGTCACCCGCTTTTCGGGGTCATACTCCTCGTCGGCGTAGCCCGCAAAGCAGTCCACCCTTTCCATAATGGCCCTGCCCTCTGGGTCGAGACCCCGCACCTCCGCGATCACCGTAGCGGTGTGGCCGTCTGACCAGACCGCCTCCACCGTGACCTCCACGTGCTCGCTCACCATGACCATCGGCTCCGTCAGGGTCAGCTTCTCGGCGCCTGAAACAAAATGCTCCACAGCCTCGCTGCGGCGGGAGCGGACAGCAGCCCCTGCGGAAACAGCCAGCACCAAGCAAGCCGCAGCTGCCGCCAGCATTGCCGCAGGCCTTCGCAGACCTCTGCCTCTTTGCAGCTGCGGGGGCTCGGTCTCAATGTAATAGCGCTCGTTTATATCGCTCATAGAGCGGAGCAGATCGGCGGCCTTCATTTGTCCAAGCCCCTTTCTTTAAGATACTGGGCAAGCTTCTTTCTTGTGCGGGCCAGCTGGGTGCGAAGCTTGCCCTCGCCTGCGCCCGTTTCGGCGGCTATCATCCGAATGGAATAGCCGTGCCAGTAGCGCCTTACAAAGACCCAGCGCTTGTCCTCGGGCAGGGTGTCCAAAAAGCCCTCCATAAGCTCCTTGAGCTCGCTGCCCTCGGGCTCAAGGTCGGCGGCGCCGTCGGGTATGCACTCCTCCAGCTCTGCGGTAAGGCTCACCAGCTCGGCGGTGCGCTTGGCGGCGCGGCGCCTGTCCGCCATATCAAAGGCGGTGCAGCGGGTCAGACGTTTAAGGTAGGCCAGCAGGTTGTCGGGTCGGTTAGGCGGTATGGAGCGCCATGCCTTGAACAGCGCCTCGTTCACGCACTCCTCGCAGTCCTCGTCGGAGGCAAGGAACCCCGCCGCGAACCGCAGCAGCGCCCCGCCGTATTTTTCCTGCGTTAGAGCGACGGCCTGCTCGCTCCTCGACAGATAAAGCTCAACTATCTCCTTGTCCTCCATGCCGTCACCCCCTTTATATAGTCGGAAAAGCAGCGGGCTTTGTTTCACCCCGGATAAAAAAGCGCACCGCCTGTTATTGAACGGTGCGCACAACACTATGATCTTGCAGCCTCGGCCTCTGCCCGCTCCTGCTGAGAAAAGATACAGCCGCAGTAATCCTGCCTGTAAAGCCCGTACTGCTTTGAGAGCTCAACCGAGCGCTTGTAGCCCTCCCGCTTCTTGAAGTCCGAGGGCAGGGACTTGACGCTGTATATCCCCTCCAGCTCAGAAGCGATCTCGCCCAGCTTTTGAGAGTTCTTGTAGGGGGAGATGGAGAGGGTGGTGGTGAAGTAATCGAAGCCCCTCTGCTGTGCCAGCCTTGCGGCGGCCTCCAGCCTGAGCCTGTAGCAGGCAAAGCAGCGCTCGCCCCCCTCGCGGATGTGCTCGAGGCCCTTGACGGCTGAGTAAAATTCCTGTGGGTCGTAATCCGCCACCACAAGGGAGACGGGGTTCTTCGCGGGCAGCTCGGAGATGAACCGCCGCTGCTCCGCCACCCGCCGCTCATACTCCTCGGCGGGGTAGATGTTGGGGTTATAGTAGAACACGGTGATGCTGAAATACTGAGAAAGATATTCGAGGGTATAGGAGGAGCAGGGGGCGCAGCAGCTGTGCAGCAGCAGCGTCGGCGTCAGGCCCTTTTCGCAGTTCTCGGCTATCACCTTATCCAGCAGCAGCTGGTAGTTTATCTTCTGCTGCATTTCATCACTTCCTTGGTATCGGGTATTGAAATGTAATGAGCACGCGCCGCATTGAACGGGCGTGCTCTTTTAAATTTCAGAGGTCAGAAATGCCTGATAGGACATATCCTCTCGCTCGACCCTTCTGAGGGCCACCGTATCGCGAGGTAGCCCCCTCACATTTCACAGTTGTGAACGAGCTTGCGAGTGCTCACGCGAACTGCCTCGGCGGGGCACCGCCCGAGCTTGCGAGTGCTCACGCGACTTGCGCCGTGCGCGCTGGCACCTAGTCAAATTTTGGTTCGCAGGTCACGTTTACGCCGAGGCGCTTGAAGGTGCGCTCGTCTACCGGAGAGAGGATGACCGTGGAATGTACCTCGCAGCCCCGCAGCTTTGCGATCTGCTTCATGGCGGTGGCGGCGTTCTCGTCGGTGGCGGCGCAGATGGAGAGCGCTATCAGCGTCTCGTCCGTGTGGAGCCGAGGATTGTTGTTCCCAAGGTGGTTGATCTTCAGGTCGGCAATGGGCTCGATGACCTCGGGGGACATCAGCAGGACCTCGTCGTCTATGTTCCCGAAGTATTTCAGGGCGTTCAGCAGCAGCGCCGAGGCAGCGCCCAGAAGGTTGGAGGTGCGGCCCGTGATGATAGTGCCATCGGGCAGCTCCATGGCTGCGGCGGGAGCGCCTGTCTCCTCCTCCTTTGCAAGGGCGGGAGCAACGGCCCGTCTGTCCTGCATGGTAACGCCCGCCTGCTTCATCAGCAGCTCAAGCTTGTAGATCTCGTCGTCGGCGACCATGCCCTTCTTGCGGCCGCAGAGGCCGATGTAATAGCGCCTGATTATCTCCTCTCTGGCGGCCTCGCAGACTGCCTCGTCGTCAACGATGCAGTTGCCCGCCATGTTTACGCCCATGTCCGTGGGGGACTTGTAGGGAGACTCGCCCAGTATCATCTCGAACATTGCGTTGAGCACGGGGAATATCTCCACATCGCGGTTGTAGTTGACGGTGGTAACGCCATAGGCATCCAGGTGGTAGGGGTCGATCATGTTAACGTCGTTGAGGTCCGAGGTGGCGGCCTCGTAGGCCAGATTCACGGGATGCCTCAGAGGCAGGTTCCAGATGGGGAAGGTCTCGAACTTTGCGTAGCCCGCATTGATGCCCCGCTTGTTCTCGTGATAGAGCTGGGAGAGGCAGGTGGCCATCTTGCCGCTGCCGGGGCCGGGGGCTGTGATGACAACAAGGCGCCTTGTGGTCTCGATGTAGTCGTTCTTGCCATAGCCCTCGTCGCTCATGATGAGCTGTAGGTTCGAGGGATAGCCGTTTATCCTGTAGTGGTGGTAGACCCGGACTCCAAGAGCCTCGAGCCTCCTGGCAAAGGCGTCAGCCTGACGCTGGCCCTCGTACTGGGTGAGCACCACCGAGCTCACATAGAGCCCGATCTTTGTAAACACGTTGTAAAGGCGGATGACGTCCACATCATAGGTGATGCCCAGGTCGCCCCGCACCTTGTTCTTTTCTATATCCGCAGAGTTGATGACAATGACGATCTCTGCCTCGTCCCTCAGCTGCAGCAGCATCTGTAGCTTGCTGTCCGGCTTGAAGCCCGGGAGCACGCGGGAGGCGTGGTAGTCGTCGTATAGCTTTCCGCCGAACTCAAGGTAGAGCTTGTCGCCGAAATGGGAGATGCGCTCTCTAATGTGCTCGGACTGCATTTTAAGATACTTGTCGTTGTCAAAACCCTGTTTTAAGCTGCTCATATGTATTTCCTTTCCAAAGAAAACTCTTCGGGGTGAGGCCCTTATCTATTATATACTATAATCCCCAAAAATGCAAGAGCAAATATCACCGCCGCCGCAGAAAATTCTTCGGAAGAATTTGCCAATAGCACAAAGGCGCCCCCGCTTTGTGAGCGGGAGCACCAATGGCTTAGGACGATATATATGGCAGTTGTATTTAAGCGTTGGAATTTATTTGTTCAGGAACTCACACGCTCAAAAGCTGTTTCTGCAGCTGGTGTAGGTGTTCACCTGGGACAGGTCGGCGCTGCTGAGATCATAGCAGCTCTTGTCAAACCTGAAGGTCCACTGGATATAGCTGTATGTGTTGATAGCGACAGTAGAGCCGTCGTTGTTAAACATCGTTCCGAAATTTGCGGACGCGAAGGTCACGCCCTTGCCGTCTGCCAGAGATATCTGCATATTATTGATGTTCCAGACAGGATGGTCATAGCCGTTGATAACATAGGCCTCGAGGATCAGATATCCGTTCTGCTCGTAGATGCGGACAGGCTGCACCTTGATGTTGTTGAGCAGAGGCGCAGGACCCGAAGGATCGTAAAACTCCTTGGCTGCTGCGGGCGCCTGAGGTGCGGCGGGCTGGGTTGCAGCGGGCTTTGTCTCGGCAGGCTTTGTCTGAGCCGGCTGTGTAGCCGCAGGGGTGGTCTGCTTCGGCTGAGTGGCTGCGGGTTTAGTGGCTGCTGGCTGGGTCTGCGCGGGCTGGGTCTGAGCGGGAGTGGTCTGCTTGGGCTGGGTAGCCGCAGGCTTAGTCTCTGCGGGAGTGGTCTTCTTCTCTGTGGGCTTGGTCTCGGGGGCCTTGGTCTCGGCGGGGGTGGTCTGCTTTTCCTCGGGGGCGCTCTCGTCGGTGGCGCTCTGAGTGTCTCCCTCCTCCTCGGGGATGCTCTCCTCAACGACCTCGGGCTCGGTCTCCTTGGTTGTGGTGCCTGCGGGCTCCTCCCTCTCGTCGTCGCTGGCTTCGGCAACGGCAGCGCTTGCCGAGGCCTTTGTGATCTTTTTCTCGGCATCGGATGATGCGTCGGATGCTCCGCAGGAGCAGAGTGTCAGCGCCAGTGCGCAGGCTGCGATAAATGTGATGTGCTTTTTCATGTTTAGTTCCTCCTTGTTATTACAAATTACATTGTTCAGCTGTTTTTAAGGCGCGTGCCTTTCGCTTACATTTGTTAGAGAAAACTAAACAAGAAACGGTTTAGTTATTTTGTGAATGTTTTATAAAGATTTTATTAACATCAAAACGCCCCCGAAGCAGCCTTCAACAAGCTGCCCGAGGGCTTCATTATTTGCAGTGGGGACTCAACCTCTGAGGCGGCGCAGGCGCTCAACACAGCTGCGGCAGGCGGCGATGATCTCCTCCACATCCGCCTCCGTGTTTTGGAAGCCCAGGGAGAAGCGCACCGAGGCAGCGGCCTGCTCCTTTGTGCGGCCCATGGCCCTGAGAACATGAGAAGGCTCGGCGGAGCCGCTGGCGCAGGCCGACCCCGAGGACGCAGCGATGCCCTGCATATCCAGCAGCAGCAGCAGGCTCTCGCCCTCGATGCCCTCAAAGCTCACGTTCACGATGCCCGGGAGGCCGCCCTCGGGGAAGCCGTTGAGGGCGGCGCCTTCGAGCTCCAGCAGCCCCTCCCGCAGCCTGTCCCGCAGACGGCAGAGGCGGGCGTTCTTTGCCTCGTTGTCCTCGAAGAGCTCCTCCACGGCGGCACCCAGAGCGGCGATGGCGGGAACGTTCTCGGTGCCTGCGCGGCGGCCCCGCTCCTGCTGGCCTCCAAAGATCAGCTTGGGAAGGGAGACCCCGCTGCGGCAATAAAGAGCCCCCACGCCCTTGGGCGCGCAGAGCTTGTGTCCCGACACCGAAAGAAGGTCGATGCCCATGGTGCTGACATCAACGGGCAAGTGTCCAAATCCTTGGACAGCATCAACATGGAGCAGCACTCCCTTTTCCCGGCAGGCGGCCCCCAGCTTATCGTAGGGCATTATGACCCCCGTCTCGTTGTTGGCGGCCATTATGCTCAGCAGGCAGGTGTCGTCCCTAAGGGCAGAGATCACGGCCTCGGCGGTGATGACGCCACTGCTGTCGGGGCGGAGATATGTGACCTCGAAGCCTTGCTCCCGGGCGTTTTCGCAGGCCCCGAGAACGGCGTGATGCTCGACGGCGGTGGTAAGTATGTGCCGCCTGCCCGACTGCGCCCCGTAAAGCGTCCCCGCAGCCACAGCCCAGGTGTCGGCCTCGGAGCCGCAGGAGGTGAAATAGACCTCTCCCGCCCGTTTGGCCCCCAGTCTTTCGGCGAGGGTCTGCCTTGCGGCAAGGACGGCGGCAGCCGCCTGCCGCCCCCAAGCGTGAGGGCTGGAGGGGTTGCCGCAGGCCTCGGTGAGAAAGGGCATAGCCGCCTCAAGAGCCCTTTTCGAGACCGCAGTGGTGGCAGCATTATCGGCATAAACAGCCATAAGTATTATTCCTCCTCTTTTTTAGGTCGCGTGAGCGGCGGCGGAGCCGCCTCACAACGGTGTGGTGCGCGGTGGCTCCCTCACGGTACGGTGGGCCGAAGAGGGGCTGTCGATCAGACAAAGTGAAAAACCAGCACACCGTCCGCATATTGGCCGGAATCCAAGGGGCGGCCTTAGCCCCTTGGCAGAGTCCAGGGACAGCGTCCCTGGTCGCCGACCGCAGTCGGCGAAACCCCCTCCCCAACGGGCGTGCGCCTCTAGAAGCTAAAGATCAGAAGCAAGAGGCAAGAAAAGCCTTGTGGAACCCCGCCTGCGGCCCGACGGAAAATCTATCGAACAAGTCGAAACGATCAGAACGAGCAAAAAAATCAAAGCTTCAGCGCCTGTATCCTATCCGCTATCTCCAAAGGCGAGCCGCTGCCGTCAACGGTGTGATCGGCGGCGGAGATGTATGCGGGGGTGCGGGAGTCAAAACGAGCCCGCAGCTCCTCCTCGGTGGAGGAGGCCGCAAGAGGCCGCCGCTTGTCGCCTTTTATCCGCCCGCAGCAAAGCTCGAAGGGGGTGTCGATAAAAACAACCGCACCGCCCTGCTTGGCGGCCTCGGCGTTTTTCGGGTCAACCATCGCGCCGCCGCCGCAGGCTACGATGTAGCCGCTCTCTGCCAGCCGCCGAACGGCTTCGGCCTCGACCTTTCTGAAATGGGCCTCGCCCTTGTCCGCAAATATCTCGGCAATGGTCTTGTGCTCGTAGTCCTCGATGTAGTTGTCCATATCCACAAAAAGCCGCCCGCTGCGATTTGCCAGCAGCTTGCCAACTGTGGTCTTGCCGCAGCCCATAAAGCCGCAGAGAAATATAGTTTTCATAGCCGTCCTCCGAATAATTTTTATTTATCTCCCTTTTTACAGTGTCCCTAATATAAATCAGAATTTGTGCACAGCGTGCACCACGCAATGCCCTCGCCCTCGGCTTTGTGCGTAATTACAGCTTTGACTGGCTCGGGGCTAACAACTGTTTAGTGCGGCAAATCAGAATTTAGCACTATATAAATATCGCTCCTAATTTTTTCAGCTTGTCAAAGTATTTTTCTTTTTTGGAATCAAACATAGTGCCTATTGCAGAAGTGTTAAGAATGACCTTATATCCGTTTTCACAGGCTCCGAGTGCGGTAAGGGAAACACATCCTCCGCCGTCAACACCAACCAGTTCCACCGTGTCAATACTATTAATTTTCAAAAATTCACAGAAATCCGGATTAGAAAACGAATCACCAGTAAATTTTGAAAAGGTATTAGAAGAAACAAGCAACAAACCTTTCGCCAGCTCTGCTTCAGGAGTATTGTCAAATACTTTGACGGGAGCTAACTTATTGATAAAGTTGTTTTTCATCAGATTTCTGATATACACAACTATTGTTGCATCTGTACTACTTATAACAGAGTTCACTCTGTTAAGCAGATCGTCGTCATATTTGAAGAAGTCAGCGTGAGCAGCACCCACAGTTGCTTCCTGCATATCAATTACAAGCAATGCTTTTTTCATTTGAATTGCACCTCTAAATTCCGGTTTATCTTACTAAAAACACAAAAGTAAAAGAGACTTTGTTTTCCACAGTATACCATAAAAATACATAAATTGCAAGCCGATGTTATGGGCGAGGTGAGTCGCCTTGCATCGGGATATGCTGCCTCCTGCTCTCGTGCTGCCCATCCAAATGCTTTTGTGCAATCTGCCGAAGAAAAGTCGGAAAAATGTGGGGCCGAGGCTTTTGTCCCAAATGGCAACTGAGAAATTTTTTACCCGACTAAAAATTTTTCCTGCGCTTTTTCGGCCTTTGGCGGCGTGATGTTTTTGGGAAAAATGAGCCGTTTTTTGTTGAAGGGAGTTTTTTTGTACTTAATATGTTACAAATTATCGAATTTCGTAACAAAAGGGTTACAACAGTCCGAAACTTTACACTCAAATAATTACGCTCGGGTTACGATTTTCGTTCAAAATGGAGAATTTTTTCAGGCTGGCGCAAAAATACAGTATTTGCTATTGATTTTTTAGTGCATTTGTGTTAAAATATTATTGTCTTTGAAACGAATTATGTCGCAGAGGCCGCAGCCTTTGCGATGACTATATATAAAAGCGCGCAGCTGCGCGGTTTGCGGAATGTACGCAATAACAAGGAGCGTGTTCACTTTGGAAAAGTTTGTAATAAACGGCGGCAAGCCGCTGCAGGGCGAGGTCACCATCAGCGGAGCCAAGAATGCCGCTGTGGCCATCGTTGCTGCCACCATACTCTGCGATGAGCCCTGCGTGCTCGAAAATGTTCCCGAGATCAGCGATATCACCATCTGCATGAAGATACTCTCCAGCATGGGCGCTGTGGTAAAGCTGGTCAGCAAGAACACCGTTTATTTTGATACAAGAGGCATTAACAAGCCTGAGGTGCCATACGAGCTTGCACGCTCGATGAGAGCTTCGACCTATTTCCTCGGGACCCTGCTGGGAAGGTTCCACAACGCCTATGTTGCGATGCCCGGCGGCTGCGACCTTGGGGACAGGCCGATAGATCAGCACCTGAAGGCTTTTTCTTCGCTTGGCGCCGAAAACGATATCGAGAATGGCCAGGTACACGTCTGGGCCGATGACCTTATCGGGGCGCAGATCTATTTTGACTTCAACACCGTCGGCGGGACCATCAACGCCATCATGGCCGCCTGCAAGAGCAAGGGCCTGACCGTTATCGAGAACGCCGCCAAGGAGCCCCATATAGTTGACCTTGCAAACTTCCTCAACTCCATGGGCGCCGACATAAGGGGCGCAGGCACGGACGTTATCAAGATAAGAGGCGTCAACTACCTCAAGGGCATAACCTACGGCATCATCCCCGACCAGATAGAGGCGGGAACATACATGGTGGCCGCCGCTGCCACAAAGGGCGACGTTGTCATCAAGAACGTCATCCCCAAGCACCTCGAGTCCATAACCGCCAAGCTCCGCAAGGTGGGCGTTACTGTTATCGAGGAGGACGAGAGCGTTGAGGTAAGGGTAGACGGCCCCCTCCAGAAGACCTCCTTGAAGACCATGCCCCACCCGGGCTTCCCCACGGATATGCAGCCTCAGTTCTCGACCCTGCTTACCCTGGCGGACGGCACCAGCATAATCACAGACGATATCTTTGACAACCGCTTCAAGTACGTTTCGGAGCTGCGGCGCATGGGTGCCGATATCTCCGTTGACGGAACGGTAGCCGTTATACAGGGCAAGGGCTGGCTCAAGGGCGCGCCCGTTGTAGCCACCGACCTCCGTGCAGGCGCAGCGCTGATAATCGCAGGCCTGGCTGCCGAGGGCGTAACCGAGGTGGAGAACATACACTTCATCGAGCGGGGCTACGAGGAGATCGACCAGAAGCTTCGTGGCCTCGGCGCTGACATAAAGCGTGTGGTTATCCCCGAGCCCGTCAGTATAGGCAAAATAAGCTAAACTTATAATGATATAATACAGCCTCCCATAGCGGATACAGGCGAAAAATGGTACCTCACCCCGAAGGGGGTGAGGTACCATTTTTCGCATTTTTCGAGGGAACGCGGCTGTGTGCGGCAGCTGTGTTCTTTGCACTTATTCCTCGGGCGCAAACTCATCCTTGCCTACGCCGCAGAGAGGACAGACGAAATCGTCGGGAACGTCCTCCCAGGCGGTGCCTGCTGCAACGCCGCTGTCGGGCTCGCCGACCTCGGGGTCGTAGATGTAGCCGCAAACGGAGCATACATATTTCATGACCGGGCCTCCTTTCCTGTGTATTCTTACGCTTTTGATTATACCATATTTTTCGGGGGAATGCAAGCCCTGGATAATGTTCCTCACGGAAATCATTTTCATTTTTTGTTTATGCAATTTTGCCGCTCTGCGGCAAAATTGCGGGTGCCAAAAGAGGGTATTCCCCCGCCAGAGGCGGGGGAATACCCTCTTTCGTCCTAATAAATACTGCAATTAGAGCAAGACTTTTAAAAATTGATTTCCGTGATTGTTCCTGCGGCTTATGCGGAAAGCGAGGTGTTAGAAATGGACTTTCAGCAAGCAGCCTCACGCCGCGGCGTCTTAATGTAAAATAAACGTAGGCACTCAACAAGCCAAGATCCGAGCCACCGTACCGTGAGGTAGCCCATGCGCATCACACAGTTGTGAGGCGGCGTGCCGCCGCTCACGCGACTTGCGCCGTCCGCGCTAGGACGCGGAATCGCCCTCTTTTACTACCTCATAGTCGCCGCCGTTCACAGCGCGGTCAAAGGCCTCCACCAGCTCGGGATAGCGCCAGTCGTAGGAGAAGCGGTCGAACTGGCCGCCGTCGTCCCACATGAAGGCAGCAATGCCTGCCTCGCGGCAGAGCTTCACAAGATTCTCCGAGAAGTAAACGCCGCTGGCGGTCTCGTTCCAGACGCCCGTGCCAAACTCGCCGATTATGACGGGCACGCCCTTCTCGCAGTAGGTCCTCGAGAGCTTGGAGATGAGCCGCTGCATCTGCTTGAGCTCACTGTCCGTGCCCCAGGTGCGGTTAATGGTGGTGGTGCAGAACTCCCAGGGGGTGTAGTAGTGTACCGAAAGTATCAGGCTGTCGGCGGGGTCCTCCGGCATTTTGTACTTTGAACTGCAGGTCTTTTCGATGTCCGTCCAGTAGCCCGCGATAAGCAGGTGGCGCTTATCGTTGTTGCCGCCGCTCCCCCGCACAAGGTCAACGAATTCCTGATTGAGCTTGTTCAGTGTATCGAAGGCGGAGGTCTCGTCAAGGTCGTCAAAGCCCACCTCGTTCATGGACTCGAAGATGAGCCGCTCGCCGTAGCCCGCGAAGCGCTCGGCGATCTGTGACCACAGGGCCTTGTATTTTTCAAGGGTGCCCTCGTAGTCACGGGAGGCGTTTCGTATCCATGCACCGAACTGCGGGTCGCCGCCGCCGTCGTGGTGAACGTTCAGGATGACGTACATATCAAGGTCGTAGGCGTAGTCAACTACCTCCTGAACCCTGTCCATCCAAGCGGCGTCAACGTTGTAGTCCTCGTCCATGTGATCCCGCCAGGTAACCGGTATGCGCACGGCGTTGAAGCCGTCCTCCTTCAGCTTTTCAAATATCCCCTTGGTGGTCAGCACGTTGCCCCAAAGGGTCTCGTCAACGGTCTCGGCGTTCTCGTCGATCTGGCCATCGCCGTTGCGGTCGGCGTTGCAGACGTCCAGCGAATTGCCAAGATTCCAGCCAAGCTTCATGTCTGCCACTATCTCGGCGGTGGTCATGCTGCCGAAGTCCTCGGCCTCTTCCGAAGGGGCCTCTGCTGCTGTGGAGCTGGTCGCCTCTCCCGAGGATGCCGCCTCCGCCGCTGAGCTGTCTCCCGAGGAGCAGCCCGCCCCGCAGAAGAGCATCACGATACCCGCCAAAAGGGCCGCCAGCCTGTCATTTGTCCTCATAAGTATTCCTCCTTTTAACGCTTGGTTCCCGGCAGGCACCGCCGGGGCTGTTATAAATATATTAAACTTATTTTTATAACAACGATACCTGTTTTTGTAAACATCTTGTGAATTTGCGCGGCTTGGGAGGCTGATATATAAAAATATGAAATAATATTATATAAGAATTTTAATATACGGTATATTCTTGCGGAGTTGAGAGTGAGGACATATATTTCCGTGTCCTTCACACGACAGGGGTTTACATTTTTCGGGGGTTGTGGTATAATAGCCTTAGTCAGTATCACCCTCTGAAAAAAGGAGGAATAAAAATGCTTATACAAAGAACCATAGCCCTTGCGGCGGTCTGCGCCTGCGTGCTGTGCCTCGCGGGCTGCCAGAAGGACGACGGCAGCTCTCAGACGGGCAGCAGTACAGCACCCGTCCAGACCGAGTCTCCCGCCCCTACGGCCCCTGTGGAGCTCAAGGACTACAGCTTCCCCGAATTTTTGGCGGAGACCGGCTCCTCCGAGATGCTCTCGAACGTGACCGAGGTGGAGTTTGACCCCGCAAAGGCCGCAGTGAAGCTGGACGAGAGCCCCTTCTCCCAGTATGACTGCAAGACCTGCATATTCGGGGAGTTCTACACCTTCACGGAGGACGGCTATGTGGGAATTGTCAACTCCAACGGCAACATCGTCATCAAGGCCGAAAAATACACCAAGGCCGAGCCTGTTTCCAACCGCCTTGTGCGGCTTGACTACCCCGCCGAGAGCGGCGCGGGCTCAGAGCTCATTCTCCTTGAGGGCGGCTTCGGCACCATGGTCTCCGCAGGCTTTGACGAGGACGCCATAGCCATCGAGGAGGTCTTTGACGAAACGGGCGTGGACCCCAACCCCCACTACCGCCTGTCCATCGGCGGCCGCATCGACGAGGCCCACCTTTGGGACAAGCTGGAGCGGATAAGCCCCTCCTCCCTAGTCACACAGAAAAGCTTCTCCGCCATCTATCGCGGCGTCATGGGCAGCAGGTCCTACTGCATCACCTTCGACGACTATTATAATATGACGATCTACGAGGCCGCCTATGCCCTTGTAAGGCTAAAGGTCAGCGACGAGTACGGCGAGTGCTATATCCTGAACGGCGACGACTACAGCGAGCTTGGAAAGATGATCGAGAGCTTCGGCAGCGAGAACCAGTCCTCCAAGCCCAGCAAGGACGAGACCCTTGACTACATACAGATAACCTTCGGCCTTGGCACCGAGGAGCAGACCGTCATAACCATCTCTGCCGACGGCTTCTGCTTCCGTGACAGGATAAGCTCCAAGAGCCAGCCCCCGGTCAAGTATTTCTCCACCTACAGCAAGGAGACCTTCGTTGATCTGGTCAACTGGGTGTCCGAGGTGCTGTCTCAGGAATATGACGACCCCACGGCAGCAGCCGAGGAATGATATAAGCTCAGAGCTATCCCGCAGTGATTCGGCGGGCCGTAGAGACAGGATATAACGCTCTGCGGCCTTGAATGGAGGAATAAAAATGGACCAGCAAAACAACGGCTATCCCCCGGGGCAGGCTCCTCGCGGAGATCAGACGCCCCGAGAGCAGGTGCCTCGCGGTCAAGAGCCGCTAAACGCACCGCAGCAGGAATATTATCCCGAGGCGCAGCGGGAAGAGCTCAGGGAGCCCCGTCCCGTACAGCCCCCTCAGCCGCCTTTACAGTCGGTGCAGCAAATGCCTTCAGCGCAGCCCATCAGGCCGACGCCGCCCCCGACCCCTGCGGCCGAAGCCGCCGTCGAGGACAGCTCGGGCAAGCTGGTGCTGGCGGTAAGCATTGTTATCGGCCTGCTGCTGATAGCCTTGGTGGCGGTACTTATAATCGTGCTGCTGGGCGGACGGGCAGACAAGGACGACGACAGCAGCCGCGTCCGCAAGGCTGTTACCGTCACCGCCGATAAGGACGAGCCCGTTGTGGAGGAGCAGGAGAGCGAGGATGAGTACGAAGTCATCGAGGACACGGTGACCACCACGACCACTACCACAACTACCACAACTACCACAACAACTACAACGACCACGAAGAAGACCACAACGACCACCACAACCACAAAGAAGAAGACCACGACCACCACCGCCGCCCCTGCCAAAAAGGCCGACATGAAGCTGCCCAACCATCTTTATACGGGCATCGAGGAGGGAGATATCTACACCAACTATTCGGCCTCCATGAAGCTCTACTACGGCCCCGACTCCTCCACCTATGCGGAGACAGGCGGAGTGATAGAGAGCGGCGAGATACTACAGGAGCACGGCAGGAGCTCGGATGGCAGCTGGCTCTATGTCTCCTCCTACGGCAGGAGCAACTACGGCTGGATACGCAACTCGGGCCTGACGGAGCTGGTGGAGTACCCCACCCAGTCGGGACAGACGGACTACTACGGCAGCAGCTTCAATGCAAGGGTGGGCGAGGACAAGGCCTTCAGGCGCGGCCCCAACAGCATTCGGGACCAGATACCCCAATGCCAGATCATCCCGAAGAACGCATCGGTGGATGTCATCGGCTACGGACAGGGGTTCTATTATGTAATGTATAACGGCTATTACGGCTGGATAACCAGCAGCAGCGTAAGCTGAGCCGCTTAGCATATCTTAGGCAAAAAAGGAAGTATGAAAATGAACAAGGTAAGATCAAGGATACTGGGAGGGCTGGTAGGAGCGCTTATGGCAGCTGTGGCTGCTGCGGGACTGCTGCTCTTCCTGAACAGCCAGAGCTCGGACACGGTATCGAAGGACGAGAACAGCACCTCTGCGGTGCATGAGGCCGAGAGCCGCACCGACGAGCCCGCATCAAAGGCCGACGCCCCCTCCGAGGCAGAGGCGCCCGCCGAAAGCACCGCCGAGAGCGAGGCCGAGGCAGAGCCCGAGCTCTCCATCGAGCTCACCACCAAGGACTACACCTACACGGGCGAGGAGATAACCCCCGAATACACGGTGAAGCTGGAGGGCAAGGAGCTTGACGAGGACGATTTCGAGGCAGCGCTTTCCAACAACATCGAAGTGGGCAAGGCGACACTGACGGTCACCAGCGGAGACCTTTCGGCAAAGAAGAGCTTCCGCATCGTGCCCGCCGCCCCCAAGGTGAGTCAGGAATACACCTCCACCTCCACCTACGTCACCATCAGCTGGGAGCCCACGGACCAGACGGATTACTACTCCATCAGCAAGTACACCGACATGACCGACGCCGAGAAAAAGGCCCTTGAAAAAGAAGAGGGCAAGAAGAAGGACGAGGACGCCGACGAAGGTGAAGAAGACAAGGAGGACGATGAAGCCTCTGAGGATGCAGAGGGCGAGGACGGCGAGACCGTAAAGCCCGCCCACTGCGGCAGGGCCGACGCCGACGAGACCAGCTACACCGACAAGACCGTCCAGAGCGGCATGGTGTACAGATATGTGGTGCGCTCCTGCACGAAGAAGGACGACAAGAACTACGACTCCTGCTTCTCGGAGGAGATCAAGGCAGTGACCCTGCCCGAAAAGCCGGGTATGCCTACCCTTAGCGCCGATAAAAAGAACATCGTCTGGACGCCCTCCGCAAAGTGCGACGGCTACGAGGTGCTGATGGCCGAGAGCGGCAAGGAGCTCAAGAGCTCCGCCGACACGGAAAAGACCACCGCCCCCTTCAAGGCCAAGAGCATGGTAACGGTAGTTATCAGGGCGTATATCGAGTGCGACGGAGTGAAGTATTACAGCCTGCAATCTGACCCCGCGCTGCTGGAGCCCGCGGTGACCGATGACAGCTCCGAAGGCGAGGAGGGCGGCGAGGAGCCCGCCATTGAGGGTGCCTCTGTCTCGGGCAGCAAAAAGCTGCAGGTGACCAACATCCTGCAAAACCCCGAGCTGCCTACGGGCTGCGAGACCACCTCTCTGACCATTCTGCTCAACTACCTTGGCTACCCCGCCGACAAGGTGACCCTTGCGCGGAACTACCTGCCAAAGCAGAGCTTCTACTGGGAAAACGGCGAGATGTACGGTGCGGACTTCCGCACCACCTTTGCGGGCGACCCGGAGGACTCCTACTCCTACGGCTGCTACGCCCCCTGCATAGTTACCACAGCAAATTCCTACTTATCGGCCACTGGGGCCTCGGCGCGAGCCCGAGACCTTACGGGCACAGATCTTGACACGCTGCTGGTGAGCTGCATAAACAGCGGCTCACCTGTTCTTATATGGATAACCAGCGCCAACCTCCACGAGACCGCCCTCACGACCGTCTGGAAGACCCCCGCGGGCAACCAGGTGCAGTGGGTGGCCTACGAGCACTGCGTGGTCCTTTCGGGCTACGACGCGGACGCTGGGCTGATCTATGTTGCCGACCCTCTGGTGGGCAACACCAGCTACAGCTACAGCCTGCTGCGCCAGCGCTACATAGACATGGGCAGTCAGGCCGTGAAGATAGCATAAGGAGTTTGACCCAAAAAGCGGTACCTCTCCCACTGTGGGGCGAGGTACCGCTTTTTTGAATATGAGTTATGAAACGGAATATGTAAGGACATTATAGGTGGTGGGGTCAAGGGTAACTACGCCGTCGAAGAGGATCTCGCCCACGCTTTTGTTTTCGTAGTAGTAGAGCATCAGCGCCTCTCGGTGGTCGTCCTTGAGGGAGTTTATCTCTTCTGCGATGACCCGCTGGTGGGCGCCTGACTTTTTCTTGAAATCCCCCGCCTTGGCCCGCGCCACAAGGTCATTGCTCTCCTTCATACCCTTACCTCCGCTCTTTTTTTCTTCTCTGTTTAACATTATAGCATCTCTCCTTTATTATTTCAAGCATAGCTGAATATATTTGACAGAAGTTGGAACGCTGCGCCTCATAAAGGCTAAACAAGGTGCGCCTGCGGTGCGGATCTTTGTTTTTCTTGCTTCTTTTTCTGCCTCCCGGGCCTGTTCTTCCCTGCCCTTCTGTCTATTAGTGCAGAGGTCGGCGGAAATGGTTAGTGTTTTTGAGAAAAATTTTTCCGTAGGCGCAAGTTATTTGGTCTCCGCCCCTGCGGGGGGGGAGATTTCATTTCAGACCGAATACTGCTCTTTCTTGGCAAAGCTGCGGCAAATTGTTTAAAAGCCCTTGTAAAATTCCAAAAAATGTGCTATAGTAAATAGTGTATGACTTATCGGAAAGGAACTGACATCTTATGTTTGATATACTTGCAGAGCAGCAGACCCTTAAAAGCGTTTACACGCCGCTGCCGCTGGGGGCGCACTTTGTTTTCTGCGTTATTGCAACGCTGGTGTACCTGGCGCTTTATTACAGGCGGGGCTCGCTGCACTATATGCTCATAATGTTCGCCGTTGATGCCACCATCATCACCCAATACTGGACCAGCCCCGCAGCCATCGCCTGCCTTGGGGTGGCGGAGATATTGCTGCTGGGGGCTGCGGTGTATTTCTACATCGGCTACGCCAAAAAGGTGAAGGCCGAGGAGAAAAAGAAGGAGGCTGCCCGCAAGGAGGCCGAGGAAAAGGCCAAGGCTGCCGTCTCTGCCGAAAAGGACCGCGAGGAGCGGATGGTTGAGAACGCCTTCGACGAGGACGAGTGAGGCGGACATGAAGGATATTAAAATAGTTATTCTTGACTCTGAGACCGTGACCCGCAACGACGTATCACTGGAGGGCATAACCGCCCTTGGCGAGGCGCAGGTCTTCGGCTACACCCCCAATGACCGGGTGGCCGCCCACATCGGGGACGCCGACGCTGTTATCTGCAACAAGTGCCTGATAACCGAGGAGGTCTTTGCTGCCTGCCCTAACCTGAAATACGTCGGGCTCTTTGCCACGGGCTACAACAATGTTGACCTTGAGGCCGCCGACAGGGCGGGGGCAGTTGTATGCAATGTTCCCAGCTACTCCACCGACGCCGTGGCCCAGCACACCTTCGCGATGATACTTGAATACTGCAACAGGATAGGGGAATACGCCGCCACCGTTGACAGGGGCGACTGGGTGAACTACAAGCTTTTCACCTACTTCGGCATCCCCACCTGCGAGCTGGCGGGAAAGACCATGGGCATAGTGGGCTACGGCTCCATAGGTCGCAGGGTGGCGGAGCTTGCCCGTGCCTTCGGGATGAAGGTCATCACCCACACCCGCACCCCAAGTCGGGTAACTGACGGCACGCCCTGTCTGTCCCTCGCGGAGCTGCTGCGGGAGAGCGATATCGTGAGCCTTCACTGCCCGCTGAACGCCGAGAACACTAAGATGATGAACGCTGAGACGCTGGCGCTGATGAAGCCCACCGCCCTGCTTGTTAACACCGCACGAGGCGGCCTTATCGACGAGCAGGCCCTGACGGAGGCATTAAACGCAGACAGGCTGGCGGGAGCCTGCATAGACGCCCTTACCTTCGAGCCCATGCGGGAGGACTGCCCTCTCAGGCAGGCAAAGAACTGCATGATGACCCCTCACGTTGCCTGGGCCCCTCGGGAGACCAGAGAGCGCCTGCTGGAGCGGGTGGCCGAGAATCTTTCGGCCTGGAAGCAGGGCGCGCCCATAAATGTTGTGAACAGGAGAGTGTGAGATGCCCGAGCTGTTTGACCTTTACGATGAAAAGCTGAACCCCCTGGGCCAGCTGCACGAACGCGGCGAGCCGATGCCAAGCGGGAAATATCATCCTGTTGTGACGGTGCTGGCGGTGAATTATGAGGGCAAGGTCCTCATCACCCAGCGGGATTATTTAAAGAAATACGGCGGCCTCTGGGAGGTCACCGAGGGCTCTGTTGTTGCGGGAGAGACTCCCTTACAGGGCGCCGTGCGGGAGCTCAGAGAGGAGACGGGCCTGACCGCCCTTCCCGAGGCGCTGGACTATCGGGGGCAGCTGGTCATCAAGACGCCCCACCACGGCCACATCGTGCTGTTCTACCTGTTCCGTGCGGATTTCCACGAGGAAGAGATAACCCTGCAGCAGGGCGAGACCATCGCCTGTCGTCTGGTATATCCCGGCGAGATCGAGCAGATGGCAAAGGCGGGGGATTTCATCCCCTTTGTTTATCAGCGGCTGAAGGCAGTATACCCGGACATTTTTGGCGAAAAGATGCCCTAATATAGGGTGCGTCGTTCCGCAAGACAATAATAAATCATTCGGCGGAAGATTCAATACCGAATGATACATTTACTATAAGGAAAGCTGGAAAGAAAAATGAGTGAGGAAAGAAAAAGGATAGTCGTCAAGCTGGGGACCTCCACGCTGACGCACAAGACGGGAAAGCTGAACATCAGGCGCATCGAGCGGCTGGTGAGAAATCTGGCGGACCTGCACAACGCGGGCAACGAGCTGCTTATCGTGTCCTCGGGGGCCGTGGGCCTTGGTATGGCCAAGCTGAACCTTACGGAGCGCCCCAAGGAGACCCCCTTGAAGCAGGCCTGCGCCGCCATCGGCCAGTGCGAGCTGATGTATTTTTATGACAAGCTGTTTTCCAACTACAGCCTGAACGTAGCGCAGGTGCTGCTGACCAAATACGTTCTGCTGGAGGACAGGAGGATAAACGTTCAGAACGCCCTTGAGGAGCTGCTGGCCCACAACGTCATACCCATAGTGAACGAGAACGACACTGTGGCCATTGACGAGCTGGAGCTGGAGGTGGGAGAGAACGACTCCCTTGCGGCCACGGTGGCGACACTGGTGAATGCCGATATGCTTATTATAATGTCCGACATCGACGGGCTCTACGACTCCGACCCCAGAGAAAACGAGGAAGCAAAGCTCATCCCCGTGGTCTACGAGATAACGGACGAGATAAAGGAGCTTGCGGGAGGCGCGGGCTCGAAGCTCGGCACAGGCGGCATGAGGACCAAGATCTCCGCCGCAGAGATAGCAAACTCTCACGGCATCGACATGGTCATCGTCAACGGCAGATACCCCGACAACCTTTACAAGATTTTCGAGGGCGGCGCGGGAACGCTGTTCAAGGCAAAGCAGCAATAAATCTGTATTGCGGCTATTCACAAGGACATACTGCCTCCCCCGAGAGACGGTGGGGGAATTAAAATAAACGGAGGGAATCTTATGGGTTACATCGACACACTGGGGCAGCGCGCACAGGCCTGCAAGACTGAGCTGGCGAGCGCTTCCACCGCACAGAAGAACGACGCCCTGCTGGAGATAGCGCACATCCTGAGGCGCTGCGCTCCAAAGATAGTAGAGGCCAACGCCCTGGACCTGGAGAACGGCAGAAGGCGTAATATGTCGCTTTCATTACAGGACAGGCTGAGGCTGGACGAAAAGCGCATTGAAAACATTGCGGCGGCCTGCGAGAAGCTTGTGGCCCTTGACGACCCGGTGGGTGAGGTCATCGGCGGCAGCACAAGGCCCAACGGCATGAACATCAAGAAGATAAGGGTGCCTATGGGCGTCATCGGCATGATCTACGAGGCCAGGCCCAACGTGACCGTTGACGCGGCGGCGCTGTGCCTAAAGAGCGGCAACTGCGTTATCCTGCGGGGCGGCAAGGAGGCCATGAACTCCAACAAGATGCTGGCGGCGCTTATGAGAAAGGCCGTAGAGACCGCGGGGCTGCCTGCGGACGTCATCCAGCTGGTAGAGGACCCCGACAGGGGCATTGCCAACGACATGATGCGGGCCAACGGCCTTATCGACGTGCTCATCCCCAGAGGCGGCGCACAGCTCATCAAGGCTGTGGTGCAAAATGCCACCATCCCCGTTATCGAGACGGGCACGGGCAACTGCCATGTTTATGTTGACGACTCGGCGGACCTGAAAATGGCATTGGAGATCGTTGACAACGGCAAGACCCAGCGGCCGTCGGTGTGCAACGCCATCGAGACCGTCCTCGTTCACCGCGACGTGGCGGACGAATTCCTGCCGATGATGAAGCAGCGGCTGGACGAGCACAATGTTGAGCTCCGGGGCTGCGAGCTGACGAGGATGATACTTGGGGCAAAGAACGTTGTCCCCGCCGACGAGGACGACTACGCCACGGAGTTCGGCGACTACATTCTTGCGGTCAGGGTGGTGGACGACCTGCTGCAGGCCATAAGCCACATCCAGAAATACACCACGGGACACTCGGAGTGCATCGTGACAGACAGCGTCTTTGCGGCGCAGGAGTTCCAGAAGAGGATAGACGCCGCCTGCGTTTATGTCAACTGCTCCACCCGCTTTACGGACGGCGAGGAGTTCGGCCTTGGGGCAGAGATAGGCATATCCACACAGAAGCTCCACGCAAGGGGGCCCATGGGTCTCAGGGAGCTCACCACAATGAAGTACATCGTAACAGGCAACGGACAGATAAGAGGCTGAGCCTCGGGAGGCGAATATGAAAAAACAACTTGCGGTATTATTCTTATCGGCGCTGATGCTGGCGGGCTGCGGCGGGTCTGACAGCTCCGGCAGCGAGACGGTGGCCACCTCCTCGCGGGAGGACATAAGCGCCCAGCAGGAGGAGAACCCCACAGAGAAGACCCCCGTGGAGGGCTTCAAGGTAGACGGCACAAAGCTGCTTGACGCCAACGGCAACGAATTTGTTATGCGGGGCATTAACCACGCCCACAGCTGGTTTGCGGGAGAGGACGTTTACGCCCTTGACGCCATCTCGAAGACGGGCGCCAACGTTGTGCGCATAGTGCTGGCGGACGGCGACCAGTGGAAGCGGGACTCCGCCGACACCATCTCGACCCTTATCGAGACCTGCACCCTGCGGGACATGGTGGTCATTCTTGAGGTACACGACGCCACAGGCAAGGACGACATCAGCTGGCTGCAAAATGCGGCGGATTTCTGGATAGAGGTCAAGGACGCCCTGATAGGCACCGAGGACCGGGTCATCCTTAACATTGCAAACGAATGGGTGGGCCAGTGGCAGACCAAGACCTGGGCCAAGGGCTACAAGCAGGTCATCCCCCAGCTGCGCGAGGCGGGGATAAAGAACACCATCATGGTGGACGCCGCAGGCTGGGGCCAGTACGGCAAGAGCATCAAGGACAAGGGCATGGAGGTCTTTGAATCCGACCCCGACAGAAACACCATGTTTTCCATCCATATGTACGGCTCGGCGGGAGGCACCCCCCAGAAGATCGAGGAGAACCTGACAGGCGTTACCGACCAGAACCTCTGCGTATGCGTGGGAGAGTTCGGCTACAACCACTCGGACGGCGACGTGGACGAGGCCTACATCATGAAATACTGCGAGGAGAACGACATCGGCTGGCTGGGCTGGAGCTGGAAGGGCAACGGCGGCGGCGTTGAATACCTTGACCTTGCCCTTGACTGGGACGGTCTGGAGCTCTCTCCCGAATGGGGCGAGGTGCTTGTAAACGGCGAGAACGGCATCAAGGAGACCAGCGAGAAGTGCTCGGTCTTCGGATGATGTGAGAATAAAAAAGGCTATCCGTGAGGATAGCCTTTTTTGGTATAATGATAATATCAAACGTATTTACGACCGGTAACTCCATCAACGTATATCGTCACGTCACCGCTGTAGTTGCCAATTTGAAATATTGTACCACAGCCAGATTCCCAGTTAGATTTCCCACAGGATCCCCAAAAAGCATTGTAATCAATTTTAACCGAGATTCTCTGATCGGTCGAATAATCTTTATCAGCTTCAACTATTATTGAATCATCTCCATACGTAAACAACATATCTCCCTTTGCAACAGCGTTCTTCGGTACAATTATAACATTTAGGTTTGCGCCTGATGTATCAATGTCCTCAAAGGTATTCCAGTCATCGCCTAAAACACTTGAGAAGTTCAGCCAAAAACCACCTCTTGCGGTCAAAGAGATACCGTCAGCGGTCATATCCAGCCCCGTTTCTATCGGTTCCCCTGCACCGTCTATCACATTCCACCCCGAACTTACGCTTCCGAATACAGGTTCGATACTAACAAGAACTAATTCGGGCTCTGGCTTTTCACTTGCCGGAGCTGCGGTCGAGCCAGTCGTTGAACGTTTTGATTCCGCGCTGTCTTTTTTCTCTGATTCTTCCGTTTTCACCACTTCGGTCTGAACGCTCCTGCTGACGTTATCGGCAGGAACAGCAGCAGGGGTATTCTCTTCCTCCTGAGCAGGCACATCATTCCCCTGCGCTGTCTGCGCAGGCGCAGTTCCCCTCGGCGCAGCAGGAGCCGCTGTCGTTGCGGGAGTGGTCGTGGTCGGGGGAGCGGAGTCCTCGCTTGAAGCGTCCTCCGTTACCTCGGGCTCTATCACGGGGGCAGGGGTCGTTGTTGTCGTTGTGGTGCTCGTCATGTCCCTGCTGCTGTCGTCGATGCTTTCAACGATAAGCGAATCTGTCGGCCTGTCGTCGCCCTTCAATCTGTTGTTCCTGCCGTTGAAGTAGATCAGGGTGCCGGTCGTTCCGACTACCACGGCCATGACCGCCGCGGCGATCATCTTTCCCGAGGCGGCCGCCGATGTCGCGGCTGTAGCGGCTGCCGCCTTGCCCGAGCTGTTCTCTGCAAACGCAAGGATACTGCCCATAGGCACGGCACAAAGGGCAACGCCCTGCCTTTGCAGCTTGTCGAGGCGCCTGCGCAGGGATGAGCGTGCGGAGTTCAGCCGGGACTTGACCGTGCCCTCGGGAACATTCATGCGCTCGGCTATCTTCGAGGTGGTAAGCTCGTCGTAATAGTAGAGGAACACCGTGTCCCGCTGCTCCTCCGAGAGGGAGTTGACGGCCTCGGCGATTATGCGCTTTACGTCCTCGTTCTCGGCGTAGTCGGCGGGCAGGAGCAGGGTGTCCTCCTCGGCACTCTCGTTATAGGCCGCGATGTCAACGCCCTCGTTCGTGTCATCCTCTCCCCCGATGTCAACGCGGACTGCGCGGCCCTCGCGGCTGCGCTGTGAGAGGAACTCGTTCTTGGCTATGGTGTGCAGCCACGTGTCGAAATAGGCGGGCTCCCGCAGAGAGGCAATGCTCTCCATGGCCTTCACAAAGGCTGCGGAGACCACGTCCTCGGCCTCCTCGGGGGCGGCCCCCAGCTTTATCACATATTTTTTCAGCGGGCCGCTGCACCCACTGTAGAGCTCCGAAAAGGCTTCCTTGCTGCCCTCCGACGCCTGCCGCGCCAGCTCTGTCATCCTTGTCTTATCCATCCTCTTCTTCCTCCCTTTCTCGGCTGCCGTATTTTTCTTTAAGGTCGTCGATCATTCCCTGATCGTCCATGTACCCCATTACGGCCTTCATAAGCTCGTCAAATGTCATGGTTCTCTCCTTTTGCACACCGACGGCCGAGGGGCTGTTATCTTTTTACATTATAGCACACTCTTGGCCTCAGTGCAACGGTTTTTAGAAGTTAGAGGTGAGAGGTTAGAGGTTAGATATGGGGCGCCTTCGACGTTTTTTTAATATCGTCCGCTTTGCGGACACCTTATCTAACCTCTAACATCTAATTTCTAACCTCTGTTTGTTGTTTCTTTTGTTCTGTTAGTTAGACAGGAGCAGGGCCGAAATGGTTCGGCGGATTTTGTAAACATTATGTTAACATCGGAAAACTCCCCCCTCTCGAATAAGCCTATGCTAACCGAAATCTGCTTTTTTATAAACAAAATATGGCCCCAATTTGCCGTGCTAACAACTTGCCCAAAAGTACGGTTTTTCTTAGTGTAATATCGACAAAAAACAAATTGAGATTATAAAAAGTTTATTAAAGCCCTTGCATTTTATATGCAAATGTTATATAATTAACAATATAACGGTAATTGCGCTTTCTGACTGCTTTTGCAGGGCTTTGAAGGGGGCGGGACTGCCGCTTTATGCAAAGATCGAGGGTGCTGTTTTTATGGTTTGCGGCGCTCTTACGGCGAGAGCCGACTAAATTTGTAGGAGGTTATGTTATGAGTGAAAAAGCCACCATTCCCTTCAAGGGAACTCCCGAGCAGGAGGCTGAGCTTAAAAAAGTGATCGAAGCTCACCGCGACCAGCCCGGCGGACTTATGCCTACACTTCAGGGGGCACAGGGCATCTACGGCTATCTGCCTATCGAAGTGCAGAAGATGATAGCTGACGGCCTGGGCGTTTCCCTTTCAGAGGTGTTCGGTGTTGCAACGTTCTATTCGCAGTTCTCCCTCACACCCAAGGGCGAGCACACTGTAAGCGTCTGTCTCGGAACTGCTTGCTATGTTAAGGGCTCGGACAAGGTACTTGAGGCCGTTGAGCAGAAGCTTGGCATCAAGGCGGGCGAATGTACTGCCGACGGAAAGTTCTCTATCGAGTGCTGCCGCTGCGTAGGTGCCTGCGGACTTGCACCTGTAATGACGATCGGCGAAGAGGTTTACGGCAAGCTTACTCCCGATCAGGTAGGCAAGATCATTGATTCCTATCTTACAGAAAAGGAGGAGACTAAGTAATGACCTTTGAAGAACTGACCCAAATAAGGAAGAAATATTCCGATCTTATCAAGGTAAGAAAGCTTATCGCGTCCGAGGCTGAGAAGATGGCCGAGAAGACCCAGTACCGCAAACAGATACTGGTGTGCGGCGGTACAGGCTGTACCTCCTCCGGAAGCAAGAAGATACTGGACGCTCTGGACAGCGAGCTCAAGGCTCAGGGTCTCGAGAACGAAATACTGGTGGTCCGGACAGGCTGCTTCGGCCTTTGCTCCCTTGGCCCCATCGTTATAGTTTATCCCGAGGGCTCCTTCTACTCTCAGGTCACTCCCGAGGGCGTTGTAAGGATAGTTGACGAGCACCTGAAGAAGGGTGAGGTCTGCAAGGACCTGCTGTATCAGGAGACAGTCCACGAGGACGGCTCCATCATCCCTCTGGCAGAGACCAACTTCTACAAGAAGCAGAAGAGAATCGCCCTGCGCAACTGCGGCGGCATCGACCCCGAGAACATCGAGGAGTACATCGGCACAAGAGGCTACGAGGCGCTGTATAAGGTCCTCGACAGCATGACCCCCGACGAGGTAGTCAAGGAAGTGCTGGACTCCGGCCTTAGAGGCAGAGGCGGCGCAGGCTTCCCCACCGGAAGAAAGTGGATGTTCACCAAGGACGCTCCCGGCGATGTGAAGTATGTTGCCTGCAACGCTGACGAGGGCGACCCCGGCGCGTTCATGGACCGCTCTATCCTTGAGGGCGACCCCCACGCAGTTATCGAAGCCATGACCATCGCCTCCTATGCAGTTGGCGCACATCAGGGCTATGTATATGTAAGAGCCGAGTATCCTGTTGCCGTTCACAGACTTCAGGTAGCTCTGCAGCAGGCAAGAGACTATGGCCTGCTGGGCAAGAACATCTTTGGCAAGGGCCACGATTTCGACATCGAGATCCGTCTTGGCGCGGGCGCCTTCGTCTGCGGCGAGGAGACCGCTCTGCTTACCTCTATCGAGGGCAACAGAGGCGAGCCCAGACCCCGTCCTCCCTTCCCTGCCGTTAAGGGCCTTTTCGGTAAGCCCACACTGCTCAACAACGTTGAGACCTACGCCAACATCGCCCAGATCATCAGAAAGGGCGCTGCATGGTATTCGTCCATCGGTACCGAGACCTCCAAGGGCACCAAGGTATTCGCTCTGGGCGGCAAGATCACCAATGTCGGCCTCGTTGAGATCCCCATGGGCACCACCCTGAGAGAGATCATCGAAGAGATCGGCGGCGGCATCCCCAATGGCAAGAAATTCAAGGCAGCTCAGACCGGCGGTCCTTCGGGCGGCTGTATCCCTGCCAAGTATATCGACACCCCCATCGACTACGAATCTCTGCAGAAGCTGGGCTCCATGATGGGCTCCGGCGGACTTATCGTAATGGATGAGGACAACTGCATGGTAGACGTTTCCAAGTTCTACCTTAACTTCACCGTTGACGAGAGCTGCGGCAAGTGCACACCCTGCCGCGTTGGTACAAGAAAGCTGCACCAGCTTCTTGAGAAGATATCTGAGGGCAAGGCCACCATGGATGATCTGGACCTCATCGACAGCCTTGCTAACCACATGAAGAGCTCTTCGCTCTGCGCTCTCGGCCAGTCGGCCCCCAACCCTGTTCTTTCCACCATCAAGCAGTTCAGAGAGGAATATGAGGCTCATATCAAGGAGGGCAGATGTCCCGCAGGCGTCTGCAAGGATCTGCTCAGGTATGAGATCATTGCCGAAAAGTGCAAGGGCTGCACCCTTTGCGCAAGGAACTGCCCTGTTAAGGCCATCGAAGGCACTGTTCGTCAGCCCCATGTTATCGACGCTGACAAGTGCATCAAGTGCGGCGTATGTATGTCGAACTGTAAGTTCGGCGCAGTTGTGAGAAAGTAAGGAAGGAGGGCACAATTATGGAAAATGTTCAGACTGTTAATGTTAAAATAAACGGTATACCCGTAACTGTACCTGCCGGCTCGACTATCCTCGAGGCTGCAAAGGCCGCAAATGTTGACATCCCCACCCTTTGCTATCTGAAGGATGTTAACTGCATCGGCGCCTGCCGTATCTGCGTTGTTGAGGCAACAGGTGCAAGAGGCTTAGTGGCCGCCTGCGTTTATCCTGTTTCCGAGGGCATGGAGGTACAGACCAACACACCCAAGGTAAGAGAGTCCAGAAAGACCACTCTGGAGCTTTTGCTCTCCAACCATGACAGAAAGTGTCTCTCCTGCGTAAGGAGCACCGACTGCGAGCTGCAGCGCCTTGCCCACGCCTACGGCGCCGACGAGGACAGGTTCCAGTCCGAGGAAATGACCAAGCCTATCGACGATTCCTCTGCTTACATCGTAAGAGACAATAACAAGTGCATCAACTGCATGAGATGCGTTGCTGCCTGCAAGAATGTTCAGAGCATCTCCGTTATCGGACCTATCCAGAGAGGCTTCAACACTCATGTTGGCTGCGCCTTTGACGCACCTCTCGGCGAGTCGCCCTGCGTAGGCTGCGGTCAGTGTATCGTTGCCTGTCCCGTTGGCGCCCTCACCGAAAAGGACAACACCCAGAAGGTTTGGGACGCTATCGCTGACCCCGAGAAGGAAGTTGTATTCTTCACCGCTCCTTCTATCCGCGCCACCCTTGGCGAGGCCTTCGGCAACCCCGTAGGCACCAACGTAGAGGGCAAGATGGTAGCAGGCATCAGACGTCTTGGAGACGTTAAGGTCTTCAACATGGACGTTACCGCCGACCTGACCATCATGGAGGAGTCCAACGAGCTTATCGAGAGGATCCAGCAGGGCGGCACAATGCCTATGTTCACCTCCTGCTGCCCCGGTTGGGTAAAGTTCTGCGAGCACTACTATCCCGACTTCCTGCCCCACCTCTCCAGCTGCAAGAGCCCCCAGCAGATGTTCGGTGCCGTTCTCAAGAGCTATTACTGCCAGAAGAACAACATCGACCCCAACAAGCTGTTCGTTGTCAGCGTTATCCCCTGCACCGCGAAGAAGTTCGAGGTTACAAGAGAAGAGCAGAGAACAGCCGAGTATGACGATGTTGACGTAGCCCTCACCACAAGAGAGCTTGCAAGAATGATCAAGCGCGCAGGTCTGGACTTCAACGCCCTGCCCGACGAGGAGTTCGATAATCCCTTTGAGACTGCTACAGGCGCAGGCGCCATCTTCGGTGCTACAGGCGGCGTTATGGAGGCTGCCCTCCGTACCGCAGCATTCAAGCTGGACGGCAAGTCCGAGGCTCTGGTATTCAACGAGGTTAGAGGCACCAAGGGCATCAAGGAAGCCGAGTACACCGTTGGCGGAGTTACCGTTAAGGTTGCCGTTGCTTCCGGTCTTGCAAACGCAAGGACCATCATCGAGCAGATCAAGTCCGGCGAGAAGGACTACCAGTTCGTTGAGATCATGGCCTGCCCCGGCGGCTGCATCAACGGCGGCGGCCAGCCCTATCAGCCCGACACCGTTCGCAACAACGTTGACCTCAAGGCCATCAGAGCCAAGGCCCTGTATGACCTGGACGACAAGCTGGAGTACAGAAAGAGCCACGAGAGCCCCGTTATGGACCTGCTCTACAACGACTACTTCGAGACTCCCGGTTCCCACGTTGCTCACAAGTACCTGCACACTCCCTATGTTGAGAGAGGCTACTGAGCAGCAGCAAAATAAAATTGCACAGCATTCAAAAGGAGAGCTTCGGCTCTCCTTTTTTGTGTGTGGACAAAAGGCATAGAGGACATAACAAAATATTCCAAGGACAGGAAAAAAGCTTGCATTTTGCGGAAAATGATGTTATAATAGGTTTTAGCATATATAGAATGGAGAAACACATCTTGTTAAGCACAAAACTCAAAAAGCTTGCCGAGGACCGAAGGGTACTCTTTCTGCTGTTCGCCGCGCTGTTTTTCACCTTTGCTAACGGCTTTGCGCTGCTGGGTGACTACGCTGTGAACGAAGAGGATTACCGCAAATGGTTCATCCTCGGTGCAATACCCATAGGGCTGCTGCTGATCTTCAGCGCCGTGATGATGGTGCTTTGGTACAGAAAGCTGGAAAAGCCCCTGAAGCTCAGTCCATGGTTCGCGGCGTTGCTGGCCGCCCTTCAGGTCTACACCGTAAGCGAGACCTGCATGAGAGCCGTGGTCTTCAAGATCTATCCCGTATATTTCCTGATGGGCTACGCCATGTACGCCGTGCCCTTCCTTATCGGTGTGGCGATATTCAAGAAGCCCAAGATCTGGCTCTGCGTTTTCGAGGTGCTGTTCACCGTCTACGGCGTGGCCCAGTTCTACATACAGAAATTCCGAGGCTCGCCCATAAAGTTCACTGACCTTATGAACATCGGCAGCGCCATGGAGGTAACGGAGGAGTACAAGCTCACCCTTGAATTCCCTGTTGTCTCGGCCGTGGTGCAGCTGGCGGTGGTGCTGTTTTTGCTGATACGCAGCGAGCTTGTCACCGAGGGCTGGAAGCCGAGGGTCATCTCCATCTGCTCCTCTGTTCTGGCAGCTGTGCTCTTTGTGGCGGTCACCAACTACACCTACAACTGGGGCATCAAGAACAGAGTCATCTGCCTCAACTTCTCCGCTGCCGAGGAGACACGCACCTCCCGCAGCGTGGGAAATCTTCTGATGTTCTACTATGACGGCGTTTTCAACCGGGTAAAGGTCCCTGAGGACTACTCCACAGACAAGGCCGAGGCCATCATCGACGCCTATCCGGAGCTGGGCGAGACCGGCGAGACGCCCATAATCGTGGCTATCCTGAACGAGAGCTTCTCGGACTTCTCCCATATTGCGGACTTTGAGACCAACATAGATTACCTGCCCACCTGGCACGGCCTGAGTGAGAACACCATTAAGGGCTATGTCACGGTGTCGGCCTACGGCGGGTACACCTGCAACTCGGAGTACGAGTACCTGACGGGCAACTCCATGTACTTCCTGCCTCTGGGCTCCGCCGCCTATACGAACTACTTCCACGACAAGCAGGACAGCATCGTCTCTACCCTCAACGACCTGAACTTTGAGACCGTTGCCGTCACCCCCTGCCGCCGCGGCCTCTGGCAGATAGACAGAGTCTATCCCCTGCTGGGCTTCGACACCATGTACTTCAAGGACACCATCAACCTGAGCTCTGATCTGGAATACAACCGTCAGCCCGCCGACGAGGTGGTCTTTGACAAGGTGGTCGAGCTGGCAAAGAAGCGCGACAAATCCAAGGGCGCTTTCTACTGGGTGACCACGATGCAGAACCACGCGCCCTACCTTGTTGACGTTGACGGCGGTGTGGAGCTTACAAAGATCAAGGACGAGAGCGCCGAGAGATATCTGAATTCCATCAAGCTCAGCGACGAGGGCGTGGGCAAAATGCTGGAGCAGTTCAAGGACTTTGACGAGCACGTCATCGTTGTAATGTTCGGCGACCACTACCCCCACATTGCCTCCTTTGCCGAGGAGCTTTATGACGGCCCTCTGGCGGACCTGAACGTGGAGGACTACTCCCGCATCCACCAGACTCCCTTCTTCATCTGGTCCAACAGGCCAATGGAGTCGAAGTTCATCGAGGACATCAGCCTCAACTATCTGGCGGTAGAGACAATGAAGGCCGCCGACCTGCCCCTGTCCCCTGTTATGCAGGAGCTGGAGCACATCCGCGAGAGCCTGCCCATCGTTTCGGGCTTTGGCTACAAGACCGCCGACGGCCAGTGGCACCAGAGCGGCGACGAGGACAATTCCTACAAGAGCATCCTCGAGGAGTACCGCACGGTGCAGTATTACCGTATGTTTGACGAGGACAGGCGCATCCTTAAAAACTAAGCGCCGCAGCAGCGAAACCTATACAAATCTTAACGAGAGAAAGGTGAAAAACATGGAGCTCAAGGAATCGGGCGAAAACTATCTGAAGACTATTCTTATACTGCACAACAGAACAGGCTATGTCAGGAGCATAGACATCGCCAACGAGTTCGGCTACTCGAAGGCGAGCATCAGCCGCGCTATGCACATCCTCAGCGAAAACGGCTACATCGACATCAAGCATGACGGCGAGATCGTGCTTACCGAAACAGGTAAAGCGCGGGCCGAGGAGGTCTACGAAAAGCATTCCCTTATCTCAAAATTCCTGCACGAGGTGCTTGGCGTGAGCAAGGAGAAATCGGACGTAGACGCCTGCAAGATGGAGCACGTCATCAGCAAGGAGTCCTTCGACAAACTGAACGCATTTGTAGACGACTACTGCAAGTCCTAGCGCGGACGGCGCAGTTCGCGTGAACACTCGCAAGCTCGTTTACAACAGTGGAGGCCGCAAGAGCTCCCTCGCGGTGCTAGCGCGGACGGCGCAGTTCGCGTGAGCGGCGGCACTCAGAAGGGGCGTGAGGGTTTTGGTTTGCCCTCAGCAGGCCCGAGCTGTGCGGGAGAAGTTGATAATTGATAAAGCATCGACCGGCGCTGTGTATGACAATTTGACCTAACTGCAAGGTGCGGGGTTTTTACCTCGTGCCTTGTTTTTTTCGCACCAATCGGCGGAGAGCGATAGTCAAGCAGCATCCAGCGGGAAAGCACCCGCACGAAGCCTTCCGAACGGCTGCACCGTTGCCTCATCCACAAGGGCACCCACCTCCCCTCCGGGGAGGCGCTGAGATATCTCGTGTGCGCACGAGTGAAACCTTGGTGGGGGAATTAAAAAAGAAAAAAAATTGTGAAAAGTGTTGTAATTTCTTTGTGGATAGTATATAATATAAAATGTAGTGTTATGCGAGTTCGGGCGAAAGCCCGTCGAAAAAGATACACGGGCAGAATGACAAAACGAAAAAACGGCCAAGGGCCGCAAAAAGAGAGAGGATACAAATGCCAGACGATAAGAAACTCAATAGCTCGGAGGACGAGCTTGAACAGATAATATCTGCCGCCATAAATAAAAAGAAACAGCGCGCGCAGGATATCAAGGAGATCTCTGCGGAGCTGGAAAAGGACGACGATGAGCTGGGGTCTATAATCTCCGCCGCAATGGAAAAGAAAAAGCAGCGGGCCGAAAAGGCCGTGCCTGCCTCGGCAGAGATCAAAGAGGAGCCCGAGAGCAGCCCCAAGGAAAAGCCCGAGCCCGAGAAGGAGCAGGCCCCCGAGGAAAAGAAGGACACCCCCGAGAAGCCTGCCGCAAAGAGCAAAATGAACGATGCCGCAGGGCTTACGTTATCCGATAAAGCAGACAAGGCCGAAAAGCCCAAAAAGCCCCAGACAGAGCACCCGAAGAAAAGCGCCGCCTCTAAGGCAGCCTCGGGAAAAGCGCCGAACATAAGGCAGGGCAAGAAGCCGCTCGACCCCGAGGACGACGAGACGCCAAGGCCCCGCAGCAAAAGCAGCGGCGAGAAGACCGCAAGGCCGCAGGACGAGGAGCATAAGGGCGCTAAGAAAACCTCGGGCAAGAAAAAAGGCAAGAAGAAAAAGCTTACCATAAAGCAGAAGACCCTCACGACCATAGGAATAGTGTTCATGGTGTTGTGCCTGCTGGCACTTGTGGTGTTTCTGGTGTTCCACTTCTACTTCAACAAGCTGAAGGGCAAGGATAACAGAGGCATAAATTCGGCCCCCATGAGCTACGCCGACACCGACTCCACCAAGGAGGACACCTTTGACCCCCGCACCGAGGAGGAGCGCCTGAAGGACGAGCTGGAACGCAACGCCAAGGACATCATGAGCGACAAGGACGTGTTCAACGTGCTGCTCATCGGTGAGGACCTTAGACCCGAAACAGGGGACGAGCGAGGCAACACCGACGTTATGATGCTGCTCTCTCTCAACAAGAAGCTGGGCACTATTACGATGACCTCCTTCATGAGAGACCTCTATCTCTATATCCCCGAGATAGATACCTCGGACAGGCTGAACGCCGCCTACTGGTACAACGGCACCGAGTGCCTGCGCAGCACCCTGCAGCAGTATTTTGCCGTAAATATCGACAGGTACGTTATAGTGAACTTCAACCAGTTCATCGAGATCGTTGACACCCTTGGTGGTCTGGATATCGAGATCACCGACGACGAGGCCCACGGCTACGAGAGCGAGCGCTACGACCCCTACGGCGACAACAACCGCGGCATGGAGAACCCTCTGGACGAGCAGAACCACATCCTTGGAAACAAGAAGGGCACCGACTACCTGCCGGAGCTTGCCAAGGAGGGTGAGGTCGTTCACTGCAACGGCAATCAGGCTCTTGCCTATGCAAGACTGAGACACGTTGACAAGGGCGAGAAATACAGCGACTTCGGACGCACCGAAAGACAGCGCGAGGTCATCTCGCTGATAATCAAAAAGGCCAAGGGCGCCTCGCTGGTGCAGCTCAACGAGCTTGCAAACAAGATCCTTCCCGATACCTATACGGACCTTGAAGAGGGCGAGACCGCTTCCCTGCTGCTGCACGCCTTCGAGTATATGGGCTACGACATCCAGCAGCTGCAAATACCCGCCGAGGGCACCTATTCGGGACACTTTGTTGACCACAAGGCGGTGCTGCTGGCAGACCTGCGCGAAAACGCAAGACTCCTGCAGCAGACCATCTACGGCACCACGGTCATCGAGGAGCAGCCCGCCAGCACCGACGAGAACGGCTCGGTAGGCGACAGCTCCAATCCCTACGACCACAACGGCTACTACGACGACAACGGAAACTGGATAGACTACGAGGATCAGTACCGCTACGCCAGCACAGACGAAGGCGGCGGAGGCTATAATGTCTTCCAGTAAAACACAAGCATAAAGAAGCCTGTTTTTACAAGCGGCTTCAGGCGAAAAAGGAACCTCACCCCCAAAAGGGGTGAGGTTCCTTTTTCGCACTTTGCAGTGCTGCTTCGCAGCGCCGCAATAATATTTTCCAGAAGGATCGGGATGTGTACGCCATGCACCGTTAGCGCCGACGCCTTCTTGCAACTATCACTGCTGCTGTGAAGAGAGCGACCATGAAGCCGACCTCGATGCCGATGCACTTGTAGACCTCGGAGGCCGAGTAGGCGACCTCAGTGCCGACCAGCACGTTGTTTGCGCGAACGTACCAGTATGCAGGAAGAATATGGGCGAATTTCAGAACTCCGTCGCCAAGGAAGCTCTGGGGCACGAACACGCCGCAGAGGAAGCTCATGCCAAGGCCGATTATCTGGGTGAGCAGAGAGAGGGCCTGATCCTTGAGATCGAAGGCCGCCAGCAGAATGGCTATGCCTGCCGAGATAAGAGAGTAAACAAGGCTGTTGAGCACTGCCATCCATGCCCTGCCCTCGTACATCCCGCCGTTGATCACAGCGCCTGCCGCCATGAATATCAGCCACACGGCCACCACAAAAACGCTGGTCCCGAGATAGATCTGCAGTATCCTGCCTGTGGGAGAGATTCCGGAGCAGATGGTCCGCTCCCGGTTGTCCTTCTTTTGCAGCACTATGAGCACAGGCCCCAGAGCCGAGATCATAACGGAGATCAGGATATAGGCAAGATACTGGAAGTAGACCCCGAAATCCTCGGAGTATTCAGAGCTGCCCTCGTCCTCGTCCTCAAGCATCTTGACCTCGGCGCCCTCGGTGAGAACGGCTCCCGTCTTGTCTATGGCCGCCTCAAAGTCGCTGCCCCCCGCAAGGTAAGCCTTGACGGTGGAAACGTACTCGCCCAGCAGGTTCTTCACCAGCACCTCAGCGTAGCTGTCGTGGACGTGGTAGCTCTCGAAGAGGCCGCCTGTCCTGCCTGCCGCAAGGGCCTCGGAATAGCCCTTCTTGATGACGATGGCCGCATCGTACTCCTCGTAGTAGAGGGCGTCCAAGATGGCGTCATCGCGGCGGTCCAGCTCGCCAAGGTCGTGCTTTTTGCCGATGAATTCCTTCAAGCTGCGGCTGGCGTCGGTGTCGTCCTCGTCAAAGACCACGATATCCAGCTTTGTCTCCTCAAAAGAGAGCTGCTTGTCCTCGTTCTTTACAAACTGGACAGAGATAAAGAGGAACACCACGATGTAGATGATAGTTGTGACCAGATGCTTTTTCAGCACCCTGAAAAACAGTTCAAAGACTTTCATACTTGCGCCTCCTTGTCAGAGCAAAGCCCGCAAGCACGAACACCGCAGAGATAACAAGCATCGTGATGAGCTTTTCCAGATATCTGCTCAGGTCATCGTAGAGCACCAGGCAGTAGAAGCTGTCGGAGATGACAGCGGCGGGGTTTATCTTGTTGAACCATGGGGCCTTCTGCTCCACTACGGCTTTCATGTTTCCGACCATCAGGCCGCTGAGGAAGCAGAGGAGCATCACGATAGACATGAGTATGCCCATCTTTTTGTCGTAGGAGCCGCGGCCCACAGAGCCCACTGCAAAGCCGAAGCACACGCCCAGCAGTCCCCCCACGATGCCCGTGAGGTACACGAGCCCAAGCCGCTCCCCAAGGTCGATACCCAAGGCGAACCGCACGAAGGTGACGGCTACCACCATGCAAACGGACTGAGCAATGAATGCCGCGCAGAGGCTCACCAGCAGGGTGTAGGACTTCTTGCGGGGCGAGCACTGCCGCCTCATGCCAAGGTTCGAGAGATTGGCCTGATTGAGTATGGTTATGTTAAGGCCCAGCAGCATACCGTAAAGGGCCGTCATGGCCAGCAGGTTATAGAAATACTGAGCAAGATTGTCGGTGCTGCCGTTGGTAAGGTCAATGTCCGACACCGCCTTGGCATCTGCGGTGAGGGCGGTGGAAATGGCATCCAGCTTGTCAAAGCTGCCGCTCTCCACAGCGTCCATGATGATGGAGCGGTTCAGCTCGTAGCTGTCGGCGAAGGCCTTTATAATGGTCTCGTCTATGCCCTTGGATGCAACTGTCACAGAGAGCTTGCTCTCGCTGTCGGCGGTGAGAATGCCCTTGACCTCGCCATCCCGCAGAAGCTTTTCGGCCTCCTCGAGGGTACTCACATAGGTGGGCTTGAAAAGGGGCTCCTCGCCCTCGCTCACCGAGTCTATGGCCTGCTTGACATTCTCGTCCTCGCTCACCACCGCCACGGGGACGGTATTGAACTTGGTGGTCTTGTCGTAGATGCCGTCGAAGGCTATCTTGAAGAAGCTGCCCAAGGCTATGGGAAAGATCAGCAGCCAGAATATGACCGCCTTTGTCCTGACGATGGACAGCAGGTCGTATTTAAGGTCGTGGAAGAACATTCTTATTCCTCCTTATCCCGCAGGGCCTTGCCTGTTATCTCAAGGAAGACGTCGTTGAGGGATGGCAGCTCGCTGTACACCCTGCCGATATGTACGTCATGCTCCTGCAGCACGCCCAGCACGCGGATCAGGTTGTGCTTTCCGCCCGAGCAGTAGACTGTGAGCTTGCCGTCCTCCTCCTCGGCCTTGTAAACGTGGGGGAGCTTCGAGACCTGATCCTTTATCTCCTCGGTGATGGGCCTTGCCTCAATGGAGATGGTCTCGGTGTTCTTTATCATCTTTTTGAGCTCCTCCTTGGTGCCCTCGGCGATCTTCTTGCCCTTGTCCATGATGGCGATGCGGGTGCAGATCTGCTCTACCTCCTCCATGTAGTGAGAGGTGTAGATGACGGTGGCGCCTGCGCGGTTGAGCTCCTCTATGCCCTCAAGTATCTTGTTTCTGCTCTGAGGGTCAACGGCAACGGTGGGCTCGTCAAGGATAATGAGCTTCGGCTTATGAGCGATGCCGCAGGCGATATTGAGGCGCCTGAGCAGGCCGCCCGAAAGCTTCTTGGGATAGAACTTCTTGAAGTCCCCAAGGCCCACGAACTGGATGGCCTCCTCGACATACCGGGCGCGGGTCTTCTTGTCCTTTACATACAGCCCGCAGAAATAGTCAATGTTCTCATAGACCGTCAGCTCCTCAAAGACCGCCACGTTCTGCATTATTATGCCGATATCCCGCTTGATATCGTAGCTCACGGGGGTCATGGGCTTGCCGAAGATCTCGATCTCGCCGCTGTCATATTCCAGCAGCGCCAGCAGGCAGCTGATGGTGGTGGTCTTTCCGGAGCCGTTAGGCCCCAGCAGTCCAAAGACCTCGCCCTCCTTGATCTCGAGAGAGAGCCCGTCAAGGGCGGTGAGCTCCTTGTATTTCTTTACGAGCCCGCGTATGCTGACAACAGTTTCGCTCATATTCTTCTTTCCTCTCATATTATTTGTTTCGCTATCGGTTATCATTTTTCAAATATCGTCGCTTAAAAAAAATGCACAATGAACGCCAAGCCTCCTTGTGAACCTCTCTTTCATTGTGCATTGTGTATTGTGCATTGAAGCGCTATGCTATCTCTACGTTGTAGAGCCTCCACTTCCAGCCCTTGCGGGCGGCATAGACCTCGTACTGGACGGTCTCTGTCCGCTCGGAGCCCGAATAGGTCACCTCGCAGTAAACGACGTAGGCCTCTTTCAGCTTGGGGGCGGCGTTATAGGCCGCCTTATAGCCCTCAAGCATCTCGTCAAAGTCCGCCTGATCAAGCTCCTCCTCGCGTCCGATGGAGACGCTTATGCTCAGCCCTTGGCCGTAGTATTCCTCGAGCCCCTGCTTGAAGGTGCGCATATACTCCTCCTTGCCAAGGCCCAGCTCCTCGCGCTCCTTGTTGTAGATATCCTCGATCTCGGGAGCCACAGAGGCTGTGAACTTGTCGAAGTCGTTCTCGTCCAGGGCGCGGAAGTATTGCTTTATAACATCGTTTTTGTCCCGCTTCAAAATGACGCCGTTGCTGATGAGGGCATAGAGCACGACTATGGCTGTTATCACCGCCACGGCAATGAGCAGGTTGCGCCTGCCGTTGGGGTCGGCGGCTGCCCGCGCTCCTCCCTGCCGCTTCTGCTCGCGCTCGCGGCGCTCGGCGGCGTAGACCTTTTTCTTTTCCTCGGGGGTCATAAAGCGGTCCGGCTTGCGGCGGGCCTGTTTTTTCAGCTTTTCCAGCGACTTGCTCTTGACCTCGGGCTTGCCGTAGCCGCACTTGTCGCAGTAATCTCCCGAATAAAAGGCGCCGCAGGACTTACAAGTCTTTCCCAAAGTGATCTACCTCTAAATGTCTCAGAACCTGATCTTCTCGGCGATATATGCGCGCAGGTCGGCGATCTTCACTCTCTCCTGCTCCATAGTGTCTCTGTCGCGAACGGTCACGCAGCCGTCCTCGACGGAATCGAAGTCATAGGTGATGCAGTAGGGGGTGCCGATCTCGTCCTGACGGCGATAGCGCTTGCCGATAGAGCCTGCCTCGTCGTAGTCAACGCTGAAATCGCGGCAAAGCTCATCATAGAGCTCTCCCGCCTGCTGCGAGAGCTTCTTGGACAGGGGCAGCACGCAGGCCTTGAAGGGCGCAAGTGCGGGGTGGAAGCGCATAACGGTCCTGACGTCGGGCTTCTCCTCTGTGCCGATGTTCTCCTCGTCGTAGGCCTCGGTGATGACTGTAAGGAACAGCCTCTCGACGCCCAGCGAGGGCTCGATAACGTAGGGGATATATCTCTCGTTGGTCTCGGGGTCAAAGTAGTCGAGGGTCTTGCCCGAGGTATTGATATGCTGTGTGAGGTCGTAGTCGGTCCTGTCGGCAACGCCCCAGAGCTCGCCCCAGCCGAAGGGGAAAAGGTACTCGAAATCGGTAGTGGCCTTTGAGTAGAAGCAAAGCTCCTCGGGGGAGTGGTCGCGCAGGCGCAGGTTCTCTTCCTTTATGCCGAGGGAGAGCAGCCAGTCGCGGCAGAAGCCTCTCCAATACTCGAACCACTCGAGGTCAGTGCCGGGCTTGCAGAAGAACTCAAGCTCCATCTGCTCGAACTCGCGAACACGGAAGATGAAGTTTCCGGGGGTGATCTCGTTACGGAAGCTCTTGCCCACCTGAGCCACGCCGAAGGGAACCTTTCTGCGGCTGGTGCGCTGGATGTTTGCAAAGTTTACGAATATTCCCTGAGCGGTCTCGGGGCGGAGGTAGAGCTCTGCCTTGGAGTCCTCGGTGACGCCCTGGAAGGTCTTGAACATAAGGTTGAACTGGCGGATATCGGTGAAGTTGTGCTTTCCGCAGTCGGGGCAGGGGATGTTCTTTTCCTTGATATAGTTCATCATCTGCTCGTTGGTCCAGCCCGCGACGTTGGTGCCGTCGAAGTCCTCGATGAGGTTATCGGCGCGGTGGCGGGTCTTGCACTCCTTGCAGTCCATAAGGGGGTCGGAGAAGCCGCCAAGGTGGCCCGAGGCTACCCAGGTCTGGGGGTTCATAAGGATAGCGGAGTCGAGGCCCACGTTATACTTGTTCTCCTGAATGAACTTCTTTCTCCAGGCGCTCTTGATATTGTTTTTAAGCTCCACGCCCAAGGGGCCGTAGTCCCAGGTGTTGGCGAGGCCGCCATAGATCTCGCTGCCGGGATAAACGAAGCCTCTGCCCTTACAGAGCGCCACGAGCTTGTCCATTGTTTTTTCGGTGTTTTTCATATTTCATTCTCCTTTGATAATGATAGAATAATACATTACTATTTTACCCTAAAACCCGCTATATGTCAAGGTCCTATCGCGGACGGCAGGGCCGTTGTTTGTGTGAGCGGGAGGATATGCCCCATCATGGCATTTCTAACCTCTAACCTCTGTATCGGCTAAGGAACTGCTTGGTGCGCTCGTTCTGGGTGTCGCCGAAGAGGGTCTCGGGGTCGCCCTCCTCCACAATATAGCCGCCGTCCATAAAGATGACGTGGTTGGAGACCTCTCGGGCGAATTCCATTTCATGAGTGACGATGACCATGGTCATTTTCTCCGCAGCAAGGCCCTTGATGACTTTAAGTATCTCCCCCGTCAGCTCGGGGTCAAGGGCCGAGGTGGGCTCGTCGAAGAACAGCACGTCCGGCCGCAGGGCCAAGGCGCGGGCTATGGAAACTCTCTGCTGCTGTCCGCCCGAGAGCTCGCAGGGATAACTTTTCTCCTTGCCTGTTAGGCCCATTTTTTCCAGCAGCTCGGCGGCGGTGTCCGTGGCCTCCTGCTTTGATCTTTTAAGCACATGGACGGGGGCTTCGATTATATTCTGCATGACGTTCATATGGGGGAAGAGGTTGAAATTCTGGAACACCAGACCGATGCGGAGCCTTATCTCCCGAAGGGTCTTGCGGGGGGCATAGACGGCCTTTTGTCCCTCCATGCGCAGCATATTCATGCCGCAGACGTTTATCTCGCCGCTGTCGGCCCGCTCCAGCTGATTGACGCACCGGAGCAGTGTGGATTTTCCCGAGCCCGAAGGCCCGATGACGGAGACCACCTGTCCCTCCTCTACGTTAAAGGAGATATCCCGCAGCACCTGCAGGTCGCCGAAGCTTTTGGAAAGATTTTTGACTTCAAGAACAGCCATCAGGGCGCCTCCTTACTTGTAATAGTTATAGTGCTTCTCGATGAGCATGAACGCAACGGTGACGATGGCGTTCAGCACAAAGTAGAACAGGCCCGCCACGAACAGCGGCCCGATGGAGCTGTAGGTGTTCATCTGCTGCTTGGCCTTCAGCATTATCTCGGTATAGGCGATGACGGTGGCGAGGGAGGTATCCTTGACCAGAACTATGACCTCGTTGCTGGTGGCGGGGATGACCCGCTTTACCACCTGTGGCAGGATTATGCGGAAGAAGGTCTGCATTTTGGTGAGGCCCAGCATAGAGGCCGCCTCGTACTGTCCCACAGGGATGGACTCGATGCCTCCCCGGAAGATCTCGGCAAAATAGGCGGCATAGTTAAAGGCGAAGGCTATGACCAGCATGATGAACATATAGTTCTCACCCGCCTTGAACTTATCCAGAGCCTCATAAAGGGCTGTGTCGGCCCTGCCTGCGGTCTTCGCGGATTTGACCATCATGGGGATGGCGTAATAAACGGCGACTATCTGCAGCATCAGGGGGGTGCCGCGCATGATAAGTATATAGAGGTTCGTCAGCCACGAAACAGGCTTAAAGCGGCACTTTTTGAGCCACGTCACCACCATCCCAAGGGGGATGGAGAACAGCAGCGTGAAGAAGAAAAGCTTCAAGGTATAGGGAAGATACTCAAACAGTATCTTCCCGACCTTCAAATAGTCATCAAATTTCAAGCATAGCCCTCCCGAAAAACACAGTAATACCTATATATTATACAACAATTTTCGGCTTTAGTCAACCGCTGTGCTAACGGCGCACGGCCGAGGTGCTAACGGCGCACGGCCGAGGTGCTAACGGCGCACGGCCGAGGTCGCGTGATCACTCGCAAGCTCGTTTACAACTGTGTGGACCGCGAAAGCTCCCTCGCGATACGGTGGCACGACCAAGGATGTTGTATGTTATATGCGTTGCGATATTCTTACTTCTGTATTCTTGCTTCTAAAAAAGGGTATTCTCCGCCGCAACGGGAATACCCTTTTGCATACTTTGCTCTGCTGCAAGGCTTACGCCTCAGCAATTACCTCAACCTCGACGAGAACGTCCTTGGGGAGGGCGGCTGCCGCAACGCAGGAGCGGGCGGGCTTGCTTGTAAAATACTCGCCGTATACCGCGTTGAAGGCGGCGAAGTCGGACATATTCTTCAGGAAGCAGACGGTCTTGACCGCCTTGTCAATAGACGAGCCTGCTGCCTCGAGGACTGCCGAAAGATTCTTGCACACCTGATGGGTCTGCTCCTCGATGGTCTGAGCCTCAACGCTGCCTGTTGCGGGGTCGATAGCGATCTGTCCCGAGGTGAAAACCAGGCCACCGACTACCTTTGCCTGAGAATAGGGCCCGATAGCGTCGGGAGCGTTCTTTGTGTAAACTGTTTCTGCCATTGTGATCTACTCCTTACTTGATTATGATCTTCAAATTGCAATACACCGAAAACCGCACAGATACGAGGTGGTTTTGCAGTCCTGCAATTCAGTGTTCACATATTTATTTTGCCCTCGCCGCCAGCGGCAAGAGGGGCTGCGAAAATTATGATCGCCTATTTGTCGATCACAGCTCACTTATTCACGATCTTGAAGCCCGCCTTTGTCAGGGCGTCCCTGATCTCGCGGATGTGGTCGTAGTTTCTGGTCTCCAGCACAAGACGAAGCAGGCACTCGGTAATGTCGCTGTCCTCGCTGGCGCGCTCGTGGTGGATGGAGACGACGTTTCCGCCCAGATCGGAGATGATGGCCGAAACGCCCTTGAGCTGTCCGGGCTTATCCTCCAGCTGGATGGTAAGGGTGTCGGACCTGCCGGATTTGAGCAGGCCGCGCTTGATGACCCTCGAGAGGATGGTAACGTCGATATTTCCGCCCGAGACCACGCAGACAACGTTCTTGCCCTTGATGTCGGGGATCTTGTTGAACATGACCGCCGCCACGGAAACGGCGCCCGCGCCCTCGGCAATGAGCTTGTGCTGCTCGATGAGGGCAAGTATTGCCGAGGAGACCTCGTCGTCGGTGACGGTGACTACCTCGTCAACATACTGCTTGCAGTATTCAAAGGTGTGCTCGCCGGGCTCCTTTACCTTGATGCCGTCGGCAATGGTGGAAACGCTGTCCAGACAGAGTATCTTATCCTCGGCCAGAGACTTGGCCATTGAGGGGGCACCCGCTGCCTGCACGCCGTAGACCTTTATAGAGGGCTTGAGGCTCTTTAAGGCAAAGGCCACGCCGGAGATAAGGCCGCCGCCGCCAACGGGGACAACGACTGCATCCAGCTCCGGCAGCTGGTCGATGAGCTCCAGACCGATGGTGCCTTGGCCGGCGATGACGTTCTCGTTATCGAAGGGATGGATGAAGGTATAGCCCTGCTCGTCCCTGAGGCGCAGGGCCTCCTGATAGGCGTCGTCGTATACGCCCTCCACGAGCCTTACCTCGGCGCCGTAGCCCTTGGTGGCCTCGACCTTCGAGATCGGCGCGCCGTCGGGCAGGCAGATAATGGACTTTATCCCGTTCTTGGCGGCGGCGAGGGCAACGCCCTGAGCGTGATTTCCCGCGCTGCAGGCGATAACGCCGCGGCTCTTCTCCTCATCCGATAGCTGCGAGATCATGTAATAAGCGCCTCTCACCTTGAAGGAACCTGTTATCTGGAGGTTCTCGGTCTTGAGGTACACATTTGCCTCGGGGTTGATCTTCGGGGCCTTGATGACCTCGGTCTCCCTTATTACCTCCTTCAAAACGTGTCTTGCGCGATAGACCTTATCGAGCGTCAGCATTAAATTACTCCCTTTCTTTTTTTAAGTCGCGTGAGCGCTCGCAAGCTCGCTCACAACTGTGTTATGTGCCGGGGCTCCCTCGCGGTGCTAGCGCGCACGGCGCAAGTCGCGGTGCTAGCGCGCACGGCGCAAGTCGCGTGCCGCTGGCAAAGCCAGCTTACAACTGTGTTATGTGCGGGGGCTCCCTCGCGATACGGTGGCACTCAGATGGGGCGTGCGGCACTTCATTATCCATTATCAACTCAGCCAAGCACAAGCCCTGAGAGGAACACCCGAACGAAGCCTTCCGAACGGTATCAACGCCGCCTCTTTCACATGGGCTCCCACCTCCCCTCCGGGGAGGCGCTGAGACTTAGTGTGTGCGCACGGGTGAAAGATGGTGGGGGAATTAAAAAACAAAAAACCCCTATCGGGATATCCCGACAGAGGCGAAGGCTTGCTCCGTGTTACCACTCTGCTTGCGCGGAAACCGCGCCGCTCTGCCGCTTCTTTGCGGTATATGCCGCACAAAAGCGTCCTCATATAACGGTGAGCACCGTGCCGTTCTACTTGCTTGCGCGTTCGGCGGCAGGCTCGGGAACGATGACCGACTCGGCTGCCCGCCGCCCGACTCTCAGCAAATATCGGGCTCTCTTTGGGTGGACCTCTGCCGACGGCTTTTCCGTCACAGCCTTTGAAATGTTTGTAACAAACAGTATATCACACTCTGCGGCAGTTTGTCAAGGGTTAAATTGTTAATTTACGCGGAAATCAGATCTCGTTTTTTGTTTATTCAATTTTGCCGCTCTGCGGCAAAATTGCGGGTGCCGAAAGAAGGTATTCCCCCGCCGCTGGCGGGGGAATACCCTCTTTCGGCCTAATAAATACTGCGAACAGAGCTAAAACTGATATCCGCAGAGGCAAGAATGCGGCGTCTTATATTATCCGCTTAGCGTCCGTTTTTTCTTGCCTCTTGCTTCTTGATATCTTGCCTCTGAAGGCGCAGGGCTGCTTTTGGGGAAAGTCGATAGATGTCGGAGGCTCAGAAGCCTGTGACTGTGCCCGTGATAACTACTACCGTCTCGCCGGGAACGGTGGTCCATTCGCCGGTGGTGGGGTCCTGAGTAACGTTGGCGGCGGGGACGGTTATTACGCCTGCGGCAGTGGTGAATACGCCGTCGGCCTGAGAGTAGGTGTAGCCCGTGCCCTCCTCTATGGCTGTGCCGCCAACGGTGGCGGTGATGTCAGCCAGAACGGGTGAGAAGGTGTCGGTGAACACTGCGCCCGAGGCCTCGTCCACAGCCTCCGTTCCGTAGTTGCGGATGATGAAGCTGTAGGTCAGCTGGCCGTTCTCTGCCACTCTGGCGGGAGAGAGCTGCTTTTCGAGCTCCAGCCTTGCGGAGCTGTCGAGGGTCACGGTGGCCTGAGCGGAGACTGCGCTTATCAGCCCCGCCCCCGAGGCAACAGCGGTGTTAGTGATCTCCGAGCCCTCGCTAAGAGGGGCGAAGGAGTTGGCCTCGGCCTGATATACCAGCATAGCTGTAGAGCCCGCAGGCAGCGAAAGCCCGCTGAACTCCAGCTGCTCGCCCTCGGTCACGGTGGGGGCGGGCTGCAAGGTGCCGTCCACGAAATACCTTGCGGAGCCCGCCGTGTAGGTCAGGGGCACAAGGGTCTCGGTGCCGAAGGCAAAGGCGCCCAGATCGTCGGTGACTGTGATGCCTGCAAGGTCGGCGGCGCCCGAGTTGTCCAGTGTCACAAGATAGGTCGTGACGGAGCCTGCGGTGTAGGTCTCGGGGATGGCGGCCTTCTGGGCCGAGAGCACCTCTATGAGCTCTCCCGTTACGGTATTGGAGTCGGCAGTGCCCCCGCTGTAGGTGAGGGATGCGCGGTTAGTGAAAATTGCCATTGATGTCTCTTCCTTTCTTTGTTTCATATCTTTGTTCTTTTCAGCGGCGGCCGAAAGCGACCGCCTTCTGCATACTATGCCTCGGGGCCGCAAAAGGTTCTTCTGCACTTCCGTCGGGGAATTTGTTTGTGCAATCTGTGAACAACGTTGAATAAATCGTGAACCGTTTTTGGTAAAATGTCAAAAGTTAGGTGGAATTTCTATACAAAATGTGCATTGAAATATAGAGACAGGAATGGTATAATTTATATGAGAAAATGTATATACGAGGAGTGCATGAAATGGATTTTCACGTTCTGTTTGAAAACTATCTGAAAACATTGAACTCCCTCCAAACGATGGACATAGAAAAGATAAGGCCCGCACTGACACCGGTCTGCGAGCTTCTTCGCATTGGAAAGATCCTCACCGTCACCTACGGCAACACAAAGTTTGAGGCCATGAACAGGGGCGAGAATCTGATATCCTACGACAGCGGAAGGCCTGCGCATGAGGTCATAACAAAGCGCATCGTCACCGACCTTATGGCGATCATCAAGTGCAGCATCTACATCGAGGACGATCAGGAGCCCTGGACCCCCGAGGAGATGGACCGCATCCGGATGCTCATCGAGACCACCACCGTGTATGTAAGCCGCGCCAAGATACAGGCCGCCGCCGAGCGCTTTGCCTTTCTTGACGACGACGGCTACCACAACCTTCGCTTCTTCATCAGGCACATTGAGCGCACGGCCCAGAACGGCTCCTTTGCGGGGCAGACGGCACTGCACTTCAACCTTAAACACTTCGCCCTCGTTAACCAGCAGATCGGCCGCAGGGCTGGCAGCGTTGTAATGCAGGGCTTCTTCCGCCATATCGAGGAGCTGCTGGGAGACAAGGGCATCGTGGCCCGCATGGGCGGCGACAATTTTGTTGCCCTCTGCAGCACGGAGCTGCTGGACGAGCTGCTGAGCTACCTGAGAGGGGCGGCAGTCGTTTATAACGTTAACAACGGCGACCGCATAATGGTCTCGGCCTCCGTGGGCGTTTTTGTCATCCCCGAGGATTTCAAGTACACCGACGCAGGAGACATCCTTGACAAGATAATCACCACCTCCACCGCCGCCAGGACCAGCGGCCAGTCGGATATCATCTTCTTCAGCGAGGCCATGAACGCCAACAAGGAGAAGGTGAACCGCCTGCAGCGGCTGTTCCCCGAGGCGCTCAATAAAGAGGAGTTCCGCGTTTTCTACCAGCCGAAGATCGACATCACCACAGGCGAGCTCATCGGAGCCGAGGCCCTGTGCCGCTGGTTCCACGAGGACAAGCTCATCCCGCCAATGGATTTCATTCCCATCCTTGAGCAGGGGCTGGACATCTGCAAGCTGGATTTCTATATGCTGGACCACGTTTGCCGCGACATCCGCCGCTGGCTGGACGAGGGCAGGCGGGTGGTTCGGGTGTCCGTGAACCTCTCCCGCAAGCACATGATGGACATTGACCTGCTGGAGCACATAATGGAGATCGTCAACAGGAACAACGTGCCCCACGAGTTCATAGAGGTGGAGCTGACCGAGACCACCACGGACGTTGAGTTCCGTGACCTCAAGAGAGTAGTAAGCGGCCTGCAGCAGCAGGGCATCAGCACCTCTGTGGACGATTTCGGCATGGGCTATTCCTCCCTGAACCTCATCAAGGAGGTGCCTTGGAACGTGCTTAAGATCGACCGCAGCTTCCTGCCCGTGGAGGAGGACGACGACAGCAGCACCCGCAGCGTGATGTTCAAATACGTTGTGGCCATGGCCAAGGAGCTGGGGCTGGAGTGCATCGCCGAGGGCGTTGAGACCATGGAGCAGGTGAATGTCCTTCGGGACAACAACTGCGAGCTGGCCCAGGGCTTCTTCTTCGACAGGCCCCTGCCCACCGAGGAATTTGAAAAGCGGCTCACCACTCATCACTACGAGCTGGCCGCTCAGTAAGGAGCGTAAGCATAAAAAAGGATACTCTTCCCTGCCGGGGAAGAGTATCCTTTTTTATATGCCTATCTGTCCTCGCCGACTGCGGTGAACCGCTGGGCGCGGGCGAGGCCAAGGTGGGTGAAGTCGGCGCCGTAGGTCTTACGAACGCGCTCGGCGTAGCTGCCGCCTTTTATTAGCTTTTCCTTTTGCAGGCGTATCACCGAGAGCTTTACCTCGCCTACGCCAAGATCGGAATACAGTCTTTCCATATCCTCAAGGATAGCTGCGGCATTCTGCTTCATGGCTTCGGGCCTGTCATAGCGGGCTGCCTGCTTCATCCTGTCGATGGCTGCCTTCTGGGCGGGGCCGTCGGGCAGGGGCTCGTCGAGGGAGAGCAGATAGAGCATCAGCAGCTGGGCGAAGCTCACGTCCTCCGCAAAAATGCCGTAGGGCGACAGGGGGTCAAGGTCGTACATACGAAGCTCGATATGGTCGGCGCCCCCCTCCAGCAGAGCCTCAAGGCTGTTCTCGCCTCTGGGCTTCAGCCTCACGGGATAGTAGAGCTCCGAGGCAGACACCAGGCGGCCGTCGTTTACAAGAGCCTGAATGCTCATGCAGTGGTCGTAGAGTGAGCCGAAGTCCAGCTCGGGGGTGAAGTCGTTCCAGTAGCCGTCCCTGCCGCAGCGGGGCGAGGCGTAGTCAAGGATGTCCCCCATGAAGCTATTTTCTCCCGCCGAGCTGGCGGCGGTCAGGAGGACGATGAGCCAGCTGTATTCCACCAGCCGCGCCGCAAGGGTCAGGTAAAGGCCATTTCGGTCGGTACCCAGCTGGACGCAGAGAGCCTCTGCCAGCTCCTCCGAGAAGGAATAGTTCAGGTGTATGCCGGAAAAGAGCATCTTGCGCTTGCCGTATTTTTTTGCCAGATACTGCCTGTAGAGCTGCTTGTTGTGCAGCTGGCCCGAAAATTGGGCAATGGGTATCTCATCGTCGTCCACGAAAGCGGGAGGGTTCGAGAAGGGCCAGAAATATTCCTCCTGCTCTGCAAGCCTCTCGGCGGCCCGCCTGTGCAGCGCCGCAAGGGCCTCCACCGCCTCGGAGGGGCTGTGGGTCACAGGGGTGATTATCTCCAGCTGGTTCTCGCAAAAGTCCCTTGAAAGGTGCTCGTCGTCCCCGAAGGGGTGGGGCGTCTGGGCAAGCCTGCCGTTTTTGTCCACCCGCAGGGTCTCCCGCTCGAGGCCGAAGCCGCCGCGGAACAGCAGCGCTCTGTCAATGTTTTTTAGGTCTGCCTGCATACGATCACCTCTCGATCTTTGCATACTCTTCAATAAAATGCTCTAACGTAAGACCGTTGGCAAGGCCGTCGGCCATGTCTCTGCCCGCGCTGGAAAGCCTTGCGGCGCGGTCGTGCAGGGGTGCCAGGAAGCGCTCCTCGCCAAGGCCCCGCTTTTTAAGGCCGCTCTCCGCCAGCTCTACTATTTTTGTGAGCAGGGCAGACAGCTCGGCGCGGTCGATGAAATCGGGGAGCTCCCGCCTGTCCAGCAGATTTCTGAGCTCGGAGGCGGAGTAGCCCCTGTGGTAGATGGTGTGGTCGTTATCCAGCAGCTCTTCGAGGGCGTCCAGCTCCTGCAGCAGGCCAAGATGGAAGGCCGAGGGGGCCATTATCTCGCTGACAGGCTGCTCGCAGACGCTGCGAAACTCAACTGTGCCGCGGTAGGTCACGTCCTCGAACTTGAAGGAACGCAGATAGCCAAGGTCGGAAAGGTCGGGCTCGAACTCGATGGTCCTGTAGCTGCCGCCGTCGTAGTATTCGCCCTTGACGGTGTCGGCGGCGAAGTAGCTGCGCAGAGGCATTGGCGGGAAGTTTATGTACTTGCCGTCACGCTCGGTGCAGTAGATGCTCATGGATTTTATGTACTCCGCCACGTCCTCGGAGGAGGTGAGCTCCACCTCGTACATATCAACGTTGTGAGGGTTGAGGCCGTGGAGACTGTCCCGCCAGAAGTGATCTCTGCCGCAGAGCACGCAGTTGTCCTCGCCCCAGAGGGAGTTGGAGAACAGCACGGCCTTGAAGGGCTCAAGCTTCGTAAAGATGTTCAGGGTACGGGCCAGAGCGGGCTCCTCCACGTCCAGCTGGACCTGAGAGGCGCAGGAGAACAGGCCGAAGTCGGGCCTGCTGTGGAACTGCATGAGCCCCGCATACTTCGGGTAAGAGGACAGGTGGTGAAAAAGCATCCTGTAGCGGCCGTTGGGGATGGGCTCCCGACGGTTGATATCGTAGTAGGGGTTGACGCCCATGCCCGTCAGGGTATGGCGCTCGGGCAGCAGGACGCTCTCAATGTGGCTGTAATATTTAACAAAGCGCTCGTAGACCCGATTCAGATCCTCCTCGGCGCCGAAGGAGAGCTCAAGGGTGTTATAGCTGCAATCGAAGGAGAGGATGTCTCCCGTCACGGTATCTCCCGCAGAATAGATGTCCCCCTCGTCGTCGCGGCTCAGCTTTGTAAAGCCGAACTCCTTGACGAAGCTGTCGGTGAGCCTGTGCACCAAATCAAAATCAACGGGCCTGCGGTCAAGACAGACTATAGGCAGCTCGAACTCCACCCCTGCGCGAGGCTGTCTCTTGCGGCGGGTGGGTTCTATATATTTATCTTTTATGGCCTTGTCAAGGGTCTGTTCGGATACATTACACATGGTCATCCTCCTGCTTTATCAGAACAGCGCACAGCGCAATATTTATATCAAATAGTAAAGTTGTCCAGGCGCTCCAGAGCGGCGCCGAGGGCATCAACGAATTCAAAGCCGTGGGGCTTGCCGCGGAATACCTGCTCGCCGTCGCGGAAGGCGAAGAGGGTAGTAAGGGGCAGGGGCTGCCAGATATTCGAGTCCAGAGGCGTGGTGGAGATAAGGGTCCCGCCCTGCCTGCTGTAATAGAGGGTGTTTTTCATATTCACATGGGCGTAGAGCAGATCGCCGTCATATATGATAAGGTTCAGCTTGTTGCGGTAGGCGATGGAGGCCACGGCCTCCTCAAGCACCGAGAAGCGCTCCTGCTTCTCCAGCGGGCCGCCCTTTTTGTCGATGGCCTCGTTCAGCAGGTCCAGAAAATAGAGCAGCACCCGCTCGCTGTCGGTGGTGCCCCGCTCCAGCTTCTTGTATTTCATCAGCTCCAAGCCGTTGAAGATGGTGCCGTTGTGGATAAGGGTCCACTGTCTGCCGCTTTTGTCAAGGCCCGTAAAAGGGTGGCAGTTCTCGGGGGCGATGCTGCCGATGGTTGCGCGGCGGATGTGGGCCATAAAAAGCCTGCTGCGCACTCCCCTGCCAAGTATCTCCGGCAGGCGCCTGCTCCTGAAGGCGGCCACGGGCTCGGTGACGATCTCGGGGCGGCTGCCCGCAAGCTCTGCCAGACCCCAGCCGTTGGGGTGATCTATACTGTGATCAAAGAACTCCTTGAGCAGGGCCGTGAGGTCACGCTCAACACTTGACGAAAATCCAAATAACTCGCACATAATTCTGCTCCTTTGCTTTTGAGTGTGATATTTCCGCGCGTCCTGCGCGTACAACACATTCGCCCGTCAAAGCGGCTGCGCATCATATATGCGGTGTTCATTGCCCTGCCTCCTCTGCTTTTTATCAACAAATGCCTATTAAACCAGTAGGCTTTATATGTATAGTACCACACATTCCCTGCTTTGTCAATAGGCTTTTTGACAGTTTTTTCGCACACTCCCACATTATTCCAGCAAATCTGTGTTATTTTACAAAATGTCAGGATATTGCACAAGGCTCTTTGTTTATTGTAATGAATTGTTCTAAATTTATAGGATTTTTATTGACAAATAGTATTATACGAGATATAATATTGTTATCAAGAAAGTATCGGCAAGGGCCGAAATGCAAAACCACGGAGATCAATTTTTACAAAATTGATTTCCGAAATAAGAAAGAGGAGGAGACACCTTGGGAGTATTTCTGCGCTACATAAGGCGGAGTATGCTGGAGAAGAAGGGCCGATTCATACTACTTCTTATCTCCATCATGATCTGCACGGCGCTGCTCATTGTGAGCCTTGGGCTGATAGACGTTATAATCTACAGCTACACCGAGCCCACAAAGAGTGCCGCCGAGGGACAGGACATCCATCTATTCTCAAACACGGAGGACGTGTATTTCTCGGAGGAGGACTTTGACAACGCGGGGCTCAAGAACCTGCAGGGCGAGCTTGCGAACATCGGCGTTATCTATGAAAACGACGAGATAAGCTACATCAAGCTCAGGGCCAGGAAGAGCTACGACGGAGACATGATCGAGGGGAAGCTTGAAAACAGCAGTGCCCCCGAGTGCATCGTCTCGGACAGGATCGCAAAGGAGCGGGACCTGAAGGTAGGCGACAAGCTGACCATTGCCATCAGCGGCCAGCCCACAGAGCTCACCGTAAAGGGCATTGCCGCCAACAAGGGCTGCTTCTACGGCGACACGGCCACTGGCTTCAACATCCTGCTGCCCTATGATTACCTTAACGAACGGCTCGGGGCCGACGGCAGGTACAACCGTATGACCGCCCAAGTGGACGGCAAGCCCGGGGATTTCACTAAGGACTTTAACGACAAGAACGAGCGAGTAAAGGCCGAGGCTCTCATAGACGAGGACCTTGACGAGGGTACCGAGACAATAACCGTGCCTCTCTATCTTATGCTTGCCATTGTCTGCATAGTCTGCGTGATAATCATCAACGGCGTTTTCAAGCTGATAATCACCGAGCGCATAACCGTCATCGGGACCTTTATGAGCCAGGGCGCCACAAAGAAAAAGATAGAGCACATACTGCTCTGCGAGGCGCTGCTCTACGGCCTTTCGGGCGCCGTACTGGGCGTTGCGGTTGGCGAGGTAGCACTGATCTTCGTTACCCGCTACTTCTCGCCGCTTAAAGATTACGGCATCTACGTTCCCTACAAGTTCAATATCGGCCACATGATCGCGGCGGTGCTGTTTGCGGTGGCGCTGTCGGTCATCTCGGCCTGGTCCCCTGTCCGCAGGATAAGGAAGATGCAGGTCAAGGACGTTATCCTGGACCGCTTCGAGGACAAGGTAAGGCGCGGCAGGGTGCGCTTTATCGCCGGGCTGGTGCTGCTGGGCATCTGCTTTGCGGGCTACATCACAAGCGCCGAGGTATCGCTGGGAGGCAGCGTGCTGCTGATGTTCTGCGGCTTCTTGGGTATGGTAATGGCCTCCCGAAAGCTGATAAAGATAATCGCCGACGGCCTGAGCCGCCTGCTGCGGGGTAACACCACCGCCTATCTGGCGATGAACAACATCAAGAGCTCGAAGCTGCTGCGGGGCAACGTAACGCTTTTGATGATCTCCCTCTCGGCGGTGCTGATGATCGCATCCATCGGTCAGTCCATGGAGGATATAGTCGTAGACGCCTACGATACCATGGAGTGCGACTACACCGTTATGAACATAATCGACAACGCCTCGGACGTTACCACCACGGAATACATAGTTGATATGCTGAACGAGGTCGAGGGCATCGACAAGAGCTCACTCAATCCCCTGTACGCCGCCGTTGCAAAGCTGGGGAACGAGTATGCAGTCATCGAGGCTGCCGACCCAGACATCTTTGCCGACTATATGCAGTATCTTGAGCTGAACAGCGACAAGTACAAGGACGACTACGCCGAGTATAAGAACGCCGACGACAGGGCGATCGTGCTGTCGCTGGCCCTCTCGAAGAAGCTGGATCTTAAAAAGGGCGACACCGCAGAGCTCGAGGTGGACGGCAAGAAGGAGGAGTTCCGCATAGCGGCCATCGTGGACGCCAAGCTGCTGAACGGCGGTACAATAATCCTTATGAAGCCCGAGGACCTGAAGGAGGTCTACAACGTCCGGGAGGCAAACGAGATCACCTTCAAGCTTGAGCCCGGCGCCGACGCCGAGACAGTGGAGGCACAGTTCAAGAAGCCCCTTGCAAACCTTGGCGCCACCTTTATGACCCTTGAGGAAATGAAGCAGCAGAATGTTGAGCAGAACGCTGTGGTCATCGACCTGCTGTCGGTATTCTCCTTCCTTGCCCTGTGCATCTCGTCCATAGGCATCTTCAACAACATCACCATCTGCTTTGCACAGCGCCGCCGTGAGTTCGCGGTAATGGCCTCGGTGGGCATGAACAAGAGAAAGCGCCGTGCACTGGTGCTCATCGAGAGCCTGTTCTGCACGCTGCTGAGCATCGCGGCGTCCATACCGTTCACGATAATGATCTGCGGGCTGGTAACAAAGATGATGCTTGCAAACAGCACGCCCATGGATGTAGCCTTCGCTTGGAGCCAGGTACCCTTGTATCTTGGAGTGCTGGCGGCGGTCATCTTCATCGCATCTATCTCGACCATGCGCAAGAGCGCCAGACTGAGCGTTGTTCAGGAACTGAAATACGAATAAACGGAGGGGACAATAATGAGTGTAATAGAAGCTGTAAATGTAAACAGGATGTTCCAGAACGGCAAGGAGACCGCCCACGTTCTGAAAGATATAAACCTTACTGTGGAGGAGGGCGAGTTCATTTCGATAATGGGGCCCTCGGGCGGCGGAAAGTCAACGCTGCTGTATCTGCTGGGCGGGCTGGATATGCCAACCTCTGGCACGGTGTCCCTTAACGGCACCGACCTTGCCACACTAAAGGACAAGGAGCTGTGCAGGATGCGCGGCGAGGACGTGGGCTTTGTGTTCCAGTTCTACAACCTTGTGCCGAACCTGAATGTTGAGGACAACATCTCTCTGCCCCTGATGATAAGCGGCAAGAGCCGCTCGGACTACAAGCAGAGGCTGGACGAGTGCTTAGAGATAATCGGCATGAGCGACAAGCGCAAGCTCACTCCCCGAGAGCTCTCCGGCGGCCAGCAGCAGCGAGTGGCCATTGCCCGTGCGCTGGTCTTCGACCCCAAGATAATCTTCCTTGATGAGCCCATCGGAAACCTTGACACCAAGACGGGCATGAAGATAATGGAGCTTTTCAGAGAGATAAACCAGAAGTACAACAAGACCATCGTGCAGGTGACACACTCCGAGGCCGCCGCAAAGTTCGGCACCAAGCTGGTGAAGCTGGTGGACGGCGAGATCGTGTCTCAGGAAGCACTGTAAAAGCACAGAAAAACGGTATCTTTCCCTTTCGGGGAAGGTACCGTTTTTTTCGTCTTCTGTCAGGTTTTTCCCTCCGCCGCTCACTTTACTTTCAAGGAGGGATATTATGAGAGCTTTAAGGATCATCTGCCTTGCGGCGGCGGTGCTGCTGGCGGGGTGCGCAGAGGTGCCCGAGGAGGTCAGGGACCGCGCCGACAACGGTCAGCGCGGCACCGTTGGCACAGAGGAGCGTGTGGATATCAGCCGCATCAACGAGGGCACCGAGGATGTTGCCGCCCTGCTGCGGGAGAGGGGCTATGACGAGAAATTCAAGCTGCTCCGGGACATCTCGCCCCGGCCCGTGGAGGAGCTTTACGACCTCACACTTGTCCCCTGCGAGGGGCTGGAAAGCTTTTACCCTGAGGTCTATGCCAGCCTTTTCGGGCGGGACTTTTACAAGGACAGCGGCTCCGACAGCCTTGACTCCCTGCCCCGCTGGAGCGAGACCGGCGGCGGTGCGGGCTTTTGCTATGACGACTTCACCGACGTCTCTCCGGGTGTGGTGTACTCGGGGGCGGCGCTGACAGGAGAAGAGGGCGCGAACCCGGGCTACCTGAGCATAAGCAGCGGCGGCTTTCTTTACTATCAGCGGGAGGACGACTCCCTCTCGGCCCCCGTCGACCCTTCGGCACTGCCGGAGCTTTTCCAAAAATACATAGTCGATGCGGCCCCTCTGCCCGAGGAGAGCTTTGAGCTGCAGGGCGGCGGCAGCCTTACCCTTGCGGAGGCGGCAGAGCGGACAGACCGGCGGCTGGCGGAGCTTTTAGGGCCCCTCGGCACCGGCCAGGACTACCGCGTCAACTGCATCCTGCCCTACAGGTACAGCACGGGGAAGTACGAGCTTTACATGAACATCGAGAAGGCTTATAGGGGCGTGGGCTTTTTTGACCAGCTGCTGACGGACTACGAGCCGGGAGAGCGCCGCTCAAAGAATATGTGCTATGATGCCTACTGGGAGGACGACAGCGATATTTGCAGCCTCTCGGCGCCCTTCGGCCTTGACAGGATAGTCTCGGCGAAGCCCATAACCGATGGGCTCATCACCCTGCCACAGGCGCTGGACATAATGAACGACTTCTTCGCTCCGGATATACAGTTCCTTGTGCTGGACCTTCGGCTGGTCTATTTCTGCGACTACGACGCTTCTGACGTTGAGGCTTTGGAGGCCAAGGACAGAGACCAAGCCGCCATGACCCCCGAGGAAAGCCGCGACCTCGACTGTCCCGAGCTCACCCCCGGGCGGGAGTTCCACGCCTATCCCGTTTGGCTAATGGAGCTGGAGTCCCCCCGCAGGGCGGAAAACGGCGCCTATTACAACGCCTTTGATCAGGACTCGGTGATGGTGGACGCCCGCACGGGCGAGGTCATGACCTTTATCGACAGACAGGCAGTGAGGTAAGAGGATGAAGACAAGAGCAAGAATTATTGCGGCGGTGCTGACGGCCTCGCTGCTGGCAGGCTGCGGCGGTAGCGGGTATACCCCAAACACAGCGGCCTATGTTCCCCCGAAGCAGGTGCTGGAAAGCGTTGACGCGGCCTACGACACGGACTATAAAAAATTCACCCTGCCACCCAAAAGCGCCCTGCACCTTACAGAGCCCGAGGGGGTGTATCGGCTGACGCTGGAGATAATAAACAACCAAGAGGACAAGGACTGGGAGGCACAGAAGAGCCGAGAGCTCCTGCCCGTGTTCGGCGTCGAGAGCGGAAGGCCCCCATTGGGGACCACCATCGAGGCCGTGGTGTCGGGGGCATATTTCATCGACGAGCAGCGCATCGAGCAGAGCATAACGTCCCTGAGCGCCACCCTTCCCGACGAGACCGAGACCCTTGTGCTGAGTCCCTCTGTCCTCTCGGCGCAGGATGAGGGCGCAAAGCTTTCGGTCCGGCGCTGCGAGAGCTATGACGAGGCCGCCCGACAGGTCCTTGGGGGCGAGCTTGGCGCCCGAGCCGCCGAGCTTTATATCTACCGCAGCGGCGATGACATCGGCTACGGCATCGAGCTTGAGAGAAGCTACAAGGGCGTGGGCCTTATGCATCTTTATCCACTGCACCCCACCCTCGAGCAGATGGAGGGCAGCGAGGCCCTGCGCATCTGGCAGAGCTACGCCGACTTTGACAGCGAGGGCGAGCTTGTTTTCTTCAACTCCTCCCCCAGCATGAGGGCAAAGAGGGCCGAGGCCCTTGAAAGCGTGGTGTCCTTCAAGGGGGCCTGCGACAGGCTGGAGGAGGAGCTTGCCCCAAGGGCGGCCTATGAGTTCGACGACGTGATGCTGCTCTACGACACCCGCGCAGACAGCAGCGGCGGTGACCTGGCGGACATAGTGTGCAGGCCAAAGTGGTTCTTTGTGCGCTACTCCCGGGAATCCTCGGTGCTCAGTATGCAATATTTCACCGTTGACTGCGAGAGCGGCGAGGTTGAGGGCGTATGGTAAAGCTGCACAACCCAAAGGTAACCTTTTTGTGCAGTCCTACAATGTTTCGAGCCGTTTCTCACAAATCGGGAGCCTAAGTTGTTTGTATTTTTGAAGGCCGCCGGACGGAATGGTTTTTGCACGAGAATACAAATCGTTAAGAAAGTGCAGTATTCGGTCCGAAATGGTATCTCCCCGTACGGGGGAGATACCATTTCGGAGAGCGAAGCCACATTCAATTATAAGCAATTTAACAGCTTTTCAATTCGTTCAAAAGCCGTGTCCCGGGCGGCTCTTCTCACCTCTGAAATCTAAAGGAAGGGACAACAATGAGATTTTTCCACACCCTCAGGCAGGACCTGAACAAGACCATGCTAAACGCGGGCTTCGGGGCGGCGGCGCTGCTCACCTGCCTGCTGTGCTTCACGGCGGGTGCCTACTACGACCCCGCCCACGACAAGAGCTATTCGGTCTTTGAGGCACTTTCCACCCTTGACCGCCCATTCATCGAGGCCCACGAGGACTTCGCCTCCATCAGGCTGTTTTCAAACGGCCTCTCGGGCTATGTTTCCATGTTCCTGCCCATCATCGTGGCCTTTCCCTTTATGCTCTCCTTCTGCGCCGAGCGCACCAACGGGCTGATGCGGTTCACCATCTCCCGCTCGGGCAGGGTCAGCTATTACCTTTCAAAGTTCTGCGCCTCGTTCATAAGCGGCGGGGCGGCGGTGGCCATCGGCTACGCCCTGTTCGGGGTGCTGATGCTGCTGATCTTCCCCTCGGTCTACAGCTACGGCCTCGACCCCGAGCAGCTGGAGTGGATCATCCCCGACGGCCAGAAGGTGGCCGCCGCCCGGGCCATGGCCTCGGCCTTTACCTACGGCGCCTTTTCCACTCTGCCTGCCTTTTTCATCTCCTCCTTCTGCCGCAACCCTTACATAATAACCTGCCTGCCCTTCATGCTCACCTACGTCTGGTCAACGGCCATCAACAAGGCCACCGCCAAGGCCTTCGAGCAGGGGGATTTTGGGATATACGAAAAGCTCATGCCCTATATGCCCGACTCTCCCCGACAGATAGCCTTTATGGACTTCGGGGCCCTGACGGAGCAGAACAAGACCCTGCTAATATTTAACGGGATCTATTTCTTTGCGCTGCTGCTGGGCTTTGCGGCGGTGATGGAGCTCAGGCGGGACAAGGGTGCTTGAAGGGAGGTACCGTGAAATGAAAAATATTGATCTTAGGCAGGCGCTCTCCTGCGCCCGCACAGAATTTATAAAATGGGCCTGCGACGCGCGGATGCTCATACTTGGTGTGCTGCTGATCTTCATCCACAGCTTTGCCATCGAGCCCCTGCTAAAAAACGCCGAGGAGATGGGCGAGCCCCTGAACATCCTCGAGCCCTTTATCGCCATTGCAAACTCGGGGGCCATACTGCTCATAATCCCGCTGGTGTTCCTTACCCTCATCGCCGACTTCCCACGCATCGACACAAACACGGTGTTCTACATTATCCGCGTGGGGCGCCTTAACTGGCTGCTGGGCCAGCTGATAAAGCTTGTGCTCATGGCCCTTTCCTATCTGGCGGTGATCTTTGCGGGGGCGGTGGTGCCTATGCTGAGCCGCGGCTTCTGGTACAACGGTTGGTCGAACGTTGCCACCCGCTATGCGGTGCGCTTTCCGGAAAAGAGCGGCAACTTCGGCGTCCAGCTGCTGCCGGAAAACCTGTATAACCAGCTTTCGGTGTTCGCGGCGGCGGTGCAGAGCTACCTGCTGGTATTCGCCTATCTGATGATAATCGGCCTGCTTCTGCTGTCCTTCTCCCTTATCAAGAAAAAGACCGCAGGCTTTGTGATCTGCGGGGCGGTCATATCTCTCGGCACGGCCTTCTGCTCCATCAAGACCGGCCTTATGTGGTCCATGCCCATGGCCAACAGCATCATCTGGCTGCACTACACCAAGTATTTCCGCCAGCCCGTAGTGTCCCTGCGGTTCTCGGTGACCTACCTGTGCACGGTGACCGCGGTGCTCGTCATCTTCTGCGTGGCCGCCATAAGGAGATTCAACTACGACAACGTGGCGGAGATCGCAAGCTGAGGGGGCGGAGATGAAAATGAAGCGCATAAAAGCTATACTGCCGCTGTGTGCGGTCCTGCTTCTTGCGGGCTGCGGGAGCAGCGGTGACAGCGCCGCCACCTCGGGCCAGCTGGAATACGACACCTTTGAAAACGTCATGGCGGAGCTTGACGACCTCTCGGCTGTCGGGCTCGAAAACATCACCCTTGCGGAGGGCATCATGGTCAACAGGCCCGAGCGGCTGGTGACCATGACCATTGCCAACAGGCTGCCCGACGAGGCAGCAGCAGGGCGGCTGGCAGAGGCCTTCTTCCCCAACAGCGGCTTTAAGGCCAAGGAGGCCTCGGCCCTTTCGGACTATCTTTTAAGAGAGGACACGGCGGGCGGCGGGATGATATCCCTTGAGGGCTACGGCTTCTTCGGCTTTGCCTATTCCGAAAGAGACTGGCTGCCCCAGTACGATCAGGAGGGCAAGGTGTTCCTGAACGCCGACAGAGACAGCCTGAGCCTGAAGCTCAGGGGCGGCGAGCTGGACCTTGACCGCGCCCTTGATCTGGCCCGAGAGGCCGCCGACAAATACGCCGAGGCCCTCGGCATGGAGCCCCTTGTCCCCACCATTGCAAAGTACAACAGCAGCGGCTTTATGATAAGGTTCGCTCACAGCCTTGGGGGCTGGCTGCTGCCGGACCAGCCCATTGAGACCAACGGCTCCGAGAACACGGAGATGATAAGGGCAGCAACGCATCACGAGGTCCGCTGCTGCGTTGCCTCTACAGAGCGGGCGGGGATGTTTGCGGGGGACGGCTGCATCTGCTGCCAAAGCGAGGCCGAGCAGGACAGGATGGTGACTCTTTCCTCGGCCCTGCGCTATCTGGACGAGAACCTGAGCATATACATGGGCTGCACCGTGCGGCAGATAAGCCTTGTGCAGCTGAGCACCGCCCGCAGCACAGAGGTGCAGGACGCCTCCTCCTTCTCGGACGCGGAGCTGCGGGCAAAGCTGGAGGGCGGCAGTGACACCTCCCCCGCGTGGCAGTTCAACATCACCGACGACAGAGGAGAGTACATTGCCTTCATCGACTGCCTGACAGGCGAATTCGCCTTCGGCAGGCTGATGACGGGAGCATAAGCACATACATACAACAGAAAGGAAATGAAACGGATGAAGAGATATAAAGCCCTTGTGGCTGTTTGCTGCGCGGCGGCCATGCTGCTGGCTGGCTGCGGCGGCAAGAAGGAAGAAGAGAAGGAGAAGGCCCTTGATGATATAAAGGGCGAAATAAAAGACTACAGCTTTTCGGAGCACGACAACCTGACATTTGACTGCACCCCCGAGCCCATCGAGGCAGAGGAGGTATATATCCTCACGACAAGGTCCGCCAAGTCAAAGAGCTGTGATGAGACAACAAAGCAGGAGTTAAAAAAATATATCGACCTGCTCTACGGCACGTCGGTGGATGTGAGGGATATGGAATACTCCTTTGAATTAACGGAGCAGGAGCTGGAGACCGGAGAGATGGACGAAAGCATAGAGCGATTTAATATAAGCGTTGAGCTTGCCGCTGACCCCGGCGGCGCCCTTATCGCAGCAAACAATTCGTTCATCGCCTCGGACTTCAGCGAATATGAATACGGCGGAGACAAGGGCTTTAAGACAGGCACGCTTTATCTCCCGGAGGCGCTTCCCGAAAACAGCTTTGAAATGTATGACGGCAGCCGCATGACGGCGGATGAGGCGGTCTCACAGGCAAGCGGATATATCAGCAAGATAGCGCCGCTGTTCAACGAGGGCTCCTCCTACAGGCTGAAAAGAGTTTTTGTGGAGGACCATCCCGGAAAGGGCGCGGTGTTTGACCTGAGGTTCGAGCACGTTTTTTACGGCCTGCCTGTAAACGATGCGGGCTTTGATCTTATCAGGGACGGCGAACGGTTTGCCCACGCCCCCTATATCGAGGTCAAGCTGCTGGGCCGCGATCATCTCGGGCGCATAAACAATTCCCATTATGATCTTATCGAAGGAAAGGAAAGGGTAGATAAGCTCATCACGCTGGCGGAGGCGGAAAGGCTTGCAAGCGAGAACATAGCCCCCTATATTACGGGTACAGTCAAGGAGGCAGCTCTTGAATATGTATGTGTCACCGCCCAAGGAGAGGATGTACACACCTACCGCCCTATGTGGTGCTTCACATTGGATGACCTTCCGCCGCGGCTCGACAGCATGGAGCTCTTCCCCAGACGAATGATATTTGTGGATGCGGTCTCGGGAGCGACCTACTACAGCGACCACGGCAGCTTTTTGTTTGCAGCACATGAGTAGGCCGGAGATATCATCAGGACCTACCAGACAGGATAGGTACGATACAGAGGTAAAGAAGAATGAAACGAATGATCGCTATGATATGTGCGGCCCTGGTATTATCAGGCTGCGGCGGCAAGGAACAGACGGAGCTCAGCCATGCCGAGCTTTTGGAGCTTGGGAGCATAGACATTCCCGGCGAGTATGAGCACCTGAGCTTTTCCACGGCGCCAAGGCTCGAGCTGCCGAAGTATGTATATGACGGAGAGCTTGTGCAGGCTGAGGATTATTATGAGTACGAAGCGGAGATATGCAGGTTCTTCACGGGCAGCAGCGAGCTCGAAATGCACACGAGCTTTGCAGGAACGGAGGACGAGCTCAGGCAATGCGAACTGCCCAACGGGGGTACGCTGAACCTTAACAGAAACGGAGAGGTGGGCTATATCCGCGATAGCTCCGCCTTTGACTACAGAGACGAGGCCTCGTATGAAAGGGTAGTATTCCTTGATATGGAGTACGAGGATATCCTGATCCGGCAGAACGGCACCGATATGGAGCTTAGCGAGCTGGTCAGCTCTGTGAAGGGGCAGCTGGACACCTATACGGAGCTGACCCACGGAGGAGAGCAGATACCGAAGAGGGCCTATATCAAAAGCAGCAGAGGCTCGGACACGGTGCTTTTCCATTTCTCTCAGGGCGTTTACGGGACCCCGCTGGCTTCCTTCAACACAAGGTGCACAGGCAGCATTGCAAACGCCGCCGAGGAGTGGGGGACGGCAGTCGCAGTGGGCTCTGACGGGGAGATCATATTTTTCTCCGACATCGACGGCGAACGAAGGCCCGCCGCGCAGGAGGGCGGCTTGGACAGCATCCTCACTCCCCGGTCGGCAGCGAACGCCCTCGATGGATATCTTGCGCCAAACACCAGCTATACAGTATGCTCTGTATCTCTGGAGCTGCTGCCGCTGATAAGCGGCAATCCCCGTGAGAACGACGAGGGCTTTCAATGGACAGTAAGTGCCACAAATCACGGCACGGTACTGACGGTCGAGCCCTACTGGAGCTTTGTCCTGCTCGAAGAATTCAGCGGCAGGACATACGACGCCGCCGTGAACGCCATATCGGGAGATATATTTTTTGGAAGAGAGGCTTAGAAAATATCCGGTGGGAAATGCACCACCCGTCAGCAGGTGAAAACGCCCCCGTCGGATAAAAAATCGGCGGAAAATGCAGCACCCGCCAGCAGGTGAAAACGCCCCATCGGATAAAAAATCGGCGGAAAATGCTCTCCCCGCCGTCAGGCGGGGGAGTGCATTTTCCGCATCCTCCGAGCCGCCGCAGGCGGCTCGGAGCAAACGTGAGCTCAGCCAACTAAAAACCAAAGGAGAAGCAAAATGGATAATATCATAGAAGTAAAAAACGTGAGCCTGACCATCGGCAAGACCCGGATACTCAAGGACATAAGCGTTAGCTTCGAGGCCGGACGGATACACGGCCTCATCGGGCGCAACGGCTCCGGCAAGACCATGCTCATGAAATGCATCTGCGGCTTCATCAAGCCCACAGCGGGAGAGATAACCGTTGACGGCAAGCGGGTGGGCAAGGACGTTGACTTCCCGAAGGACATGGGGATCATCATCGAGACCCCGGGCTTCATCCCCTACTACTCAGGCTACAAGAACCTGAAGCTTTTGGCGGGGCTCAACAACAAGATCGGCAAGGCAGAGGTGCGGCAGAGCATGGAGCGCGTTGGCCTCGACCCCGATCTTCGGCGCCACGTCAGGAAATACAGCCTCGGTATGCGCCAGCGTCTCGGCCTCGCTCAGGCCATAATGGAAAACCCGAAGATACTGGTGCTGGACGAGCCCTTCAACGGCCTTGACAAGGACGGCGTCCGCGAGATGCGGGAATACCTGCTTTCCTATAAGGAACAGGGCAAGACCATCCTCATATGCTCCCACTCCGCCGAGGACATCGAGGTGCTTTGCGAGACAGTGCACGAGATGGACAAGGGGATCATGGAAAAGATCAGGTAGCGCCAAGCAATCTCTGATATCCAGACGCAAAAAAGCCGCCCTCTGCGATCCTGCAGAAGGCGGCTTTGCGTGGTGCACGCTGTGCGCTTGGCGCGGATTGAGAGATTTGAAATTTGTTTTTTGTTTAATATAGTGTTAGATAATATTAGATAATGTGCGATATTGCGCGGTTTGACGTTAGATAATGTTAGATAGTGTTAGATAATATTTCACCATTTTTGATAGTGCATAGCACCCAAATAGCACCCAAGATCTTCTTCTCTTGTTTTTGAACGCCTCAATTTCTATATAAATATATGAAACTTGGCTTCCCGTCACCCTATCGCAACGGTTCCTTTAATAGACTCTATGCTTTCAGTGTACAGCCCTGTTTCCTGCAATAGCTGTATCGCTCTGACCATATATGCATAGGCAAGAGGCTCCGTGTTTCTGATACCGCGAACCTTCTTAATCCCTTTTAGGTCAAGCTGAACGGTTCTGTATGGCTCGGGATCAGTGATTCTTTCATACTGTTTCCCGGTAAGCATACAAGCAGCAAGATACATCACCTCACAGGCATAGGCTGCTGCAGCTTCACCGTTCATTCTGCCTGAAAATATGTGACCCTGGATAGCGTTTATCCCCACAGAGAAATATCTGTAATCCTCTTCTCTTATACTGCCTCTTGCTATTATGCAGATACAGCTCTCTATCGTATCCTTCAGACAGTCGGCAGGCTCGGCATCTAACCCTCTGTATCCCATTTCGATTCGTGACAGTCTGTTATATACCTGAACGACGGTATCGTAATCGTCCATTTCCTGAAGCAGCATACGGCAATCGAAAAGCTGCTTTATGATCTCAAGCTCCTTGTCTATCCCAAATCTGATACCCGTTGTGTGCGGTGCAAATGCAGTCAGCTTATCACCGAGTATACAGTTCTTGTCCGGAACGGTTACAGAAAGGTCTTCTCCCTCTCTGATTAGCAGACTGTTCTGTATCGGTCTTTCGGAGGTTTTTATATAAGGATCGTTTTCAAATACAACATCAAGCAGGATATGTATGTCCTTCCCGGTGACAGGAGATTTGAAGAGAAACATAAAATGTCTCTTCTCAATGCTGTTGGCACCCCTGCGGTGCTTCTCCTCAACACTTGTGAACGGAAATATGGTTCCTGCTTTTTCAATGTAAGAATCCACATCGGTGCCGGGCTCTACAATGATATCTATATCGGTGCTCAATCGCCTCGGCTTGTCAAGAAGCAGCATAAGCGAGGTCCCACCCTTGAAAATAAAGGGCATTCCGACCTTGCGTATTGCCTCCAGCAGACCGAAGGCAAACACCGTTCTTTCCAGAATAGAAGGGTCTGCTCCTGTCTGTTTTTTGAGATCGTCTATATGTTCCCTTGTATAGTTTTCCCGCGAAAGCATAACGATTCCTCCCTCACTCCAGGTATTTCTTTATTTCATCAGCTCGGCTGCGGCGACGGGCATACCGTAGCATTTTTGCTTTGTCGAGTTTGTAGCTGCATTGTGCCTGTTCAAACACATCGGGCAGTTCAGCTTTGCTGAATGTAGATGCTATCAGCTTGTCTGCACACATATCCACCAGCATTTTTTCAAGCATTATACAGTGTGGCCTATCCGTTCTCATCGGTGCCTCCGAAATAAGGTCGGTCACAATAATGCTGTCCTTTACCCGATACAGATTGAAGTCCTTTTCTTTCGGCTTATACATTACGCCGGACAGCCCTGCCTCCTGAAGCTCCCGGAAAACAAATATGCTGCTCTCCTTTTCGACCTGAAGAAAAACCGTATTCTGTGCGATCATATGATTCAGAAATTCGTTCATCAGCACAGTTTCAAAAACCGTGAACTGCACATAAGGAAATCGCTTGATTATCCTCTCTCCCAGCTCAAGTGCGGTTTCAGAATAGACCGGCTCGTACACAGAAAGCTCCTTCTCGTCCGGGAGGGCGTACTCGTCATATCCTTTTTTAACGATCATTCCGCTTTTGACCATATTACTGACTATCCAGCTGTAGGTGCCGGAGCTCATATCAGGCTTTAGCCTCATAAGCTCGCCTACAAGAGAATGATATGAGTAAGTCTTACTTGTATTGAGACTATTTGCAGCTTCTTCATACCACAGCATATCGTATCACCCTCCTCAAAAACATATATATCGGCAAAATCATATTGTTTTTGCCGATATATATTGTATCATATTTGGAAGGTGTTGTCAAGCGGGTTGGCTTTGGTAGTCAGGTGACTATTAGCTATTTGCCATAATGCTTTAATTGTGATAATAAAATCCAGATGGATTTCGTCAATCTGCTGCAAATGTGATAATAAAATCCAGCAAGAACGAGAAAGCGGCGATTTATTCTTCTGATGATTATGCAGAGGAGACAATTTCAATGAAATAAGATCATAGATAGGCTTTACGGGAAGATGTATCTTCATGAGTGGAAAAAGCGTTATGATGATCCCTATATATGGGTTCCTTTCTTCTGTATTCAGCTATGCCGTAGACAGAAAAGCTATCCCGGAAAATCCGTGTGAGGGTGTTATCCTGCCCAAAATAGAGAAGGAAGAACACGCGGTTCTGACAATTGAGCAGGCGGTTCTGCTTCTCAAAACATTGAAAGAACACGCTGATCCGAAATATTACATATTCTTCCTTTTGGCAATTTATACCGGAGCACGCCGTGGAGAGGTAATTGCCCTGCGCTGGAGTGATATAGATTTTGATCAAAACATCATTCGTATAACAAGGACATTGAAGCACAGTAAAGGCCTGGATGAGCGCCGAGCTGTCAAGCAAGATAGGCCTCAAGGGCATAGTCAAAAAGCTCTGCTATATGCTGGTAGTGGTGGCCGCCGCCTGCGTTGACTGGCTCGTGATCTCGGGCCTGGGCCTCATCGGCATCGAGTACGACCACAGCTACTATTTCGGCGTTGTG
>JAFVAN010000034.1 GCA_017480485.1 Ruminococcus sp. | reverse complement strand
GGGAATAGGTGCTCCCTTGTTGTGTTGTGCTGCGCCGCGTTTAACCGATAGTTTGGTGCGTGTTTCGCCGGGTCGGCGACCAAAGGCTCTGCCTTTGGAATCCGCCAAGGGGCTAAGGCCGCCCCTTGGATTCCGGCCAATGCGCTCCGCGGGGGTTTTTAGGGCTTCTGCTTATCAACACTTGAAGCTTTCTGTGTCCGCTCCCTTTGAGCTTTTTTCTTCCTGCTTCTCCTTCGGCAGGCTCTTTTCCAGCCTGTCCCGCATGGTCAGCAGCTGCTCAAAGCTCAGGCTCTCCGTCAGGGCCTTCACGGTCTCGACTGCCATCATCGGCTTCGTCAGAAAGCTCAGCGAGATGATCTCCCGCCTAAGCATATCGCAGATGGCGGCGTTGATGCGCTCCTGCTCCGCAAGCCTTTGGCGCAGCTCCTTGTCTTCGCCTTCGCCCTCCTCGGTGTAGCGCTTGGTCACTCCCGCCTCGGGCTGGGCGGGCACCGCCACAAAGGACCACTCGTAGGCGTCGGTTATCCCGTCAAGGACGTCGCAGCAATGCCTGCCCTCGTATACTCTGCCCTTGATATGGCCGCAGGGGTCGCTCCTTCTGTCCCTGCCGCAGACCGAGCAGCGCTTCTCCGCCGCCGCGCAGGACACCGAGACCTCCTTCTTTATCCCGCCCTCGATCTCCTTGATGAGGTCTAAGTTGCTTTCGGTACGCATCATATAGGCCTTGGCCAGCAGCTTTTTATAGGGCGCCCCGAAGGTGGTGAGCCTGTCCCCGTCGGTCACCACCTCGCAGTCAAAGATGCGGGCAGTCTGGTTGCCGCTTTTGGGGTCGTGGTCAAAGATGCCCGTTTTCCCGACGAACAGCTTCGCCAGCTGCTCCAGCGCCCCGTCCGAGAAGCGCTCGCCGTCGCGGTCGGTCTCGTTGTCGCAGAGCACCACAGGGAAGGTGTATACCTCCTCGGCGGTGACGGTGCGGCGGGTGAAGCGGTTTAGCTTTGCCAGCAGCTCGTCGGTGAGTACAAAATCATTTTCCATTTGCGTTTTCCTTTCTCTGTTCTGTTTCGATCACAGCGGCCTGAGCGTTCATGAGACGCGCTCTCGCAAGGGCCTCCTCGTCCTGAAGATTGATATTGCCCCACTCGATGCTGCACTCATCCTCCAGCCCCCTGATCCGCAGGGCGGCGCGGCCCAGCTTTTTAAGCACGGGCGTCAGCAGGCGGCGGTAATACTCCAGCTCGCTGGTAAGGATATCCGCCTGCTGAGAGCTCATGCGCTCGGTGCTCTGCCAGTTGAGGCCCAGTATAAAGGGCGGTATTCCCAGCTTTGCGACTATCTGCTCCAGCAGCTGGCGGACGGGGACCTCGGTATCGATCATTTTATTGTCGGCGCCGATGACCTTGATGTCCACATCCCCGACAGCCACGAAGTCCTTGACCTGTCCCACGGCGGCGCTGTTCATGCCCTCGGTCCAGGCGCGGGCTATCTCCTTGGCGCGCTCCTTTGCAAAGGCGCGGTCGGCGTCGGTGTCGGGCTTATAGGTCACGGCATAGCGGACGTTCCCGACCCTGTCAAAGTTCTGTCCCACGCACTCGTAGATCTTCATAAGTATCTCCGCGAGAGCGGGAACGCCCCGAAGTATGGAGACGCCGTCGGGGTGCTTCACCGAGGGGTTGAGGGTAGTGTAGAAGCTTATCTCGCTTGGCGGCAGCCGCAGCCTTTCGCCCGTTGCTGCCGAGCGGAACTCGGGCTCCAGCGGGTCGCGGCCGCGCCGTACGGTGGTCTGGGTGGGGTCCGCCACAAGGATGCCTTTTATCCTGCGGCTGGCGCTGTCGATGCTCAGCCCTCCGAAGGCTCTTCCGTAGGTCAGCAGGCTGTCGAGGTAGAGGTCCGCGAAGGTGCTGACGGAGCAGCCCGAAACGCCCACTGCCACATTCTCGCTGAACTCGTCCAGGACCCGCTGGGCTCTCGGGCTCTCGGCGGTCAGCCTGAAATCGTTGGTCAGTCTGATAATTTTGCCGAAGCAGGCGTCGATGATCGGCACTTGGGCGCGAAGCTGCTCATAGAGGCCGCTCTCGAGCCCTATGCACCCCTCGGCCGCCAGCCGAAACGGCATTCTTTCCGCCGCCGCGCTGACCCTCTCGGCAGCAGCTTTTTTCCTGAAAATCATTTTTTTCATCCTTTCTTTTTTAATTCCCCCACCAAGGCCTTACTTGTGCTCCTGCCATAAGTCTCAGCGCCGCCCCGGAGGGGCGGTGGGCGCCATTGTGGAGGAGGTGGCGGTGCAGCCGTTAGGAGGGCTTTTGTGCGGGTGGTCCTATCAGCGCTTGTGCGGGTTTTGTTTCCCCCTCAGATGGCTTGTGCGGGTTTTAGTTTGCTCCCTACGGTCGCGCCGTTCGCCTCCTGCACAAAGACATTCGGCTGCGCTCTTTAATTCCCCCACCAAGGCCTTACTTGTGCTCCTGCCATAAGTCCCAGCGCCGCCCCGGAGGGGCGGTGGGCGCCCTTGTGGAGGAGGTGGCGGTGCAGCCGTTAGGAGGGCTTTTGTGCGGGTGGTCCTATCAGGGCTTGTGCGGAGTTTTGTTTTGCTCTCTCGAGGCATTGAAAAGCGCGGGCGAAAAGCTTAGCTCTTACTCCATCCCTTTGCGCGAAAAGCCTAAATATGGGGAGAGATAAGGAGAAGGGGAGCGCGAGGGGGAGGACCTAAAGAGGGGGAAACAAGGTACTTATCACATCTGATCGACGGGGAGCCCCCTCTTGTGGTCCTCCCCCTCGCAACCGAGCGCAGACGCGGAGAACCACACAAAGAAAAAGAGAGATGCAGAAGGCTTATCCTCCTGCGGACATAAAGCGCTTCGCGAGACTTTTTATCGGCCAGCACTATCTGGGGCGCGAAATTCGGCTGTGCGCCGTTGACCCTAATTTCTGCGGAACCGGGTCAGCACCTATCTATAGTCATTACCATAAACCCGCTCTCGTCTCCCGTGATGAACCTCGATACAAAGTACCGCACATCATCCATGGCGTGATCGTTCTCCTTGACCGGGGCATCGGACCCGCCGCTCTCCCAGCGGTAAAGCCCGAATTCCCTGATGCAGTCCCTGCACCCCGCTCCTATCCTGATCTTACCGTTGGTCAGTGCGTCTCCGACCCGCCTTATCCCCGACAAAACGTCGTTCTTCGCAGGCACTACGCGAAACCTTCCGTGCCGCCTTATGCACTCGATGAAGGACGCCGCCGAGGGGTCGCAGATCACAAGGCTTATCTCTCTGCCGCCGCACAGGGCCTCAAGCCCCCGATAGTGCTCCTCGTCGGTCCGGGCCTGTCCCTCCCGCCGAGAGTCGTAGTAGTATTCCGCCAGCCTGTACCACACGCCCCCGCTGAGCCCCCAGAGCCCGAAGCTCGAGGGGTTCACAGTGCCGTAATCGCAGCTGACGGCGTATTTCTCGCACTCCTTCGGCAGCGCCGAGGTGACGTGCAGGCGCTCGTCGAACATGGAATACACGAGCCCTTGTGTGTCCGTCCAGCACCCAAGCACGAACCGCTCATAAAAGGCCCCCGAGTAAAGCTTTTTGTACCTCTCGACCACCCGCGCCGACAGGGCAGGGTTGTCTTCCAGAGAGAAGTGCAGCACCAGCAGGTTCTTTTCCTCGGCCTTGTCTATCCACTCGGTCTTGAACCAGTGGCGGCTGTGTTCGGGGTTGCAGTTGAACCACAGCCGCGACCCTGTCACCGAGCACCTTGCCACCGCCTGCTCCACAAAGCTTCGGGGCATCAGCGCCACCTCGTCCAGCAGCACCCCCGAGAGGGTGATGCCCTGTATCAGCGCCGCCGAGCTCTCGTCCCGCCCGCCGAAAAGATAGAACCTGTTCCGAGAACCCCCAAGCGAAAGCTCGATGTAGCTCTTCGAGGCGTACTCCTTTACGTCAAAGCCCCAGTCCCGCGCCCGCCTCACAAGAGGCGTCACAAGGTTGCGCCGCACGGAGGTCACGGTCTTGCCGCAGAGGGCAAAGTCGCTGTCCCGAAAGGTGGTGCAGGCCCACACCGCAAAGGACATTGACATGGCGAAGGTCTTTCCCGAACGGACCGCCCCGTCGCAGATGATGCCGTCGCGGCCGGAGGTCTCGGGGTCCCGCCACCAAGAAAAGACCTGCCGCTGCTTTGACGAGAGGCGGCACACAGGCTTAGAGGCCCCCATCGGTCTCGGCCTCCTCGGGGGTGGGGGCGGGGCCGTAGATCTCCTCCACAAGGCTGCGGGCCCGCTTGTCCTGCTGCTGCCTGTCGTTAAGCTCCGCCAGAGCCTCGAGGGCGCGCTGCCTGTCGAAGAGCTTTATCTCAACGCCGCCGCCCTTGACCTTTTTGATCTCGCTGACGTTATAGAGGTCGGCGCCCGCCAGCAGCTCGGGAGTTATCTCCTCGCAGAAGGCCAGAGCCACGGCGTCGTTGGCTCTGCCGTAGGCGAGGCGTTCCAGCCCTGCCCGTACCTCCGCCTCGTCGGAGAAGAGGGCAGCCCGCACCCTTTTGATCTGCCGCCTTACGGCGCTTTTCAGCAGCAGCCTCAGGCCGTCAGTCTTAGCTCTTAGGGGGGATATCCCCGCATTGATGGCAGCCTCCTCGGCGTTCCCGCCTCTGGCAAAAGCCGCCACAAAATCCTTAATGTCGATCTGTTTCATAAAACCTCCTTATTGTGCACGGCGTGCACCACGCAATTCGCGTCCCGGGCGTGGGCGCGCAATTCGCGTCCCGGGCGCGGGCGCGCAATTCGCGTGAGCGGCGGCTGAGCCGCCTCGCAACTGTGTGATGTGCGGGGGCACCCTCGCGGAACGGTGGCCCTCAGAGGGGGCTCAGAAGAGGGAAACGCCCTCAGAAGGCCTTCGAGCAACCAAAGTGAAATACCCAGCACTTTACCCGCATATTGGCCGGAATCCAAGGGGCGGCCTTAGCCCCTTGGCAAGGTATATTTTGTCCTCGCATAAACTCGGACGAAAATCGGGGCAGCGCCCTGGTCGCCGACCGCAGTCGGCGAAACCCCCACCCCAACGGGCGCTCCGCACGGGGGTACCAGTCGTGCCCTGCAAGAGAGGGCCGCCCCTGCCCGGGGTCAGATGGATCGAAGCCTCGCCCCGCCAGCGGGCCGACGGGAAACCCTTCGGTCTCGGCTGCGAGACACCAGCCTTTGTTCTGTCCGTTAACACCTCTCACTAACAGGTAAAAAACCCCGATTTGTTGCACGTCGGCGTGCAACAAATCGGGGTTTGTGAATTCATTAAATATAAAAACATATATTTGCACAAAAACGCCGCTTCCCGTTTGTGCAGAATGACGGCAAAATTGACCTCCTCCCGACCCGCAGCATAAAATAAAAAAGAGCCGCCGAGGCAGCTAAAAATGCCGTATAAAAAAGCGGACGGCAGTCAATAATAACAGCAAAGAGGAACAGCGGATGCTTCTTCTCTTCCTCTATCTTACATCAAAAAAGGAGTGTGCAGCAAAATGACAGTGCGCAGAGGCGAGATCTATTACGCCGACCTTAGCCCAGTCGTGGGCTCGGAGCAGGGCGGGCTCAGGCCCGTGCTCATCGTCCAGAACGACGTGGGGAACAAATACTCCCCCACCGTGATCGCCGCAGCCATCACCAGCAGGATGACCAAAAGCGACCTGCCTACCCATATAACCGTCGGTGCAGGCACCTGCGGCCTCTCGCGGGATTCCATCGTCCTTCTGGAGCAGATCCGTACATTAGACAAGCGCCGCCTGCGGGAGCGCATGGGCGAGGCGGGCGGCGACGTCATGGACGCCGTGGATTCCGCCCTTGAGATATCCTTCGGGCTCTCGGCATCAAGGAGTTAGGGTGCGATCGATGTTCAACCCTACTGCCGAAAAAGCGTACTCCCCAACAGGGGAGTACGCTTTTTCGGCTCTTTATTCTGTCTTTTCCAGCTTGTCGGAGCGAACCACGATGATGTCCCCCGACTGTAGGCGCAGGGCCTCTGCCGCAAGAACAGTCAGCTCTCCCCGAAGGATGAGCAGCACCGTCATGTTAAAGCTCTTCTGTACCTCCCGTACCGTAAGTCCCAAGAGCTCGCTGTGCTCGTCTATCTGTATCTCGCCGATCTTCGAGACGTCCTCGAAGCGGGAGTCCGAGTGCTCGTTCCTGCTGTAAAGCTCAACAAAGCCCGCACTGATGATACCTGTGGGGATAGCAACGACCCCCACGCCCAGCAGGGCTATGATTATCGCCATTATCTTGCCCACCACCGTGATGGGGTAGATATCGCCGTAGCCTACCGTTAGCAGCGTCGAGATGCTCCACCACATTCCCGAAAAGGCGTTGTCAAAGACCTCGGGCTGAGCAATGTGCTCCGCCGAGTACATCCCGATGGAGGAGGCCAGCATCAGCGTCAGGATTATGAACACCGAGGAGATTATCTGGTTGCGCTTCTCCTTAAGCACCGAGGTTATGACGTTGAAGGAGTCGTACTGGGCGTTGAGCCTGAAAAGGCGGAATATCCTGACCACCCGCAGCAGCCTGAACACGATGAAGCCCGAAAGGAAGTAGAAGGGCAGGATGGTGAGCAGATCAACGATGCCGTCCCAGGAGAACAGGAACCGCACCCGGGAGCCAAAGGGCCCGTACTTGGGATAAAGCAGGTCCGCCGTCCACATCCGAAGAACATACTCTATGCAGAACACCACCACCGTCACCAGCTCGATGACCTCGAAGATGCGGGAGAAGCGCTCCAGCTCACTGAAGGTGTCCAGCAGCATGGCGGTTATGTTTATCATTATCACAGCCGAGATGAACAGGTCGAAGAACCTGCTTGGGGCGTCGCCCCGGTAGCCTATCTGGATTATATCAAAAACTCTTTTCTTAAATCCCGGTCTTGTCATTTCAGGGCCTCCGTATTTTTATTGGTCCACAGTTATCTGCAAAGTCGCGGCCGGAGGAGAGGGCAGCTTTTTAGCTCTGCGCCGGTCCCTCCGGACAGGTTCGGGTCAAGAACATTATAGCACAACGCCCCAAAAATGTAAAGTGGCGCGGGGACAGAGGAAGTTGATAATTGATAGTTGATAGTTGATAATTAGAAGCAGAGGCCCTAAAACCCCCTCGCGGAGCGCATTAAAAAACGCGCGGTCAAGCCTTCACCCTGTTGATGGATCTGATTGATAGCACGATGTAAGGCGCACACCAATCTTTCCTTAACACCTCTTGATCAAATAATCGAAAAAACCACAAATCTTTAGCGTAGCACAAGTGACCCTAAAACCTGAGAAAAAGAGGGCGCCAATGTTGTTCATCACACAAAACTAAGAGCGTGGTAGAAGCCCCAGCAGGGCAAAAACCGATGTGGAGCCGATCACAAAGCCAGGGACGTGCCACAAGCCCCAGCAGGGCGAAAACCGATGTGGAGCCGATCACAAAACCAGAAACATGCCACTAGCCCCAAAATGAGACTGCCCTCCGCGAGGGAGCCCCCGCACATCACACAGTTGCGAGGCGGCTCCGCCGCCGCTCACGCGAATTGCGCGCCCGCGCCCGGGACGCGAATTGCGCGCCCGCTCCCGGGACACGAATTGCGCCGTGTTCGTTAGCACACTTAACAAGTTGAATAGCCCTTGGAGGGTAAAATTTTCGCATTTTTTCTCTTGCATTGTGCGGATGCTTGTGCTATAATAAAAATAGCGACATTTTTTGTACACTTGGGGTGAAAAGCCCCGTTTCTCGCGTTATATATAAAAAGGAAGGACAATTATGGCTGTACAGACAAAGAAAAAAAGTCAGAAAAAGAAAAGCATCGTCCCTGTCATTATAGTGGCCGTCGTGCTGCTGCTGCTCATTGCTGCCACCTGCATCATCTATTTTATTGGCCGCGCCAGATATACGGGGAAGTTTTTGCCAAATACCTATATCAATAATACCGACGTCAGCGGCAAGACCCTTACCGAGGCCCAGGAGGTCTTCGACAAGACCGAGAACAACAGCGTCATCACCGTCATCAAGCGGGACGGCTCAAAGGTAGAGATCCCCTTCACCGACTTTGACTATAAGAACAATTCCAAGGATAAGGTCAAGGAGATACTCGATAAGCAGGACCCCTCGTCCTGGTTCATGGGCTATGCCGCCAAGAGCGACTATTACTTCGAGGCCGACCCCATCTATGACCGCGATAAGATGATACTCCTGCTGAAGACCGCCGACTGGGGCAGCGCCAAGAACGAGGACGCCAAGATAGTCCTTGAGGAGAGCGGCTACGAGATAGTCCCCGAGGTGCAGGGCGACGATATGGAGTATCAGAAGCTTGAGGATTATGTACTCAAAAACTTTGACAAGGGCACCTATACCAGCGAGGCCGCAGCCTCGGGCTGCTACATAGAGCCCGAGATCAAGGAGGCCGATCTGGAAAGCAAGTGCGAAAAGCTCAATAAGATCTACGACCTCAAGATCAACAACTCCGGCTACGACTATGTTCAGAGGAACCTGACCGACGAAGTGCTGGAAAAGCTCATAAACGACGATGAGGGTACCCTCGATAACAAATACAACACCTTCAAGGAGGCCGTTGACTCTATCGACACCGTGGCCTATATGAAGATCACCTATGACTTCGACTACACCACCGAGACCCTCGAGGGTCAGGAGCTGGTGGACATGATCGAGCTGGACCCCAAGACCTTCGAGATCTCCGCCAACCGCGACAAGGCCATGAAGTATGTTGAGAAGCTGGCGGAAAAGTACGACACCTTCGGCAAGGACAGAAAATTCCACGCCACCCTTCAGGGCGACATCACCGTAGAGGACAGCGACGACGCAAGATACGGCTGGTGGATAGATCAGGAGCGCACCTGCGACGCACTTGTTGAAATGCTTGAGGCAGGCCAGACCATCGAGAACGTTGACCCCATCTATTACGAGGACGGATACTTTGTTTACACGGGCGTCGAGGAGGCCCGCACCGCCAAGGACGACATCGGCAAGACCTATATCGAGATCGACCTTATGGCCCAGCACCTCTGGTACTACAAGGAGGGCAAGCTGGACTTTGAGACGGACATCGTCTCGGGCCAGACCACGACTTTGGCAAGGACAACCCTCCCGGGCGTGTACAAGCTCTGGAGCAAGGACACCAACCACCGCATGAAGGACACCAACGCCGACGGCGACAGCTGGGATGTTACCTGCGCCTTCTGGAACAATGTTTCACTCTGCGGCATCGGCCTGCACGACTCTCAGTGGCGCGGCAACTACCTGGGCGGAGAGATCTACAAGTGGCAGGGCTCTCATGGCTGCATAAACATGAACTACAACGGCGCCAAGTACATCTACGACAACGTGCCCCTCGGCACCCCCGTGGTAATGTACTACAAGGACAAGAACTCCGACAAGGAGACCCCCTTCGGTCTGTAAAGTGTTTCCGTAAAATAAAAAACCCCCGTTTGGGGGTTTTTTATTTTACGGAAAAGCCCCGGACCGCTGTGCGGCTCGGGGCTTTAAATTGCGCTCGTGCTTTACTTGTCTACGGCAGGAAGCTTCGCAAGGCTCTCGGCGATCTGCTCGTCGGTGGGGATGTAGTCCGACATCTCGCCGTCGTTGAACTTCTGGTATGCTACCATGTCGAAGTAGCCTGTGCCTGTCAGGCCGAAGAGAATGGTCTTCTCCTCGCCTGTCTCCTTGCACTTAAGGGCCTCGTCGATGGCGACCTTGATGGCGTGGCTGCTCTCGGGGGCGGGCAGGATGCCCTCTACGCGGGCAAACTTCTCGGCGGCCTCGAATACCGCGGTCTGCTCGACGCTGCGGGCGGTGATAAGGCCGTCATCATAGAGCTGCGAAACAACGCTGCTCATGCCGTGATAGCGCAGGCCGCCTGCGTGGTTGGGCGAGGGTATGAAGCCGGAGCCCAAGGTGTACATCTTTGCAAGGGGGCATACCTTTCCTGTGTCGCAGAAGTCATAGGCGTACTTGCCGCGGGTCAGGGAGGGGCAGGAGGCGGGCTCTACCGCGATGATCTCGTAGTCGGCCTCTCCGCGGAGCTTTCTGCCAACGAAGGGCGAGATAAGGCCGCCAAGGTTGGAGCCGCCGCCGGCGCAGCCGATTATCATGTCGGGCTTGATGTCGTATTTGTCGCAGGCTGCCATAGCCTCGAGGCCGATAACGGACTGGTGCAGCAGTACCTGAGAGAGCACCGAGCCGAGAACGTATCTGTAGCCCTCGGTGCTAACGGCGACCTCAACGGCCTCCGAGATGGCGCAGCCAAGGCTTCCGGTGGTGCCGGGGAACTGCTCGAGTATCTGTCTGCCGATGTTGGTGGTGTTGGAGGGCGAGGGGGTAACGTCTGCACCGTAGGTGCGCATTACCTCGCGGCGGAAGGGCTTCTGCTCGTAGCTAACCTTTACCATATAGACCTTGCAGTCAAGTCCCAGATAAGCGCAGGCCATGGAAAGGGCGGTGCCCCACTGTCCGGCGCCTGTCTCGGTGGTAACGCCCTTGAGGCCCTGCTTCTTGGCGTAGTAGGCCTGAGCGATAGCCGAGTTCAGCTTATGGCTGCCCGAGGTGTTGTTGCCCTCGAACTTATAGTAGATCTTTGCGGGAGTGCCCAGGGCCTTTTCAAGGCAGTAGGCTCTTACCAGCGGTGCGGGGCGGTACATCTTGTAAAAGTCCTGTATCTCCTGAGGGATGTCGATATAGGGGGTGGTGTCGTCCAGCTCCTGCTCTGCCAGCTCGCGGCAGAACACCTGAGAGAGCTCGTCAATGGTCATAGGCTGCAGGGTGCCGGGGTTCAGCAGGGGTGCGGGCTTATTTTTCATATCTGCGCGCACGTTGTACCACTGCTTAGGCAGCTCGTTTTCTTCAAGATAGATCTTGTAGGGGATGGTCTTGCTCATAGTGATTACCTCTTTCTTAAAAAATTTTTCAGTGCCCTTGCAAAAAGATTCGGCGGCACAGATGGACAAAAAACACAAAAAACCCCATCCCAAAAAACATGGGACAGGGGATAGGTTCCTGCGGTGCCACCCAATTTGGCGCAAACGCGCCCGCTCGGCGCTCGTACCGACATACGAGCCTGCTTTGATAACGGGAGCAGCACACCCGTTGACTGCTACTTGCCACAAGGCTTTCGGTCACCCTCGGAAGTCCATTCGCTAAAAGCACAGCTGCTGCCTCGCAGCACACGGCAGCTCTCTGAAAACTGAAGCTAAAAGCTACTTACTCTTCTTCATCGGTTTAGGATATTTTCAAAGTAATCATATTATACACCCAAACTCCCAATTTGTCAACCCCTTTTTTTCGCTAGCGCGCACGGCGCAATTCGCGTGAGCACTCGCAAGCTCGGTCGGTGCCCCGACGGGGCAAGTCGCGTGAGCACTCGCAAGCTCGTTTACAACGGTGGAGACCGCGAAGGCTCCCTCGCGGAACTGGGGCCCACCAGAAGCTATAATCCTTTCTCTGGCTTCTAGTTTCTAATTTCTGGCATCTAGAAGGGGAGGTGGCTCGGCGCCAGCCGAGACGGAGGGGTTCTTCCTCGTTCCCTCACTTTATGCGGCCTGCTCATTTTGCGCTTTCGTTGCGAGGGGGAGACCATAGGAGAGGAACGGGTCATTTTGATAGGCTCGTTCAGCAGCGAAGTTCCCCTCCTAAGGTCTCCCCCTCGCGCTCCCCTGTCCTTATCTCCCGGTCGGGCATTTTGTTGCGATTTCAAGGTCAAGGGGCGCTTGCTGGTTTTCCTTTTGTTTGGGTTTTTGCGGTGAGCCGGTCGGTAGTCTTGGGGGACTGTTGTTTGAGCTGGTCATGGCTTGGCTGTTCAGGTGGTGGGCTTTGGGGCTGCTAAGAAAACAATTTCGCACCGTAATTATCAACTTCTTCCGGCCCGCTCCACCCCGCTGGGGACGAAACAGATCCCGCACCAGCCTTGATAGGGCACCCGCACAAAGACTCTCCTAACGGCTGCACCGCCGCCTCATCCACAAAGGCGTCCACCTCCCCTCCGGGGAGGCCCGAAAAACCTTGTCAAGCGCCCGATTGAAAGATGGTGGGGGATTTAAAAAGAAAATTTGTGCAAAATAACGTAGGAATAGATTTGCATTTTTTCTTCAAATGGTGTATAATAATATATTGTATAGTAGGATAGTATGCGCTAAAGGAATGAAGTAAAATGTTGTATAGCTTTTTTGCCGAAAATTGTGACTTTCCGCTGGCTGCCATAGCCTTTGCGGCAAGCTTTTTGATCTGCGCGGCGGCCATCGTTGTCTTCCGTGGGTTCCTGCCTAAGGATCAGGGCAGAGAGTTCGCTGTCAACGGCGCCCTCTCTCAGGGCAAGCCGAGGGGCGCGGGGATAATACTTATCTCCGTCTTCGTGCTTTGCAGCGCCTTTTTTACAAAAATGAGCATCGAGAATGTCATCTACCTCGCCCTCATCTTCGCCGCCATGCTCACGGGCTATCTGGACGACGCCGCGAAAATGCCTTGGGGCGAGCTCAAGAAGGGCCTGCTGGACCTTGTCATCTCGGCGGGTGTCGCCGTGAACTTCGTTTGGCATAACGATACCGAGATCGGCTTCTTCGGCACCACCCTCGACCTGCCGAAGCCCGTCTATGCCCTGCTGGGCGTGGCGCTGGTCTGGGGCAGCATAAATGTTGTGAACTGCACCGACGGAGTGGACGGGCTCTGCGCCTCCCTCTCGATGGTAAGCATCTTCCTGTTCTCGGGCTCCTGGGCCAATTACTTCCCCTCGATAGTCATGCTGGGCGTGCTGGCGGCCTATCTGTGGTTCAACTGCCACCCCAGCCGCCTGCTGATGGGCGACGCGGGCTCCCGCTCTGTGGGAGTGTTCATTGCCCTGCTGGCAATGCGCAGCGGCAGGCCTCTGCTCTTCATCCCCTTCGCGCTGGTGATGATAATTGACGGCGGCTTGGGCCTTGTCAAGCTCACGGTGATAAGATTGACCCACAAGCAGAGCTTCATGAGCGGCATAAGGACCCCCATCCACGACCATGTAAGAAAGAACAAGGACTGGTCGGACACTCAGGTGGTGGCCCGCTTCGTCATCCTCCAGCTGGTGCTGGGCTATACCGTGCTGATGCTGCTGTAAGCGCCAAGGAGCCGGGCGGAATGATCTCTCCGCGCAGCGGCTCGGGGCCATAAAGATACATCAAAGGCAACACAACGAAAAGAGGAAGAAAAGATTTGAAGAAGATCGTCGGATATGCTATGAACGTGCTGTTCATAATCCTGATCGCCTATCTGACGCTGCACCTTCTGCTGAAGAATGCAGAGCTGGAAACGATCATCTCCGACCTGGACAGAGCGGACAAGCGGTGGCTGGCATTGGGCGCCGTCTTCGTGTTCTGCTTTGTGGCGGGAGAATCCGTGATAATAAAATATATGCTAAGGCTCTTCGGCGACAAGACCCCCTTCATACGCTGCCTGAAATACAGCTTTGTGGGCTTCTTCTACAGCTACATCACGCCCTCGGCCTCGGGGGGCCAGCCCGCCCAGATGTATTACATGAAAAAGGACGGCATAAAGCTTGGCTATTCAACGCTTATGATGCTGGTCATCGCCATCGCATATAAGGCGGTGCTGGTGGTGCTGGGCGTCATCTTCTATCTCTTCGAGCACGAGTTCGTGGTGAAGAGCGTGGGAGAGTGGATGTGGCTGCTGCTGGTTGGCTTTCTGCTGAATATCGCCTATATCTCCGGGCTGGTGCTGCTGATCTTAAAGCCCCGGTGGGCAAGGCGCTTTGCCATAAGGGTGGCCTTCCTGCTGACAAAGCTGCATATCCTGCGGCACAAGAAGCTGGACGGCGCCATCAAGAAGATCAACCGCATCTGCGATAACTATACCGAGGGCTCCCTGTACATCAGGACCCACCTTAGGTCGGTCTGGAACATCTTCCTTATGACCTGCGCCCAAAGGATATTCCTGTTTGCGGTGACCTGGGTGGTATATAAGTCTTACGGGCTCACGGGGACAAGCTTCATCGCCATAATCACCCTGCAGACCATGATAGCCATAACCGTCGAGATGCTGCCCCTGCCGGGGGCCGCGGGAATAACCGAGGCCTGCTTCATAGTGATGTTTGAGGGTGTGTTCGGCGCGGAGCTTGTGACCTCGGGAATGCTGCTGAGCCGCGGGCTCTCGTTCTACGGCCTGCTGATAGTGGGGGCAGTGATAACCCTTATCGCCCACATAATCGCCATACGCCGCAGCGCCAAAAAGGAGCCCATCGCCGAAAGGCTTCAGGTGGTGAACACCGCCGTGAAGCGCTCCGGCACAGCCGTGAAGAGCACGGTGGGAACAGCTGTTAAAAAATCGGGGACTGCCGTTAAAAAATCAGTCGAAAAGGTAAGATCAAGGAGTGACAAGCAATGATAGGATTTTATAATTACACAGTGGTGCTGACATACATAAGCCTCTGCTCGGCGGTGTTCGGCATCACACAGGTATTCGAGGGCAACGAGAGCGCCGCCTTTCTGTGTCTGGTGCTTTCGGGCATCTGCGACCTGTTTGACGGAAAGATAGCCCGCTCCAAAAAGGACCGCACCGACCAAGAGAAGGTCTTCGGCATACAGATAGACTCTCTGGCAGATCTGGTGTGCTTTGGCGTGCTGCCTGCCTGCATCGGCTATCACTACGGCTTCAACCACGGCCTCGGCATGATCTCCTCTCTGCTGATAGTCCTCTGCGGCCTCATAAGGCTGGGCTATTTCAACGTTATGGAGGAGGAGCGCCAGCGCTCGACCACCGAGAACAGAAAGGAGTATCAGGGCCTGCCCATCACCTCCACCTCTATCGTGCTGCCACTGATATTCATGGGAAGGCACAACATCCCCAGAGCCGCTTATCCTTACGTTTTTCAGGGCTTTATGATACTTATGGCCGTGCTGTTCGTACTCAACATCAAGGTAAAGAAGCTGTCGATGAGAGGCATTATCGTGCTGTTCACCATCGGCGCGATAATATTCATCGGATATATAACCATGTACGGCGGCAAGAAGTAAGCGCCGAGATCTGACAGGAGGAATATTCACCATGAGATACCGGGACAGAAAAGGAAACGAATTTGAACAGACCACGGGCCAGGACGAGCTGCTGGCAAAGCTCTACGGCTCCACCGCAGGCAGATGCGCCATGAAGGTAGCCTCGCTGCCGATCTTTTCAAAGCTTATGAGGTTCTTCCTCGACGGCCGCCTGTCAGCTGCCTTTGTGCTCCGCTTTGCCGAGCGCAACGACATCGACATCTTCGACTTCGAGAACAGGAAGTATTATTCCTTCAACGACTTCTTTGTAAGAAAGATAAAGCCGGGCCGCAGGCGCGTTGACCGGGACAAGAGCGTGCTCATCGCCCCCTCGGACGGAAAGGTGAGCGCCTACAGGATCACCAATTCCAGCGAATTTGTAGTAAAAAATTCGGTCTACACCGTGGGCTCGCTGCTGCGGGACTCCAAGCTGGCGGAGCGGTATAACGGGGGCACAGCCGTGATAATCAGGCTCTCTCCCGACGACTATCACCGCTACTGCTACTGCGCCGACGGCGAAAAGAGCCGCAACAGGACCATCAGCGGCGTGCTGCACACCGTGAACCCCATCGCCAACAAATACCTGCCTGTTTACAAGGAGAACTGCCGCGAATACTGCATCATCAGGACCAAGCAGTTCGGGGACGTGATCCAGATGGAGGTAGGCGCCACACTGGTGGGCAAGATAACCAATATGCACCCCTACGGCAGAAGGACGGTCCGCAAGGGCGAGGAGAAGGGCTATTTTGAGTTCGGCGGCTCCACCATAATACTGCTGCTGGAAAAGGGCAAGGCAGTCGTAGACGAAGACCTGCTGGTGAACACCAAGGAGGGCTTTGAAACAAAGGTGCTCCAAGGCGAAAGAATAGCTGTGCTAGCGCGCACGGCGCAGGACGCGTGAGCACTCGCAAGCTCGTTTACAACGGTGTGATGTGCGGGGACTCCCTCGCGGAACGGGGTCCTCAGAAGGCTTGTCGAGCCAATGAAGTGAAAAAGTCAGCACAACTGCGGCAAATTGGCCGGTTCCAAGGGCGGCCTTAGCCCTTGGCAGGTCCAGGCAGCGCCCCTAAGTCGCGGACCCCGCGAAACACGCACAAAACTATCGGTCAAACCGCGAACAATCTAACAAAACAAAGGATGCTCTCTGATGTATCAGATAAAAGACTACGCACAATTTGATAAAAATTATGCCTACGACGGCGACGACTTGGGCGTCAGCTTCCACGAGGGGAAGACTGTCTTCAAGACCTGGTCGCCCCTTGCCACCGGCGTGTACCTGAAGCTCTATCTGGACGGCGAGGGCAGCAACCTCATCGAGATACTGCCTATGGAGCGGCTGGAAAGGGGCGTCTGGTACGTCGAGCTCATGCGCCGCGCCGACGACGTGTATTATACCTTTACCTTCGAGTTCGACAACCGCACAAAATTTGAGACCATCGACATCTATGCCCGCGCCTGCGGAGTGAACGGCAAGAGGGGCTATATCACCGACCTCTCCCGCACCAACCCTATGGGCTGGAGCGAGACCAAGAGACCCATCTGCGAGAACGCCTGCGACGCCGTGGTCTACGAGTGCCACGTCCGTGACTTTTCCGCAGACCCCTCCAGCGGCGTCCCCCTTGACGAGCGGGGCCGCTTTGCCGCCTTCAAGGAGAGCGGTACCTCCTACCTCGGGGTAAGGACCTGTCTGGACCACCTTAAAGAGCTGGGCGTCACCCACGTTCAGCTGCTGCCCGTCTTCGACTACTTCACCGTGGACGAGAGCAGACCCGACAAGCCGCAGTATAACTGGGGCTACGATCCCCTGAACTACAACTGCCTCGAGGGCTCCTACTCCACCGACCCCTTTGACCCCCGCAGCCGCATCCGAGAGTTCAAGGAGCTGGTGATGACCCTCCACAAGAACGGCATCGGCGTCATTATGGACGTGGTCTACAACCACACCTATCACACCCGGGACAGCGCCTTCCACAAGACCTTCCCCTACTACTATCACAGGCTGAACAGCGACGGCAGCTTCTCAAACGGCTCCGGCTGCGGCAACGAGACCGCCTCCGACCACCTGATGTACCGCCGCTTCATGATAAACTCCCTGAAATTCTTGGCCACCGAGTACAAGCTGGACGGCTTCCGCTTTGACCTGATGGCCCTGCACGATATCGAGACCGTGAACCTTATCCGCGACGAGCTTAACAAGTTTGATCCGCCGCTGCTGATGTACGGCGAGGGCTGGACAGGCGGCGAGAGCCCCCTGCCCTCCGACAAGCTGGCGTATAAATGGAATTCCTACAGCTTCGGGCGGGTGGGCCTTTTCAACGACAACATACGCGACGCCGTGAAGGGCGGCACCTTCAACCCATATGACATCGGCTTTGTCAGCGGCAACCGCAACGCCTTCCACGTCCTCAGGCGGGGGATAGCGGGGTCGGTGCCTCACTGGCAGCTGAAGGACGCACAGGAGGCCTGCTGGGCCTTCGAGCCCTCTCAGGCCGTGAACTACTGCGAGGCCCACGACAACCACACCCTTTGGGACAAGCTGTCGATCTGCGCCAAGCACTTTGACCGCGACACCCGCAAGAAGATGGACAAGCTTGCGGCGGCGATAACGATCCTCTCTCAGGGGATGCCGTTTTTGCAGCTGGGTCAGGATTTCCTGCGCTCGAAGCCCCGCATCCCGGGCCCGGGCGAGGAGGACAACGAGGTAACGCGGGTGGCCCACGACAGCTACAACGCCCCCGACTACACCAACGCCATCAAGTGGGACCAGAAGGCAGAGAACATAGACGTATTCAACTACTACAGGATGCTCATACGCCTGCGGCGGAACAACCCGCTTTTCAGGCTGCGGACCAAGGGGGATGTTGAGCGGTGCTTATACTTCCTCAACACCTACGATGACAACTTCATTGCCATCAAGCTGGAGGACGAGGAGGACTGCATCGTAGTGGCTTTCAACCCCTACGAAGAGGAGCGCTGGCTGGACCTGCCCGAGGGCAGGTTCTACATAAGGCTGAACCCGCAGGGGAAGATGAACAAATTCCCGCTCTCGGGCCGCGTCTGTATCGAGCCCATCAGCGCGATGGTGTACAAGAGATTGAAGAAAGATCGGAATGTTTGATTAGAGGCAAGAGGTAAGAAACAAAAAGCGCTCTGCGCCGTTTCCGTTCAGTTACTCGTTTTCATTACAACTCTCTTAGAAGGTGACTATCATGAAAAATCATCTTTCCCTTATCCTTGCGGCGGCTCTGCTGCTGGCGGGATGCGGATCCTCCGATAGCAGCGAGGCCCCGAGCCGCGCTGCCGATTCCGCCTCCGAGGCTGCCTCACAGCCCGAAAAGGCCGAATTCTCCGAGGGCTTCTACCGCGTTGCCCGCGGGGCCGCTATGGCCGACGGCGCCCATGACGTGCTCTCTAACAGCGAGGACCGCGTTTGCTACGGCAGGCCCGACGGCAACGGCGCCCTCAGCATCGAGATACCCTTCTCAACAGGCGTCAACGAGCTGAACGAGGCCCAGTACGAGTACCGCACCTTCACCGTCTCGGACCCTTCCTCCCTCACGGCCCTCACCGCCGACGAGGTTCGGCAGATCGTTGTTGACTACGCCCTCGAGATGAGCGGCAAGCCCAACCAGACCTACGAGCTCAGCGGCGAATATGTGGGCGAGACCGAGACCCGCTCGGACTGCTCCGGAATGACGGAGCTGGCCTACCTACAGGTGGGCATCTACCTCGAGCACTACGCCGACGCCCAAGCCAACGACCCCCGCTGCGAGGTGGTCTTTGACAACATCTCCTACCTCGGAGAGATCAGCGGCATCGAGACCTACCGCGTAAACGACCCCTCGGCCCGAGTGGATATCTCAAAGCTTGAAAAGGGCGATCTGCTGTTCTTCCTCTGCGCCACCAACAGCAGCGGCAACAACAGTCTTTACGCCGACGACGGCATCGGCCACGTTGCAATGTACATCGGTGACGGGCAGATGGTACACTTCACCGCAGACTACGGCCTCACCAACAACCCCTGCCGCACCGAGGACCTTGAGGAATATCAGGGCCGCGTGCTCACGGTGGTCCGCGCCGTGCGGTATATAAAATGAAAAGCAAACACACAAAAAATGGTACCTCACCCCGAAAGGGATGAAGTACCATTTTTCTCACTTTGCGGCGCTGTGTACAGCAGCCGCTTTATGCTTGGTCACTTGCTTTTCTTTGAAACAAGGAACGCTGCGCCAAGCAGAGCAACAATGCTCATTGTTGCTGCGGCTGCGCCTGTGGTCGGGTTGCCGGTATTGCCGCCGCATACTGACAACGAATCAACATTGAAGTTGAACTCACCAAGATCCGCATCCCACTCGGCATAGTCTGCCTCATCAGTATTGGAAACGTTGTCCTTCGCACTGATCGACAGTACCGGGCTTATTTCAACGGCGTCCAGAGAATAAAAACAGAAGCCGGGGCAAGGGTCGTAAGCAGCGCAGCCGCCAGCAGCATGGAGCCGCAGCGCGTCAGGACCCTTTTGAAGATCTTCATATTATTTTCCTCCTTTTTTTATTATTAAATAGCCAACCGCAAAGTCATGAGACCGTTTTTACTTTGCGGTTTGGTTTTATGGGGTCGAATGCCCTCGCCGCCGGCGCGGCTCGGGGGGTGCGGAAAATGATATTATCCCCCTGCGGGGGGATATACCGTTTTCCGCCGGGTTTTGACCCTCCGCCTGCGGGAGGGCTTTTCCGGCCGGGGGTCACTTTGCGTGGGCCTGGCGCTTTTTGGTGGTCGAATTCATTTCAATTAAAATACTCAGGCCCACGATAAAGGCTATCACCGACCAGAGGTGGGACAGGTGGACAAGGCTTGTCGAGCCGGAGACTCTGAACCACTCCTCAAGAAAGCGGAAGGCTCCGTAGGCCGCCAGCAGAAGGGGAAGCCTGTTCCGGGCCTGGCGCCCTCCTTCTCCCGCCTGATAAAGACGAACAGCATCACAACATAGAATATCATCTCGCCCTCCCGGGTGGGGTAGCGGTTGAAGGATCCGTGTATCCCCGGGATGGTGCGCCCGCCCCAGCAGCAGCGCTATATATTTTGCCTGACTCAACACCATGTTTATCATATTTTTTTCACCTCGCGTGAAATAAAAATGCGCATCCCACAGGACGCAGTTGTCCTATGAGTGCGCATTATTCCGTATAGTAAAATTGTAAAAAGGGCGCAGTGATGCTATGCTGTCTGTCTGTTATACAGCTCCGGCATAGCTTTGTCAATCCTTTCGCGTGAAATATTTGCGGCTTAATTGTTAAGGCCGATACTACCGCATAATAATTGTAGCACACTTTTTCAGAAAGCACATGAGCCAAATGGCTCATTTTTGCGTCAAAAAGTTTTCAACATTTTTGGTAAAAATTCACAAAGAGAGCCGTGGCTCCCTGCGTGCAGGGCTGTGGGGCGGCTTATTTTTTCAAAAGCTGCAAGAATTGCGGCTTGTTTTCCGATTACCATAGTGAAAGGGGGAGAGGGCTGTGGAGGACAGAGAGATCATCGAATTGTTCAGGAGCCGCAGCGGGCAGGCTGTCAGCGCTGCTGCGGAAAAATACGGCGGGCGGCTCGGGAGGCTGGCACTCAGCTTTCTTGGCAGCGAGCAGGACGCCGAGGAGTGCCTGAACGACGCATATCTCAAGGCTTGGCGCAGCATCCCCTCCCGGGAGATAGAGGACCTTTTCGGGTATCTGGCGCGGCTGGTGCGGTGCACCGCCTTTGATATGCTGGACAAGCGGAAGGCCGAAAAGCGCTCGGCGAGGCTTGTGGAGCTGACGGAGGAGCTGGCAGAGTGCATCCCCGACCCCGCCGCTGCCTTCGGGGAGAGCGAGCTGACGGAGCTTTTGGAGGGCTTTTTGAGGAGCCAGAAGCGGCATAGGCAGAAGCTCTTTGTGCTGAGATACTTCTACGGCCTCCGCACAAGCGAGATCTCCGAAAGGACGGGCTTCTCCCAAAGCAAGATAAACACGGCCCTGTCGCGGATGCGCAGGGAGCTTAAAGAACACTTGAAAAGAAAGGGTATGTTGATATGAATGAAATAGATATTTTAAGAGCGATGAACGGGATAGACGAGGGGCTTCTGGACACGCGGGAGGTCATTGCCCGCAGCAGAGGCGTTCGCGCCCGCAGGACTGCGGCGGTGGCTGCGGCGGCCTGCGCCGCCCTGACGATGACCGTAACGGCTGGGGCCGCGGTCTACAGGGCATATCACAGCGAGAGCGAGGAGCGCTATATCTCCGGGGCCGAGGCCCTGCCCGAGGGAGAGGGCGCAGTCATGGAGAACGAGCACCTGCGGCTGACGGTAGACAACGTGCTCAGCGACGGCAAAACGCCCCTGCTCATACTCACCGCCGAGGCCAAGGACAGCCGTGGGGCGGAGTTCTTCGAGGACGGCCCGAAGGTCTATTTTGAGGGCTCCCTTGCGGCGGTAGGCGAGCTGTACAGAAGAGAGGGCGACGCCCCCGACGTTTACGCCTATATCTGCGAGCTGGATGTTCCCGAGGGCCTTGGCTCTGCCGAGCTGGAATTTAAGGGCGGCGGGGAGACCTTCACGGCTCGGCTGAGCTTAGAAAAGAACCTTGAGACCGCAGAATTCGTCTCGAAGGACGGGCGGAGCATAACTCTGTCCCCCATCGGGGCCTATCTCGGTGAGGGCTTCACCCTCGCCACGGGAGAGAGCAGCGTGCTGGGAGATATGCAGCTGGTCTATTCCGACGGCCGTGCCAAGGCTGTGCCTCACAGCAGCACCGCTGTCATCCACGGCGGCTACGAGACCGCCGACGGCTCCACCGAGGTCGAGTTCGAGCGCCGCTTCTTCGGCACAGTCATCGACATCGGCGGCGTCGATGCACTGTTTGTACAAGGCACGGAGTTTAGCAGGAGATGATGATCGTCCTCCGACAAAAAACGGGGCCACACCTCATTTGGGGCGTGGTCCCGTTTTTACCATCCGGCGGCGCTACTTACCGTCAGCAAAAAAATCATATATCCTCTTGTTGAAATCCTTGGCCTCGTTGTAGGCCTCGTGGCTCAGGTCCTCGTAGATGTGGCAGGGGCAGCTAAGCCTCTCGGCGATCTCTCGGGAGGCCTCCCCCGTCACCACCTTGTCCCTGCCGCCGCCAAGGACCAGGACGGGGCACTTGAGCTTGTCAAGCTCGTCATAGGTCTCGCAGGTCAGGCAGGCCTCCGCAAGTGTGATGAACCGCCGGGCAGGCATGAGCCTCTGGAGCTTTAGGGCCAGAGGGATGACCAGCCTGTTTTTCTTTATGTACTTTTCCGAGAAGCCCTTGTACATATAGTCCTCCGCGACGGCGGCCAGACCGGAGGTCGCCGCAAGCTCCTTCCAGTGGGCGATCACGGCCCTGACGGTGTCATTGCTGCGGCTAAGAGTGACCCCCAGCACCAGCTTTTTCACGAGCTCCGGATGGCGTATGGCCAGCTCCTGAGCTATCATCCCGCCCTGAGAGGCCGCGAAGAGATAAACGTCCCTGAGCTTCAAGCGCTTCATCACCGCCGCCGTGTCCTCGGCAAGGCTGCGGTTGTCGGCCCCCTTGCGGATGCTGTCCTTCCTGTCGATCATGTAGACCGTGTATTCCTTCGCAAAGAGCCTGTAATACCAAGCGACGAGCTTCGAGGATCCCCGAATATCCGAGAGCCGAAGCCCCGGCAGCATCACAAGAGGCTTCTTCCCCCTCCCGAAGGAAATGCAGGGCACCCGCCCGCCTGGGACCTTCACCGTAAATTCTCCCGCATTGTAAAACAATCTAACCACACCCTTCCCTGTCTATCCCCGAAATAAAAATTCCCCCCAGCAAGCCCGGCAGACAGCAGGGGGAATAGTTATTCCGCGTTGTCGTCGGGGAGTTCGACGTACCAGAGGTCGAGGACCTGCTGCTGCAGGGCGCTCTCGTCGTAGATGAACTCCATATATTTTTCGCCCTTTTGGGAGGTGCCTGCGATGTCGAAGGTGCCCTTGTCCTCGTAGGCTGCCACCTGGTTGGCGAAGTCTGAAAGCTGGTTGATGGTCATGTCGCTGACCATATAGTCAGAGGTCATGCCAAGGAGGTCGAAGAAGAAATTGCTGTCCGAGTCCAGCTTTTTCAGGGCAAGCTCGCGCCAAGCCTTGATATAGGTCTTCTGCCGCGACATACGGTTGACGTTGGTCTTGTCTGCCACCGTTGCCCTGCCGCGCACGAAGAGCTCGGCCTGCTCTGCATTGAGCTTGACTGTTGTGCCGACAGCCATATCGGGGCGCTCCTCACCGAAGTCGTCCTCGATGGTGACCGTAACGCCCCCAACGGCGTCGTTTGCGATGCCGATAGCGGGGATGTCAAAAGAAGCATAGTGAGCAATGTTCTGCTGATAGAGCAGCTCCGAAACAGCCCTTACCTGATTGCGGCAGCTGTCCTCGGTGCCCGAGCCATAGGTGTGGGCAAGGGATATCTGGCCGTCCATCCAGTTAAGGAGGGTGCCCGTAACGCCCAGCACAGGGACCTTTGCCATGGTATCGCGGTTGATGGCCAGCGACTTGTAGCTGCCGTCGCTGTGGTCAAGCACTACGACCAGAAGAAAGTCCGCCACGTCGTCGTTGCGGTAGGTCTCGGTGCTCTCGACGGTTCCGTCGTTATCGACGCCCATCAGCAGTATGGTCTCGATGTTCTCCTTCAAGGCGTAGGTCTTGCCGTTCACCTTTATTGTGCTTCTTTCATTTTCGTCAACAACAATATTCTCAGCAGACGAATCCGCCTGCTGAGAATCGTTCAGCTCCTTATTAACTTTTCTTTCGGCCAGCTCGCCCAAAACGTAGACTGCTGCAGCAGTCGCGCACAGAACGGCTGACACGACCAGCAGCTTGAAGACAGGAGACTTCCTGCCCTTGCTGCCGTGTTTTCGGGAACCGCTCATAGTTTTCTCCTATGATGTTGTTTAGAACCGTTTGATCAGTTCTTCTTAGCGCGCTTAACCAGAACTACGCCGCCAACTACTGCGATAGCAGCAGGGATAGCATAGAGCAGGCCATTGGTCGTACCGGTGCTGGGCGAAGTACCGCCGTTGCCGCCGTTACCACCGTTGCCGCCGTTACCACCTTCGGGCTGGCTCTCAGGCTGGCTCTCGCCGCCCTCTGCAGCCTTATCAGCATAGAATGCGAAGGGGCTGAGGGATGCAACGTTGATTGTCAGCTCATCGCCGCTTGCGCCAAAGGGGATCTCGCCTACGAGCTCCCAGCCGGCTGTTCTGTCGTCGTGAGCAACTGCCTTTACCTTAGCGCCGTTATCTACCTGGAGGGTAAATGTAACGTCTGTCGCCTCGGTGAAGAGCTCCTTGCTGTCAGAGTATACGATACTAACATCGACCAGCTCCTGAAGATCGATCTCAGGCTTTGCAGCGTCGAACTTCTCCTGGTCGGCACTGTCTGCAAACTTAATGCCGCTCTGAACGTCAGCATCAGCATCCTTCAGCATCTGTGTGATGTCTGCGTTTACTGCGCTGTCTGCCTCAGAGAGAGGTGTAACGATCATCTCAAGTCCCATTGCCTCAAGGCCCTCGAGATCATAGTCTTCACCATCGATCGTTACTGCAGCATTGACAATGCGAGCAGAAGATTCAGGCTCCACGCTGGGAACGAAATCTGCGTCCTCCTCGGCTGCGAATGCGGGCAGAGCAACTGCTACTGCAACAACGCAGGAAGTCAGAAGGCACGCCAGTTTCCTCTTCATAATAACATTACTCCTTTCATAAGATTTTATCAGCGCTTGCGCGCCAATACCAAAAAGCGATGTGAATAGTCGCCTTTTAAGCAAGTTTCAAGCACCAGCAGCTTGTCTCCGAACTCGGGGGCGTCCTCGGGTCTGATTATGCTGTTGATGTTCCGCGTTTCGAGGATCTGTTCGATGAACTTCTCGAAGACCTCTTTTTTTGTGAAATCATAGCTCTGCATCAGGTGCTTGTCGCTGTAGGGCAGAGCCGCGAACACGCGGTAGGTCCGTGTTTCCGAGGGAAGATAGAGGATTATGTCCTTGCTCTTCTCAAAGGTCTCGGGGTCTGTAAATATAGTTTCAAGCTGGCCGAACCACTGGCCGTTGCTAATATCGTGGCCGTAAACAACGGTGACATTGTCGTTGAAGTCCCTGTTGTTATAGAGCTCGATATATGCCGCGCCATAAATGCTTTTCTGGCCGCTGAAATTTCTTTCAAGATAGTAGTTGTCGTCGCTGGGGTGCTGTGCTATGGGAAAGCTCATATCCGTATGGGGGATGTCTATCCAGGCGCAGGCGTCCGCATTGCGCTCCCACAGCTTGTCGAAATCGACGCTGTAGCGATAGGTTATGTCGCCGCTGAGGCTGTCCTCCACATACTTCTCTTCATTGTCCCCGCCTTCGGTTTGGCCGGGCTTCAGGTCGCTGAAGCCGTCGTTCTCGCTCATTACCTCCTCGCGGAGCCTGGAGTTGTCCGATTCGGCTTTTCTTATCTGATACTGCCTCGATATCACCTGGTAGATGAAGAACCCTGCCAATGCAAAGAGCAGGACGGCGGCAGCATACATAAGCTTTTTCTTCATGTCACGCCTTTATCACTTGTTCGAGGTAGTGGTCTTCCCCGCGTTCTCGTAGCCGTAGCCGTAGCCATAGCCATAGCCGTAGTAGCCCTTGTACTTGCCGTACTTTCCGTACTTGCCGTACTTCGAGTTTCCGGTGAACATACCGTTGTAGACAAAGCCAAGAATTCTGGCGTCGGCGATATTGAGCTGCCTGATGGCGTCCTTAACGGCGTTCTTGTCGGTGTACTCATGGCGCACCACAAGGATGATGCCGTCGATGACCTTGGAAACGACTATCGCGTCGGTGACCGCCGTAACAGGCGGCAGGTCGAGGATGATGTAATCATACTTCTCGCCCAGAAGCTTGAGCATCTGCTCAAAGCGCTCGGAACCCAGCAGCTCCGAGGGGTTGGGGGGGATGTCTCCCGCAGGGATGACATCGAGCCCGCCAAAGGCGTCGTAGTTCACGGCCTCGGTGATATCATTTACCGAGCCTGTGAGGATATTTGAAAGTCCGGGGCGTTTGTTGCACCCGACCTTGCTTGCAACTGTAGGAAGGCGCATATCGCAGTCTATGAGTATGGCGGTCTTGTCCGCCTCAGCCAGCGCATGGCCGATGGAGCAGGCCACGAAGGACTTGCCCTCGCCCTTTATCGAGCTGGTGATGCCCACTACCTTAGAGGTCTCGCTGCCCGCGAACGAAAGCATAAGGTTCGTTCTGGTGAGGTTGAAGGCCTCTCTGGTCTGGAAGTCGTACTCGGCCTCCTGCCTAAGTATTCTTTTTATTATGTTTGAGCCCTTGCGAAATTTTTCGTCAAGCTCCTTGTTCTTTTTCTTGTCAGCCATCTGTGCTCACCTCTCTTTAAGCTTCACCTTCACTCAGCTCTCGCTGCTTTTGTGCTCTGAAACGACAGGAACAACAGAGAGCAGCGGTATGCTCTCGTATTCGTCGAGAAGGAAGCTTTCGGAGTGGATCGTAGTATCGAGCATATACCTGATTATCACGATGGCGCAGGCTATTACAAAGCCGACAAGGGCGCCGATGAGGGCGTTTCTCTTGTAGTTGGGCGAAACATAGGTCTTTGGAGCTATGGCGTCGTCCACAACCTTAACGGCACTGCCGTCCATGATGTCCTTGATCCTGTCGGGAAGGACCTCAACTATGGTGTTGGCGATCTTCTTTGCCTCGTTGGGGTCCTCGCAGGTAACGATCACCCTGAACACCTCGGTGTCGTTGACGGTCTCGGTGGTTATCATGCCACTGAGCTGAGTGTAGGTGTAATTCAGGTCAGCCTTTTCGATTACCTCCTCGAGGGTAGTTCTGGATTTAAGTATTACCGAATAGGTATTTGCGAGGCTCTTGGAAGCCGTCAGGTCTGAAAGATTTATCTTTGTGCTGCCCACATCCAGGGACGAGGTGTTTACGAACATCATCGCGCTCGCCTGATACTTGGGGGTTACAAAGAACAGCGTGTACATAAGCACAACTACTGCGCCGAGGACAGTGGCGATGACTATGCCAAAAAGTTTTTTCCACAGCACGCCGATCAGTTCAAGAAGATCTATTTCCTGTTCCTTATTCTCATTCATGTTATATTAAGGGCCCTTTCCTGCATAGGATGCGCACATCGGAGATCTCTTACCCTGTTCACCAAAAGTTTACATTTGAACAGGGGCTGATGGTCCAATATACGATACTACCTTATATTAAACCACATTTGGGCCCCGCTGTCAAGCGTTAAAAATTTTTTCAGCGAATTGTACAATATTTGACGCAGTCCATCACTATTTTGGACAAATTATTAAAACGTTTAACCCACGCATTTGCAGGGTTTTCTATGCCGCCAGCATAAATTTTCAAATGGTGTCAGCACTTGTAGTCCAGCTCCAGCTCGGTGAATTCTCCCGTGCAGCTGCCAACGGCGTACATACCAAGCATAACGCCCGTAAAACCGCCCGAGACCTCGCTGGTGAGGTACTTGGCGTAGCCGTAGCCCAGGGAGGTCTTGACAGCCTGATCCTCCTCCCGGAAATAGAAGCTGTAGCTGAAATTATCCGACTGGACGTAGAGCTGCGCCTTTGCGGACTTTAGGGGCGCGGTCTTCTGGATGTGCTTGATGCCGCCTATATTGAGCTTTAGCACGGCCTCGTAGCCCTCGCCCTCGGGGGCCTTGCGGATGGCCACCTCGTAGTGCTCGTTCTCGCACATATACACGGTGAAGCCTGCCTCGCCGCTGCCCTCCACGCTCACCTGGGCCGAGAGCATCATGTTGAATTCCTTCTGCCTTAGCGCTATGAAGGTGGGGGAGTCGGCCTCGTCAAGGGTTATGTCTGTGCCGTGGAGCACGGCCTTGTCCTCGGAGAGCTCGTAGTTCTTGGGCTCGGGGTGGCGCATATAGGCCCAGTCGATGTTCCATTTAAGGTTCTCGAAGCTGTAGTGGTTCTCTATCCTCTGCTCGAAGTCTCCCTCGATCTCGAAGAATTCCTCGGTGGTGCCGTCCATGCCCGCGGTGAACCAGCCGTCCTCGCCGAACTTAACGGGGGTCAGGAACACCTCGCGGCCAAGGTTGTGGAAGGGCATCCAGATGTGTATCTGTCTGAAGCCAAGGCTGAGGATGAACCAGTTGCCGTTCTTGTCCTGCACAAGGTCGCCGTGGCCTATGCCTTGAATGATATAGGGGGCCTTGTTGCGGTTGGAGAGCACGGGGTTGTTGGGGTTGCGGGAATACCTGCCCCAAAGGCTGCGGCTGCGGGCGCAGGTTATCATGTGGCCGTACTCGGTGCCGCCCTCGGCGGCCATAAGGTAGTACCAGCGGCCGATCTTGTACATATGGGGGCTTTCGAGGTAGCGGCCGCCGCTGCCCTGCCAGATGCACTTGCTCTCGGAGAGCTTCTTGCCCGTCTCGATGTCTATCTCGCACTGAACGACGCCGCCGACGCCGTTGTCGTCCTCGCCGTTGGACATGAAGTAGACACGGTTCTTCTCGAAGTACAGCGAGGGGTCTATCCCGCCCTGATCGACGTAGATGGGCTCGCTCCACTCGCCGTAGATGTCGTCGGTGTAGACATAGAAATTCTGGCCGGTGGTATCGTTGGTGGTGACAACGTAGAACCTGCCCTTGTTATATCTGATGGTGGGGGCGAAAATACCGCCGGAGCTGTTTATCTTGTCCAGCATCACCTGACTGCGGCGGGTCAGGACGTAGCCTATCTGGGTCCAGTTCACAAGGTCCTCGCTCTCAAAGAGGGGGATGCCGGGGAAATACTGGAAGGAGCTGCAAACCATATAATACTTGCCGTTTGCAAAGCAAACGCTGGGGTCGGGGTAAAAGCCTTTAACTACAGGGTTCCTGAATTTCATTTGTCTTCCTCCTTTATCTGGCCGTAATAGGCGTTCTTGCCGTGCTTTCTCAGATAGTGCTTATCCAGCAGCTCCTGCTGCATGGGGCCTGCCGCGGGGTCGAGGCCAAGGGTGTGATAGTTCATAAAGGCTACCTCCTCCAGCACCACCGCGTGATACACCGCGTCGTAGGCGTCCTTGCCCCAGGTGAAGGGCCCGTGGCTGCGCACCAGCACCGCAGGGATATCCATGGGGTCCTTACCCTCGAAGGCCTCGATGATGACGGTGCCTGTTTCCTTCTCGTACTCTCCCGCGATCTCGGCGGGAGTCATGGCGCGGGTGCAGGGCACCTCGCCGTAAAAATAATCCGCGTGGGTGGTACCCATGGGCAGTATGCCCCGCCCCGCTTGGGCAAAGGCCACTGCCCAGCGGCTGTGGGTGTGGCACACACCTCCCAGCTTGGGAAAGTGTCTGTAAAGCTCCAGATGGGTGGGGGTGTCGCTGGAGGGGCGGTAGCTGCCCTCAACGGTCTCGCCCGTTTCAAGGCTGACCACCACCATATCATCTGCCTTCATCCCCTCGTACTCGACGCCCGAGGGCTTTATCACCATAAGGCCCCTTTCCCTGTCCACCGCGGACACGTTCCCCCAGGTAAAGGTCACGAGCCCGTGCTTCGGCAGCATAAGGTTGGCCTCCAGCACCTTTTGTTTCAGTTCTTCAAGCATTGTGTCACACCTGTTCCTTTGCTATAATGCTATGATCCTCTCCATATCGAGGGCTGTTTTAAAGCTTTTCATATATTCCGCAAAGCCCTTAGCACCCGCAGGGTCGGGAGAGTAGGCCTCGGCCTCGAGGCCCGCGAAGACCTTCTGCTCCAGCCAGTCGGCAAGGCTGAGCCCGCCGCCCTCCACCATATACTGCGCCAGCAGGGCCATGCCCCAGGCGCCGCCCTCTCCTGCGGTCTGCATCACCGCAGTGGGTGTCCCGAGGCCGTCGGCGGCGATCTGCGCTGCGGCGCCCCTTACCTTGAAGAGCCCGCCGTGGCAGTTGAAGCGCCCGGCCGTTATCTTTTCCTTTTCAAACAAAATGTCATTCCCCAGCTTCAAGGCCGCCAGAGAGGCATAGAGCTCGGCCCGCATAAAGGAGCCGAGGTCGGCGCGGCTGTCGGGGCTGCGCATATACATTGGTCTGCCCTCCGCCACCTTCGCCACGGGCTCGCCGGAGATGAAGTTGCAGGCGGTGATGCCGCCGCAGTCTGCGGGGGCGTTCATGGCATTGGTGTACAGAAGCTCGTATATCCGCCCCTTATCCACGGGGCTGCCGGCAAGCTCCGCAAACTGCCCGAAGAGCTTTACCCAGAAGTCCAGCTCGCCGCAGCAGTTGTTGCAGTGGACCATTGCTACGGGAGAGCCGTCGGGGGTGGTGACCACGTCGATCTCCGGATAGCAGCCCGTAAGCTCCCGCTCCAGCACCAGCATCGAGAACACCGAGGTACCCGCCGAGATATTGCCTGTTCCGGGACGGACGGAGTTGGTGGCGGTCATTCCCGTGCCTGCGTCGCCCTCGGGGGGACAGAGAGGCACGCCCGCTTTCAGGTCTCCCTCGGGGTCAAGGAGGGCCGCCCCATCGGCAGTGAGCCTGCCGCACTCCTCGCCAGCCAGCGCGATGCGGGGCAGGATGGAATTCAGGTGCCAGCCGCAGGCCGCGACCTCGGGCAGCTCCATAAAGCTGTGCATCATTTTTCCGTTATAGTATCGGCTTTCCTCAACGGGGAACATCCCGGAGGCGTCGCCCACGCCCAGGGCCAGCTCACCTGTCAGCAGGAAATGGACATAGCCCGCCAGAGTATTGATGTGGGCGATATCGCCCACATGGGGCTCCTTGTTCAGTATTGCCTGATAGAGGTGCGCTATGCTCCAGCGCTGGGGGATATTGAAGCCAAAGAGGGCGGTAAGCCTCTCGGCGGCCTCGGCGGTGACGGTATTTCGCCAGGTGCGGAAGGGCACCAGCAGGCGGTCGTTCTTATCAAAGGCGAGGTAGCCGTGCATCATTGCGGAGACGCCCATAGTGGCAAAGCCCGTGAGGGTGACGGAAAACCGCTCTCTTACGTCCCGCTTGAGGTCGGCATAGCAGCTGCGCAGGGCGGTGAGGATATCCTGCTCCGAATAGGTCCAGAGGCCGTTTTCGAGCCTGTTTTCCCACTCATAGGCTCCTGTGGCCACGGGCTGAGAATCGGGGCCGCAGAGCACGGCCTTTACTCTTGTAGAGCCGAACTCGATACCGAGGAAGCAGCGCCCCGCCGCGATAGTTTCATTAACAGACATGATCTCGCCTCCGTGAATACATTATTACACATTTTATATTATACAATGTACATTTCTTTAAAGCAAGGGTTTTTCAACTATATCGGCAGAATGCCCAAAGGTAAATTCTGTTTTTTGTGCTTTTTATTTTTAATTCCCCCACCATCTTTCAGTCGGGCGGACACGCAGCGTCTCAGCGCCTCCCCGGAGGGGAGGTGGGCGCCTTTATGGATGAGGCGGCGGTGCAGCCGTTCGGTGGGCTTTGCGTGAGTGCTTTCCCGCTGGGTGCTGGTTCGCGAGGGAACCCTCCCACTTTACATCATTGTAAACGAGCTTGCGAGTGCTCACGCGACTTGCCCCGTCGGGGCACCGACGTATTCGCACGACTGAAAGATGGTGGAGGATCTAAAAAAGAAAAGAGCTGTCCCGTGAGGGGCAGCCCTTTTCCCAAGAAGTAAAAGAATATGAAAATTGGAAGAAATCTGTGTTTAGAAGGGGAACTGCTGGAAGAACTCGCGATAGCGATCGTAGTCGTCGTAGTCCCCGTAATCACCGTAGCCGTCATCGCTGCCGCCGGGATAAGGATACTTGTTATCGTCCTCCTCCTCGACCTCGTCGGCCACCTCGTCCAGCGTTACATCAAAGTCGATGTACTTGCCGTCTCTGTAGACTGTGATCGTTACGGTGTCGCCTGCCTTGTATTTGTTCTTAACATCGTTGAACTGCTCGATGGTCTCAATAGTAGTACCCTCGATGCCCGTAACGATGTCGTTGACCTTGATGCCCGCCTTCTCGGCGCAGGAGCCCGAGTTAACGCCCCTTACAAAGAAGCCCTTGGGGATGTCGTAATACTGGGAGTATACCTCGGTAACGTTCTCGCCGCTGACTCCGAGAGAGGGTCTGCCTGTGACCTTACCGTAGGTCATGAGCTCCTGAACTATCGGGATGGCCTCATCTATCGGGATAGCAAATCCGAGGCCCTCGCCGTAGGTGGATGTTACCTTTGCGGAGGTGATGCCTATTACCTGACCGTAGGCGTTGATCAGGGGGCCGCCGGAGTTGCCGCTGTTGATAGAGGCGTCGGTCTGGATGGTGTTCATGGTCCTGTCGTCAACTGTTATGGACCTGTCCACCGCCGAGATGATGCCCGCGGTAACAGAGTTTGCAAGCTCGAAGCCCAGGGGGTTGCCGATAACTATCGCTACCTCGCCCACCTGAATGTCAGAGGACTTTCCGAACTCTGCGGCGGTGAGGCCTGTCTTTTCGATCTTGAGCACCGCGATATCGGTCTGGGTGTCCTTGCCGACCAGAGTTGCCTCAATGGTCAGGTCCTCGGTGGTGCTGCTGTCGTCGGCGTAGGAGCTGGGCAGCAGAACGGAGATAGAGGTTGCGCCCTCAACAACGTGGGCGTTGGTGATGATGTAGCCGTCGCTGCTCATTATGATGCCCGTGCCTGTGGCAACGCCGCCTGTGGTAACGCAGGAGACGCCTACAACAGAGGGCGAGACCTTAGTAACTATATCGGGGATGCTCATGGCGTCCTCGGGAGAGGCGAGCTGCACGATGGTGGGCAGGTCGGTGTTAGCGGGAGCAGCCGAAGACTTCTTGACCTCTTTGTCGTTGGTCTCGCTGTCGGCGGTCTTTGTAACGCCGATGGAGTCGCCCTTTATCAGGTCATAGCCGACGATGGATGTAGCGCCGATGGCTACCACACTGAGGATGCCGACGATGCCTGCCAGAACTGCGCGGCCTCTGTTTTTCTTTTTCGGGGCGGCGTAGGTTACCTCGTGCACGCGCTCGGCGCTGTAGGGCGCGAAATCGGCGGTATAGCTCTCGGGAGCGGCTGTGCCGTTATTTATCTCATTGTTATAGCTGTTGAATCCCATGTTATCCATATCAATGCCTCCAATATATCCTGCCGCATTGCGGTGTTGTTTTTTGTTTATACTTACATTATACCCCCGAATGTGATAAAACAATGATAATCAAATCAAAAATTTTTGACAAAAAACGAAAGCGGCGTGAAACAGCATTTTCCGACTCCGGGCGTGTCGCTGCGGCCCGAGATATGGGGCCAAAAAGGGAATTATTGGGATAAGCGGAAGAATTTGTTGAAAAGTTCTTGGCATAAGGCTATAGCTGTCGGGAAATGGATAAGGTATAATGGTGTTAACGGTACACGGTGCTGCGGGGCTTGCGGCACGTCCTTGGCTTTGTTTCTGGGCCGACCTTGGCGGTCGCCCTGTTGCGAGGGGCTTTTGCTTCTATCTTTTTCTTTGTGGTGTTCGCAGCGTCTGCGCACGGTTGCGAGGGGGAGGACCAAAAGAGGGGGCTCCCCGTCGATCTGATGTGATGGGTACCTTGTTTCCCCCCTCTTTAGGTCCTCCCCCTCGCGCTCCCCTTCCCCTTATCTTCCCCATGTTTAGGCTTTTCGC